>JBHOQX010000066.1:0-22010 GCA_042408595.1 Roseiflexaceae bacterium | reverse complement strand
GGCGCCGACCAGCCCGCCGCCGCCGACCAGCCCGCCGGCGCCGACCAGCCCGCCGCCGCCGACCAGGGCGCCGACCGCGAGCGCGGGCGGGTGAGACTGCAGCGCGGTGTTGGCGAGTGCGTGGTTGAGCCCTCGGGTTGCACGGCCATGCCCCCTGAGGACGCTGGCGTGGCGGCAGGCTCCCCGGCCCGCCGCCGCGCGCCGAACTGTTACACATCCCTTACAAATGGGCCTTTTCGGCGCCCCGTCGCGGTTGCTAGACTCAGGCCAACGAAGCAGCCAAGGAAGGGCATGTCATGGCCGTTCTCGAAAAACTCGGCACTGTCGACAAGGCGCGGCTGATCGCCGACTACGAACTGCTCCATCAAACCAACCCGATCACCCGCCTGGCCCGCCACTACCGCGACCGGCTCCTCAAGGAGGCGAACCTCGACCAGTTGGTCAGCCTGCCGCCTGCCGTGTTGCGCTCGCGGATCGACGGCCTGGTGAATCAGATGATTCTGGACGAGGGCCGGGTGATCGCCGGGCGCGACCGCGCCGAGATGATCAACATCATCCTCGATGAGACCGTCGGGCTGGGGCCGATCGAAACGCTGATGCGCGACCCGAGCGTGACCGAGATCATGGTCAACTGGGTGCGTCGCCACGACGATGACACCGAGGGGCACGCCCGTGTCTATGTCGAGCGCGACGGCGTGGTGTACGCCGCGCCGGAGATCTGGTTCGAGAACAAAGACCACATCCTGCACATCATCGACCGGATCGTGTCGCCGCTCGGCCGCCGAGTGGACGAAGCCTCGCCCATGGTCGATGCGCGCCTGCGCGATGGCAGCCGCGTCAACGCCGTCATCCAGCCGCTGGCGGTGGACGGCCCGCTCCTGACGGTGCGGCGCTTCCGGCGCGACCCGTTCACCATCGACGACCTGATCGCCATCGGCACGCTGACGGCCGAGATGGCCGAGTTCCTGCGCGCCTGCGTGATCGGCAAGCGCAACATCCTGGTCAGCGGCGGCACCGGCTCCGGCAAGACGACCCTGCTGAACGTCCTGGCGTCGTTCATCCCGCACAAGGAGCGGATCGTCACCATCGAGGACGCCGCCGAGCTGCGCTTCCACCGGGCGCACCCGCACGTCGCCCGACTCGAGGCCCGCCCGCCGAACGTCGAGGGGCAGGGCGAGGTCACCATCCGCCAGTTGGTGCGCAACGCGCTGCGCATGCGCCCCGACCGGATCGTGGTCGGCGAGGTGCGCGGGGCCGAGGCGCTCGACATGCTCCAGGCGATGAACACCGGCCACGAAGGCTCCATGACCACCGTCCACGCCAATTCGCCGGAGGATGCCTTCCGCCGGCTCGAAACCATGGTGATGTGGGCGGAGGGCGCGGGCGAGCTGCCGCTCCAGGCCATCCGCGAGCAACTGGCCGGTGCGCTCGACATCGTGATCCAGCAGACGCGCCTGCCCGACGGGCAGCGCAAGGTCGTCAGCATCTCTGAGGTCCAGGGGGTGCGCCACGGCGAGGTTATCCTGCGCGACCTGTTCCTGTTCAATCGCGGGCTCGCCGCGGATGGCAGCATCACCGGCGAGTTCACGGCGACCGGCGCACGCCCGCGCTGCCTGCCGAAGATCGAGCCGCGCCCGGGCGGGCTCGACCATCTCTTCAAGCCGACCTATCTGAACGACACGCTCGGCCCGCAGATCCTCGCCAACGAGCAGATCACCGAGATCATGATCAACGGGCCGGAGAATGTCTGGCTTGAAGAGCGTGGCCGGCTGCGCCCCGCGCCCGAGATCCGCTTCCGCGACAGCCAGCATCTGCTGAACGTGATCAACACCCTGATCGCACCGCTCGACCGGCGGCTGGACGAGCTGCATCCGACGGTGGACGCCGCCCTGCCGGACGACGAGCGCTTCCCGGGCGGCGGGCGGATCAACGCCGTGCTCGACCCGATCTCGCTGACCGGCCCGGTGCTGACCATCCGGCGGTTCAGCCGGGTGCCGTTCACGCTGGAGCGGCTGGTGGAGCTGGGCAGCCTGACGCCGGCGATGGCCGCCTTTCTGCGCGCCTGCGTGCGCGGCCGGCTGAACATCCTGGTCAGCGGCGGCACCGGCTCCGGCAAGACAACCCTGCTGCGGGCGATCGCCGGCGCGATCGATCTCGAACGCGAGCGCCTGGTGACGATCGAGGACACGGCCGAGCTGAACATCGGCCAGGGGCATCAGAACGTCGTCGGCCTGGAGGCGCGCCGCCCGGACCGCTTCGGCGAGGGGGAGGTGACGATCCGCGACCTGGTGCGCAACGCGCTGCGCATGCGCCCCGACCGGATCGTGATCGGCGAGGTGCGCGGGGCCGAGGCGCTCGACATGCTCCAGGCGATGAACACCGGGCACGCCGGCTCGCTCGCCACGCTCCACGCCAACTCGCCGGCGGACGCCCTGCACCGGCTGGAGACCATGGCGATGTGGGCGGAGGGCGCGGGTGGGCTGCCGCTCCAGGCCATCCGCGAGCAACTGGCCGGCACGATCAACATCATCATCCAGCAGGAGCGCCTGCCCAATGGCGCACGCAAGGTCGTCAGCATCTCCGAGGTCCAGGGCTTGCGCCACGGCGAGATCGTCCTGCGCGACCTGTTCCGCTTCTACCGGGCCGGCGACGAGGGCGACTCGGCCGGCGCGTTCACGGCGACCGGCGCGCGTCCGCGCTGCCTGCCGCGGCTCGAACCGCACCCCGGCGCGCTGGACGACCTGTTCAAGCCGACCTACCTGCGCGATACGCTCGGGCCGGAGGTGCTGCATAACCCGCACGTGAGCGAGATCATGGTCAACGGGCCGGAGGAGGTCTGGATCGAAGAGCGCGGCCGGTTGCGCCCCGCGCCCGAGATCCGCTTCCGCGACAACCGGCACCTGCTGAACGTGATCAACACGCTGCTGGCCCCGGTTGACCGGCGGCTGGACGAGCTGCATCCGACGGTGGACGCCGCCCTGCCGGACGACGAGCGCTTCCCGGGCGGCGGGCGGATCAACGCCGTGCTCGACCCGGTGGCGCGCACCGGCCCGGTGCTGACCATCCGGCGGTTCAGCCGGGCGCCGTTCACGCTGGAGCGGCTGGTGGAGCTGGGCAGCCTGACGCCGGCGATGGCCGCCTTTCTGCGCGCCTGCGTGCGCACGCGGCGCAACATCCTGATCTCCGGCGGCGCGGGCTCCGGCAAGACGACGCTGCTCGGCGCGATCGCCCGCGAGATCGACCTGCGGCGCGAGCGCCTCATCCTGATCGAAGATGCCGCCGAGCTGCGGATCGGCGAGCCGGGCGACCACGTGCTCAGCCTGGAGACCCGCGGGCCGGATCGCTTCGGCGAGGGGGAGGTGACGATCCGCGACCTGGTGCGCAACGCGCTGCGCATGCGCCCCGACCGGATCGTGATCGGCGAGGTGCGCGGGGCCGAGGCGCTCGACATGCTTCAGGCGATGAACACCGGGCACGATGGCTCGCTCACCACGCTCCACGCCAACTCGCCGGCGGACGCCTTTGTTCGGCTGGAGACGATGGTGCTGTGGGCCAAGGAAGCCGCCGGGCTGCCGCTGAGCGCGATTCGCCGCCAGCTCTGCACGCTCCAGATCGTTGTGCAGCAGGCGCGCCTGGCGGACGGCAGCCGCAAGGTCACGGCGATCAGCGAGGTGGCCGGCCTGGACGAGGGCAACCGGTTGATCGTCGAGGATATCGTTCGCTTCGAGCAGCGCGGCATCGGGCCGGACGGTGCGGTGATCGGCGCGCACGTGTGGACCGGGCGCGTGCCGCAGGCGCTGGCCGCCTTCCGCGCGCATGGGATCGCCAGGGAGGAGCAGCCGTGGACGCTCGACTAGCCAGGCGGGCGCTAGGCGCGTTGGTGGTGGCGCTCGCCCTTGCCGTGGGGCTGCCACCAGCGCGTGCCGCGGCGCAAAGCGGCGGCGCGCTCGATGCCCCGAACAGCGACATTGTGCTGGTGATCGACAACTCCGGCAGCATGCGCCAGAACGACCCGCAGTACCTGCGCCTGGCGGCCGCCAAGCTGTTCGTCGATCTGACCGACCCCGGCGACAAGATCGGCGTGGTGGTGCTCTCGGGCGCGCGGCAGACGCGCCTGCTCACCCCGCGCATGATGCGCGCTAACGACCGCGACGACCTGCGCGAGCTGAAGGATGCGATCGACCGCATCCGCCGCGAGCCGATGGGCGAAGAGACGCACATGGGCACGGCGCTGGAGTTGGCCTACGCCATGCTCGAATCAACCACACAGGGGAACATGCGGGCGAACCAGAACCAGTTCGTCGTGATGCTCACCGACGGCCTGCCGACCGGCGCGGGCCAGACCGAGCGCCTCGCCGGGGCGATCGCCCGTTTCCAGGCGCGGCGCTACTGGAAGGTCTTCTCGATCGCCCTCGGCAAGGAGGCCGATCCCGGCTTCCTGCAGCGCGCCGTGGCCGCGCCCACCGGCGGCGAGGTGGTTGTCGCCTCGCGCGCCGATGACCTGCTGGATAGCTACCTGAATGTGTACGAGCGCGCCGGGGACGACCGTTTCGTGGATCGCGTCACCGTGGCGCCGAACACGCTCGCCCCGCTGGCCGACATCGCGCCCGACCAGCAGCCGACGCAGGTGAGCGTGGTCTTGCTGCGCGACAGCTCGGGCGAGAGCATCGCCAGCCTGGTCGGGCCGGACGGCGCGGATGTGGTGCAGCCGTTCTACCAGAACACCGTGCGGCGCGGCGACGAGCCGGAGTACCAGCTCTACAAGGTGCCGCCCGAGGCCCAGGTGCCGCTCGAAGGCCGCTGGGCGATCAACATCGCCACCGGCGACGCGCAGCCGTCGCAGGTGTATGTGCTGACGCGCACCCGGCTGCGTCTGCAACTCCCCGTGCCGTCCCCGCTGCGCCCGGAGGACGATTCGAGCGTGCGCTACCATCCGCTCGGCCGGCCGCTGCTCCTGACGGCCGGGGCGCAGGTCGCCGTGCGCGACCTGGACAGCGCCAGCCCAGGCGGCTACCGCTACCGCTGGGTGACCGGCATGCGCCCGAGTGTGACGCTGGTCGGCCCGCAGCCCGGCCCGAGCGTGGCGCTCGCCGACGATGGGCGGCGCTACGACACCGAGGCGGGCGACGGGCGCTACACCGGGCTGTTCCCGGCCCTCACCGCCGAGGGGGACTACACGCTGCGCCTGGAGGCGCCGCGCCACACCGACAAGCCGGTGCATATCAGCAAAGATTACACCGTGCGGGTGACCGCCCTGCCGACCATGACGCTGATTCTGCCGCCCGGGGCGACGACGCTGCCGCTCAACCAGCCGTTCGAGGGGCTGGTGGAGCTGCCGGGGCGGGCCGATTTCGCCATCGACGGCGTGTCGTTCGTGTCGGCCTTCGTCGAGCGGCCGGATGGCGTGCTCGACCCGCTGGAGATGGCGCGGCTGCCGGATGGCCGCTTCCGCTTCCAGTACACGCCGGCGTTCGTCGGGCCCTACCGCATCGTCGCTGCCGCGGAGGTGCACGGGCGCGGGCCGATGGGCAACATCCGGTACGTGGACTACACCGAGGCATCGGCCGCTGTGCCTGCCACGGTGCCGCTGTTGCGGGTGAGCGCGGCGTTCACGCAGACGCTGACCTACGACGGCAGCGGCGTGCTGAAGGTGCCGTTGCGGCTCGACAATCGCTCGGCGCAGGCCGAGCCGCTGCGCGTCGGCGTGGAGGGGCTGCCGGGCGGCACGGCCCGCCCGGCCGAGCTGCTGGTCGCGGCCAACGAGGTCGGGCAGCGCACGATCGCCGTGCAATTGCCGGCGGAGGGGCGGCCCGCGCAGGGCCAGGTGACGCTGGTGCTGACCTCGCCGGGGCAGCGCGTGATCGTGGAGGGTGGGCGGGTGACGGCGCCGTTCCGCCGGGGGGGAGGCCTGCTGCTGCCGGTGTTGTTGCTGGTTGCGGCAGCGGGTGGTGCGGCGTTCTTCGTCTGGCGGCGTCGCCGCCAGCGCGCCCGCGCCCTGCTCGCACCAATAGCGCCACGGAGGGTATCATGAATATTTCGGCAGGAGAACTTGCCGCGCTGGTCGGCCTGACGGTGTTCGTGCTCAGCGCCGCGGCCTGGAACCTGGTGACGGCCCTCCGGCAGCGCGAGGAGCTGGTCACGCGCGCCGAGGATATCGCCGCGGACCCAGCGGTGCTGAGCGACCCGCTGCGCCGGCGCAGCTTTCTGGTGCGCTGGGCGGACCGATACGATCGTTCGCCGGCGGCGGCGGCCGTGCGTGAGCAGTTGCGGCGAGCCCATTTACCGTGGAAGCCGTCGGACTACCGGATCTACCGCTATGCGCTGGGTGGGTTCACACTGATCATCCTCTGGCAGGTCTTCAATCTACCGCTGGCGCCGTCGGTGCTAGCGGCGCTGGCGGCGCTGTTCGTTGTGCCGAAGCTCGTGTTCGCCGCCCGCCGGAACGCTTACGTCCAGGCGCTGGATGGCCAGCTGGTCGAGATCACCCAGCTCATGGCCAACGCACTGCGCGCCGGCATGTCGGTGCAGCAGGCGATCGGGCAGGTGGCGGAGCGCGTGCCGGAGCCGGCGAAGGGCGAATTTCGCCAGACGCACAACGAGATGCTGCTGGGCGACAGCCTGGCCCAGGCGCTGAGCGGCCTGAGCCGGCGCGTGCGCAGCCGCGACCTCGATGTGGTGGTGAGCGCGATTGTGGTGCAGCACGCGGCCGGCGGCAATCTGGCGCGGGTGCTGGCGGCGATGGCAAACATGCTGACCGAGCGCCAGCGGCTGGCGAGCGAGATCCGCTCGCTCACGGCCGAGGCGCGCTTCTCGGCGCTGATTATCATGCTCATCCCGATTGTGCTGCTGCTGATGCTGCGCGACACGCCGCTGGGCGAGACGCTGTTCGGCAGCTTGATCGGCTGGGCGCTGCTGGCCGCCTTTATCGTCGTGCAGGTGCTGGTCTATCTCCTGATTCAAAAGATCGCGACGATCGAGGTGTGATGCCGTGTCGAACCAGATGATCTATCATGCTGCGGGGAGGGTGAGATGACTGCGATGATCCGGCGTGCCGGGCGCGGCCTGCGCCACGAGGGTGGGCTGGAACTGGTCGAGACCGTTGCGGTGATCGGTGTGGTGGTGGCGCTGCTGTTGGCGGCGCTGGTGGTCGTCCAGGCGCAGGGCGGGCGGATCGGCGATACGGCCGTAGCGCAGTTCGTTCGCTTCATCCAGGGCCCGGTCGCCAGCCAGGCGATGCCAGCCCAGGCCGTTCCGGCGCAGCGCCAGCCGTTCCAGCCCGGGGCGGGGCAGCCGGCGCCGGCGCAGGCGGCGCTCGGGGTGCCGGCGCTGCTGCAGGCATCGTCTGCGTCGGGCGGCAATGCCCTGGCGAACTGGTGGAACAGCCTGCCGGGGTGGGTGCGGGGTGCGCTGATCGCTGGCGGTGTGGCGCTCCTGGTCAGCGCCGTGATTGTGGGGCTGGTTGCGCTGGGGGTGCTGACGTTCGTGTCGCTGCCGGTGGCGGCGGTGCTGGGGGCAGCGGCGGTGGTGCTGGCCGCGATCGCCGGGGCGATCTACGTACTGTGGACCGGGCGGGTGGACGTGCCCTGGCTGGTGGGGATCGGTGTCCTCAGCCCGCTGCTGGTCTTCGGTGCCGCCTGGCTGGTCACCAGCGGCGCGCTGGCAACGGCAGTGACGTGGGTGCGCACGGTGGCCCTGCCGGCGATCGGGCGTGGCATTGCCGCAGGCTGGCGATGGGTAACCGGGCAGGCGGTGCGGCTGTGGGGCTGGGTGCGCACCACCGCCGCGCCGACGGTCTGGCGGGTGGTGAGCGTGCCTTTCCGTTGGGCGGCACAGCAGGCGACCAGGCTGTGGAACTGGATCAAAGGAGAACTAGACACCAAGTTCCGTCCCTTCAAGTTTATCAACTGGGAAATTAAGCCAACGGACGTTATTTCAAACCTCATTAAATACTACGGTTACGCATGGTTCTTTAAGGAGGTCATCGTCCACGGTTCGAGTTTACCGTGGTGGCAATTGGTTGCCCTCGGTGTATTCGCCGTCGTATCGGCTTATCTCCCACCATCAGGACTTTTGCGCATCTTTGTTAAATCAATATACGACTTTATCGCGCTCTTTATCACTGGAGGCAGCAAATTCTTCCAAGAAGTGTGGCATCGACTGTTTGGTGGAGGCCAGCATACATCTCCTTCTGGCACTCCAAACCGGTCTACACCGACACCCACGCCCTCGAAGTCGTCGCCACCGCCATCGCCTACACCATGAGCCAAGCGCACGCTGTTACCGGCATGCGACTGTGCACTGCGAAGGAGCTACATCTATGCATATGCACGACAAAGCGTTTGGAATTCAATGGCTTCGCCGATATGGGCCCTGGATCGCGAATGGCCTGTTTGTGATGATGATGGCGTTGGGTCTGGCAATCAAGGTGCTGGGCCTGCAGCTTGAGCCCGGTATTGGGCTGTTCCTAGGCTACGTGGGAGCGCACATCACAGTCGCCTCAACCCGAGCGCGACATCTGTGCCAGGTGCAGTCCACCGAAGCGTTGTGGGGAGAGATCCTGACTATCGTTCTGCTTGCTCACATCTTGTTCGGGATCCTGATCTGGTAAGGCCTGAGCCAGCGGCGCCCTGGCGTTCGCACCACCAGTCAACAGCATCTTCATCGTCGCTGGTGGCCTGCTGGTGCTTGGGCTGGGCATGGTGTGGCGCTTCCCCGGGATGATCATCCACCCCTTCGGATCACGGCGGGCTGCCTGGCGCTGGCCCGCCGTGACCGGCGCTGTCGTCCGGACGGATATTCACGCCGCCCCCGACCCGACCGGGACGCCGCTGTATACATTGGTCGTGGAGTACACCTACAGGGTCGGCGGCACACCGTATGTCGGCACCGCCGACGATCTGGCGGAGGTGACGAGCGCCGCGGATTGGGCTGCGGCTGCGGCGGCGCGCTACCCGGTCGGCGCGCCCCTCACGGTCTACTACGACCCGGCGGCCCCGCAGCGTTTGCGGATCGACCGCTGCATCCACGTGCGGGGGCTGGCCGGGCTGCTGCTGGTGGAGGGCGGGCGGGTGATGGCGCCGTTCGGCGGGGGCGGAAGCCGACGGCTGCGGGCGTTGCTGGGGTGAAGCTGGCCGCGAGCGGCGGGTGGACGTGCCCTGGCTGGTGGGGATCGGTCTCCTCAGCCCGCTGCTGGTCTTCGGTGCCGCCTGGCTGGTCACTAGCGGCGCGCTGGCAACGGCAGTGACGTGGGTGCGCACGGTGGCCCTGCCGGCGATCGGGCGCGGCATTGCCGCAGGCTGGCGATGGGTAATCAGGCAGATCGGGCGTGCTATCGTCGCGGGCTGGCGAAATTTCACCGTCAAACTGGCCGATAACCTTACAAAAATCATCACGAGCGTGGGGCTTGCAGCGCTTACCGGCGGAGACCTATGGACTATCGTGTTGACCGGTGTGGCTCAGTTTATCGCTTCAACCGTCTCCACCTCCGGTTTGAGTGTCCGCGGGATTATTCTCGTCACCTCTTTGGTCGAGATCCTCAAGAAACTGCTTCCGAAGATCCCCGAATGGTGGGGGAAATGGTTTCGCAATCGATCGCAAAGCAAGCGAGGCGCTGCATCCAATTACCATCGTATCAGGTAGTCTGAGGAGGTTGCTATGAGCAATGAACAAGCAGCGCACAACCAGGAGCGTGACACGCTGCGGCTGCAGTGGTGGCAGACATGGCCCGCTGCTGTAGGGTTCGGCGTCCTGTGCGCTGTGCCGTATGCTGTGCTCTCGTTGACCACGGGTACCTTAGGTAAGCCTACTACGTGTGGGACGGCGGCGGAGATCGCCCGCGACCTTGCCTACCTCTTGGTATTGATAGGGATGGGCATTGTGTGGCGTTTCAACTACTTGGTGCAGCCGGGGCGTAGCGTCAGAGAGCGCCTGCGCGAGGCGGTGTCGATCTTCGTGCTGTTCCCAATCTTGGCCGTGGTGGTGAACGGCCGCCCGCCCGCGTGCATCGTCCGAGTGCTAGCGATGTTTTGAGTGCGGCTGATAGGTCGTTCAGAAGCTGCCAGCATGGCCAGTATGGTCCGGCGCGAGCGCCGTGTCGGTGTCAGCCGGGTTCGAGCGCTGGCACAAGCCGAGCCGCTGGGTAGTTATGGGGAATGACCGCTCAGCGGCCCGCCCCGCCGAGCTGCTGGTCGCGGCCGACGAAATCGGGCGGCGCGTGACCGCCGTGCAATTGCCGACGACGGAGTGGCCCGCGGAGGGTCAGATGACGCTGGTGCTGACCGCGCCGTAGCAGCGCGTGATCGTGGAGGGCGGGCGGGTGATGGCGCCGTTCGGCGGGGGCGGAAGTCGACGGCTGCGGGCGTTGCTGGGGTGATGCTGGCCGCGAGCGGCGGGTGGACGTGCCCTGGCTGGTGGGGATCGGTGTCCTCAGCCCGCTGCTGGTCTTCGGTGCCGCCTGGCTGGTCACTAGCGGCGCGCTGGCGACGGCAGTGACGTGGGTGCGCACGGTGGCCCTGCCGGCGATCGGGCGCGGCATTGCCGCAGGCTGGCGATGGGTAATCGGGCAGGCGGTGCGGCTGTGGGGCTGGGTGCGCACCACCGCCGCGCCGACGGTCTGGCGGGTGGTGAGCGTGCCTTTCCGTTGGGCGGCACAGCAGGCGACCAGGTTGTGGAACTGGGTGCGTAATCCGACAGCCGCCAAGGCAGCTGGCGATTGGCTCCGCCGGTATGCCATACCCTTTGACTTAATCATCCGCGCGATCGAAGAGTTTGTCAAGGGATCGTTCCTTGAGGGCCTGCTCTTTATGCTGGCTGCGACCTTTGTCCAGACTCTATCGAAGGCTAATCCGCTCGTGCTGCTTATCGTCGCGCCGATTCTTGCCGTGTTGAAGGGTCTCTACTCGCGCTATAAAGATGATATTCATAGATGGCTGTCGCAGTGGTTTCCGTGGCTTCCCAAACTGCCTTAGCGCAAACGATGCGCCATAGGCGGCCAGGGCTTTTTTTGGAGGCAAGCGATGTCACATACCTCCCAGGCGACTTCATTGCGAACTGCTATTGCCAATACGCTGCTCGCAAGCGTTATCGCCATTGTGCTGCGGATAGCGCTCACGCTCGGTGATGGGGCGGTCCTATGCTCGTCAGGCACGCCGGCGAGTAAGGCGGTCACGCTGATCGCCGATTTCGTCTCGATCGTCGTCATCGCCGCGTGTATGCGATTGGTTGATAAGCAACGCGGACGATACGTCGGGTTGGTGACCTGGGGGCTGCCATGCCTGGCCTTTGTGGCGTACGAACTGATCCGGAATCCGTGTCTGCTGCGGTGGCCGTGAGCGCCAGGGCCGGACATCAGCGTCGTGGGCAAGGGGAGCGATGGACAAGCAGCGGCGCACCGAGATGTGGCAGGATATGACGCTCTGGGTGGTTGTCGCGACCATCACCTATCTGATTTATTCGTCAACCTTTGACGGGCCCTACCCAGTGTGTCATGACCCAAACGCCGCGACTTGGCGACACGGTTTGCTTGCTGACACCCTCCCGGTCGTTGTATTGCCCATCGTAGTGACCGTCCGCCATTGGCGGACGCCCGGGTATCTCCGAACGCTGCTGGCGCCCCTGCTAGGGTATGTGCTGGTGGCTGGTGTTCGGAGCGCTTGCTTTATCGTCGGCGCGTAGGGCACGGAGCGCCCGGCCCGCCTGGCTGGTCACCAGCGGCGCGCTGGCAGTCGAGCTGGTGCTGGGCGCCTAAGCGTGCGCCGATCGCAGTGTCGGTATCGGGCCACTAGCGTGGCGATGCGCGCATTGTGAGCAGCGCAGTTATGCTGCTGATTGTTACAGAAACGTTACAGGTTCGTTCTTCCATTGCCGCTGTGGTGCCGCTATATTTAGAGTTGATGATCCGATAAGGCTCAGCACATGAGGCATATGACGACCACCTCTCTTTGTACGGCAGCCCTGCCTTAAAGGCATTGGCACGACACTAAGAGCCTATCCGGAAACTAGACAGATGGATGAAGGCGTTTGAGTAAGATGTCGATCGAAGCAAGATAGATCCAGGCTTCGGTGCTTTCAGGACGGCGGTCGTATTCTTTGCTCAACTGTCGATACCTACCCAACCACGCGAACGTACGTTCAACGACCCAGCGCTTCGGTAAGACGGCAAAGCCGACCTGGTCCTTCGGTTTCTCAATCACTTCAACGACACAGGGCAGAAATTGCTCAACCCACTCCACAAACATGGTCTTGTAGCCCTGATCGACTCGGATGGTTTCCAGATACTGGAGGAAATCCCGGTGTTCATTGAGCAACCAAATCCCACCCTCACTTTCGCTGATATCGGCCGCATGGACCAACACAAGAAGCACAAAGCCGTTCGTATCAACGATGAGGTGCCGCTTGCGACCCTTGATATTTTTTTTCCGCGTCAAAACCACGATCGCCGCCGGCTTCTGTGGTCTTGACGCTCTGGCTATCAACAATCGCGATGCGTGGCTGTTTGGGGCGGCCTATCCGCTCCCGGGCGCACTCGCGCAACAGATCGTTGATACGTATCAGCGTGCCGTCCTCGTTCCACTTCTGGAAGTAGTCGAACACGGTGCTTTTGGGGGGAAAGCCGTCAGGCAATGAGTTCCATTGGCAGCCAGTTCGATTCTTGTAGCGTATCGCGTTCAGGACGCGCCGCAGATCGACGGTGCGCGGCCGACCAGTCGAGGCTTTTCGGGTTAGATGCGGCTCGATCGCTGCCCATGCCTTATCCGATATATCGCTTGGATAGCCCATTGTGATGCTCGTTTCACCGTTGCTGCCATCAATCGCTTGCTCGAGGTGTGGATTCTACCACATCGTACCCCGAGTTTCCGGATAGGCTCTAAGAATAGTAGCTCTATGCCTAACGGCGACAGTCTCGATGGAGTGCTCGCCCATTCGCTTCGATGTAGGTCAACAACACATATTTGCAAGTAACTACTACCAGGGCTAGACGCACGGAGGTCTGACATGCAATCAGTAAATCCTAACCCAATCGATATAACACACGATGCGATCGATAAAAAAAGAGCGATCTGGAAGGTTGCATTAAGAGCGGTGTGGATTGGTTCTTTTGGATCGCAGGTTTGTCAATTATCAATTCCATCGTCTTCCTTTTCGGCGGTTCATTTATGTTTATTTTCGGCCTGGGTGTAACTCAGCTCGTAGATGCAATTACTTCTAGTCTTGCTGATGAGGGCGGACCTGTAATAGGCTTAATTCTCCGTGTCTTCGGTTTTGGAATCGACACAATTATCGCGGCTATATTTATAGTATGTGGATTTTTGGGGAGAAAACGCCTTTTGTGGGCCGTGATTGTCGAAATAGCATTATATGCTTTTGATCTTCTCATGCTGCTGATAGTCGGCGATTGGGTGGGTATTCTGTTCCACGCTTGGGCCTTATGGTGTCTTATTCGGGGAGCTAAAGCTATCATCGATCTGGCTGAGCTCGAAAAAAGCCGTCCCGGTACGGGCTCATTGTTCAATCCGAATACCGACCAAGCTGGTGGTGAAAAGCCACATTTGTCCTGACGTTATGTTACAATCGATGCTGCGCGACTGTTTGGTGTGCGCCGACCACGCACCGGGTGCACACCAGGCGCCATCCTGCCCGTTGCTGCGGGCCGCGCCTCCGCCCGACCTGTTACAAACCCGTTACACTCACATCTTCCATCTAGACGCTGCCTCTGCTACAGTGGTCACGGCACTACGCCTGGAGTAACCTTCCTGCATGTGCTGTAATGCCGCTTTCGGGCGGTAAGCGGCACCGCCGGGCGGCGTCCTTTCGCCATATTGGCGACCGGGCGTGTCGTGGGCCACCGGCCACGCAAACGGCCACAGCCGCGGCTCCTGCGGCGTACGGAGTTGAACGATGAGACGACCGCGAGGCAACGATGAGCGCTCGCACCGCCGTTTATTGTCGTGAGGGGCGGCTGATCACGGTCGATGGCTTGATCGCAGAAATGCGGCAGAGCGTCTTCTGCGAGACGCCCGTGCGTTTCGATCCTCCCGACGGCTCGGGGTCCTGGCAAGTGCTACAGGCGTTCTACCAGGCAGACAAACACCCCGTCGTGATCAGGCGCCACGTGGAGGATGCGCAGGTGCGGGCGCAGATCGAAGAGGCGCATGATCGGCTGGCAGCTACTGCAGCCACGCACCTGGCCCCAACCGTGCTAGAACACCTGGCTGCCGCACGCCAAACCTTTGAACTGGAACTTGACGAATGGGGCGCGACGGAGGATGCCTGGACCATGGCCGCCGCGCTGCAAGCCGAGTTGGCGCGCAGCCTCGATGGACTCATCCTGGCGAACGAAGGCATCTACGACGCGCAACGTAAGTTGATCTGCCGCGCCCCATACCTGCCTGCGGCGCACACGCGCATAAGAGGAACCGACTATGAGCGTGCTGATCGGTCTGATGTTCAGCCTAAGCGTTACCATGCTAATCGGCGGTATCCGTCGCATTCGCGTACCGGGGTTCGAGGAGCAACTGGCGCCGTTCGGTGGAGTGCCGGAGGCCGCCCCACGCACCCGCTACGAGCGCTGGGTGCGCCCGGTCGCCCTGCGGCTGGCTGAGCACGTCTCGCTGCTGCGCGGTCTGACCGACCCGGTCAAAACGGCGCAGCGGCTCGATTATGCCGGCAACCCCGGCAATGTCACAGCCGACGAGCTGTACGGCGTGCAGCTCGTCGGCACGCTGGCCGGGCTGCTGCTGGGCGCGCTGCTGCTGACCAGCGGCCTGCCGTTCAGCCAGTTCGGCATTCTGCTGCTGCCGCTGACCGGCTTTCTGCTGCCGCAGCTCTGGCTGCGCCGCAAAGTGCGACAGCGCCAGCACGCCATCTCCGTGGCCCTGCCCGACCTGCTCGACATGCTGGCGGTCTGCGTCAGCGCCGGCATGGGCTTCGATGTGGCGCTGGCGCTGCTGGCGGAGCGCGGCGAGGGGCCGCTGTACGAAGAACTCGACCGGCTCCTGCGCGAGCTGCGCATGGGCGAGCCGCGCGAGGCGGCGTTCCGCCGCATGGCCCGGCGTAACTCGTCGGAGCACCTGCGCGCCTTTATCGACGCGCTGCTGCAGGCCGAGGAGCTCGGTACGCCGATCGCGCTGACGCTGGAGCGGCAGGCGGAAGATATGCGCGTGTCGCGCCGCCACCAGGCGCGGGCCGCGGGGGCCAAGGCGGCGACCAAAATCTCGCTGGTGGTCGTGCTGCTGGTGATGCCGTCGGTGCTGTGCCTGATCCTCTCGGCGCTGGTGATGACCATCGGGCGCTCGATCGGGCCGCTGGGGCCGGGCGGGTCATGACGCGGCGCTGTGGGTGGCGTAGCCGGCCGTGCTGCGGGCGCGCGGCGCCGCAGCCGGCGGCGCAGCCCGACCACCGGCGGGGCTTCGCCTCGCTCAACCTCTCCGCCGCGCATCTGTTTCGGACGTACGCGGTCGCCCGTGGCGCGGGAGGTATAGCGGGCCGCGGGCCCTCCACCACAGACGGTATTTTCCGCGCGCCCAAGAAGAAGCTTCGGAGGGGCTGCGCCCGTCCAAACCTCTCCGCCGCGCGCGTCCTGTTACAGAGGATTTACAAAACTAGGTGGACAGCCGCCCGCGCGGGTGCTAGAGTCAGTGCAGAACACGCGCCAGCGCGGCGCGTGCGCTCTGTGATGCGTAGCGGAGGAGACGAATGCCAGGAGCGAACGATCTGCGGGTGCGCACCTTAAGCCGTGCGGCGTGGCAGGTCGCGTGCGACGAACGCGGCTTCACCCTGATCGAGGCGCTTGGGTTCTTCCCAATAGTGCTGCTGGCGCTGGTCCTTGGTTGGCAGGTGCTACTGGTCGGCTACACCGGTATCCTCGCCACCAACGCCGCAGTCGAGGCAGCCCGCGCCGCAGCGACACGCGAAGACCCCTACCGCGCCGCGACCAACGCCAGCCCAGGCTTCGACGGGCGGCGGCGGATCACGCCGATCGCCAACTACCCGTGCCGCGGCGGGCACGCGCCCGTAACGTTCGAGGTGGCGCTGGAGGTGCCGCACGTCACCTTCCCGTTTGTCGGGTCGCTCGGCGCGTATCCGCGTGTGGTCCGGCGCGGCACGGTGCGCTGCGAGCCGCCCCCGGTGTAACGCCGCGGGCAGGGCTTGCCCGGCGCGGAGCAGCGGCAGGCGTCAGGGCGTGGGAGCGCCGGCGCCGGCCATGATCGGTGTGGCGTGGCGTCCGGGGCGTGCGGCTGATCGGGCGCCGGCGCAGGTCTGGCAGGGGGCAGCATGCGACGGTTGCTTGGTGATACCCGCGGTCTGGAGACCGTGCAATATGTGTTGATGGGCCTGGTGCTGCTGGCGCTGATCGGCGCGGTCTACCAGGTGATGCACGGCAGTGACCCGCTGCGTGGGGCCCTGCGCGGCACGACCGGCTACGTTGCCGCCCGGTTCGGGTATGATCTCGGCGTGGGCGGCCCGGCGGTGCAGCGCGCCCCGGCCACGCCGATGCCGTCCGCCCCCATACGGGGGTCCGCCCCCGGCGGGGGCGGCGCGCCGGCCCGGCCGCCGCAGGCCGGTGCCGCTGTCGGCCAGGGACCGGTGCGCCTGCCGATGCTGGCCGACCCGACGGCGGCCCTGGCGGTGCCGCACCTGGCGCAGGAGGCCGCGCCACAGGCGGGGCCGCCGCTCTGGGCGGCGGTCGTGGCGCTGCTGGCCGGGGCCGCGGCGGTGGGGCGCGGAGCGCGCGTCGAGGGCGCCCCCCCGCCCTGGCTGGCCGCGGTGGGCCATGTCTTGCTGGGGCTACTGCTTGGGGTGGTGGCCCTCCTGGCGCTGGCGGCGCTCATTTACCTCGGCGGGATGCTGCTGGCGGCCCTGGGCATCGGCGCGGCGCTCTCGTTCGGCGCGGCGCTTATCATCGCGGCCGCGCTCCTGACCGTAGTGGCGCTCGTGCTGGAGATCAGGGAGCGCTGGCAGGAGTATACGGCCCGCCACGGGCCGCCCGATCGGCTGACCGCACTCAAACTTATCGGCCTGGGGCTGCTGAGCCTGACCGGTGGGCCCCAGATTGTGGAGGCGATTCGTGGGCGGCGCCTGCTGAGCGACCAGCCGCTGGATGAGGCGGCGCGCTGGGAGTTGGGGATCGGCGGGGTGGTGCAGGCGGCGCTCTTCCTGGTGGGCGTGCGCGTGGGGCTACGAGCGCTGACGCGCAAGTTGTGGGCGCGAAGAAGAATCATCGAAATACAGGACAAGTCTCCTCCAAGGCCGCTCCGTGCTCCGGATGGGGCTGATAGCGTCTCTAGTGCCATCACCAGCGTCGATGATATACTTAAAGACCCGAAAGTGCTATCGGGTAAAACGCCTTAAGATATAGAGGCTATTGTGGCGCGTGAACCGGGTTGGCGTGTGGAAACACTCGGAAAGGGCAGTAAAAAGGGGTAGGGCTGGGTATTACGCCAGTATACAGATGATGGTAAGCCGACGGGAAACGTGATTCGCTGGCATCCGGGAGGCGGCCATCATGGTCCTGATCCTTACTGGCGTGTATCCAGTCACACAGGTGGGAAGTCAGATATTATTCGATAATCAAGTTGTTCTAAACATACTATATACCTATTTTAACGTTATTGGTAGAAATTATGGCAAGAATTCATTTTAAATGAGATAATCTACTGTGAAAGGAGGAGAATATGGAAGATATTCAAAGTATAAACGCCAAAAAGAGCTTAATTGATGCATTGGAACGACTCTCGGCGTCTGCATCCGAACAAATTAAATACCTAACGAAGCTGGGAGTCCTCCCTAGTATTGACGAGCTCGCTTTAGAGTTCGATGACGCTTTTGTTCTTCTTCCGGAACTAGTTCAAAAAGGGTATTTTACAGACCATCAAGCGAACAAGATTCGTCTAGTTGATCATCATTTGTCAATAATGAGCGATAAAAAACAACTTTGGACGATCAAAGCACTAGAGTCACATGGCGATTGGGCAGAAATAAGGAGGTTAGCCACAGCCGCACTGCATTCTATTGAAAGTACAACGTAGCTACCGTCATCCCTCATCGATTTCGAGCGTCAACGTAGTTGGATCGCGCGGAACTGGCGAGACGAGTGTACTCGTGATTAGAGGAAGTTTTCAGGTTTTTTAACCAGTTGTTGACAGTACTACGGGCAACACCGAATGTGCGTTCCAATCCACGCAAACTGCTGTGTTCTTGGAAGGTACGCAAGCTTTCTGCTTTCCGCTCCGCAGCATAGGCCGCACCGCCAGGGTTCTCGCGACGTTGCCGTCCGCAGGTGCGACAACGATACCTCTGCTCGCCGTTCGGGGCAAGACCATATGTGTTGAGGTCAGGACGATCACAATGCCGGCAGATGACGAGGTTAGTACCCATGACGGCAAACCTTGCTCGTGACCGATCACCGGCAGTATATCATATTATTCGAGATACGACCACCACCCGAGACCAGACCGATCTACAAGGTCGTGTTTAATGGACATGTTCATTACGTCGCCATTACCGTTGGTGACAATGGCTTTGTGGTTGGTGCCAACCCGGCGCCAAGACGGAAGATCCCCAAATGAGCGAGGGAGTATATGCCGATCAAGATCAAGCTGATGCCAGACTATGGTTGCCCGCCGCTGTGGCCAGATATTGATGAAGACGTTGATCCAGACGATTTGCCGTTGCAGCCAGAGACGCGCTTTCGGCTGAAGCGGCGGGCGGCTGTGTACGATGCGATGCTGAACTGGGAAGATCCTGGGAACACCCCGGACTGGCCCCCCGAGGTGAGCCACTGGTTTGACCAAGAAGGGTTTGCGCTGTGGCGCATCTTGCGCGAAGAACTCGGGCCGGAGTATGAAGTGAGCTATTACAGCTACAAGCATCAACGGCTCTTCACCGATCCGGAGGAACTGCCTCGCGACTAGGTGGTGCAACAAGTGTGCTGCAGCTTGCCTTGGCGGGACGGGTCACAGCCTGCCGTTGAAGAGAGGGGTGGGAGCGGCAGCAGTGGCTGGCGTGGGCCTGCTGTAGCGGTGTGTGCATCGGACGGTGAGAGTGGTGCGTGGTGGCGCGAAGCCACCTGGCGGGGCGGCGGAGGTGGTGACGCCCGAGGGTGTGCGTGTGCGCGTGGTGGCCGAGCCAGCGCCGAGGTCGAAAGCCGAGCCGCTGCGTAGCAACACGGTGGAGGAAAATAGCAGCAAGTCTGTCGGACAAGCAAGTGAAGCAAAGCCGGCTGTTATCGATCTCAATACTTGGAAAACTGGTGATCCCCTGCCGCAAGCACCAAGAGCGCTCATCGACCCGGCGAAGTTCACGCGCTATTCCATGGACCCAAGTCATCCCCAAACAGCGGCAAATGGAAGGCGTTTGAAGCGCTTGGCTATGACGTGCGGAGCGGCGCTGGCCGTGAGCGAGCCGCTCAAGACGTCATCAAACAACTACGAAAGTATCTCGTCACGACTGCAGCTACGGAAGACAAAATGACACAGCATGGTCGTAGGTTTCGGGTACAAACGCCGATTACCGGGATAAACGGAAAAGAAGGAACGCTGGTCACAATTTGGCAGTTCGATATTGGGAGCGATGTGCCTCGGTTGATTACGAACTGGCTTGAAGTGCATGAATAACAAACCTACGCAGTGCTTAGCGAGATACAACAATTTTGACTGAGTCGCGCATAACGACTCTTTGTGACATTTCATCTCTTTCAGAGCTCTGATGACGGTAAAGCATTTGTTGAATCACCAATTTGTTAAAATTGCAAAGAATGCAGTGTTAGGAAGCACGAACTTCGTCTGACTACTACAAAAAACACAAGTGGGAGCTTGAAAGATGAAAGCAGCAATTAACGACGTTGTCGAGTTGGTCGAAGAGGTCCAAAGTGGTTTCTCGGAGTATGTCATTCCGCGTGGCACACAGGGCACGGTGATCGAATGCTACAGCGACCCTGAAGGATATGCTGTCGATGTAGCCATTCCCGAGCCGCGCTTAGTTGGCGGCTATCGCTATGAGAACGTGGTGCTGAGGCCGGAACAGTTCAAGGTTATTAAACGCCATACAGAGTGACTGTAAGGTTTGGCTCGGAGCTGAAGACTGTCACGCTGGATCGGTGGTGGCCACCGCCTGTTTGATCGTGACGTGTCGCAGCGGGCCACCATCGAGCGACTTCGCTGGCTCGGTGCGCTTCTGGCCCTGACCGTGGTCGCCGCGCACTTTGCACTCACCGTAGTGGGCGGCGCAGGTAGAGAGCGGCGGCGGTGTTGGTGCATCGGACGGTGAGAGTGGTGCGTGGTGGCGCGAAGCCACCGAGCGGGGCGGCGGAGGTGGTGACGCCCGAGGGTGTGCGTGTGCGCGTGGTGGCCGAGCCAGCGCCGCGACCGGGCACGCCGCTGCGTAGTAGCGTAGAAGCAACAGAGAACAGTGGCGAGATCGCGAGGCGCGCAAACATCGAAGAGCCCAAGCTGGACATAACAAAGCCGCCCTCCCGTCACATCGTTTTTGATCCATCCCAGCTTCAAGCCAAATTCAAACATGCAAAGTTCTTCGGGATTACCGGAAACTGGAATAAAGCTAGTGCGGCGCGATTTCGCCAAGCACTCGAAGATCACGTTAGTTCGCCAACGACGCGTGTTATCCGAGGGACTTACCACGGACAAGAAGTCATACATCATTATAACCCCGCAACACAGCTGAACTTCATGACCGACCTTAATGGCAACTTTATCAGCGGATGGAAGCTCAGTCCGAAACAAATTGAGCATCTATTAAACACCGGCTCGCTTGGAGGGGGATAAGGATGCAGATAGAAAAATACAAGAGGATGATCGAGGCATTTCTTCGCAATGAGATATCGGCGCAGGAGTTCGAAGCGCAATATATCGATACTTTTCTAGCTGAATCGAGAGACATGAATGACTCGCTATTTCAGATTTTGGACACGTTGTTTTGGGCGGTAGATTCGTATTCACCAGACTGTATCCCGGGCCAAGAGACGGCTTTCATCATCTCTGAAAAACGGTTGCGCGAAGAAGCGCGTGAAGCACTGGCACGCCTGGTTGCTTTTGGGAACGCGTCGACCGGAACCAAGCAGCGTGACCAGTAGTTTTGGACTTGGAGCATCGAGTGCGATCAAATGCCGCCAGAAAGCTACAACGATGATGCAATCATGGCGTAGTGTAGTGCTGCTATCTTGTTATCGGGAATGTTGAGATTTACGAGGTGAAATGAGCGCTAATATAGCTAATAAGGCTCTGAAAAGACCGTTGCGACCAGTTTTTGTGATGATACGATAAGAGAATCGTAATATTGTCACAAATGACAACGAATTTGCGCAGCAAACGCGCTTATTCGACGTTATAGACACTAAACAGCGAATTGCGCGTCCGTATAAATCAGTTGAAAGAATCTACGGCAACCAGAATGATGATTCGATTCTATGCACAAACTGGCTCTTGTCGTGTTAGACGCGGCAGTGACGGGTGACGCCCGAGGGTGTGCGTGTGCGCGTGGTGGCCGAGCCAGCGCCGCGGTCGGCAGCCGAGCCGCTGCGTAGCAACACAGCGAAGGACGGTGGTGGCACGCCTGCAGGTTCTGAGGCGACCACGCCGTCAGGGGCGTCCGTCTCACCGCGCACGGGGCAGGTGTCGATCGAGCCGGGGCGCACGCTGACGCCTGCCGAGCAGCGGTTCGCCGCGAAGATGGAGGCCGAAGGACGGCAAGTACGGGCGCGGGCAGATGTCAACCAGCAGGGTGTGAAGAACCCGGACTTCGAGATCGACGGTGAGGTGGTCGAGTTCAAGTATGTTTCGAACCTCGCAGGCAAGGATGCTGAGCGGTTGGCGAAGGGGCTGTATGGGCGGATCTTGGAAGGGAGGAGCCAAGCGGGGTGGTATTCTGAGAAGTGTGCAAAATGGGAGCCCGACATCCTATACTTGAGGTAACCACACACCCAAGTAGGAGGATAGCCATGACTCCCGTGATTAAGGATACGCAGGCCGAGTTGGATCGTCAAGCCGCACACGCGA
>JBHOQX010000061.1:0-1082 GCA_042408595.1 Roseiflexaceae bacterium | reverse complement strand
GCGCCATTCGAAGGATTGGCGCCGGCGCGGGTTCCAAACACATCGGCTCGTTAGAGAGCATTGAAACTTCTCCAGCCCGACACCTTCTCGTTGATCAAAGCCGTTCCAAACACATCGGCTCGTTAGAGAGCATTGAAACTCGAGCGGAAGCACCCGAACAACGCCGCGGCGCGACGGTTCCAAACACATCGGCTCGTTAGAGAGCATTGAAACTCTGCTTATCAGCCCGTCCGGTGTTGGGGTGACGAGTTCAAAACACATCGGCTCGTTAGAGAGCATTGAAACGGACGTTGCGCGCGAACGGGAAACCGAACTGGTAGGTTCCAAACACATCGGCTCGTTAGAGAGCATTGAAACTGGGGGAATCTACGGCGGGGCTGGCAAAAACGGCGTTCCAAACACATCGGCTCGTTAGAGAGCATTGAAACTCGATCACGATGCTTGTGGCATTCGGTATATCGAGTTCCAAACACATCGGCTCGTTAGAGAGCATTGAAACAGTGCGGCACCTGATCGGTGCGCGGGCTGATCATGAGGTTCCAAACACATCGGCTCGTTAGAGAGCATTGAAACCTTACCCCATTGGTCACCGGGATATCATCGAAGACAGTTCCAAACACATCGGCTCGTTAGAGAGCATTGAAACTTGAAGTGTGGCGGCTACAAAACTCGCCGTATGGGTTCCAAACACATCGGCTCGTTAGAGAGCATTGAAACGCCGGGCAAGCGCGACCGCGCCGAGGTGGTGGAAAAGTTCCAAACACATCGGCTCGTTAGAGAGCATTGAAACGCTGTGTGTTGACGGGCGGACTGGGCACGTAGGTCCGTTCCAAACACATCGGCTCGTTAGAGAGCATTGAAACCCTCCGCCGCGTAGTACTCGACGTGCTGGGAGGTCGGTTCCAAACACATCGGCTCGTTAGAGAGCATTGAAACTGGTTGTTCGCGGCGGCGAAGCCGCGATTCGTCTCGGTTCCAAACACATCGGCTCGTTAGAGAGCATTGAAACATCGTCAGCGAACCAGATGCCGAAGCACCGCTCGAGGTTCCAAACACATCGGCTCGTTAGAGAGCATTGAAAC
>JBHOQX010000134.1:0-32709 GCA_042408595.1 Roseiflexaceae bacterium | reverse complement strand
CGTCTGCATGGCATCAGCTACTTCTGCTATAGTCGTCATCGGGAAGCTCCTGTGCCTGACTGGTGGTTGCACTTCCAGCCTCGCACAGGCGCTTCCTTTTGTCATCCCTTCTTGTCAAGTCTTAACTTGATGCGCATGGGCGGCGTCCGCCACACTCCCCGTTACAGGCAGCTTCACAGCGTTGAGCGCGGCCAGCGCCTCTGCGAGCATATTGTACACGCTGCGCTATGGATTGTGAACTCAGACCGGCCCCTGGTCCAGGTCCACCGCCGCGCCGGAGAAGGCGGCGGCTTCGTCCGATGCGTAGAAGGCGACCGCCGCGGCGATCTCCTCCGGCGCGAGCAGCCGCCCGAGCGGCAACGACGCCCCGGCGCGCTCGGCCCAGTCCGCCGGGGCCCCCTCCTGCCGCTGAACGACCTCCTCGCCCTCGGTGCGCACCCAGCCCAGGTTCAGCACGTGCACCCGCACCCGCCACGGCGCGAGCGCCCGCGCCAGGTTGCGCGAGAGGGTCATCAAACCGCCCTTGCTCGCCGAGTAGACCAGCAACTTCGGCTCGCCGATATAGGCGTTCACCGAGCCGATGTTGATGATCGCCCCGCCGGTCCCCTCGCGTGCGAACTGTGCCTTGAAGGCCGGGAGCGCGCGCTGGGCCAGCAGAAAGGGCGCGCGCAGGTTCAACGCGATCAGCGCATCGAAATCGTCCACTGTGGTGGTTTCAAGCGTGCCGCGCGCCACCGAGGCGGCGTTGTTGACCAACACGTCCAGCCGGCCAAAAACGCCCAGCGTGGCGTCCACCAACGCGCGGCAGTCCGCGGGGCGGCGCAGGTCGGCGGGGAAGTGGCGCGCACGGTCGGGGCCGCCGAGCGCGGCGACGTGGCGCTCCGGCGCCTCGGCGAAGCCGCAGAAGGCTACCCGCGCCCCCTCGGCGGCCAGCCGGCGGGCGATCGCCGCGCCGATCCCGCTGGTTGCGCCGGTCACCAGGGCGACTTTGCCGGCGAACCGTTCGGCCATCCGCCGCTCCTGCACACGAAAGAATGAGCCACCACGGGCGCAGCGGGTACAGCGATCCTCAGGCCTGGAACGCTCCGTCTTCGCGACGGTTGCGGTAGCGGAGCGCGCGCCCCGAAAGGCGGCGATAGCGCTGCGGCGTTCATGACACGAGTTGACAGTTTGAGGAAATGATCGCTATACTCGTATTGTACACTGTGTATACTATTTCGTCAAGCGGTCGGGAGGTCCGATGCTCGCACTCATGAAGGTCGCACCCGGGGTCGGGAACGTCGAGCTGCGCGAGGTCCCACAGCCCGCGCCGCCCCCCGGCCATGTGCTGATCGAGGTCGCGGCCGCCGGCATCTGCGGCACCGACCTCCATATCTATTACGATGAGTTTCGGACCCGCCCGCCGGTCGTCATGGGCCACGAGGTCGCCGGACGGGTCGCGGCGCTCGGCGAGGGCGTGGCCGGCCTGCGCCCCGGCCTGCGCGTCACCACCGAGACCTATGTTTCGACCTGCGGCGCCTGCCGCTTCTGCCGCGCCGGCCGGCCCAACCTCTGCCCGGAGCGGCGCTCGATCGGCTCGGCGGTGAACGGCGGCTTCACCCGCTACCTGGTCGTGCCGGCGGGCAACGTCCACCCGCTGCCGGACGGGGTGGACGACATCGCCGGGGCGCTGACCGAGCCGCTGGCGTGCGTCGTCCATGGCGCGCTGGAGCTGGCGCGCGTCACCCCCGGCGACGTGGTGGTGGTGGCCGGGCCGGGCGCGATCGGCCTGCTGACGCTTCAGGTGGCGCGGGCCGCCGGAGCGCGGGTGCTCGTGCTGGGCACCAGCGCGGACGCGGCGCGGCTGGAGCTGGCGCGCGACCTTGGCGCGGAGTGGGCGATCGACATCCAGCGCGACGACGCGGCGGCGGCGGTGGCCGAACTGACCGGCGGCCTGGGGGCAGATATCGTGTACGAATGCTCCGGCGCCGGGCCTGCGGCGCTGCAGCTGCTCCAACTCGTGCGGCGGGCCGGCCAGTACGCCCAGATCGGCCTGTTCGGCAAGCCGGTGGCCTGGGATCTGGACCAGGTGTGCTACAAGGAGCTGGCGGTGACCGGCAGCAACGCCAGCGTGCCGAGCGCCTGGACGCGCGCCCTGGCGTTGCTCGAGTCCGGCGCGGTGCAGACGCGCCCGCTCGTCAGCGACGTGCTGCCGCTGCGCGACTGGCGCGCCGCGTTCGACCGCTTCGAGGCGCGGCAGGGGGTCAAGATCGTGCTGCGCCCGGAGGATTGACCGCCATGACCGCCGCCAGCAACCTGCACACGCCGGAGCGCTTCGTCAGCGGCGCGGCGCTGGCGAGCGCCTTCGCCGAGCAGCTCGGCCGGCAGATCATCGCCGGGCGCTACAAGCCGGGCGAGCGCCTGGTCGAGACCCGGCTGGCCGCGGCGTTCGGTATCAGCCGCTCGCCGGTGCGCGAGGGGCTGCGCCTGCTGGCGAACGACGGGCTGGTGCTGCTGGTCGAACGGCGCGGCGCGATCGTCAAGCCGCTCGATCCGCACGACATCCAGGAGGCCTTCGAGTGCCGCATGGCCTTGCAGGGCCTGGCGGCGCGCCTGGCCGCCGAGCGCTGGCGGGAGCCGCAGCTCGCCCCGCTGCGCCACGCACTGGCCGAGATGGAGGCGGCCCTCGCGCGCGGCGATGTCGAGGCCTACTATAACGCCGATATCGCCTACCATGAGACGGTCTGCTGGCTGAGCCAGAACGCCCGCCTGCAGCAGTTGCTCGGCGCACTCGGCCGCGAGATGCTACGGCTGCGCTTTCTGATCAACAGCATCCCCGGCCGCCAGCACGAGTCGATCGTCTACAACCGCGGCATCCTGGCGGCGATCGAGGCCCGCGACGCCGCCGCCGCCGAGCGCCTCACCCGCGAATTGACCGCCAGCGGCTGCCAGCGGCTGCTGGAAACGATGCGCGCGGGGTCAGCCTGGGCCGGGCCGGGTGACCCGGCGTCGCCGCCCACACAGCGCGGGGAGTGAGAGGCATGCACATCGGGATCGACGCCAGCCGGATCGCCGTCGCCGCGCGTACCGGCACCGAGCACTATACCTTCGAGCTGCTGGCCGCGCTGGCCCGGCGCGACCGGCGCACGCGCTACACACTCTACTGCAACGCGCCGCCCGCCGCGCTGCCGCCGCTCGGCCCGAACTTCGCCCTCCGGCGCATCCCCTTCCCGCGCCTCTGGACCCATGCCCGGCTCTCCACCGAGATCGCGCTGCGCCCGCCGGATATCCTGTTTATTCCGGCGCACGTCGTGCCGCTCGGCGCGCCGCTGGCCCGCAGCACGGCCACGGTCGTCACCGTTCACGACCTGGGCTACCTGCGCTACCCCGAGGCCCACACCCGGGCGCAGCGGCTCTACCTGCTCCTCTCGACGATCTGGAGCGCCCGCGCCGCCGACCGGGTGATCGCCATCTCCGGCGCGACGCGCGACGACCTGGTGCGGCTGGCCGGCGTGCCGCGCGAGAAGATCGCGGTCGTCCACCACGGCGTCGCGCCGCGCTTCCGGCCGGCGGAGGGGCCGCGCCCGGAGCGCATCCGCGCGCTTGTGGGCGATGGCCCCTATTTCCTGTATGTCGGTACCATCCAGCCACGGAAGAACCTCATCCGGCTGATCGAGGCGTTCGCCCGGGAATTGCAGATTGTAGATTGCAGATTGCAGAGCACCTCGTCCGATCTGCAATCTGCGATCTGCAATCCGCAGCTGGTGATCAGCGGCAAGCGCGGCTGGCTGACGGAGGCGATCGAGCGGCGCGCGGCAGAATTAGGGATCGGCGAGCGGGTGCGCTTCACCGGCTACGTGCCGGACGACGACCTGCCGGCGCTGCTGGCCGGGGCGCTGGCATTTGTCTTCCCCTCGCTGTACGAAGGCTTCGGCATGCCGGTGCTGGAGGCGATGGCGAGCGGCGTGCCGGTGCTCGCCGCGAACACCACCGCGCTGCCCGAGGTGGCCGGCGACGCGGCGCTGCTGGTCGACCCTGAGGACACAGCGGCGATCGCCGCCGGGCTGGCGCGGCTGGCGAGCGAGCCCGAGCTGCGCGCGGAGCTGCGGGCGCGCGGGCTGGTGCGGGCCGCCGGCTTCACCTGGGATGCCTGCGCCGCGGCGACGCTGGCGGTGCTGCGCGACGCGGCAGCCCAGCCCCGCTGATCAGGCTCGGCTCCACGGTCGCCTTCCGGCGGAAAGAGCTGCGAGCGCCCACCGCCCATCCAGCCACTGCGCCGCGCAACGCCATATCCGGCCGAGGCGCCGGCACGCGCACGCGACGATGAGATCGCCTGTGCTATAATGAACCTACGCGGTCGCCCGCAGTACGGGAGGTATGGCGGGCCACAGGCCCTCCGCACAGGTCGTTTGTTGGCACGCGCATGCGCGCCGAGAAGAGGTCTTGGAGGGGCTGCGCCCTTCCACACCTTCCCACCGCGTACGGTCTGGAATGAACCGCCGACGTGCTTCCGCATGGTCTGGGGCAACGAGCGAACCACATGGACTCCACCGATGGCAGCCGCGATACCCGGGTGCCTGCTGCGCCCCGAGGGCGTGCGACAATTGCGGCGCGCCTGCGCTGGTCGTGCCTGATCTCCTCCACCCTGCCGCTTCTGATCGTCGGGGCGCTGTTGCTCTGGATCAGCTGGACGACCCAAAAATCCAACGTCTACGCCAACCAGCGCGAGCTGGCGGCGCGCGTTTCGCGCAACGTTTCGACCTATATCAACCGCCTGGCCCGACAACTCGACACTTACGCCCTGAGCGTCCGCCCGACCAGCACCTCGCTGGCTCAGTGGAAGCTCGGCGCGCAGGACATCGCGACGCGCAACTATCCCGACATGATCAGCCTGACGCTGCTCGACCGGAACGGCGCTGAACTGCTGCGCGTGGCGAACCTGCAACTGTTGGCCGACGATCAGCTCCGTCAGCGCGGCGACGAGCCGGCCATCCGGCGGGCGCTGCGCGAGGGCGCGCAGACCTTCTCGCCGATCAGCCATGGGATCGGCCAGACGGCGTCGTTCACCATCACCATGCCGCTGCCGAACGATGCGGGAGCGGTGATCGGCGCGCTCGAGGCACAGCTCAGCGCCGAGCCGATCGCCGAAGAGCTGCGCCTGGCGACCGCCGGGACGAGCAGCCGCGCCTATCTGGTGCAGCCGGAGAGTGGCGCGCTCATCCTGGGCGACGGCGCGGGCGGCGCCTCCTCGGCTAGCCTCGCACGCCTGCTGCAAACCCGCGACGGCGCCGCTGAGTATGTTGGCGTCGGCGGCCAGCCGGTGATCGGCGCGATCGCCCCGGTGAGCCTGAGCAGCGGCCCAGGGAGCAGCTCGGTCGGCTGGTCGGTGGTCGTCGAGCAGCCGGCGTCGGTCGGCTTCGCCAATCTCCGCGGGCAGATTCTCATCCTTGGGCTGCTGATCGTGCTGGTCGGCTCGCTCGCACTGCTGTGGGCCTTCCGCTCGGCCGGGCAGTTCCTCCGCCCGCTGGCCGAGGTGCGCGCCGGCGCGGCGGCGATCGGGGCGGGCCGGCTCGATTATCGCATCCCCGTCTATGGCGACGATGAACTGGGGCAGGTGGCGATCACGTTCAACCAGATGGCGGATCACCTGCAAGAGTCGCTCGCGGAGATCGAGGATCAGAACGAGCGGCTCCGGCACGGCCTGACGCTCGCCCGCGACATCCAGGTTGGCCTGCTGCCCGACCGGGCGCCGTGGCCCGAGGACTCGATCGAGGTCTACGCGCGCTCCATCCCGGCCTACGAGGTCGGCGGGGATTTTTACACCTACATGGCGCTGCCGAACAGCCGCGCGGCGGTCGCCATCGGCGACATCTCCGGCAAGGGGGTCGGCGCGGCGCTGCTCATGGCGCTCACCGCCTCCACCGTCGAATCCCAAGCGCGGCAGTTCGATCACCCGGCAGCGGTGTTGACCGCGCTGAACCAGTTGCTGGCGCCGCGTATGAAGGCGAACCACATGAACGCCGCGCTGCTGTTCGCGATCTTCGACCCCGTCGAGCGCACACTCCGGGTGGCGAACGCCGGCATGATCGCCCCGGTGCTGGTCTCACCGCGCGGCAACCGGTTCATCGAGATCGGCGGGCTGCCGGTCGGGGCGTTCGCCGGCGCGGTCTACCAGGACGAAGTGGTGCGGCTGGAGCCGGAAGATGCGGTGTTGCTGTTGAGCGATGGCGTGGTCGAGGCGCACGATGCGCAAGGCAACCTGTTCGGCTTCGAGCGGCTCGCAGAGACGGTTACGGCGGCGCAGCCGGCCGGAAGTGTACAGGCGCTGGTTGAGCATGTGTTGGACGAGGTGCATGCCTTTATGGGCGCGACAGAACAGCACGACGACATCACCCTGGTGGCCATTCGCATGGGCGCGCTCGTCGAGCGGGCCGACGGACAGAGGGAGCAGGCGGTCGACTATGCGACTGTTTGATACATTGCGCGGCGAGGTCGCCGAGCTTGCGATTCCCACAGATCGCCCACTGACAATGTATGTCTGCGGCGTGACGCCCTACGATACAACGCACATCGGCCACGCGCGCACGTTTCTGGTCTTCGACCTGCTGCAACGCTACCTGCGCTCGCAGGGAGCGACGGTGCGCTACTGTCAGAATGTCACCGACGTCGACGACCCGCTGTTCGAGCGGGCCAACCGCGACGGCGTAGACTGGCGCGAGCTGGCCCGCACCCAGACGGAGCAGTTTGTGCGCGATTGCGCCGCGCTGAACATGCTGCCGCCGGATTACTTCCCCAAGGCGTCGGACGAGATCCCATACATGATCCCGATCATCGAGGCGTTGCTGGCGAAGGGCTACGCCTACGCGCGCAACGGTAGCGTCTACTTTCGCGTGCGGAGCGACCCGGACTACGGCGCGATGGCGCGCATGCCGTACGCAGAGCTGCTGGCCACCGCGAACGAGCGGGGCAACAACCCGGACGACCCGAACAAGGAGGATCCGCTCGATTTCGCCCTGTGGACGGCGGCGCGGCCCGGCGAGCCGGCCTGGGAGAGCCCGTGGGGGATGGGCCGGCCCGGCTGGCACATCGAATGTACCACGATGGCGATGCACTACCTGGGCCCGCAGATCGACATCCATGGCGGCGGGCGCGACCTGATCTTCCCACACCACCCGTCGGAGATCGCGCAGAGCGAGCACTACACCGGCAAGCGGCCGTTTGTGCGCTTCTGGGTGCACGCCGGCCTGGCCTGGCTCAACGGCGAGAAGATGAGCAAGTCGCGCGGCAACATGGTCTTCGTGCGCGATGCGCTGCGCGAGCACAGCGCTGACGCGCTCCGTTGGTACCTGCTCAGCTTTCCGTATCGCGAGGACTTCACCTATGAGCGGGCCGGCGTCGTGGCGGCGGAGGAGAAGGTCGAGCGGCTGCGGCTGGCGCTGCGCCCTGGTCGCGGCGATTCCCCGCAGGGGGCAGGCCGGGGGGCGGCGGGCGGCACGGGGCGCGCGCTCGATCCGGCCGGGCCACGGGCGGCGTTCTTCGCCGCGCTCGATAGCGACCTGCAGGCCGGCCACGCCCTGGAGCAGCTCGACCTGCTGGCGCGCGAGGTGCTGCTGGCCGACGCTGTCGGCGCGGACGTGCGCCCGGCCCAAGCCGCGCTGCGCGAGATGGCGGGCGTGTTTGGGTTCAGGGCGGGAAGTTAGCGCAGCGCGCACAGCGCAGCATGCACCGTTATGCATCGACTCTGAACGTTGCACGCGGCACCGCGAACTGTGCTATAATGCCGCTAGTCTGTATCGGCACACCGCGCCGCTCGCATGAGGCGGCGCTTTCGTTGTGGGAGCATGAACCGATGGCGACGACGTCCGACTTGCGCACCAACATCATCATCCGCTGGAACGGCCAGCTGCACCGGGTGACGGAGTTTCACCACCACGCGCCCGGCAACTGGCGCGCGATGGTGATCATGAAGCTCAAAAACATGCAGACCGGTAAAACGATTGAAGAGCGGGTGCGCGCCGGTTCCGAGATCGATATTGTCCGTGTGGAAAAGCGCCCGATGCAGTTCCTCTATCGCGACGGCGACACCTATCACGTCATGGACACCGAGACATTCGAGCAACTTGAGATTCCGGCGGAGACGATAGGCGATGCCGCGCAGTTCCTCAAAGAGAACGAGATGGTTGACGTTCTGTTCTATGATGATGACAAGATCCTCGGCGTCGAGGCGCCGATCTTTGTGGAGCTGAAGGTTGTGGATGCGCCAGTCGCCGTGCGCGGCGACACGGCGACCAGTGTCAACAAGACGGTCACGCTGGAGACCGGGGCGACCATCCAGGCCCCGGCGTTCATCAATGTGGGCGACACGCTGAAGATCGACACCCGCACCGGCAGCTACATCGAACGGGTGTAGCGCGGCTGGATAGAGCCGATCGATGGCCAGGGGACGGAGCGCGCTCCGTCCCCTGGTTGTGTTTGAGCGCTGTTCCTCGCTATATCCTGATCCGACATCATACTGCTGAAAGCGCCCCAAGCTGATCTTCCAGGAAGGATGCTACAGATTTATACCACAATGTCGCCTTTAAATCAGATCTGACGCTCTCTTGGGGGCAGAGATATGCCAAGGTTATGAATCGAATGAGCTCGCTGGCTATGGCCCGCGGTTGCGCCTGCCAAGATCCCGGTGTACAATGCAGCGCGATGAAGCTTGTGACAACCGCGCAGATGCGCGCAATTGAAGCGGCCGCCGTCGCCGGTGGGGCCACCTGGCTGGGGCTGATGGAGCAGGCCGGATGGGGCGTCGCACAGGAGGCGTTGCGCCTGCTCGGCGCGGCGCGCGGGCGGCGTGTGCTTGTGCTCGTCGGCCCCGGCAACAACGGCGGCGATGGGCTGGTTGCCGCGCGTCACCTGCGCGACGCCGACGCTGCGGTGACGCTCTACCTCTGGCGGCGGATCGGCGCGGACAACGACGTGAACTGGCGGCGCTGTCGCGAACGCGACATCCCGGAGTACCACGCCGACGACGACCCGGACCAGCGCGCGCTGCGCCGGCTGCTGGCCGAGTCGGATCTGATCATCGACGCGCTGCTGGGGATGGGGGTCAGCCGCCCCGTCGAAGGCCAGCTCGCCGCGATCGTCGCCGCGGTGAACGAGCGCGGCCGGCCGCCGGACGGCAGCAGCGATCATGAAGCGCACCCGCCAACGTCCGCCGTCCGCCGCCCGCCACCGGTTATCGCCATCGACCTGCCCACCGGCGTCCACTCCGACAGTGGCGCCGTCCTGGGCAGCGCCATCCGCGCCGACCTGACCGTCGCCACGGGGGCGGTCAAGCGCGGGCTGCTGCTCTGGCCTGGCCGCGGCCTGGCGGGCGAGATTCGCGTCGCGGACATCGGCCTGGCCCCGGCGCTCCTGGAGGATGTTATGACAACTCAACTCGATGCCCGCTACGCCCGCAAGCTCCTGCCGGCACGCCCTGCCGCCGCGCACAAGGGCACGTTCGGCAAGGTTATGGTCGTCGCCGGCTCGTACCTCTACCCCGGCGCGGCCACGCTGGCGACCGCCGCCGCCGCGCGGGTTGGCGCCGGGCTGGTGACGCTGGCGACCGGGCGGAGCGCGCTGGCCGGGCCGGGCCGTCTGGTGGAGATCACGCTCCGCCCGCTGCCGGAGGCCGAGCTGGGCGCGCTTGGCGAGGCCGCCGCCGAAGAAGTGCGTGAGCACCTGGATGGGTACCAGGCGTTGCTCGTCGGGCCGGGGCTGGGCCGCGAGAAGCCGACCCGCGCCTTGATCGAGGGGCTGCTCAGCCGCGCGCCCCACCGCCCGCGCGGTGGGATCGGTTTTCGCATCGGCGCGGCCGAGCCACCCGCCCTGGAGGAGCAGAAGCCCGGCGAGCTGCCGCCGACCGTCTTCGACGCCGACGCGCTCAACCTGCTCAGCGAGATCGCGCACTGGTGGGAGCGGCTGCCGCGCGAGCGCTGCACGCTCACCCCGCACCCGCGCGAGATGCAGCGGCTGCTCGGCGCGGCGGAGCCCCCCGCCGACCACGCCCAGGCGGCCAGCGATGCGGCGCAGCGCTGGGGCCAGATCGTCGTGCTCAAGAGCGCGACCACCGTGATCGCTCATCCGGACGGGCGGTTGCTGCTCTACGACGGCGCGAACCCGGCCCTCGCCACCGCCGGCACCGGCGATGTGCTCGCCGGCGCGATCGCCGGGCTGCTGGCACAGGGGCTCGCCCCGTTCGACGCCGCGGCGCTCGGCGTCTATCTGCACGGCGCCGCGGGCCGGCTGGTCCGCGAGGAGCTCGGCGACATGGGCCCGATCGCCAGCGATCTCCTGCCGCGGCTGCCGCTGGCGATCCAGGCCCTTCGGGCTGAGGGTTGAGAGCGGACGGGAGCCGACAGAAGACCGACAGCGGCCGGTCTGAAAGCCGATGACGCCCGTGCGATCGCCACGGCAGGCTGTTCACCCTGGATCCGTGGCCGATGTCCGTGTGGCGCACCACGACTATGCGCGCAGTCGATATCATCATCAAAAAACGCGACGGCGGGACGCTGACGACCGAGGAGATCGACTTCCTGATCGACGGCTACACCCGCGGCGATGTGCCCGACTACCAGATGGCCGCTTGGGCCATGGCCGTGCTGCTGCGCGGCATGGACAACCGCGAGACCGCCGACCTGACGCTGGCGATGGCCCGCAGCGGCGACCAGCTCGATCTGCACGATGTCGCGCCGCTGACGGTGGACAAGCACTCGACCGGCGGGATCGGCGACAAGACCAGCCTGGTGCTCGGGCCGCTCGCCGCCGCCGCCGGCATGCCGGTCGCCAAGATGTCTGGGCGCGGCCTGGGCTTCAGCGGCGGCACGATCGACAAACTCGAGGCGATCCCCGGCTTCCGCACCGAGCTGAGCGCCGCCGAGTTCCGCCGGGCGGTGCGCGAGGTCGGCCTGGTGATCGCCGGGCAGAGCGCCGACCTGGCCCCCGCCGATAAGCGACTCTACGCGCTGCGCGACGTGACCGGCACGGTCGAGTCGATCCCGCTGATCGCCGCCAGCGTCATGAGCAAGAAGCTCGCGGCTGGCGCAGATTGTATCATTCTCGATGTCAAATGCGGCCGCGGCGCATTCATGCACACCCTTGCGGATGCGCGACGGCTCGCCGAGACCATGGTCTCCATCGGGCGACGCGCCGGCCGCCGGGTCGCCGCGGCGATCACGAGCATGGAGCAGCCGCTCGGCCTGGCGATCGGGAACGCGCTCGAGGTGCGCGAGGCGATCGGGGCGCTGCGCGGGGCCGGCCCGCCCGACCTGGTGGCGCTGTGCGTCACCCTTGGCGGGCGGCTGGCGGTGCTGGCCGGCCTGGCCGCGGACGATGTCGCCGGGCAGGCGCTGATGCACGAGACGCTGGCGAGCGGGCGGGCGTGGGCTACATTCCGACGATTTGTCGCCAACCAGGGCGGCGACCTGCGCACGGTCGATGAGCCGGAGCGGCTGCCGTCCGCGCCGCTGGTCGTGCCGCTGGTTGCGCCGCACGCTGGCGCTGTGGCGGCGATCGACGGCATGGCCATCGGGCACGCCCTGAACGACCTGGGCGGTGGGCGGGCGCGCAAGGAGGACACGATCAACCCGGCGGTCGGGCTGGTGCTGGCAGCCAAGATCGGCGATTGGGTGGAGGCGGGCGCGCCGCTGCTCCACATCCACGCCGCCGCAGAGGCGGACGTGGAGCGCGTTCTCCCGGCGCTGCGCGCGGCCTTCACCCTGGCCGGCGAGCCGGTCGCCCCGCCGCCGCTGGTGTATGAGATGATAGAGTAGACGAGCGCAGTGCGGCGAAGGCCCCTCGCTTGCCCACCGCGCACGATGTGCGGAGCGACTCGAGCGATCTCGCCTGCATTGTCGTGCCGCCTGCAGGCGGCACAACGTCGATCGTTACAGATAGGACAGCTGTATGCCGATCTACGAGTACCTCTGCCCGGACTGCAACGGGCGTTTTCAGAAACTCGTCCAGGGCTTCAGCGACCCGCCGGGGCTGACCTGCCCGCGCTGCCGGAGCGCGAACGTCCGCCGGGCCGTGTCGCGCGTCGCGGTGCTCAAGTCCGAGGAGGCGCGCGTCGATGCCCTGGCCGACCCCAACATGTTCGCCGGGCTGGATGAAAACGACCCGCGCGCCGTCGCCCGCTGGGCCAAGAAGCTCGGCAAAGAACTGGGCGAGGAGGCCGGCGAGGATTGGGATGAGATGGTGGACCAGATGCTGGAGGAAGAGCTGAGCGGCGAGGCCGGCGAGGAGGGTGATACGCCAGCCAAACCGGACGACCTGGGGTGGGGCTGATGTTGCGACGACTGTTTGGCCGCGGCCAGGATGCGCCGCGGACCGAGGAAGAGGCGCAGGAGGAGGTCGAAAAGACCCATCAGGCGACCGAAAAGGCGCGCCGCGGGTTCTTCGGGCAGATCTCGGCGCTGTTCGCGACCGATGAACCGATCACCGACGAGCTATGGGACGACCTGGAAGCCCTGCTGATCCAGGCCGATGTTGGCGTGGAGACGACGCAGTATCTCGTCAACCGCACCAAAGACCGCTGCAACCGCCACGGCGTCAAATCGGCCCGCGAGGCAAAGGAGATGCTCAAGGCCGAGATGGTGCGAACGTTGCAGGAGCACGCTGCGCCACGCCAGATCACCGCCCGGCCGTATATTATCATGGTTGTCGGCGTGAACGGGTCCGGCAAGACGACCCTGATCGCCAAGCTGGCCCGCCGGCTGAAGGAGCAGTACGGCAAGCGCGTCATACTGGCCGCCGCCGACACCTTCCGCGCCGCGGCGACCGAGCAACTCGACACCTGGGCGCAGCGCGCCGGCGTGCCGATCATCTCGCGCGGCCAGGGCGCCGACCCCGGCGCAGTCGTCTACGACGCGCTGGACGCGGCGCTGGCGCAGGATGTGGATGTGCTGATCATCGACACCGCCGGCCGGCTTCACGCCAAGACCAACCTGATGAAGGAGTTGGAGAAGCTGCGGAACATCATCCGCCGCCGCGTGCCGGACGCGCCGCACGAGGTGCTGCTGGTGATCGATGCGACCACCGGCCAGAACGGTGTGTTGCAGGCCAAGGCGTTCCTGCAGGCATCCGATGTGACCGACGTGGCGATCACCAAGATGGATGGCACGGCCAAAGGCGGTATCGCCTTCGCCGTGTCGCAGGATATCCAGCGGCCCATCCGCTACATCGGCACCGGCGAGAAGATCACCGATCTGGCGCTGTTCGACGCGCAGGTGTTTGTGGACGAGCTCTTCGCGAGCTAACGGCGGGGGACAAGCGAGGAGCGCAGGACATACCCACGGGCAACTGGTTATCGTGTCATCGCAGGAGGGGAGCGTGCCGCTGGAGACGGTGAAATGCCCGGTCTGCGGGCAGCGCCTGGGCGTTCAGGAGTATGTGACCGTCGGCGCGGAGGTCGTCTGTGCCAACCCGAACTGTCTGACGAGCCTGCGCATCACGGGCCGGCGCCCGTTGCGCGTCGAGGTCGTGCCGGTGGAGGCGACGTTCAACCCCGATGATCGGCCGGAGTCATATGGATAGCCGCGACGATGGGGAGTGGACGGCACAGGGCGACCGGCGAACGCCGAATGCCACCCGGACCGTGACCACGATTGTCTCATCGCTGATCGATCTCTGCGCGTCCATCGCCGCCCATCCTTGGTTCCTCGCTGGAAAACGGTGGTCGATGGCCCGTGGCCGGTGGTCCGCCGCCCTTGGTCTGTGGCCGCCGATCATCGTCAGCAGTATGCTGCTGGCCGGCTGCATGCTCATGTCCGGCCAGCGTGGGACAACCGCTATCGAGCCGGACGCCGGAAGCACGAGCGTCCTGTTCGTCAGCGCCGATGGGGCAGACCAGCGGACGCTTGACACGGGCCGGCCGGGCACGCTGGAAGTGATCGCCAGCCTGCGCGCCGACGACGGCGACCTGTGGCTGGATGTGCTCGACCCGAACGGCGCGGTCGTCTTCTCGCTGCAGAGTCGCCCCGGCGAGCAGGTGACCCGCTCCGGCCAGGTGGCGACCGATGCGGAGGGCCGGCTGCGGTACCGGGTGCTGGCCCGCGGCGCGCGCAACGGCGGGTACGAACTGCTCTATCGTCGGATATAATTGACACGACAGGCGCGGTGGGGAGTGCCGAGCTCGCCGCGAATGGGGAGCGCTGCGGTTTCGTGCGCCTGCGCTTTGACAACGGCGTCGAGCCCGTCGTCGATCTTGTGCCCGACCGGCGCGGGCGCTTGCTTTCGACGCTCCGCGATCCGGCGCGCTTCCGACAGGGCGCCATCGCACACGGCGCACCCGCCTGGCCACACCGGGCGGAGATCGACGCAGAGGTCGTGTCGTTTGACCTCGGGCCTGCGCCAGATGCGGAGAGGTGGAGGGCGGCCAGGCGCCGCCAGTCGGCACAATCACACTGTACATAGCCACGGTCATCTCTATGCCCCGCACATCCCAAGAGATCATCCGGCTGGCCGATGAACAGCAGATCGCATTCATCAGCCTGCAATTCACCGACATCCTCGGCGTCGTCAAGAACGTGACCGTGCCGGTGGCCGAACTGCCGGACTGCCTCGATCACGGCGTCTGGTTCGACGGCTCATCGGTCGAGGGGCTGTCGCGCGTCCGCATCCCGGAAAGCGACATGTACCTCGCGCCAGACCGCGACACCTACGCACCGATCCCCTGGGACCAGGAGGCCGGCGTCGCCACCGCCCGCCTGATCTGCGATGTCTTTACCACCGACGGGCGCCCCTTCGCCGGCGACCCGCGCGCCGTCCTGCGCCGCGCGCTCGACGAGGCGGCGCAGCTCGGCTACGCCTGCCAGGTCGCACCGGAGGTCGAGTTCTTTCTGTTCCGGCTGGACGCGCAGGGCCAGCCGTCACTCATCCCGCACGATGCCGCCGGCTACTTCGATGTCTCGACCGACCTGGCCACCCAGATCCGGCGGCGGCTCGTCCGGGCGATGCAGGCCTATGGCATCGCGGTGGAGGCCACCCACCACGAGAACGCCGTCGGCCAGCACGAGATCGATATTCGCTACGGCCCGGCGCTCCAGATCGCCGACGCAGTGATGACTTTCCGCACGGTGTTGCGGGCGATCGCCCAGCAGCATGAGCTGTACGGCACGCTCATGCCCAAGCCGCTGGCCGGCATGGACGGCAGCGGCCTGCATCTACACCTCAGTCTGACCGATGTAAAGAGTGGGCGCAACCTGTTCTTCGACGGCAACGACCCGTACGGACTGTCGCGGCTCGCCCGGCACTTCATGGCCGGGCTGCTGTCGCATGCCCGCGGGATGTGCGCCATCCTGGCCCCGCTCGTCAACTCGTACAAGCGGCTTGTCCCCGGTTACGAGGCGCCGGTCTACCTGACCTGGGGCCGCTCCAGCCGGGCTGCGCTCGTGCGGGTGCCGCGGATCAGCGCGCGGCGCCCACAGGCCACGCGTGTCGAGCTGCGCTGCCCCGATCCGTCGTGCAACCCGTACCTTGCGTTCGCCGTCATCCTGCACGCCGGGCTGGACGGTATCCGCCGCGAGCTGCCGCTGCCGGACGCCGCCGAGGAAGACCTGTTCCAGGTCGACCCGCGCGCCCGGCACTTCGCCACCCTCCCCGGCTCGCTCGGCGAGGCGCTCGATGAGCTGCAGCGCGACGAGACGGTCGCCGCTGCGCTCGGCCCACACGTGCTGGAGCGCTTCATCGAGGCGAAAACCCAGGAGTGGGAAGAGTACCGCGCCTATGTATCCTCGTGGGAGATCGAGCGCTACCTGGCGACATACTGACCTGACGGCCGCGCTCGCGGCCCACCCATGGTATAATTCCGCGACGTTTGTCGTGGAGTGATGCCTGTGGCCGAACAGGTACAGCCTGCCCAGCGCGCCCCGGTTCGTCAGCCGCAAACCATTGCCTGGCTCTATCTGTTGGGCGCCTTCGCCATCTTCTGCGCGCTGGTCGCAGCCGCCGGCCTCGCCGGTTGGCGCTACTATCGGGCCGCCATGTCGCCGCGCGAGAGCCAGGTGGAGATCAACGCCCCGACCGGCGTCGGCTACCGGCCCAAAGGTAGCGACAAATCCTACACCCCGGACAGCACCCGGCCCGACTGCCAAAAGCCCTGTTTTGCCCTGCGGGAAGGCGATAGCGTCACGGCGGCGCGCGAGGCGGGCTACGGCCCGGTCGCTTCGATCGTCCTTCCGGACGACCAGACCCAGATCGACCTGTTCGCGCATCCGAACGGCGCCGACCTGACCCTCGACCGCTACCGCGTCTCGCGCTGGACGCACCAGCGCCAGGAGGTTGCCTTCCGCCAGAACGCCGGCTACGCCCGCTACGATGTGCGCGCCGGCCAGCGCTACGACGAAGTGCGCTACAGCGTGGATCTGGGCAACGGCGTGGCGGTCGACCTGGCGCCGGGCGGCAGCTACGGCATCAACGTCCCGCGCGACGCACAGGGCCGGCCGCGGCCCCGCCTGGCCGACATGGCGCCGGAGCTGGCCGAAGTTTCTGTGCGCGACGGCAGCGCCACGGTACGCAGCGGCGGTCAGGCGCTTACACTGCGGCCCGGCGAAAAAGTCGCCGTCGACCCGCGGGGTGTCATCGGGCGGCCGGCCGAGGCGGCGTGGGAGCTGATCGCCGACGGCGATTTCGCGCGCCACACCTCGGATGAGTACAACGCCCGCGACGGCACCGACACTTGGTCGGTCTACAGCGGCCCGCTCCAGGCGATGCCCCCCAGCGAGTTGATCGGCTATGTCTTCATCCAAAAGGAGTGCCCGCCGTACACCGGCGATATCTGCGCGGATTCCGAGCGCCAGCCGGTCGTCCAGTTTTTCCGCCAGGGCAACCAGACACGCTCGTTCGCGACCGGTATCTCGCAGACGCTGGACGTGGACGTGTCGGAGTACACGCAGTCGCTCCGGCTGACGGGCTGGGTGCGCGTGCTCAACCAAAGCATCGAGGGCGCCGGGGTCAACGGCTCGGAGTGCCCGGTGATGATCACACTGACGTACAAGGACACCAGCCCCACCGACCGGCAAAAGCGCTACACCCGCTGCATCTACATCGGCGACGAAGATACCCCGCGCGACCCGAATATCCGCTACGACCGCGTCGCGCCCGGCACCTGGCGGCGGATCGATATCGAATTGCGGGCCCGAGAGGCGCTCGGGTCGGTGCGCTATCTGCAGGATATCTTTATCGAGGCGCGCGGCCACGATTATACGTCCGAAGTCACAGCCCTCTCACTGGTCGGCAAATGATCTACACCGGAATCGACCTGGTCGAGATCGAACGGATCGCGCAGGCCGCGGCCCGGTGGGGCGAGCGCTTTCTCAGCCGGGTCTACACCCCGGCCGAGCAGGCAGCATGCGCCGCGCGCCCCGAGTCGCTTGCGGCGCGCTGGGCCGCCAAGGAGGCCACGGCCAAGGCGCTTGGGGTGGGGGTGCGCGGCCTCGGCCTAGGCGCGCGCGGGGAGGACGTGGCGGCGGTGGCGTGGACGGAGATCGAGGTCGTGAGCGATACGGCGGGCCGCCCGGCGCTGGCGCTGCATGGCCGCGCCGCCGCGCGCGCCCGGGCGCTGGGGATCGGCGCGCTGGCCCTGAGCCTGTCGCACACCGACTCGCACGCAGTCGCATCGGTTGTCGCGTTGGCCCATCGTGCGGGCGAAGCCGCGCAGGCCTGCCCATAACAAATCGGCCCTGCCGCGCGTTCTATCTGTAAGGGCCAGACTCACGGCCACATCGAGGCACGACGTTCACCTCAAACAAGGAGCGAGCATGAAGATCATCGTCGTCGGTACCGGGTTCGTGGGGCTGACCCACGCCGCGGTCTGCTCGGAATACGGGCACGAGGTCTACGCCTACGATATCGACAAACGGCGCATCGCCGCCTACAGCACCGGCGAGCGCGAACAGATCGAGCGCTATGTCAACGAGCCGGGGCTGCCCAGTATCATCAAGGAGAACCTGGGCCGCTACCTGTTCTTCACCGACGATATCACGTCTGTGATCGAGGGCGCCGACGCGATGTTCCTCTGCCTGCCGACGCCGCCGAAACCGGATGGCTCCTCGGACCTGAGCGCCTACTTCGAGGCGGCCAATTACATCGCCGCGCTGCTCGCCCGGCGCGAGGATACCCGCCGGATCGTGCTGATCAACAAGAGCACCGTGCCAATCGGGACGGCGCGGCGGCTGGAGGCCGTGCTGCGCGAGCATCATGTCCCGAACGCCGGCGTCGCCTCGAACCCGGAGTTCCTGCCGGAGGGCGACGCGGTCGAAAAGTCGCGCCGGCCGGATCGCGTGGTCGTCGGCGCGGACGGGGAGGAGGATTTCGCGATCATCCGCCGCATCTACTCGCAGTTCGTCAACCATGTGCGCATCCGCTACATCGAAACGACGCCGGAGACCGCCGAGGCGATCAAGTACGTGGCGAACACATTGCTGCTGACGTATGTCTCGTTCTGGAACGGCGTCGGCGCGCGGATCGGCGAGACGTTCGATAACGTGCGGATGGAAGACCTGAAGCGCGGCGTGACGGCCGATAGCCGCATCAGCACTTGGGGCTCGTACGTCTCGAACGGTGCCGGCGGCTCGTGCTTCGGCAAGGACATCCAGTCGCTGATCTATCAGTTGAAATCGGCCGGCCAATCCGCCGACCTGCTGCAGTCGGTCTATTCGATCAACGAGTACCAAAAGACATACCTGCTCGACCGGGCGGTGCATGAAGCGAAGGTCAGCTTCAATCATAAGACGGTCGCGCTGCTTGGCCTGGCGTTCAAGCAGCGGACAAACGACATGCGCGACGCATCATCGTTGAAGGTGGCCGAGGGGCTGCTCGGGCGGGGTGTGCGCCAGATCCGCGCCTACGACCCGATGGCGCTCGGCGAGGCGCGGCGCTTCTTCGACCCGGAGAGGAACCATCTCTTCGAGAAGATCACCTACCACGAGAGCGTGCGCGACGCGCTGCGCGGCAGCGATATGCTCTTCATCTCGACCGACTGGGAGGAGTTCCGCGGCCTGTCGCGCACGATCGAGCAGTGCGTCCAGCCCCCCTACCTGGTGATGGATGGCCGCCGGATGATCCCGGATTTCGAGGAGTTGGTGGCGCGCGGCTACAGCTATCTGGCGGTCGGCTCGCCGTTCATCGGGCCGCGCTAGCGCGGTGCGGAAGACACGCCGGGCCATCGGGGCCGCCGCGATCCCAGGGTCGTGCGCTCAGATCGCGGCGGCCCCGTGTCTCAGCCCGACGACCTCCATCGGTGCAATGCCTTCCGACGGAAGGACGATGCAGATCGCCTCGCGTTCCTCTGATTTAGGCCGGTAGATGGGAGAGCGCATCTACCTGGCGATCAGCCGGCTGGCGAGCCGGATCGTGCGGCGCGAGCGCGATCTGGAAGCAGCAGGCGGCGAACGGCGCGAGCGTCAGGTGGAGCGTGGCGCCCGTCTCCGCCGCGCGAAGCTGTCCGCCAGCGTCGTTGCCGAGGAGATCGTACAGCGCCAGTGCGCCCGGGTCGGCCGGCAGCAGGCCGGCCGGGAGCCGCAGCGTCACCTGGCGCTGGTGCGCGCTCACGTTCAGCGCACCGACCACCCGCTCGTCCCCGGCGACGCGCAGCACGGCGAAGATCTGCGGCGAGTCGCAGGCGATGGCGTTGTAATGCACTGCTCCGTGGCGCAGCGCCGGGCTGGCCGCCCGCGCTGCCAGCAACTGCGCGATCTGCGCCGCGTCGCACTCCTCCTGCCCGGCGGCGACCAGCGGGACGAACCCGGCGAAGACCATCCCGGCGAACAGCATCCGGCTCAGGCGTGAGCCTCGCAGCCCATCCGCCAGCGGGTTGAGGATTCGCGTCTGGTGATTCTCGACCCAGCAGGCGCGCGCCACACCCGGCGGCAACGCCCCCAGATGGTCCTGCAGCCACTCGCCTAACTCCAGCGGCGTGACCCGATTGAACGCCATGTGGAAGAACAAGTGGTGCGGCAGCTCGTCGCACGCCAGGTCGGTGCGGGCGGCATAGGCCGGGCCGCCGTGTGCGCTGACGAGGGCCGCCTCGGAACGGGTGGCGGCCATCGCCGCGCGGAGACGCTCCAGCAGCGGCAGCAGGGCCAGGGCGCCGGCGCCGGCGGGGCGGGACAGCCCATGCGCCCAGTTCGGCGCCGGGCGGCGCGCCGGCACAGCCCGAAAGCCGTCCAGCTCCATGTCGTGCAGCCAGCCGCACATCGTCGCCAGCAGATAGTCTTGCAGCGCGGGATCGCTCCAGTCGAACCGGTACGCGCCGGTGTCCTCGTCCAGCAGCGGCTGGCCCGCCGCGTCGCGGCAGATCCACGTCGGGTGTTCGGCGACATAGCGGGCGGCCGGCGCGCAGCCGATGAGCGGCAGATCGGCGATGACCCGCATGCCGCGGCTGTGCGCCGCCTGCACCAGCGCACGCAGGTCGTCCGGTGTGCCGAGGGCCGCGTCCAGCGCGCCATAATCGAGCACGGCGTACGGGTTGGCCGCGCTCGCCGTTTCACCGCCCCACGGCGCTCCGCTCCGGTTGTCGCAGGACCAGACCGGCAGCAGGCACAACGTCGTGATCCCCAGCGCGCGCAGCGAGTCCAGCGTGCCGGCCAGGCCGCGGAATCCGCCGCACCCCGCAGGATGGGCCTCGTAGAGCGTGGCATCACGCAGCCAGCCGGGGCGCGGCTGCGGCGCGGGCGGCCGGCTTGTGCGGTAGGCGGCCAGCGCCTCAGGCCAGGGCGCCCGCAGCAGCAGGATGTGCTGCGGCTCGCTCTCCACCCACTGCTCCAGTTGGTCGCCCGGCAGCCGCGCCGCCAGCTCGACCTCGTGCCCCAGGGTGACTGCCTGGTCGTTGCCTTCGACGAACGGCCGGGCCAGGGCCCGCTCGCCACCAAACCAACAGAGCAGCGTCTCGCCGGTCTCCGCCTCGCGGGCCGCCAGCAGCCCTGGCGCCATGGTCGGGGCTGGCTCCAGCGCGCGGCCATCGCGCAGGCCGGGGGCGAAGAAGCGGCGCGGCAAGACATCGCGCCGTTGCGCCGCGGCGACCGCCAGCGCCACCCGTGGGCGGACATGGTTGCCGGGAGCCTCGAAGCGACACAATTCGAGCGGGCCAGGCCGCACCCACGGCAGCGCCAAACGGACCGCGTGGAGCAGTACTTCATCCTCGCCGACATTCCGCACCCGCGCCGTGCGCACGATACGCTCGCCGGCGATCCGCAGCCGGTCGGTCACGATCAGCGGGCCGATCCCTGTGGCGATCTCGACGACGATCTCATCCCCGTCTGGCACAACCGACGAGCGCAGGTAGCGCACCGGCGTCCTCGCCGAGAGCCAGACCGCGTCCAGGCCAGCCTGCACGTCCAGGCCGGGGCACGGCGCACCGTGGCCGAGCAGATTCGGGCCACCGGCACGGCGCAGCAGCCGCAGCCCACCATCCTCGCGCGAGAAGGCAAGCTCCAGCGCCGGCGTGCTGATGGTGATCGCCTGAAGCGTCTCGGAGATGGTATAGTCTTGCATGCTGGCAGCCACAGGGGCGCCGGAGCGTCCGAAGCGCAACCACAGTTCAGCCCACCACGACTCGCTGGCCCTGCGCCACTGCGCGGCGCGCTTCAGGGGACATAGCAACGCAGCAGCGTGGCGGCGGGCGTCGGCGCGAGCCGGTAGCCGCCGAGGCGCGCTGGCAGCACCAGCGACTCGCCGCGGGCGAGCCGACGGGTGCCGCCGGCCCACGCAAGGTCGGCCGCGCCGTCGATCACGGTCAGAATCTCGAACGTCGCCGGGTCGGTCGCGCCATCAACCGGGGCGGCGAGCGCCCAGCGCTCCATGGCGAAGTACGGGCAGGTGACCAGCAACTCGCGCCCAGTGCCCAGCAGCGTGGGCTGCACCAGGCCGGGGGGCGGCGCGCCATAATTGATAACATCAAGCGCGCGGTCGAGGTGCAGCTCACGCGGGTTGCCGCGCGCGTCGCGCCGGTCGTAGTCGTAGACGCGATAGGTCAGGTCGGATTTCTGCTGGATTTCGAAGAGCATGATCCCCGCGTTGATCGCGTGGACTGTGCCGGCCGGGACGAAGATCGTATCGCCAGGATGCACGGGGATGCGGCGCAGGAGCCGCATCAGATCGCCACTGCGCACCGCCCACTCCACATGTTCGCGCGGGGTGGGGGCCTTCAGGCCATGGATGACATCCGCGCCCGGCGCGGCGTCTAGGATGTACCATGCTTCGGTCTTGCCGTGATACCCGCTCGCCGCCTCGGTCGCGTGGGCATAGGCGTCGTCCGGATGCACCTGGATCGAGAGATGGTCGGCAGCATCGATGAACTTGGCGAGCAGCGGAAACTCCGCTCCGAAGCGTTCGAAGCTGCGTGTGCCCACCAGGGCCGCCCCGTAGCGGCGCACCACCTCGCCGAGCGTCTCGCCAGCGTGCGGCCCCTCGCGCACGCGGTTGTCCTCGTAGACCTGCCACGACTCGGCCAGGCGCGGCGGGGCGTCCTGCAGGCCGAGCCAGGCGGCCAGGCGCTCGCCGCCCCAGATCCGGCTATCGAGCCGCCGCTCGAGCGACAGCGGCGCCAGTTCGTCCATCGGGAATCGCTCCTGTATCGTCGTCTGCGCTCCCGTATTATACCGAACCGGCCCGGTTTATGGTAGTGATCCGGCTAGGCCTCCGCCACCCAGCTGGCAATACGCTCGAGGGCGGCGCGGGCGGGGGATGGGGGAAAGGGCGCAAGTGTGGCGGCGGCGCGGCGGGCGAAGGTGTGAGCCTCCTCTCGAGCGCGGGGGATCCCGCCGGAGCGCTCGAGCGCGGCGGCAGCATGCGCGACGAGCGCGTCGTCTGGTCGCGGGATGGCCAGCAGCGCGGCGATATCCGGCCCGGCGCCGTCGTTCGCGGCATAGATCAGCGGTAGCGTGACCACTCCGGCGCGCAGGCGCGCCGCGCTCGCCTCGATATCTTCAGCGATGCGGTGCGCCAGCCCCAGCGCGTAGCCAAAGCGCCCGAGCGCCTCGACCTGCTCCGGCCCGAGCCCGCCGCAGACCGCTCCGGCCTTGCAGCCGGCCTCGAACAGCGCCGCGGTCGTCCCGCCGATCGCCGCGAGGTACTGCTCGCGCGCGGCGTCCAGCGGGGTCAGGCTGGCGGGCGGCGCGAGCTGGCCCTCGCAGATCGCCATCACACTGCGCGAGTAGTAGGCGATCACGCGCGCATCCGGCGCGAGCGCCATCTCCGCGGCCGCCAGCGCAAAGAGATAGTCGCCGACCATCAGCCCGATGTCGGCGTCGCGTGGCGCGGCCAGGGTTCCCGCGCGCCGCCGCCCAGAGTCGATCAGACCATCGTGCATCTCGGCCGCGGCATGGATCAGCTCCACCGCCGCGGCGGCGTGCAGCACCCGATCCGCGGTGTAAGCCCCCCCAAGCTGCGCGCTGAGAATCACCAGCGCGGCCCGTAGCCGGGGCCGGCCCGGCGCAAGCACCTGTGACCCCGCCGCCCGCACCAGCGCGGCGCGATCAGCCAGTCGCTCCGAAAGAAGATGTTCGACCGCCCTCAGGTCGCGCTCGATGCCGGCGAGCGGCGGTAGGTGGTGCATGGGGATATCCTGTCCAGAACATCCATCCAACTTTGTGAAATCTCGTACGATATGAAGGATACCCGACAGATAGCCCGCTGTCAACACCGCTGGCGGCGCAACTTCGCCAGTTGTGCTCCGTAGAGTATAATGCGTCGGGCAGCGGCGCTGCGCCGTCCGCAACCGTACCAGGTGAGTTCATATGCTTCGCCTTTCACGTACCATCGGCGTCGGCTACCTCGGCCTGTGTCTGGTCACGGCGCTTGCCACGGTCGTCTTCGGTCCGCTCGGGTATGCCCCGTTACCCGTGCTCCCCGCCGCCGCCCGCCCGCCGATCGCGCTCACCGTCTGGTACAGCACAGAGAAGCGGGACTGGCTGGAAGAGGCCACGCGGCGCTTCGCCGCGACGAATCCCACCGTCGCCGGGCGGCCCGTGCAGGTGACGCTGCGCGGCATGGGCTCCGGCGAGATGGCTGACCGCGTGGCCCGGCGCGACTGGGGCAGCGCGCCGCCGGCGGCGATCAGCCCGGCGAGCAGTGTGTGGTTGGAGAAACTCAGGCCCGGCGACGTGGCCGCCGACGACGCCAGGCCGCTCGTCCTCACGCCGCTTGTGCTCGTCGGATGGGAGGATCGGTCGCGGGCGCTCTGGCCTGATGGCCCGCGGCAGTTCTGGCAGGACCTGCACGACGCGATCGCCAACCCGCAGGGCTGGAGCGCCATTCCGGGCGGCCAAGCGGCCTGGGGACCGGTCAAGCTCGGCCAGACGTCGCCAGCCACCTCGAACAGCGGGGCGCAGGCGCTCTACCTGATGGCGCACGGTTTCTTCCAGCGCCCGCCCGCCACCGCCGACGCATCCGACCAGGCGTTTCTGCGCTGGCTCGGCGAGGTGCAGGCCGGCGTGCCCGAGCGCGTCGACAGTACCGGCACGCTGATGGACGACCTGGTGCGGATCGGGCCAAGCAAGTACGATTTCGCGCTGGTGTACGAAAACCTGGCGCTCGAGCGCCTGGACGCCGCCCGCCAACGCCATGGCCAGAGCCTGCGCATCTTCTACCCGCCGGCGACGCTGCTCAGCGACCATCCCTACGCTCCCCTGCGCGGCGACTGGGTGACGCGCGATCAGCAGGCCGCCGCCGAGCGCTTCCGCGACTTCCTCGTGGCCCGGCCGCAGCAGGAACTGGCGCTACAATACGGTTTCCGGCCGTCCGACCCGAATATCGCGCTCACCGGTGGGCAGAGCCCGTTCGCCGCCCATGCCGCCGAGGGGGCGCGCGCCGACCTGCCGCCGCTGGCGCCAAACCCATCCGCCGCCGTGATGGACGCGCTGATCGACGCCTGGCGCCGCCTGATGAACAAGTGAGCCACCTGCATGCTGAACCCGCAGCCCGCCTACCGCCGCGCCGCCACCCGGCCGCTCGCGCTCGCCGTGCTCCTGGCCGCATTCGTCGCCGGGGCGCTCATCGTCTGGTGGCTGCTGCCGCTCGGCCTGCTGGCCTACGCCGCCATGGTCGCCCTGGCCGCGCGCGACCCGCACCTGATCGCCGTGGCGCAGCGCCCGGCGCGCCCGAAACTGACCAGCGCGACTTTCCGCGCCTACCTTGATTCGATCGAACGGACGCACCAGGAGATCGCGCGCAGCGTGGCGCAGGCCGATGGCCCGCTCGGCCGGCTGCTCGGCCCGATCGGCGTGCAGGCGCGCGAGCTTACCGAAGAGTCCTACGTTCTCTGCCAGAAGGGCGAGATCATCGAAAGCTATCTGGCCGCGATCGACCAGCGCGATCTGCGGGCGCGCCTCCAGGCCGCCGAGCAGCGGCTCGCCCAAACCCAAGACCCCTACACCCGGCAGCAACTCGAAGAGACGCGCCAGGCGCTGCTGGACAAGCAGCAGAACGCCCGCGATCTGGGCGTGTACATCGACCGGATCGTCGCCCAACTCCAAAATATCTCCGCCAGCCTCGACAACGTCCTCGCCGAGACGGTTCGCCTGCGCACCGCCGACGCCGCCACGGCGGACTCCACCACCAGCCAGGTCGCACGCCGCTTGAGCGACCTCAAGGCGGATATGGACGCCTTCCAGCAGGTGCTCGACACCGCGCTGACCCAGACCAGCCCGGCTTAACACAACCTTAACATCCCTTTCCAGGGGGGTTAACAGAGCCGGGTTACAGTACCCGGGCTACGATACCCTTCTATGAGGAGGACAGATTCGCCATGTTCGCAACCCTTCGACGGCAGGCTGCGCTCCTGCTCGCCCTCGCGCTGGTGCTGCCACTGATCGCGGCCTGCGGCGGTGGCGCGGCCCAGCCCACCGCCGCTCCGGCGCCGACGACCGCTCCGGCGCCGACAACCGCTCCGGCCGAGCCGACCAAGGCTCCTGAGGCCACCGCCGCGCCCGCCGAGCCGACCAAGGCCCCCGAGGCCACCGCTGCATCGGGGGGCGCGATGACCGAGTTCACCCCGCGTAACGTGACCGCCAAGCTCACCGGCTCCGGCGCCAGCTTCCCCGACCCGATCTACCAGAAGTGGATCAGCGAGTATAAGAGCGTGGTGCCCACGGTGGAGATCAACTACCAGTCGGTCGGCTCCGGCCAGGGGCGCAAGGACTTCTTCGCTGGCGTGACCGACTTCGGCGCCTCGGACAAGTACGCCTCGGACGAGGAACTGAGCAAGTACGGCAAGCCCGTGCTGCACATCCCGACCGTGCTCGGCGCGGTTGTCGCTACCTACAACCTACCGGGCGTGGAGAACCTGCAGTTCTCCGGCGAAACGCTGGCCGAGATCTTCCTGGGCAAGATCACCAAGTGGAACGACCCGAAGATCGCCGCCGATAATCCCGGCGTGCAGCTTCCCAACATGGACATCACGGTTGTTCACCGCTCGGACGGCTCGGGCACGACCTCGATCTGGACGAACTACCTGTCGAGCGTCAGCCCGGAATGGAAGAGCGCGGTGGGCTCCGGCGACAGCGTGAAGTGGCCGGTCGGCATCGGCGGCGAGAAGAACCCCGGCGTCGCCGCGGCCGTCAAGCAGACCGAAGGCGCGATCGGGTATGTCGAGTTGATCTACGCGATCTCGAACAACCTGCCGGCGCCTGCGATCAAGAACGCCGCCGGGAAGTATGTCAAGGCCTCGCTTGAGACGACCAGCGCCGCGGCGGCGGCCTTCCTGCCGAAGACGCCGGACGATCTGCGCGTGAACATCGTCAATCCGCCGGCTGGCACACCGGAGGCCGACAGCGCCTACCCGATCGCCGGCTACACCTGGATCCTGGTCAACAAGGAGATGGCGGACGAGGCCAAGGCCCAGGCGCTGACCGACTTCCTGGCGTGGGCGCTGATCAAGGGCTCCAATTCAGCGAAGGAGCTGGGCTATGCGCCGCTGCCGACCTCGGTGCAGGCGAAGGCCCTGGGCCTGTTGCAGCAGGTGACGGTGAACGGCAAGCCCGCGCTGGCGATGAAGTAGCAGCCAGCCGGCCACACGGGCCACAGAGAACACAGAGCGCCCAGAGACAGGAGCCCATCCTCCTGCGCCCGCTGTGTTCTCTGTGGCACGAACGATCTCCGTTGGCAAGACTGCTATAATGTGAGTCGATGTAACCGGCCCGAAAGGACAGTTCATGGCTTCCGCGCCCCGCGTAACCGCCTGGCAGGGCCTCCGCCAGCGCATGGGCCACGGCGACGGCATCTTTTGGTTGGTCACGCTCGGCTTTGCCCTTCTTGTTGTTTCCCTGGTTGGTGTCATCGGTCTGACGACCTGGAACGCCTCGGCTGAGGCGCGGATCAGGTTCGGGTTCAGCTTCCTGTTTCAGGATGGCTGGGATCCGGTCGCTGGCGAGTTCGGCGCGTTGCCGGCGATCTACGGCACGCTGGTCACAGCCGGCATCGCCCTGCTGCTCGCCGGGCCGCTCGGCGTGCTGATCGGTGTGTTTCTCTCCGAGCTCTGCCCGGTCTGGCTCCGCCAGCCGCTGTCGTTCACGGTCGAACTGCTCGCGGCCATCCCAAGCGTGATCTATGGCATGTGGGGCGTGTTCGTCTTCGTGCCCTTCTTCCGCAGCTACATCGGCCGGCCGCTGGCCGCCTCGCTCGGACAGGTGTTCCCCTTCTTTGCCGGCCCGATCGCCTCGGGGCGCAGTCTGCTGGTCGCCGGTATAATTTTAGCGATCATGATCCTGCCGACGATCGCCTCGATCACCCGCGACGTGCTCGGGGTCGTCCCAAATCACCAGCGCGAAGCGATGCTGGCGGTCGGGGCGACGCGCTGGGAGATGATCAGCAAGGCGGTGCTGCCCTATGCGCGAGCCGGGATCATCGGCGGGATGATGCTTGGGCTAGGGCGGGCGCTGGGCGAGACGATGGCGGCGCTGATGGTGATCGGCAGCTTCAAGGACAGCGTGCCGAAGTCGCTCCTCGCCCCCGGCATCAGCGCCGCCCCGCTGGTCGCCAGCGAGCTGCCGAACGCCAACAACTCGCTGCATGAGTCGACCCTGATCCTGATCGCCCTGGTGCTGTTCGGTATCACCTTCGTGCTGAACGGGATCGCGCGGCTGCTCGTCTGGCAGGCGGCGCGCGGTCCGGGAGGAGCGCGGGCATGATCACCCGAGCCTCGAACTACCGCCGCCGCAAGATGGTGGACATCTTCATGCGCGGGCTGACGATCGCGGCGACACTGCTGGCGTTGCTGCCGCTGGCGCTGATCCTCGCCACGGTGCTGATCCGCGGCCTGCCGGCGATGAACCTGGACTTCTTCACCCAAGCCTACAAGCCGCCGGTCGTCTCGGCGAGCGGCGGCGTGCAGAACGCCGGGGGCGTCCTGCACGGGATCGTCGGCACGCTGTTGGTCACCGGCACGGCGATGCTGATCGCCATCCCGATCGGGGTGTTGGCGGCGATCTTTCTGACCGAATATCCGGCGAACGCAGTCGCGTCGGTGGTGCGCTTCTGCACCGACGTGCTGAGCGGCGCTCCATCGATTGTGGTCGGCGTGGTCGCGTATATTCTGATCGTCACCCGCACCGGCCCAAGCGGCCAGCCGAACGGTTTCTCCGGCTGGGCCGGGAGCGTCGCCCTGGCGGTGCTGACCATCCCGATCATCACGCGGACGACCGAAGAGATGCTCAAACTGGTGCCGAATGCGACCCGCGAGGCGGCGATCGCGCTTGGCGCGCCGAAGTGGCAGCTGACATTCAACGTTGTCATTCCAACCGCACTGAGCGGGATCGCGACCGGTGTGTTGCTGGCGTTCGCACGGGCCGCCGGCGAGACCGCGCCGCTGCTGCTGACGATCCTCGGCAACAATGAACTGAGCTTCAATCTGTTCGCGCCGATTGCGGCGCTGCCGCTGCTGACCTACAAGTACACCGACTCGCCGTTCCCAGCGCAGAACGAACTGGCGTGGGGCACGGCGCTGGTGCTGACGGTGGTCGTGCTGGCGGTGAACTTGCTGGTCCGCTGGGCCACCCGCCAGCGCGGCTGACACCGCCGCGCCGCGCCGAAGGGAGCGAAGGTGTGACGACCGACGGTAATACGATCACGCTGAGAAATCTCAAGCCGTTCTACGGCAAGGTGCAGGCGGTCGAACCGGTGAGCACGATCATCCGGCCGCGCTCGATCACCGCGCTGATCGGCCCCTCGGGGTGTGGCAAGTCCACCGTGCTGCGCTGTATCAACCGCATGCTCGAAACCATCCCGGGTGCGCGGGTCGAGGGGCAGGTGCTGCTCGGCGATCAGGATATCTACGCCCCCGGCATCGAGCCGCAGGCGGTGCGCCGCCGGATCGGCATGGTCTTCCAGCAGCCCAGCCCACTGCGCATGATGTCGATCTTCGACAACGTCGCCATCGGACTGCGCCTGGAGGGCCGCCCCAAGGCCGAGATCGCGGAGCGTGTCGAGCAAAGCCTGCGCGACGCGGTCTTGTGGGACGAGGTGAAGGACAAGCTCCATCTGTCGGGGCTGGCGCTTTCTGGCGGGCAGCAGCAGCGCCTGTGCATCGCCCGCGCGATCGCCATGCAGCCCGACGTGCTGCTGTTGGACGAGCCATGCGCCGCGCTCGACCCGGTCTCGACCCTTAAGATCGAAGAACTCCTGATCAACCTGAAAACAGCTTATACGATCGTCATTGTCACCCACAATCTGCAACAGGCGGCGCGGATCGCCGACCGGACGATGGTCTTTATGGTCGACCGCAGCGGGCCGAGCAATATCGGGCTGCTGGTCGAAGAAGGCGAGACGACGCAGATTTTCACCGCGCCGAAAGACCAACGCACCGAAGAGTACATCAGCGGCAAGATCGGCTGAAACGCTGTGCGACGTGCCGACTTGAGGGGCCGCCAACAGGAGTAAGAGATGATGAACGAGGCGCAATTGCAGAATACACCGCTGCGTAGCCCACTGGCGGTCGGCGCGCTGGAGCGCCAACGTGAAGACGTAGGCGCGCTGGGGCATAAGCTGCAGATCAGGAATTTTAACTTCTACTACGGCACATTTCAGGCACTTGCCGACATCACCATGGCGATGCGCGACCGGCATATCACTGCGCTGATCGGGCCGAGTGGCTGCGGCAAAACGACGCTGCTGCGCGCGATCAACCGCATGCACGATCTGACACCGGGCGCGCGCGGCGAAGGCCAGATGCTCCTCGACGGCCAGAATATCTACGCGCCTGAGACCGACCCGATCATGCTGCGGCGGCGGATCGGCATGGTCTTCCAGAAGCCAAATCCGTTCGCCAAGTCGATCTTTGAGAATGTCGCTTACGGCCTGCGAATCGCCGGCTGGCGCGACCGCCGCCAGATCGAGGAGCGTGTGCATCAGGCGCTGCAGCAGGCAGCGCTGTGGGATGAGGTGAAGGATCGGCTCGACAAATCGGCGCTGGGGCTATCCGGCGGGCAGCAGCAGCGCCTGTGCATCGCCCGCGCGATCGCGCCGCGCCCGGAAGTGCTGCTGATGGACGAGCCGTGCTCGGCGCTCGACCCGATCTCTACGCTCAAGATCGAAGAGTTGATGATGGACCTGCGCCGCGAATATACCATCGTGATTGTCACGCACAACATGCAGCAGGCGGCGCGCGCATCGGACGAGACGGCCTTTCTGCTGATGAACTCGGAGACGCGCGCCGGCCAGTTGATCGAATTCGGCCCGACGATCGATATCTTCACCAACCCGAAAGACAAGCGAACGGAAGATTACGTCAGCGGGCGCTTCGGGTAGACGAGCAGACCCGCACCCACCGGGACGCTACGCGCATAGCAACCATCGCGGTCTTGGGGCGGTGCCAATAACAGGACTCACGTGGTGGGTAGGTTGGAGGGGCTTCGCCTCTCCAAGCCCCGTTCGTGGGGACACGCGCGCTCCCAACGAACCCCGTGGCGGGCCGCAGGCCCCTCACACCGCCCGCGTCGCGCGCGACCGCGGTACTCCCCTCACAGACAACCGCGTTGGCGCCGCCAGGCCCGCCAGAAGCACGCCGCCTCGACCGCGCAGGTGATCAGAAACGCCGCCCAGATCACCCAGAGCGCCGGCTGGAACAGCCGGACCCCCACCCCGGCGAGGCCGACCGTCACCCAGATCGTCACGCCGGTGATCGCCAGCGGCAGGCGTGTGTTGCCGGCGCCGCGCAGCGCCCCGGCGTAGACGAAGCTCGCCGCCCAGAACGGCTGTGCCGCCGCCACTGCGACAAGCGCCGCCGCGCCGATCGCGATCATCTGTGGGTCCTGGGTGAAGAGCCGCATCAGCGGCCCGGCGAAGAGCAGAAAGCCGACGCCGAGCGCCCCCATCCAGGCGACCGCCCAGCGCAGCGCGATCCGCGTGACCGCCGCCGCGTCGCCCGGCCGCCGCGCGCCGATGCTCTGCCCGACCAGCGCGGTCGTCGCCAGGCCAAAGCCGATCCCCGGCAGGAACGAGAGCGACAGGACGTTGATCGCCACCCGGTGCGCCGCCAGCGCCACCGTGCCCAACCCGGCGACGATCGGCGTGAGAGTCGCGAAGGCCGAGATGATGACGACTTCTTCGAGCGCGGCAGGCAGGCCGATCCGCAGCACATCGCGGGCGACTCCCACGCGCGGGCGCCAGTCGCCGCCGCCGATCCGCACCCCGTTGCGCCCGCGCCACAGCACCCACAGCATGATCGCAACGCCGGCCAGCCGGGAAAGGAATGTGGCCCACGCGCTGCCGACCGCACCAAGCGCCGGCAGGCCGAGATGGCCGTAGATCAGCGCGTACGCCAGGCCGACATTCAAGACATTCGCAAGCAGCGTGATCAGCATCGGCGTGCGGCTGTCGCCCACGCCGCGCAGCACGCCACCGCCGATCAGCAGCAGGATGATCGTGGCGATCGTGCCCATGGTCACGTGGAGGTAGTCGATCGCCACCCGGGCGACATCCGGCTGGAGGCCGAACAGCCCAACGAGATGCGGCGTCAGCAGCATGCCGAGCGCGGCGACCGGGATCGACACGATCAGGCTCCAGATCAGCGCCTGGCGGGCGACACGCCCCGCCGCGGCGAGATCGCCGGCCCCGAACGCCTGCGCCACCAACACCGCCGCGCCAACCGAGAGCGCCGTGAGTGCGGCGATGACCACGTAGATCACCTGGAGCGCCGTGCCGACACCGGCCAGCGCCGCCGCGCCCAGCCCGGCGACGAGGATCGTGTCTACCACGCCGAGCAGCGTCTGGAGCAGGTTTTCGCCGATCACCGGCCAGGCCAGGCCGAGCACCTTGCGCCGCAGATCGCCCTGCGGCGGAGCGGGCGGCGCCGCGCCGTCCGCCGGGCGGGATTCGTCCGGGCGGGCCGTCGCCACCGCGTCCGCCGGCAACTGCGGAACCGGACCGGCCACGTCTTCGATAGCCCCCGCAGGCAGGGTTTCCGCTGGCATCATATGCTCGTTTCAGATCAACCGGCCAGGGGGATACCCCGGCCGGTACGCACGTCCGTATGATACCAGAACCACGCACGGTTGGCGTCGGCCGCAGGAATGAGCTGCGCCTCCGCCGAATCGGCGGCTGAACCCTGTGTGACGGCCTCACCCGCCGGGCGGCACGCGCCCGGGGCCGAGCAACTCATCGAGGCGCGGCGCCGGCCCGGCATCGAGCGCCTGGCCCGCCGCGGCCACAGCCGGCGCGGGCGCCGCAGCATCCGGCGCGGCCATGGCGCTCGCCGGCGCCGCGCCGACC
>JBHOQX010000133.1:0-4329 GCA_042408595.1 Roseiflexaceae bacterium | reverse complement strand
AAAAGTCTGTACACAAGCGTCTTCGTGACGATCGCCAGGCCCCGGCAACGTTCGGGAACACGCGCGGCTTGGCCCCTGGTCGCCCGCAGGCTCGTGGCGCGTCACTGCCAGCGATGCCGTGGTTGACTCAGCCCTGCCCATCCCGCGCGGTGTTGGCAAGGGTGCGGCGCCGTGGGAGGTGGGCTTGGCCCGCAACATCCAGAATGACTCCGGCAGTTCTTCAAGGTTCCTTCACATTCCGGCGGTATGATTCGCGCATCAGCCCGGCGGCGCGGCTCTGCCGGCCGCCATCGAACGCACGCGAGGTTTAGAAATGGAACAGACCGGACGACGTTTAGCATGGATCGCGATCGGGATCAGCGCGCTGGCGCTGGTCGTGTCGCTTGTCAGCCTTGGAGCCGGCTGGCGCCGGCAGATGGTCATGGTGAGCGCCCCGCCGGCCGCGCAGGGGCCGTGGCACGAACGCGGCGGCCCGCCCGGCTTCTGGCGGGAGCGGCCACAGCCGCCAGAGGCCCCGCCGGCCGCGCGCGGGCCGTGGCACGAACGCGGCGAGCACGGCGCTTTCATGGTCCACAGGCCATGGTTCGTCGGCCTGTTCGCCTTGCCCTTCCTGTTGCTCGGCGGGCTGGCGAAGCTGCTGCTGTGGGGGTTGGTCTTCTACCTGCTGTTCAAGCTCTTCCGCCGTGGCAACAATCCGTCCGGCGGCAGTGGACGCGGCACCCCGCCGCCGGCGCCGCCTGCCCCGCCGCGGCCTGGGCCGGAGCCGCCGCCGTACACCGGCGAGACGACCAGCCTGTGATCGGGTGACACGGTGACACGGTGACCGGGCGATAGAGGCACACCCTGTCATCGTGTCATCGTGTCAATGCACACACCTATGGCTACGCACACGATTCTGGTCGTAGACGACCAGCCGGATATCGTCGCCATCGCCCGCGATTATCTCGACCGCGCGGGCTTTCGCGTGCTGACCGCCGGCGACGGCGACGCCGCGCTGCGGCTGGCCCGCGTCGAACACCCGAACCTGCTGGTGCTCGACCTGATGCTGCCGGGCATGGATGGCCTGGACGTGACACGGGCGCTCCGGCGCGACCCAGCCACCGCCGATCTGCCGATCATCATGCTGACGGCTAAGGTGGAGGAGACCGATCGGCTGGTCGGGTTGGAGCTTGGCGCTGATGACTACATCACCAAGCCGTTCAGCCCGCGCGAATTGGTGGCACGTGTTCGGGCCGTGCTGCGCCGCACCGCGCGCCGCGGCGATGCAAGCGGGGTGTTCCATGCCGGCGATCTACAGATCGACCTGCGGCGGCGCAGCGTGCGCCGGGGCGGCGCCCTGGTCGAGTTGACGGCGACCGAGTTCGACCTGCTGGCGGTGCTGGCGCGCGAGCCGGGGCGGCCGTTCACCCGCGCGCAGCTCGTGGAGCTGGTGTACGACGTGCGCTTCGCCGGCTTCGACCGGACGGTCGATGCGCATATCAAGAACCTGCGGCGCAAGATCGAGCCGGATCCGCGCACCCCACGCTATATCTTGACGATCTACGGGGTTGGCTATAAGTTTGCGGAAGAAGTGGGGTGAGCGTACTATCGAAGTGCAGAGCGCAGGGTCCGCGGGCACTGTTTACAAGACGTGCGCGGCGAGGCGGTGCGGGGAGCCCCCTTTGGTGGGGTAGGTCGTTCTGCCGACGCGCTGGGAGTTCGCGGCCCTCACCCCCTGCTCCCCTCTTCCGGCCTGGGAGAGGGAGGACCCGCGGCGTTGGGGCGCGGGTCCAGCGCTCCTGATACCCCTTCCCCGTGTGCGGGGAGGGGCTGCGGACCATCCCGAGGCGCTCTGCACCCTGCACGTTGAACTCAGCACTCAAAACTCAGAACTCACATGAAACTGCGCCTGTTCTGGACCATGCTCCTTGCTTTTTCGCTGGTGATCGTCGCCGGGGTGTGCGGCATGCTCGCCTTTGTCAGTCTGGCCGCCGCCGGCATCTGGCAGCCGGCGTCGCTCGTCGGCGAGCTGCGCGCCGGGCAGGCGGCATATGTGGCCGCGCTGCGGCAGCAGTACATCGCCAGCGGCAACTCGTGGAGGGGGATCGAGCAACGGCTGAGCCAGCCGCCCTTCGAGCCGCCCGCGGCGCAGGCACGCGGCCGCCCCGAACCGCCGGACGCACGGGCGGGCTATGTGCTGGCCGACGCGCAGGGCCGGGTTATTGCCAGCGCAGATCCGAATGTTCCCGCCGGGCGCGAGATCGAGCGTTCGTGGCTGGCCTGGGGGGCTCCGATCGAGGTCAACGGCCAAACGGTCGGCACGTTGGTGGTACGGCCGGGGCCGTGGTTCGGCCCCGGTGGCGCGCGGCCGCCGCGCGATATCGCCTGGAGCGTCGGGCGGGGGTTCCTGTTCACCGGCCTGGGCCTGATGGCCGCCCTGCTCGCGCTGGCGGTGCTCTTCGCCGGCTGGCTGAACCGGCCGCTGCGCCGCATGACCGCGGCGACACGCCGGCTCGCCGCGGGTGAGCGGGGCGTGAAAGTGGGCGGGGCGGCGGTGCGCGAGCTGGATGACCTATCGCGCGCGTTCAACGCCATGTCGGACGCGCTGACCGACGCCGATCGCCAGCGCCGCCAACTGACGGCCGACGTGGCCCACGAGCTGCGCACGCCGCTGACGATCATCAAAGGCCGGCTGGAAGGGATCCAGGACGGCGTCTACCAGGCGACGCCGGAGCAGATCGCGCGCTTGCTGGAGGAGACGGCGCTGCTCGAACGGCTGATCGAGGACCTGCGCTTGCTGGCGCTGGCCGAGGCCGGTCAACTTCCTCTCTATCTGGAGCCAGCTGACCCGCGTGCACTGCTGGCCGGCGCCGCCGCCGCCTTCGCCGAGGCCGCCCAGCGCCAGGGCGTCGTGCTGCGCGTCGACGCGCCCGATGACCTCCCGGCGGTCGCCGCCGACCCGCAGCGTATGGCGCAGGTGCTGGCAAACCTGGTCGCCAACGCGCTGCGCTACACGCCGGCGGGCGGTGCCATCACGCTGGCGGCGCGAGCGGCAGACGGGCAGCCAACAGCGGACACACGCATCGGCAAGGAGCGCAGGCGACAAGGCGACAAGAAGCAGCACCATCCCGCCTCCGCTGCTCCCGCTCTTCCCCTTTCCTCGCCCCGGCCCGGCGTCCTGCTGCAGGTGCGCGATACCGGCCAGGGCATCGTGGCCGACGATCTGCCGCACATCTTCGACCGCTTCTGGCGGGCCGACCCGGCGCGGGCGCGCAGCAGCGGCGGGGCCGGCCTCGGCCTAGCGATCGCCCGCCAGATCGTCGTGGCTCACGGTGGCTGTATCCTGGCCGAGAGCGAGGTCGGCCGCGGCACCACGATCACCATTCTGCTGCCCACGATAGCGGACGCGCCCCGCTCTGCCGGCCCGGCGGCGCGCCCGTAACGCGGCGCGGCGCGCGGCTGGACGGGCTGCGGCGAAGCCGGCGCGCCGTGTGAACTGACGGGCGGCCCCCGTGTCCCCGCCGCTGCCCGGCCGTCCGCGAGGCATGGCGGCATAGCCGTGGGCACGGCACGGGCATCTCTTTCCTCAAAAAATGGCTGCCCGCGTCGGTTGGCGCGTTTCGGAGCGCCCGCTGATGACGAAACTGTCAGCCTCTTGATGAACAATGCAGTTGCACCATCCGGCGCGCGCCGCTAGACTGGGGCTACGCTCAACGGTTGTTCACAGGAGTGCCGACGATGTCGCCCGACGCTTTTGCTCCCCTCTGCCGTGCGGCCCTGGTGCTGCTGCTTGCGGCAGCGCTCGCGCTGGCCGCTCGCCCAACCCCGGCGGCCCACGCCGCGACGAATGTTCCGTGCGATGTGAACGCATTGATCAGCGCGATCCAGGCGGCGAACAGCGCGCCTGGTGCGGATACGCTCGTGCTCGCGGCCGGCTGCACCTACACGCTGGCCGCGCCCCGCGCGAGCGATGGTGGCGCGCACGGGCCTACCGGGCTGCCGGAGATCACCAGCGCCATCACTATCCAGGGCGCCGGCACGACCATCGCCCGCAGCAGCGCCAGCGGCACGCCCAATTTTCGCATCTTCCATATCGCCAGCAGCGGCGCGCTGACGTTGGACGGTGTCACGATCAGTGGCGGGCGGGCGGTCGGCGGCAATGGGGCGAACGGCGGCGCGAGCGGGGGCGGCGGGGGCGGCGGCGCGCCGGGGCTGGGCGGCGCGATCTTCAACGACGGCGGCGCGCTGACCGTGCTGAACAGCACCTTCAGCGACAACCGGGCGCTCGGGGGCAACGGCGGGGCCGGCGCGGGCGGCAGTGGGCTGGGCGCGGGCGGCGGGGGCGGGGGC
>JBHOQX010000060.1:0-24087 GCA_042408595.1 Roseiflexaceae bacterium | reverse complement strand
GTCTGCCATTCGCTTATGCTGCTCGGTGCGACGCTGGGCGTGAACGTCAGTGTGGCCTGCCCGCCCGACTATCGCCCGGATCCGGAGATCGTCGAGCTGGCCGAGCAGCGCGCCGCCGAGAGCGACGCGACGATCGCGATCAGCGCCGACCCCGGCGAGGTGGTCGCCGGCGCCGATGCCCTCTACACCGATGTCTGGGCCTCGATGGGCCAGGAGCACGAGGCCGCGCGCCGCCGCCCGGTCTTTCAGCCCTACCAGGTCAACGCGGCACTGCTGGCACTGGCCCGTCCCGATACGCTCTTTATGCACTGCCTGCCGGCCCACCGCGGCGAGGAGGTCGCCGCCGACGTGATCGACGGCCCGCGCTCGGTGGTGTTCGAGCAGGCCGAGAACCGGCTACACGTGCAGAAGGCGCTGATCCTGATGCTGCTTGGTCTGTAGGGCGAAGGACGACGGGCGAACGTTGGTTGTGCCTGATTTCGATAGCGGTTGAACCAACGTTCGTCCTTTGTCGCTGGTCGTTCGTCGACTACGCGCTATGGAAACCATCTGCGGCGTTTCGTCCGACCTGACCGGCACGGCGCACAGCGCGGTATCGGCGATCTGGGGGCATCTGGAGCGGCGCCACGGCCTGCGGGCAATGTGCGCCGCGGCCAACCCGCATGTGACCTATGCGGTCGGCGTGATCGACGATCCGGAGCGGCTGCGCGGTCCGTTGACCGCTGCGGCCGCCGCGCTCGCGCCGTTCACCGTCGAGATCGATGGCCCCGGTGTGTTCGAGAGTGCGCGGCCGGTGCTGTTCCTGCGGGTACGGCCGAGTCGGGCGCTGTCGCGCGCCTATGCCTGCCTCCGCGCCGCGCTGGAGCGGACCAACATGGCGATCTGGCCGCACTACCCAGCCAGGCGCCTGGACACCGCACGTCACGCTGGCATTGCAGGACCTCACGCCAGGGGCGCTGCCGGGTGTGATCGCTGAGTTGGCCGTCGGGCCGACCCGGTTCGTCAGCCGGTTGGACGCAGCGAGCCTGGTCGAGGTCACGTACCCACGGCATCGCTATATCGCAACCTTCCCGCTCGGCGGCAATCCTTTCTGAAGCGACGAGGTGAGGGAGCGTGGAACAGCCCGTGACACCATCGCTCGCGGCTGGCATGGCAAGCTGGCGGCCCGCTCCGGCGCTCGCCCTGCTGCTCGCCTATTTCGTGCTCATCGGGGTCATTATCGGCGGCGAGGGCGTGCTGTGGGCGGAGATCGTCGCCACGCTGCGGTTGAGCGATGCGACGTTCGGCATGACGCAGCTCGCCTCGCCGCTGCTCTCGGTGATCGTCTTGCTGCAGGCCGGCGCGCTGACTACCGGCCTGGGCAAGAAGCGCATGGCCGCGGTTGGCCTGGTCGCGCTTGGCGCGGCGCTGCTGCTGACCGCCGCGGCGGGCGGCCTATGGGCGTTCGCCGGCGCGCTGGCGGTCGCCGGGTTGGGCTTTGGGCTGGTCGAGACGGCCATGAACAGCGCGACGCTCGACTGGGAGCATGCCACCCGCCGGAGCGTGATGAACGCGATGCACGCCGGCTTCAGCGGTGGGGCGGTCGTCGGTGCATTCGGCGCCGGGATGCTGCTGGACGCCGGCTGGCGCTATCCCGGCGTGCTGGCGCTGTTGGCCGCCTGCTGCGCCGCCGCGCTGCTGGCGACGCTGCCGGTGCGCTACCCGCCGCCCGAGCCCCCGGCCGATGGCGCGGGCAGCCCGCTGGCGGCGCTGCGCCTGCTCGCCGGCAGCCGGGCGATCATCCTGCTTGCGGCGCTGGCGCTGATGGGCATCGTCGGCGAGAGCATCGCGATCACCTGGTCGGTGATCTATCTGCGCTCGCTGGGCGCGCCGGCGCTGATCGGCGGGGCGGCGTTCGCCCTGTTCAACGGGGCGATGTTCATCGGGCGGCTGGCGAACGCACCGCTGGTCGCGCGCTATGGCGCGCGGTTGTCGCTGTTCGTCTCGGGCGGGCTGCTGGTCGCCAGCGGGGTGTTGCTGCTGGTGCCGCCCGGCGTGCCGCTGGCGGTCGCCGCGCTTGCGCTGGCGGGCCTTGGCGTCGCCGGCGTGATCCCCACGGCGCTGAGCGCGGCGGCGCGGCTGGCTCCCGGTAATGCCGGCGCTGTTACGGGCGCGCTGATGTCCGCTGCGTACCTGGGCTTTATCATCTGCCCGCCGCTGATCGGCTGGATCGCCGAGCTGATCTCGTTGCGCGCCGCGCTGGTGCTGATCGGGGCGAGCGGGGTGGCGATCATCGCGTTGGTCGGCGGGCTGCATCGGGCGGAGCGGTAGGAACAGAGGGCGACGAGTGCGATGGGGCGCTCAGCGATCATCTGAGCCGCCGTGGTCGTCGCCCCCCGGGCCGCGGTGGTCGTCGGTCGGCGCAGGACCGCCGTGGTCGTCGATGGGCGCCGGTGAGGCGGTTGGCTGGAGGGCGGGGCGGCGCGTGGGCGCGGGTGTACCTGTTGGCTCAGGCGTGGCAGTTGGTTCGGGCATGGCTGTCGGCGCGGGGGTGGCTGTTGGCGCCAGCGTGGCCGTCGGGCGCGGGGTGAGCGTTGGGAAGGCGGTCGGCGTCAGCTGGGGCGTCGCCGTTGGGAGTGGGAGCGCCGGGCCGCCCGGCTCGATTGTGACCGACGAGGCGCTGACCCCACCCGGTTCGGTACGGCCAACGACCGTCGCCCTTCGACCAACTATCGGTGCGCCACTGATCCGAGTAGCGGAGCTGAGCCGCACCGGAAGGCCATCTATCTCCAAAAGATCGTCGTCCAGGCGCTCGATCGTGCCGCTGAATTCGATCTCGGCGGCGCGGGCGTTTGCAAGGAGTGCCGCAACTTCCTCGCGCCGGCGCTGGGCGTAGCGCTCGGCCAGCCGGTCGCGGTCGCGGGCGATGGCGAGGGTCACCTGTTCGACGCCACGCTTGATCGGGTAGAGGGTATCGCCGGGCAGCGCCGCGCTGGATGCTGCGACGACGCCACCGCCAAGTATCACAGCCAGCACGAGCGCCACGGCCAGCCCGGCCAGCCCACGAAACCAGACCGGGCGTCGGCGGGCCTGCTGTTGCTTGCCGGCCTGGTTGAGGAAGGCGCGGCGCGAGGCGGCCTGAACCGCTGGTGTGGGCGCGAGCGCCAGGGCCGGCAGGAGCGTCGCCGTCTCCAGCAGCGGGCGAAGACGCTCGGCCTCGGCCGGGTAGCGCGCCAGCACGCCCTCGATCGGCTCGCCGGCGTCGAGCGCGTCCAGGCACTCGATCAGTATGATTTCAAAATTCTGATCCATTATTCCGCCGTTCCCGGGGCCATGCGCCGTGCCAGCGCCGCGATCGCCCGCGCCTGCAGCTGCTTGATCGCGCCCTCGGTTTTGCCGAGTGTCCGCGCGACCTCCTGAATCGGCATCTCGCGCCCATAGCGCAGCGCGATGACATGCTGCTGTTCTTCCGTGAGATCGCGCAACGCGTCACGCAGCGCCTCGCGCGCGAGTTGCGCCTCGGCCACTTCCGCCGGGCCGGCGTCGCCGCTGGCGAGCGCCTCGTGGAGCGCGGCACGCGGCGCGCGATAGCCACGTCGGTGGTGGTCGCTGACGACATTCGCCGCAACGCCGAACAGCCAGCCGCGTAGGGTGCTCGCCGGCGCGTTCCCGCCGCGCAGACCGGCGAGAAAGCGCGTGAACACTTCGCTGGTCAGGTCTTCCGCTGTCTCGCGATCGCCGACACGAAAGGCGATATAGCGGAAGATCGGCCCGTAGTAGCTGTCGTGGATGCGGGCCAGTGTATCGGTGTCGAGGCTGCGGGCGCGGGCAAGCAGCTCAGCGTCGTCCTGCACGAGGGCGACTCCTTGATCGCAGAACACACAACAGAGAACAGAAGAAGGTCTTGTCAACGTTGTTCTCTATTCTCTGTTATTCCTACTCATACCATATTCGGGTAAAGAGGTAGAGAAGAATCTTTCTCGGAGGGGCCTGCGGCCCCTCCAAATCTCCCCATTTTTGTAAGCGTTTCCTCCGAATTTGGTATCAGTCGTCCTTACCGCTCTTGCCGCCCTTGTTATCATCGTGGCCGCCGCTCCGGCCACTCCCGCTGTTATCGTCGGCCGTGTCCTGGCCATGGTCATCGCCCGGTTCAGGGGTGGCCGCGTCGTGGCTGTGGTCGTCGCCTGGTTCAGGGGTGGCCGCGTCCTGGCCATGGTCATCGTTTTGGTCATGCGCGGCGTCGTCCTGGCCACGGTCATCCTGCCCCGCCTGAGCGTCGGCAGCGGCAGGCTCGACTTCGCGCGCGGCGAAGGTGCCGTCGGTGGCGAGGGTGGCATGCACCTTGACGAGCATGCCGATTGCCGGCGCGCCCTTGACTTCCGTGACCGGCGAGACGATAACGACCGCCTCGCCGACCGTCCAGCGGTTGCCGTCGACCGCCGTCAGCGGGCCGACGAGCTCGATCTCATCGATGCTCGGGGCAGGTGCGGCGGCTGGTGCGCTCGAGACAGCGGCCCACGCCGACGCGGCGCGCCCTACGCCGGAGACGGCCAGCGCCGCCAGCAGCGTGCCGACGAAGAGCCAGATGCGGTGATGTCGGAAGAGTTGCATGGTTGCGCTCCTTCTGTGTAGTGACAGTCCACACACTACGTCGCGCAATCGGCGAAAAAGTAACGGGTGATTTTCTGCATCTACTCTGGCACACGTTTGCGCCTGTTCGCCGCATGTGGTATACATAATCCTGCATCTCATCAGCCATTGTGATCCTTGGCTTGCCTTCAGTCTCTGACCGACTGGGCCTGTTCTTCGTACAGGAGCCCGGAGCGAAGTCACAAGAGGCTGCCAATGGCGACCGCCGACCCATGGGAAGCTTCACTCCGCGCTGCACGCGACGATCTGGCTCGCAACTGGCAATGGGCAATAGCACCAATTTGCCCGGTGCCTAACGTCTCCCGGCGGTTCGCGGCGCTGGCGGAGCAGGTGCTGGCTGTGCTGCTTGATGATGAGGCAGCCAGTGGCCAGACACGCGCCGCGGGTGCCGGGCTGGCCCGTCTATGCGACAAGCAGCCCGAGGCGCTCAACCGCTCCATCGTGGCAATCACGCGAACCGTAATCGGCGCGGTTTCCGCTGAACACGCCGCGCAGGTGCATCCGCGCCTGGCTGCGGCGATCACCGCACTGGTCTGCGGCTATTTCGCGGCGGCGCCGCGGCGGCGCACCACGCCGCTGCCCGCTGCGCTTGCGGCCCTGCTTGCCAGCCTTGAGCACGAACGCGGTTGCCTCACCAACCTGCCGGCGACGGTCTGCATCTTCGACACTGCCGGGACGCTGTGGCTTCTCGCGGGCGCGGCGGCTCGCTCGATACCTGCGGAGTTGATTTGCGGGTACCAGGCGGCCGATCTGCTCGCCGGGCTGCCCGACCTGCTCGACGATGCGCGGCGCGCGCTGGCCGGCGAGACGGTGACGGGCGAGCGGCTGTTTGGGCCGTTCGTCTACCACATGGCCTGGGGGCCGCTGTGCGATGAAGCCGGGCGGCTGCGCGGCACACTCCTCAGCGTCCACGACCTGACCGCGCCAGCGGAGGTCTGGCGGCGTTACCGGGCGCAGGAGGCGGAAGCGACAGATGCACCGGGGTCCGCCGCCGGGGACACACAGGCAAGCGCGCCATCAGCGCTCACGGCGGGCGAGCAGGATGTTCTTCGCTTGATAGCCGCTGGCTTTACAAACCGCAGATCGCCGTGCGGCTACGCATCGGCGAGAGGGCGGTGGCGAAGCGGCTCGGCAATGTTTTTCGCAAGCTCGGCGCGACCTCACGGGCCGAAGCGGTTGCGCTCGCGATACGTCAGGGGTGGATGTGAGAGCACGCTGAAGAGTGTGGAAATCCACATCTAGACATGGTGAGATGATAGCGTAGAATGGAGTTGCAGCTAAATCCAATCGCCCTTCACAACAACTCAAAGATAGAGGTTTTCGATGAGGTGCCACCATGCCTAAGCGAGAAACAACTGTTATGATAAGAAACGCATTACGTATAGCTTGGTTGATGATCTTTGGCATATTCGCAGTACTGCTTATTTCTCCTGCCTATGCAACGAACCACGACCACGGCAATCCTCGGTTGCACAACAAGCTCATCCATTTATCAGGCACTGGACATAGTGCTAATGATGAAGACTATTGTACGAGTATTCGGACGGGCGCCGTCTCGGAATCGCAACTCCGTTAATTGTGCAGTCAGAGAAATGGGATGGGGCTGGCAACTGGAAGCTTGACTTTTTTATGAGGCTGCCAATCGCTGTGATAGCTACTCTGACAAGTCATGGATAGAATACAGGTATTGTAACCGTTCACGAGGGTGACGGAAGTGGGATCGGCACGAGCAGTGGGGCAGGTGTTCCAGCCCACAGCGCACGGATCGCATCGGTGACGAAGGACAGGAGATGGCGCTGCTGTTGACGACACGTGGCACTGACGCTGAGGATGCGCTCGACGAAGCGGCTGCCGGCGTCGCTCTGCGTGCCGAAACAGCCCTTCCGCCACAGCACCGGGCTGCGCAGCGCCCGTTCGGCGGCGTTGTTCGTCGGCTCCACGCGTTCCTCGCGCACGAACGTCCACAGGGCCGCTTCATGGGCGAGCAACTCGGCACACAATCCTTCCGGCGCGTCGACTCGCCGCGAGCCGGCTACCAGCAGCGCATGCATGGCCGCCTGAAGCGGCGCCATAGCCGCCTGAAGCGTGACGCGGTCGATCTGGCCGTCGCGAAAGCGATGCCAGAGCGCAAAGACCAGCTCGCTCCGCGCCAGCAAGTCCGCGCCCCAGATCGCCGGACGACCGCCGCGGTCGACCAGCGCCTGGAAGTTGCGCACGAGATGACTCCCGCACAGTTGGTGACGGGCCGGGTCGAGCGCCAGGTACGGCCGATGGCGATCAGAGGTGGCGATACCCGCGAACTCTGCCCCGATCAGCTGCCGGAGCGCCGGTCCGGCACGGCTGGGATGGATTAGGAAGGCAGTTGCGCTGCTCGTGACCATCGTCCACAGCCAGCAGCGGCGGCCGCCCTCCTTCCAGCCAGTCTCGTCGAGGTTGGCACGATCCTGCTGCTGCACGACGGTGCGGATGGCCTGGTACACCGGGGCGAGCGCCGTGCTCGCCACCTGCTGTAGCTCCACGACGCCGCCGAGACTGATCGGGAAGCCGAAGAAGTCGACGAACAGGCGCCTGATGGCGCGATGGCTCAGGTGATAGTCGCCGTGGAGGAGCGCCACGCCGGCCGCGGCCCGTGCGCCAAAGGCCCCGGGTGGTACATCCGGCGGGCGCTCGGCCGTGACCAGATCACCACAGCCGGGGCAGCAGACGGTGTGATAGTGGTGAGCGGTGATGAACGGCCGGATCTGCGGCAGCTCCCATTCGAAGTGGATCTGGGGAGCACCGACCTCGGGCCGCCGGTCGGCAAGGTCGGTCAGGCACTGTGGACCCTGCGCCGGGAAGTGGTCGCGGACGGCATCGATGTGGTCGGGTTCAGGGTCCGGCCGCTCGTGGCGCGGATGACCCTTCTGCCCACCCGCCTGCCGACCACGTGGGACGCGGGCTGGCCGCGGCGGAGCTGAGGGTGGGTCAGAAGACGGGGGCTTGGACGAGTTCTGCGAGTGCTGGTTGAGGCGTGCTTCCAGGTCGGCCACCCGCTGCTGGAGCGTGGCGATCTGCTCCAGTGCGGCTTGAAGCTGAAGCTGCTGATCCTGCGCCACCTGCACGAGTGCACGCACCACGGCTTGGACGCTCGTCGGTGTGCGCGCCCAATCGGCTTCGGGGATCCCCAATCGTTGCGGCAGGTCATCCATAGACGTGAGTGTGCCAGTGGTTCGCGCGCCTGTCAACTCACTCGGTTCGGCCGGGGTCGTGAACGGTTACGACTATCTTTTTGACAGTCTTGTTCGTTGTGCTGAAGTTACGGAAATAAAAGTCAGCCAACCTGGCTGAAATGCATTCTACGCAATTAGTTGCTGCCGTACAAACGCGAGCACCGTCTCATCGGCAAAGTAGCCGAAGTGCGGGACGGCGGCGCGCAGCACGCGGTCGGCAGGCACCGTCCCCGCGGCGTCGATCGCGCTCATACTCTGCGTCGGCACCACCAGGTCGTTCGGCTGGCCGATGAATGCCTGCGCCGCCATCGCGGTCAGCGCCTCGGCGATCGACACGCGGCGCGGGCCGAAGAGACTGAAGGCGGAGGCGACCGCAGCGTAGCGCACCCGCTCCTGCGACGCGCCGGGCGGGGCGGCGGCGTTCAGCGCCGCCAGGAACGGGTTGCCGTCCGGTCCATCGGGCGGGGCCATCGCCGCGACGCCGGGCAGGTCGAACATACTCTGTGCGGCGGCCTTCAGCACCCATTCGATCACCTTGGGGATCGGCACGGCACACCCGGCGACCGCAGCCAGCCAGCTCGCCCCGGTCATCAACACCGACACCAGCCGGTCCCAACGCGCCCGGTTCGCCAGCTCCGTGCCAGCGTGCGGCGAGCCGAAGGTGACCAGACGCCGCGGTGCGAAGCGCTCCAACGGCTCGATCAGTTCGACCAGGCTGCGCGCCACCAGCCCGCCGCGGCTGTGCGCCACCAGATCGACCGACAGGTGCAGGTCTTCCGGCACGCGCTCCAGCAGCGCCAGGGCGTTGTCCAGCGGGCTGGTCGCCAGCGTCGGGTGGTCGTAGGCCAGCACCGCGTCGTAGCCGGCGGCCAGGGCCGGCAGGAAGGCCGCGCCGCTGCTGCGCGCGGTGGAGCTGGCGAAGCCGTGGATGAACAGCAGCACGCGCCGCTCGCCGCCGGACGGGATGAGCGCCCGCCAGGCCTCCACGCTCTCCAGCGGTTGGAATGCCCCTGACTCGCGGCGCAGTGCCAGCACCTGCGGCGCGCCTTCGGCCTGCGCCACCGCCTGGCGCAGCGCGCGGTCGAGCGGCGCGCGCACGATCCGCAGCACCCGCCGGGCGATCAGATCCCCGATGAACCCGCCGACGACCGACTCGAATCCGAGCGTCGCCGGGGCGGGCGGCGGCGGCCCGATCAGCGGGTTGACCGGGAAGCGTAGCGCCGCGGCGGCCCCCCCGCCGAGCACCCCGCCGCCCTGGACCGGCCGCGGCAGGGTGAAATCGTAGACCGTGCCATCCGGCGTCTCGATTGCCTGAAGCAGCGCGTAGACCGCCTCCGGCTCGGCGGGCGTGTACACCAGTTCGCCCGGCTGCGGCTCCTCGCCGAGCACTGCCGGCGGCGCGATCGTCACATCGAGCGCGATCGGCGGCCCCTCCGGCTCGAACAGCTCCAGCCCGGCGGCCGGGTCGGCGGCCGGGCTCGCGCCGAGCACCGCGCCGCCCGGCGCGGCGGTGGCGTTGCCACGCCAGCCGGGGCCGGGCGCGAAGACCAGCCCCGGCGCAAGCTCGACCGCGCGCGGATCGCCGGGGGTGAACGCTGTCATGGTGGCCTCCTGGGGGCCGGGGCGCGGCGTGGGCCGGGTGAAGCCTCACCCTCCGGCTTCGCCGCCCGCCGCAGCGGCCGGCAGGCAACATGCCTGAGGGGCCTGGCGAACCAGACCCCCCAGGCAAGAGAAGAGAGGAGAAGGAGATGCAGCGATTATAGCACACCTTTTTGGTTTTGCAACAACCATTTCGGCCGGCGCTCATGTCACCAGCGCCTGCTCGGCCAGCGCCCGCCCCTGCTCGGTAAGCGCCAGCGCCTCGCCCCGCCGCTGGACGATCCCGCGGCGCTCGGCCAGCCGCACGATCTCGGCGGCGAACGCCTGCTCCCAGCGCAGGTGCTCGTTGATCGAGGCGACGCGACTCTCGGCGGCCTCGTCGGGCCGGCCTTCGTGGTGTAGCAGGTGGATGGCGAGCATCGTCTGGGCGAACTCGCGCCGCTGCCGCGCCCGCCGCAGCGCCAGCGCCACCAGTCCGCGCTCCGGCGCGAGGAGCCACGCCAGTGCGAAGCAGACGCCCGTCATCGCTGCCATCGAGCCGGCGATCGAGGCGTCGAGCAGGTGCGCCAGCCAGTAGCCGCTGATCGCGCTGCCCGCGCCGATCAGGGCGCTGAGCCCGATCATCCGCGGCAGCCGGTCGGTCAGCAGGTAGGCGGCGGCCGGCGGGGCGATCATCAACGCGACGACCAGCACCGAGCCGGCAGCCTCGAACGCGCCGACCGCCGTGACCGAGACGGCCGACATGAGGCCGTAGTGCACCAGCGCCGGCGTGAAGCCGAGCGCCGCGGCCAGCCCGGCGTCGAAGGTTGCGAGCTTCAGCTCCTTGTAGAAGGCGATGATGAGCGCCAGGTTCAGCGCCAGAATGCCGCCCATCAACCAGAGCGACTGCGGGCCGAGGTCGTAGCCGGCGATCGCCAGCCGGCTGAACGGCGCGAACGCCAGCTCCCCAAGCAGCACTGCGTCTACGTCCAGATGCACATTGCCAGCATAGCGTGAGATCAGAATGACGCCGATGCTGAACAACAACGGAAAGACGAGCCCGATGGCGGCGTCCTCGCGCACCAGGTTGGTGCGGTGCAGCAGCTCGACCAGGCTGACAGTCAGCACGCCGGCGCCCGCCGCGCCGAGCACCAGCCAGGGCGACGCGAGATTCCGCGTGACGAAGAACGCCAGCACGATGCCGAGCAGGATGGCGTGGCTGATCGCATCGCTCATCAGGGCCATGCGTCGCAGGACGAGAAAGACACCCGGCAGGGCGCAGGCCGCGGCGGTGATCGCGGCGATCAGTTGAATTTCAAGTTGTGGCTGTGTCATGCTACCTGCTCCGCCTGGCTCACTCAACGACCACCAGCCGCCGGCGGTTGCGCTGCTCGCGCGCCCAGGCCCACGCCAGGCCGCGGTTGGGCGCGAACAGCAGTGACACCAGCACCAGCGCGCTAGCGCAGAGCACGATCGTCGGGCCGGTGGGCAGGCGGGCTGCGCCGCTGCTGATCAGCGCCCCGCCCACCCCGGCCAGTGCGCCGAACAGCCCCGACAGCGCGACCATCGCCCCGAGTCGGTCGGTCCACTGGCGGGCGGCGGCGGCCGGCGCGACGACCATGGTGCTCATCAGCACCACGCCGACGGTTTGCAGGCCGATGACGATCGCGACGATCAGGAGGGTGGTCAGCAGCACATCCAGCAGGCGCACGCGCAGGCCGAGGCTGGCAGCGTATTCGCCGTCGAAGCTGAGAAGCTTGAATTCTTTCCAGAAGGCCAGCATGACCAGCAGCGCCGCACCACCGACCGCCGCCATCGTGATGACATCGCTCTGCAGCAGCGTGGCCGCCTGACCGAACAGGAAGCGGTCGAGGCCGGCCTGGTTCGCATTCGGCAGGCGCTGGATGAACGTCAGCAGCACCATACCGAGGCCGAAGAACACCGACAACACGATCCCGAGCGCGCTGTCGGCACGCACGCGCGAGGAGCGGATGATCGCCATCATCACCAGGGCTGCGACCCAGGCGGCGATCCCTGCGCCGATCATCAGCGGCAACGTCTCTTTCGCGCCGGTCAGCAGGAAGACGAGCGCCACCCCCGGCAGCGCCGCGTGCGACATCGCATCGCCGAGCAGGCTCTGCCGGCGCAGCACAGCGAACGCGCCGAGCGCGCCGCTCACCAGGCCCAACACGGCTGTGCCGAGCGCAACGGTGCGGAGGGTGTAGTCGAACAGCAGGTTATACAGGAGTTCCATGGCTAGTCTCCGCCGGTGGCCTGAGCCGGCGTGGCCGGCGCCGGCGCCACACCTAGCGCGCCGAGGAAGCCGATCCGTCCGCCGTAGGTCAGCCGCAGATTGTGCTCGTTGAAGACCTCGGCGATCGGGCCGGCGGCGATCAGCCGGACGTTCAGCAGCGCCGCCCAATCAAAATACTCTCGCGCCGTCTGCAGATCGTGATGCACGACGACCACGGTCTTGCCGGCGTCGCGCAGCGTCCGCATAATCTGGACGATCGCCCGCTCCGTCACGGCGTCTACGCCGACGAACGGCTCGTCCATCAAGTACACCTGGGCGTCCTGCGCCAGCGCACGCGCCAGGAAGACGCGTTGCTGCTGCCCGCCGGAAAGCTGGCTGATCTGCCGCTCGGCGAACTGCGCCATACCGACCTGCTCCAGCGCGGCGAGCGCCTGTTCGCGCTCGCGTCGGCCCGGGCGCTTCAGCCAGCCGAGCGCACCGTAGCGGCCCATCATCACCACGTCCAGCACGGTCGTCGGAAAGTCCCAATCCACACTGCCGCGCTGCGGCACGTAGCCGACGAGCCGGCGCTGCTCGGCGTAGGGCCGGCCGTAGATCAGCACCTGGCCGGCGGCCGGGCGCACCAGCCCCAGGATCGCCTTGATCAGCGTTGTCTTGCCGGCGCCGTTCGGGCCGACGATCGCCGCCAGGACACCGCCCGGCACGCTCAGGTCGACATCCCACAACACCGGCTTGTCGCGATAGGCGACGGTCAGGTCGTTGACATCAATCGCGTTTTGCTGCGCAACCATATTCCTTCCCTCGCGTCCATCAGCTATTCAGCGGCTGTAGGCCATGCCGCTCGCCGCCTCATTCCCCACCAGCGCCCCGACGATGGTATCGATGTTGTGCCGCACCATCCCGACATACGTTCCTTCCGGCGTGCCGGGTGTGCCCATGGCGTCGGAGAAGAGCTCGCCGCCGATCCGGACATCCCAGCCACGGGCGCGCACGGCGGCCCGCACTGCCTCGATCGTCCGCGGCGGCACCGACGACTCGACAAAGATCGCCCGGATGCGACGCTCGGCGATGAAGCGGGCCAGGTCCTGGACGTCGGCGGTGCCAGCCTCGGCGGCAGTGCTGATGCCCTGCAGACCACGCACCTCGAAACCGTACGCCCGTCCGAAGTAGTTGAAGGCATCGTGTGCGGTGATCAGCACGCGTTGCTCGGGCGGCACGCGTGCCGCCTGCGCCCGCACGTAGGCGTCCAGCGACTCCAGCTCGGCGCGGTAGCGAGCGGCGTTGGCCCGGTAGTAGCTGGCGCTCCCCGGGTCGATCTCGCTGAGCGCGTCGCGTACCCGGTCCACCGTGGTCATCCACAGCGTCACGTCGAACCAGACGTGCGGGTCGTAGTTGCCTTCGAACTCGGGGGGGGCATTGAGTTTCGCCCGGTCGATATAATCTGTCACGGCGACCGTGCGCACACGCCCGCCCATCCGCTCGAAGACCTCGGCCAGCTTCGCCTCCAGGTGCAGCCCGTTGTAGAAGACGATGTCGGCGTTCGCCAGCTTGATCACATCACCCTCGCTGGCCTTATAGAGGTGTGGATCGACCCCCGGCCCCATCAGGCCCGTCACCTGCACCCGCTCGCCGCCTACCTGCTGGACAAGGTCGGTGACCATGCCGACGGTCGTTACGACACGGATGGGCCGCTCCGCGAGCGGAACATCGCGCAGCTCTGCCGGAGCGCAGGCGGCGAGCGCCAGCAGGACAAGCGCGGCAGCCAGGCCTCGCTGACCTATCGCCGTGATTTTGTGCCACCTGTGGTGCATAGCACTGAAACCAAAAGTAAAATTTTAGGATTACCTAAACTCATTTTGCATTATATCTCTGCGACGACGGGTTGTCAAGAGGTGTGCGCAGGAAGAGCGGGCAACGTTCACTGCGAGGCGCGGGGCACGCGTTCCCCGTCGCTCGGAGGTTCCCTGCAACGCTCGCAGCGGAGGCGCTGGGGGCGGAGACGGTGCGCGAACAACCGCCGCTCACCGCCCTAGCGCTTCCAGCGCGCTGAACGCCTCCTCGATGGTCGAGACGACCGTGTACAGGTCGCGGAAGCGCTGCGCGGTGAATTGCTGGGCGAAGATTCGCTCGAACTGTTCGAGCAGCGGGGTGAAGTAGCCACTGAGGTTCACGATGATGATCGGCTTGTTGTGGTAGCCGAGCTGCCGGAGTGTCAGGATCTCCAGCAACTCTTCCAGCGTGCCGAAGCCGCCGGGGAGCGTCACAAACGCCTCGGCCCGCTCGTCCATCAGGCGCTTGCGCTCGCGCATAGTCGTGGTGACGACCAGTTCATCGGCTTCCAGGTAGCCGACCTCGCGGTCCAACAGCGCTTGCGGGATCACACCCATCACCTGACCGCCGGCGCTGTGCACGGCTCGCGCCAGCGCGCCCATCATCCCGATGCTGCCGCCGCCGTAGACCAGCCCCCAGCCGCGCTGCGCCAGCCCGACCCCCAGTTCGCGCGCCGCGGCGTAATACTCCGGTGCCAGATGATCGCTCGATGAGCAATACACACAGACCCACATCGTCGTTCCCTCTCATTTGGCGCTTGCCAGGCGCAGCGCCTCCCATCCCCTGCCTGCCGCCTCCCCCTCAAGCGCTGCGGGATCTCGCGAGGGGTAGCGGCCGGCGCCCCCTACCACTTATCTCCTCTGTGTCAGCCCGCGTCTGAGGCTACCCGCGCAAGGTACGGCGGTTGCCGCATTATAGCCCGACGCGGCGTTGCGCCGCCACCGAAGCAATGGTACAATCGCAGTTGGCGATCCGCAACGGGGCGGGCAGCGCTCACACCGAAGAGATGGATCAGAACAGCGTCATCGCAGCCGCTCGAATCCTGCGCGAGGCGCGGGCGGTGGTCGCGCTCACCGGCGCGGGTATCAGCACGCCCTCCGGCATCCCGGACTTCCGCGGCGACGGCGGCCTCTGGCAGCGCGACGACCCGGCCGAGGTCGCCTCGCTGGGCGGGTTTTTCGCCGATCCAGGACGGTTCTACCGCTGGTTCGCGCCGCTGCTCGCGCGCATCACGGCTGCACAGCCCAACCCGGCGCACGTGGCGCTCGCCGAACTGGAACGCCGCGGCCGGCTGCGTGCAGTGGTAACGCAGAACATCGACGGGCTGCACCAGCGCGCCGGCTCACGCGAGGTGTACGAGTTGCACGGCAGCCTGCGCCACGCATCCTGCGCCACCTGCGGCCAGTGCGTGCCGGCCGGGTATGTCTGCGAGCGGGTGCACGCCGGGGCGACGCCCCGCTGCAGCTGTGGCGGCCCCATCAAGCCGGACATCGTTTTGTTCGACGAGGCGCTGCCCCGAGGCGTCTTCTGGCTGGCGCAGCGCGCCCTGGAGCAGTGCGATGCCCTGATCATCGCCGGCACGTCGCTTGAGGTCTGCCCGGCCGGCGACCTGCCGCACCTGGCGCTGCGCCGCGGCGCCCGCCTGGTCATCGTCAACCGCGGGGCGACCCACCTGGACGACCGGGCGGATGTGATCATCCGCGATGATGTCGCCGCTGTGCTGCCGGCGATGGTCGCGGAAGTGGATAGGTTCTCGGAGGCTGCCTGAAACGCTTTTTGGGGAAGGAGGGGGCTGCTGGCCCCCAAGACCACGTGCATGGCCAGATGTCCTGCGTGGCGACGAAAAAGAATCTTGGGGGGTGCAGCCCTTTGTGGAGCAGGTGTTTCTGCCGACGCGGCCGGGCTCCCGCGGCCCTCACCCCCTGCCCTCTCTCCCAGAGTGGAGGGCGGGCCTGCACGGTACGTGCGTATGAGCCAGTGTTGCATGACGCGGCCCGCCAGATCTCGCGCTTCAGATAGCTTCTCAGGAGGGCAAAGCCCTCTGGCGAACTCCCTGACAGGAAGACACATGCCAACCAAGAACATGACAGCAGAGTTGGAGGCCCTGCGGGCGCGCTACGACAGCGTCCGGGGGCGGCTTTGACCTCGCCGGCAAACAGCAGGAGATCGCCGCGCTGGAAGAGCGCGCCTCCGCCCCGAACCTGTGGAGCGACCCGGCCGAGGCGCAGCGGCTGATGCAGCGGCTCAGCCAACTTAAGGCCGAGGTCGAGCGCTGGGCCGACCTCGACCGCCGGCTGACCACCCTCGCGGAGTTTCTCGCACTGGCCGAAGACGAAGTTGACGACTCGCTCCGCGCCGAACTGGCCGCCGAGCTCTGGGCCGCCGCGCGCGCCATGGACGAGCTGGAAGTCGCCGTCCTGCTCAACAACCCGTATGACGACCGCGACGCCTTTCTGTCGATCAAGGCCGGCATGGGCGGCACCGACGCGCAAGACTGGGCGGCGATGATGCTGCGGATGTACCTGCGCTGGGCCGAGCAGCGCGGCTTCCAGGCGACGCTGATCGACGAGAGCGAGGGAGAAGAGGCCGGCATCAAGAGCGCCACGATCGAGCTGCGCGGGCCGTATGCCTACGGCTACGCCAAAGCCGAAGCCGGCGTGCACCGGCTCATCCGCCTCTCGCCGTTCAACGCCGGCAACACCCGCCAGACCTCGTTCGCGCTGGTCGAAGTGCTGCCGGAGGTGGATGACGCGCCGGAAGTGACGATCAAGCCGGAAGACCTGCGTATCGACGTGTACCGCTCCAGCGGCCACGGCGGCCAGGGCGTCAACACCACCGACTCCGCCGTTCGCATCACCTACAAGCCCGGCACACCGGAGCAGATCGTCGTCACCTGCCAGAACGAGCGCTCGCAGCTCCAGAACAAGGAGACGGCGATGCGCGTCCTGCGCGGCCGCCTGCTGGAGCGCGAGCTGCAGCGCCAGCGCGAGGAGCGCGCCCGGCTCAAGGGCGAGCACCGCCAGGCCGATTTCGGCAGCCAGATGCGCACCTACTACTTGCACCCCTACACGCTCGTCAAGGATCACCGCACCGATTACGAGACGAGCGATGTCCAATCGGTCCTCGATGGTGAGCTGGACCCGTTTATCGAAGCTTACCTGCGCTGGAGCGTGGGGCGGGAAGCCTGAGATGATGGCACGCTGACACGCGAACCGGCGGTGGCGCAGCTACCGTGCCAGCGTGTCGGCGCGCCGCTGGGTGCGAGCATGCGTGCGCGAACGTACTGGCCCATCCTGCGCGACTACGCGCTCATGACCGTGGGCGCAGTGCTGGTCGCTGCGGCGGTCAATCTCTTCCTTGCGCCCAATAACGTCGTGACCGGCGGCATCACCGGCGCCGCCATCATGCTGCGCGACGCGATCGGGACCCCGATCGGTGCCGTGACGCTGCTGGCGAACATCCCGCTCTTCGTCCTCGGCTGGCGCCGGCTCGGCGGGCTGGTCTTCGGCGCGCGGACGATCTACGCCACGGTGGTGATGGCGGTCGCGATCGACGCGCTCGCCCCCCTTATGCGACCGGTGACCGCCGACCCGCTGCTGTACACCCTCTACGGCGGCCTGCTGGACGGCATCGGCGTCGGGCTGGTGTTCCGCGCGCAAGGCACGACCGGCGGGATCGACATCCTGGCGCGGCTGCTGGAGTTGCGCTATGGTTTCCGGCCCGGCCGCTCCATGCTGGCGATGAACCTGGCAGTCTTCGCCGCGGCCTTCCTGCTGTTCGGCCCGGAGAAGGTGCTCTATGCTATTCTGGCGGCCTTCGTCGGCAGCGTCGCGCTCGACTACACGCTGTCGGCGGGATCCGGCGCGCAGCAGGCGCTGATCATCACCAGCCGGCCTGATGACATCCGGCGGGCGCTGCTCAACGACCTGGGGCGTGGGGTGACGATCCTTGAAGGGCGGGGCGGCTACACCGGCGAGGCACGGGCGGTGCTGCTCTGTGTCGTCGCCCGCTCGGAAGTCAGCCTGCTGCAGGCGCTGATCAGCCGCCACGATCCGCACGCATTCGTGATCATCGGCGAGGCGCGCGAGGTGCTCGGCGAGGGGTTCCGCCCCTTTGCGACATCCCGCCGGTCGGAGGCCGCCGACGATCCGTGACCCTGCCCGGATGCCCGTCGCCGGTCGCCCGCCGAGGAACGGGCGCGATCGCCACAGAAACGAGAGGAACCATGCCATGACCACCGTCTACAACTTCAACGCCGGCCCGGCGGTGCTCCCGCCGCCGGTGCTCGAACAGATCCAGGCTGAGCTGCGCGACTACCGCGGGCGCGGCATGTCGATCATGGAGATGAGCCACCGCTCGAAGGAGTACGAGGCGCTCAATCGCGAGGCCGAGGCCGCGTTCAAGCGGCTGCTCGGCGTCGGAGCGGGCTACCGCGCACTCTTCCTGCAAGGGGGCGCGTCGCTGCAGTTCGCCATGGCGCCGCTGAACTTCCTGCCGCCCGGTGCGCGCGCCGATTACCTGCTCACCGGCGCGTGGGCCGAGAAGGCCTACGACGAGGCCGCGGCGCTCGGGCAGGCGCGCATCGCCGCCAGCACCCGCGAGGGCGGCTACCGGCGCGTGCCGCGGGCCGACGAGATCGCGCTCGACCCGCAGGCCGCCTATGTCCACCTCACGTCGAACGAGACAATCCAGGGCGTCCAGTGGCACGCATGGCCGGATACCGGCGACCGCCCGGTCGTTGCGGACATGAGCAGCGACCTCATGTCGCGCCCGCTGGACGCCGGCCGCTTCGCGCTGATCTACGCCGGGGCGCAGAAGAACCTCGGCCCGTCGGGCGTCACGGCGGTGCTCATCCGGGAGGACCTGCTGGAGCGCACGAACCCAGGCGTGCCGACGATGCTGCGCTACGCGACGCACGCGCAACACAACTCGCTCTACAACACCCCGCCGACCTTCGGCGTCTACGCGCTCAGCCTGGTGCTGAGCTGGATCGAGGAGATGGGCGGGCTGGAGGGGATGGGGCGGCGCAACGCGCACAAGGCGGCGCTGGTGTACGACGCGATCGACCGGAGCGGCGGATTCTACCGCGGCCACGCCGAGCGTGAGAGTCGCTCGCTGATGAACGTTACCTTCCGTCTGCCAAGCGAGGTGCTGGAGCAGCGCTTCGTCGCCGAGGCCGAGGCCGCCGGCATGGTCGGCCTGGCGGGGCATCGCTCGGTCGGCGGCATCCGCGCCTCGCTCTACAACGCGCTGAGCCAGGAGGCCTGCGCCGCGCTGGCGGCGTTCATGGACGAGTTCGCCCGGCGGAACGGCTAGGCGGAAATAAACAGGCAGGGGCGGGATGGCCCCGCCCCTGCCCGCGTCTCACCTTCGGTTCGGTTGCGTCACGCTTCGCCCTCGTCCACGGGAGCGTCCGGCCCCTCGTCCGCGTCCGCATCGAAGCCGTTGCCGGCGCCGGCGCCCTCGCCGAACCCATACTCCGCGGCGAAGGCCGCGTCGTCGGAGCGCGGCTCGGCCTCCTCCAGCAGCACGCGCAACGCCTCGCGAATCTTGCGATCCTCCTCGGACAGCGCCGCGCCGCCAAACAGCGCCTCGGCGTCCTGCCGTGTCGGTAGCGTCGCCGTGGCCTGGGCGCGGCCATCGCCGGCCAGTTCGCCCATCATCTCCTCGGCAAGCTGCCTGCGCTTCTCGATCCCCGTCCCGGCCGGAATGAGCTTGCCGATCACGACATTCTCCTTCAGGCCGCGCAGATAGTCCACCGCGCCGTTGATCGCCGCCTCCGTCAGCACCCATGTCGTGTTCTGGAACGAAGCTGCCGCCAGGAAGCTGTCGGTGGTGAGCGACGCCTTGGTGATGCCGAGCAGCACGGTGGCCGCGGTGGCCGGCTCGCCACCCTGGCTGACGATCGCCGCGTTCATCCGCTGGAACTCAGTGGCATCGATCAGCTCGCCCGGCAGCAGTCCGGTATCGCCCGGCTCCTCGATCCGCACCCGCCGCAGCATCTGGCGCACGATGATCTCGATATGCTTGTCGTTGATCTCGACACCCTGCGAGCGATAAACCTTCTGTGCCTCATTCACCAGGTAGCGCTGCACCGCCTCTTTGCCCTGCAGCTCCAGCAACTCCTGCGGATCGGCCGAGCCGTCGGTCAGGTGCTGGCCGGCCCGCACCCGCGTGCCGTTTTCGATTCCCGGCCGGAGGCGCGCGGTGTGCGGCACCGTCACCTCGCTCTCGGTGCGGTCCTCCTGCACCACCACCAGCGTACCGGCCGCCTGGTCGACATGCACCCGGCCCGCCAGCCGCGCCACGATCGGCGCGCCGCCCAGGTCGGCCCGGTTGCTCTCGGCCAGCAGCTGGCCCTCGGCCACCTCCGCGCCGTCCGCGACCAGCAGCGTGTAGTGCGCCGGCAGCTCGTGCTCGTCGGTGTAGACCTCGCTGGAGACGATGCGGATCTTGCGCGTCTCGCCGTCGCGAACGATCTCCACCACGCCGTCGATCTCGGCCAGGATGGCCTTGCCCTTCGGCGTGCGCGCCTCGAAGATCTCCTGCACGCGCGGCAGACCCTGCGTGATGTCGTCCACCGAGGCTACACCGCCGGTGTGGAACGTCCGCAGCGTGAGCTGCGTGCCCGGCTCGCCGATCGACTGCGCAGCGATGATGCCGACCGCCTCGCCGATCTCGACCAGCTTGCCGGTCGCCAGATTGCGCCCGTAGCACAGGCGGCAGATGCCGTGCTCGGCCTGGCAGGCGAGCGGCGAGCGCACGAAGACATTGTCCACCCCGGCGCTCTTGAACAGGGCCGCCAGCTCCTCGTCGATCTCCTGGTTCCGCTCCGCCAGCAGCTCGCCCGTCGCCGGGTGGGCCACCGGGGCGGCCAGCACCCGCCCGACGATCCGCTTCTCCAGGTCGAGCAGCAGTTCGTTGTCGTCGGCGCGGTGCATCCATACGCCCTCGTCCGTCTCGCAGTCGTCGATGGTGACGATCGTGTCCTGCGCCACGTCGATCAGGCGGCGGGTCAGGTAGCCGGCGTCCGCCGTGCGCAGCGCGGTGTCGGCCAGGCCCTTGCGCCCGCCGTGCGTCGAGATGAAATACTCGAGCACGGAGAGGCCCTCGCGGAAGTTCGACTTGATCGGCTGCTCGATGATCCGTCCGTTCGGGTCGGACATCAGGCCGCGCATGCCGGCCATCTGGCTGATCTGGCTGATGTTACCGCGCGCCGCTGAGTTTGCCATCATTGCGACCGGGCCGAACGGGTTCAAGTTGTTCTTGACCGCATCGGTCGTCGCCTTGGTCGCCTCCTGCCAGATCTCGACGATCTGGCGGTAGCGCTCTTCGGCGGTGATCAGGCCGCGGCGGTACTGCTTTTCGATATCGGCCACCCGCGCGTTCGACTCGGCCTGAATCTGGGCCTTCTGCGGCGGCACTTCGATGTCGTTGATGCCGACCGTCATGCCGCCGAGCGTGGCGTACTTGAAACCGAGCGTCTTGATCTTGTCCGCCTGCTCCGCCGTTCGCTCCGAGCCGAAGAAGCGCGCCAGGTCGTCCGGGTGGCGGTCGCCGTACATCTGGCGGATGCTGTCGAGATCTTCCGCCGTCAGGTTGCGCAGGTTGGTGTAGTACTTGTAGCAGTCGGCGATGATCTCCTTCAGCCCCTTCTTCGGGATCACCTGGTTGCGGTAGCGCAGGGGGGGCAGCAGGGCATCGTTGAAAATCATGCGGCCGATGGTCGTCTCCAACAGCATGCGAGGTGTGCCGTCCGCCGCCGGCTCGAGCTGGCGCATGCCGCGGTCGTTCTGGCCGACGATCGCGCCATTCATACGCACCCAGATCGGGGCCTGGATATCCAGGAACCCTTTCTCGTATGCCAGCATCGCCTCGTCCGGCGTCGCGAAGGTCTTGCCCGTACCCTTCGCGCCATCCCGCACCATTGTCAGGTAGTAGCAGCCGAGCACGATATCCTGCGACGGCGTGATGATCGGCTCGCCGTGTGCCGGCGAGAGCAGGTTGTACTTCGAGAGCATGCGGGTTCGCGCCTCGTCCTGCGCCTTGCGCGAGAGGGGCACGTGCACCGCCATCTGGTCGCCGTCGAAGTCGGCGTTGAAGGCGGCGCAGACCAGCGGGTGCAGCTGGATGGCCGACCCTTCGATCAGCTTGGCCTCGAACGCCTGGATCGACAGGCGGTGCAGCGATGGCGCGCGGTTGAGCAGCACCAGGTAGTCCTGGATGACCTCTTCGAGCACGTCCCAGACCTCCGGGCGCACGCGCTCGACGATCCGCTTGGCGCTCTTGATGTTGTGTGCGAATCCCTTCTCGACCAGCCGCCGCATCACGAACGGCTTGAACAGCTCCAGCGCCATCTTCTTCGGCAGGCCGCACTGATGGAGCTGCAGGTTCGGCCCGACCACGATCACCGACCGGCCGGAGTAGTCCACGCGCTTGCCAAGCAGGTTCTGGCGGAAGCGCCCCTGCTTGCCCTTGAGCATATCGCTCAGGCTCTTCAGCCGGTGCTTGCCCTTGCCGCTGACGGCCCGCCCACGCCGGCCGTTGTCGATCAGCGCGTCCACCGCCTCCTGAAGCATGCGCTTCTCGTTCCGGACGATGATCTCCGGCGCGTTCAGCTCCATCAGCCGCTTCAAGCGGTTGTTGCGGTTGATCACGCGCCGGTACAGGTCGTTCAGGTCGCTCGTCGCGAAGCGCCCGCCGTCGAGCTGCACCATCGGGCGCAGGTCCGGCGGGATGACCGGCAGGACGGTGAGGATCATCCACTCTGGGCGGTTGCCGCTCTTGCGGAACGACTCGGCGACGCGCAACCGCTTGACCGCCTTCTTGCGCCGCTGGCCCTGGGTTTTGTCCACCTCTTCCTGCAGCTCTTCGCACAGCCGGTCCAGGTCGAGCATCTTGACGATCTCGCGCACCGCGCCGGCGCCCATGTCCGCCTTGAAGACGCCGGGCGCGAGCTCGCGCAACTGGCGGTACTCCGCCTCGCTGAGGATGCGGCGCACCTTCAGCCCATCGATCTGTTCGAGCTTCTCCTTCTCCTCGCGCACCAGTGTGTCGAGCTGGCGCTGCAGGCTCTCCTGTACGCGCTCGCGCTCCTGCGTCGCCTCGAACTCCTTGCGCTCGCGCTCGGCGCCGGTCAGCAGCTCGGCATCCTCCAGGTCGCGCTGCTTCTTCTGCTCCAGCGTGTCTAGTTCCTGGTCGAGCAGTTCGTCGAGCTGGTCGATCGTCTTTTCGGTGATCGGCTCGCCCTCTTCCACGAGCGTCACACCCCGGAAGATAATGTCTTCCTCGGCCGGGTTGCCGACACGCTCCTCCAGGTCGGCGCGTAGCGCCTCGGCGGCGGCGGTCAGCTCGTCGCGTTGGGCGGCGTAGTCGCTCTCGATCCGGCGCTGCGTCGAGACCTGCGCGCTCTCCATGCCGCCCAGGTCCTGTGTGAGTTGCGACGACAGTTGGATCCGCTTGCTCTCGGCCTCGGCCTGGATGCTCTCGCGCTTTTCGGCGTACTGCTGCTGGATCTGGTCGCGCACGGCGGCGCGCAGCTCCTCATCGACATGGGTGATGATATACGACGCGAAGTAAATCACCCGCTCCATGTTGCGCGGCGAGATGTCGAGCAGCAATCCGAGGCGGCTCGGTGTGCCCTTGACAAACCAGATATGACTGACGGGCGACGCCAGCGCGATATGCCCCATGCGCTCGCGCCGCACCTTCGAGCGCGTCACCTCGACGCCGCATTTATCGCAAATGACACCCTTGTAGCGGACGCGCTTATACTTGCCGCAATAGCACTCCCAGTCCTTTTGCGGCCCAAAAATGCGCTCGCAAAACAACCCATCGCGCTCCGGCTTGAGCGTGCGGTAGTTGATTGTTTCGGGCTTGGTGACCTCGCCCTTCGACCAGCTCAAAATATCATCGGGCGACGCCAGACTGATGCGGATGGCGTTGAAATCGTTAATTTCGAGCATTTGGATCTCCGTAAGGCTTGAGACGTGGAGCGTGAGGCGTGCAAGGCGCCACAAGCCGCACGCCCCACGCCGCCAGCCTCAAGATCAGAACTCTCCCCGCTCCATCCCCGACAGGTTGATGCCGTCCAGCGCCGCCAGGTCGCTATCCACGTCCTCGGTCAGCTCCACCGGCGTCTCGTCCGCCGTCAGCACCTCGACCGAGAGACCGAGCGATTGCAGCTCCTTGATCAGCACCTTGAAGGACTCTGGTACGCCAGCCTCCTGGATCGACTCACCCTTAACGATAGCCTCATAGGTCTTCACACGTCCGACCACATCGTCCGACTTGACCGTCAGCATTTCCTGCAGGATATACGCCGCACCGTACGCTTCGAGCGCCCACACTTCCATCTCACCGAAGCGCTGGCCACCGAACTGTGCCTTACCACCGAGCGGTTGTTGCGTAACAAGCGAGTATGGTCCAGTCGAGCGAGCATGAATCTTGTCTTCGACAAGGTGTGCCAGCTTCAACATATAGATATAGCCAACCGTCACTGGATTATCGAAAGGCTCGCCATTGCGGCCATCGTAGAGCGTAATCTTGCCATCGGACGGCAGTCCCGCCTTGGCCATTGCATCCTGA
>JBHOQX010000129.1:0-140998 GCA_042408595.1 Roseiflexaceae bacterium | reverse complement strand
TAAGCACGTGTCGCGCCATTCTGGTGCGCTACGACAAGAAAGCATCGAACTACCTCGGGCTGCTCAAGCTCGCGTGTGGATGGATTTGGTATCGCCGCTCCGTTCGTCTGGCGGCAACAGAGTTTTGAGATAGTTTCTTAGCTGTGATGCATTGCGTGAGTGGGCACACGCCGCCACGTCTCAATTATTATCACTCGCTATGAGCCTGACCCAATTCGACATCCTGGCGCTGCGGCGCGAGTTCCCCATCCTGCAGCAGGAGGTGAACGGGCGGCCGTTGGCCTATCTCGACAGCGGGGCGTCGTCGCAGAAGCCGCGCCGGGTGATCGAATGCCTGGAGGACTACTACCGGCGCTACAACGCCAATGTCCACCGCGGCGTCTACCGGCTGAGCGAAGAGGCGACCTTCGCCTACGAGCGGGCGCGCGGCAAGGTGGCGCGCTTCCTCAACGCACAGAGCGCGCGCGAGATCGTGTTCGTCCGCAACACGACGGAGGCGATCAACCTGGTGGCACGGGCCTGGGGCGACGCTAACCTGCGCCCTGGCGACCGCATCCTGCTCACGGTGATGGAGCATCACTCGAACCTGGTGCCGTGGCAGATGCTGACGCAGCGCACCGGGGCAGCGCTCGACTATCTGCCGATCGACGGCGCGGGGCGGCTGGCGCTCGACGATCTGGACGCGAAGCTGCGTGGCGTCCGCCTGGTGGCGCTGACGCACCAGTCGAACGTGCTCGGCACGGTCAACCCGGTGGCGGAGATCGCGGCGCGGGCGCACGACGCCGGGGCGCTGGTGCTGGTGGACGGCGCGCAGAGCGTGCCGCACATGCCGGTGGACGTGCAGGCGCTCGGCATCGACTTCCTGGCGTTCAGTGGGCACAAGATGTGCGCCCCGACCGGGATCGGCGTGTTGTGGGGGCGGCGGGCGCTGCTGGAGGCGATGCCCCCGTTCCTTGGCGGCGGATCGATGATCAAGACCGTCACGCTGGAAGGGACGACCTTCGCCGACGTGCCGGCGCGCTTCGAGGCCGGGACGCCGGCGATCGGCGAGGCGATCGCGCTCGGCGAGGCCTGCGACTTCCTCAGCGAGGTCGGCATGGCGCGCATCCACGCCCACGAGCTGGCGCTCACCGGCTATGCGCTGGATCGGCTGAGCGCCGTCGAGGGGCTGCGGCTCTACGGCCCGCCCGACCTGGCGGCGCGCGGCGGCGCGATCAGCTTCACGCTCGACGGGGTGCATCCGCACGACGTGGCACAGGTGCTGGACGGCGAGGGCGTGGCGGTGCGCGCCGGGCACCATTGCTGCCAGCCGCTCCATGCGCTGCTGGACGTGCCGGCGACGACACGCGCCTCGTTTTATATGTACAATATCCCGGAAGAGATCGACCGGTTGGCGGCGGGGCTGGAGAAGGCGCGCAGCATGCTCGCGTAGCGTGTGATGCGTCGGTTGAATCCACGCTCCAGAGGACACACCAGGCACGGCGGGCGATGCACTATGGACGACATGTACCGCGAGTTGATCCTGGAGCATTCCCGGCATCCGCACAACGCGGGGACGCTGGAGAACCCGGACATCTCGCACGAGGAGCACAACCCGCTCTGCGGCGACCGCGTGCGGCTCGACCTGCGGATCGTGGACGGCGTGATCGCCGAGGCGCGCTTCATGGGGCGCGGCTGCGCTATCAGCCAGGCCGCCGCCTCGATGCTGACCGACGAGTTGATCGGCATGCCGGTGGAGGAGGCGAAGCGCTTGGACCGGCAGGCGATGCTCGATCTAATCGGCATCCCGCTGGACAAGAATCCCGTACGGATCAAGTGCGCGCTCCTGCCGCTGAAGACGCTGAAGGCTGGGTTGTACGGCGTCGGGCGGGTTGAGGACGAGGAACTCTGATGTGGCTATCCAGGTCTCCATCGATCTCAGATCTACCGTCGTGATGTGAGCGAAGCCGAAGTAGCAGAGATACCCCGAGATCCCGACCTCGATTCGCCCGGACGTGAACATATAGCGATGTGATGGGCATTGTAGTGCCGCCTGCAGGCGGCCGGTACCACGCTCTTTACAGAGATTCGGATAGGGTTGTAAGAGAACAGGGCGCCTACACTGAGGAGGAAGATACATGGCCGTCACAGCACAGAACTTGCAGTTCGACTATAGCAAGTACGGCTTTCGGGACGAAGAGAAGTACGTCTACAAGAGCGGCAAGGGCCTGAACGAGCAGGTCGTGCGCGAGCTGTCCGGCATGAAGGGCGAGCCGGAGTGGATGCTGCGCCGCCGCCTGCAGGCGCTCAAGATCTTCTTCGAGAAGCCGACGCCGCTGGCCGGCGCGTGGGCCAACCCGGAGTTGGCCGAGCTCGACTACAACAACATCCACTACTTCGTGCGCGCCGGCGAGCGCCCGCAGACCGATTGGGACGCCGTGCCGCCCGAGATCAAGAACACCTTCGAGCGCCTGGGCATCCCTGAGGCGGAGCGCAAGTTCCTGGCCGGCGTCGGCGCGCAGTACGAGTCGGAGGTGGTCTACCACTCGCTGCGCGAGGAGTGGGCCAAACAGGGCGTGATCTTCCTCGACACCGACACCGGCCTGAAGGAGTACCCGGAGATCTTCAAAAAGTACTTCGGGACGGTCGTGCCAGCGGCGGACAACAAATACGCCGCGCTGAACACCGCGGTCTGGTCGGGCGGCTCGTTCGTGTACGTGCCGAAGGGCGTGCATGTGGATATCCCGCTTCAGGCGTATTTCCGCATCAACGCCGAGAACATGGGCCAGTTCGAGCGAACGTTGATCATTGTCGAGGAGGACGCGTCGGTGCATTATATCGAGGGCTGCACCGCGCCGGTCTACAGCACCAACTCGCTGCATTCGGCGGTGGTCGAGATCATCGTGCACAAGGGCGGCAAATGCCGCTACACGACGATCCAGAACTGGGCGAACAACATTTTCAACCTGGTCACCAAGCGGGCCATAGCCTACGAAGAGGCCAGCATGGAATGGGTGGACGGCAACATCGGCTCGCGCCTGACGATGAAGTACCCGTCGGTCTACCTGAAGGGCCGCGGGGCGCGCGGCGAGGTGCTCTCCGTGGCCTACGCCGGCAGGGGCCAGCACCAGGACGCCGGGGCGAAGATGATTCACATGGCCCCGGACACGACCAGCCGGATCACCAACAAGTCGGTCTCCAAGGGTGGCGGCAAGACGACCTACCGCGGCCTGGCGAAGGTGCTGCCCGGCGCGACCGGCGCGAAGATCAATGTCAATTGCGACGCGCTGATCCTCGATGAGTTCTCGGCGTCGGACACCATTCCGTATATCGAGGTCGAGGAGGAGAAGACGACGCTGGCGCACGAGGCGACGGTCGGGCGGATCGGTGCGGAGCAACTGTTCTACCTGATGAGCCGCGGCCTGCCGGAGTCCGAGGCGCTCTCGATGATCGTGCTCGGCTTCATGGAGCCGTTCACCCGCGAGCTGCCGATGGAGTATGCCGTCGAGCTGAACCGCCTGATCCAGCTCGAAATGGAGGGCAGCGTCGGGTAGATGGGAGGTCTGGCCGACGAAACCCGCCAGCGACGTGCGTTCCGCCGGGTGAGCTCCGGCAGCGTTGACGCGCATCCGGCCGACCCCGCTCCCGCAACGGAGCCGGCGGCCCAAGCTTTCCTGCTGGCAGCGAAGCGCAGGTGACAATTCCGCTCGAAAGCGGCAATCATCCCGCTTCACGCGGGCGCGCCGCGTTGGTGTAGGATCGGCTGGCAGCGGCCCGCGAGATGGCGCGCCGCTGCCAGGTTGTCTCAAAGCCCAGAGGTGGAGCCATGCCAGCAGCAAGCCGGGTCGCTGTAACCTCCGAGCAGATCGCCGCCGCCGCGCAGTACCTCCGCGAGGCGATCCGCCAGAATCCGGGCGTGGACGCCGCGGCGCTGTTCACGATCAACGGCAAGTGCATCTGGGCGAGCGACCGGTCGCTTGTGCCGCTCGCGCCGGACATCGGGCGGATCGGCGTGGCGTCGCTGCGGCTGTGGGCCAAGCTGCGCCCCGGCCCGGTGCAGCGCGTCGGCCTGATGACCGACGACGGGCTGGTGGAGATCATCTTCGTGCCGCCGCTCGCCTCGCTGCTGGTGGTGAGCGGGGAGGCCGGGCGTAGCGGCTGGCCGGAGGGCGAGCCGGCGGGGCTGCTGGCGGCACTGGACTTGAACTGACGTGCCTGTTCACCACCAGGCGCGCGAAGGGCAAGGACTACGCCGCCGATCTCGTGCGCTTCGTGCGCTTCGTGGTTTTTGGTGGAATGAGGGGATCATGGCCGAGTTCGTCAGGGTGGCGCACGTGGAGGAACTTCCCGAGAACAGCATGCGCTGCTATGAGGTACACGGGCGAGAAATCGCCCTGTATCACATTAACGGCCGGTTTTATGCAACCAGCGCGATCTGCACCCACGAATACGCCAATCTGACCGAGGGCTGTATCGACCCGGATGAATGCTCGGTCGAGTGCCCGCTCCACGGCGCGCGCTTCAGCATCGAAACGGGCGAGGTGCTCGCTCTGCCAGCCTATACCCCGCTGCCTGTCTATCCGGTGAAAGTTGAGGACGGCGAGATTTGGGTGGGGCTGTAGGGCCAGAGACGACCGATCGACGACAAAAGTGCGATCTACCCGTTGGAAGAACCTCGAATGATGTGCGGCTGGCTGCCGTCCTGCGTCCGCCGTCGTTCGTCCACCAGCCACACCACCCCCGGCAGCAACTCGGCCACGATCACCCCGCCGAGCAGCAGCATGCCGTAGAACTTGTACGACACCCCGGCGACGGTCAGCACCCCCATCACCGTGCCATCGTAGAAACTCCACTGGTTGCCGTAGCCGATGAGCGCGAAGGCGGCGGCCAGCGCCGCGGCTCGCGGCAGGCTCGTTCCGCCCGGGCGCAGGTGCAGCAGCAGCGCCGCGAACGGCACGAAGAGCAGCGTTTCGTAGTGCATCCAGGCCGCCGGCACCACCAGCACCATCAGCAGCAGGAATTGGCCGTATTGCAGCGCATAGGCAGTAGAACGCGGCGCGGCCGGCGGGAGCGCCAGCGCGCAGCCGAGCAGCCCGGCCAGCCCCGACGCGAGCGTGCCCAGCAGGGCGAGCGACCGGCCGCGGAAGATCTCACCGTCGGTCGGCGGGGCGGCCAGCCGGGCGAAGAAGGCCGAGATCGTCTGGTTCTCGACCCACGGCGTCGTCCCGTCGATATTGGGCAGCACCTGCGTCAGATAGATGCGGTGCATCTCCCAACCCATCACCGCCAGCGCCAGACCGTTGCAGACCAGCAAGCCGATGGCGAAGCCGGCCAGCGCGCGCCAGCGCCTCGTACAGCGCCTGCCCGCCCGCGCCCAGCCAGAGCGTCGTGACGCCGGGATAGCCGATGATCGTGGTCGCCCCCCACTCGTGGGCGCGGACCGCCCGCAGAAACTGGCCGGCCCGCGCGAACCAGTGGTAGCCCTCATCAACCGTCACGAAGCGGCCCGTCGCGACCACCCGGGGCAGCAGGGCGAACAGGACGAGGGCCACCGCGACGAAGGACGGGTGCTGGAGGGCGGCGGTGCAGGCGTGCACGCCAGACGGTCGAGGGTACGCCGTGAGCGGTGACGCGGGATCGCCCGAGGCTCCATCGCCGGGTGCCGGCGCGAACGTGGAGCCGGAATGGCCTAGCGGGCCAGGGATCGACGTTCTTCGCAGCAGTGCCACACGTCTCCCATCTCTAGCCTCCGACCGCTCCAAGCGCGTCGCGCACGGCAGCGGCGACCGCTTCGACTTCAGCGTCGCTGAGCTCGGGGAACATCGGCAGCGAGAGCGCCTCGCGGGCGAGCCGCTCGGTGATCGGCAGGCTGCCGGCGGCGGCGAACTTGCCGGCGTAGACCGGCTGAAGGTGAGCCGGCAGCGGGTAGTGGATGTCGGTGGCGATACCGCGCTCGCGCAGCGCCGCCTGCAATCGGTCGCGCTTCGGGTGGCGGACGACGTACAGGTGATAGACGTGCGCGCCGTCCGGTCCGGGATCTGGCAGCGTCAGCCCGCAGCCGGCGAGCAACGCGTGGTAGCGGGCGGCGATCTGGCGGCGGCGCGCGTTCCAGGCCGGCAGGTGCGGCAGCTTGACCGCCAGCAGCGCTGCCTGCAACTCGTCCAGGCGCGAGTTGATACCGCCCGGCTCGGTCGAGTAATATTTGCGCTCCCAGCCATACTGGCGCAGTCGGCGCAGGCGGTCGGCCAGCGCGCCGTCGTCGGTCACCACCGCTCCGCCGTCGCCCAGCGCGCCGAGGTTCTTGGTCGGGTAGAAGCTGAAGCAGCCGCAGCGCCCGATCGCGCCGGCCCGCCGCCCGCCGAGCGCTGCTCCGTGGGCCTGGGCGCAGTCCTCGACCACCGGCAGATCGTAGCGCCCGGCGACCGCCATGATCGCGTCCATCTCGGCCATCCGGCCATAGAGATGGACGGGCATGATGGCGCGGGTACGCGGGGTAATGGCAGCTTCGAGCAGCGCCGGGTCGAGGTTGCAGGTGCGCTCGTCCACATCGACGAACACCGGGCGCGCGCCGGTGTGCAGGATGGTCAGCGGCTCATAGACCGCGGCGTTGGCCACGGTGATCACCTCATCGCCAGGGCCGACGCCGAGCGCGGCGAGCGCCAGGTAGAGCGCTTCGGTGCCGTTGCCCACGCTGACGCAGTGCGCCACGCCGCAAGCCGCAGCGAAGGCCTCCTCGAAGGCGCGCACCTCCGGGCCAAGGATGTACCAGCCGCTGGCGAGCACTCGCGCCGCCGCCGCCTCGAGCTCGGGCCGCAGCGCCTCGTGCTGGCGTTTGAGATCGCCGAACGGCACGCTCCATTCCATCAATTGAACCTCGTGGTTGTGGAGACAAGGAGCGGGCCAGAAGGGGAGCACTCTTCTTCTGCGCCAATGTCACCAGTAAAACTCCCGCTCCTCGCGGTAGAACGCCAGGGTGCGCGCCAGGCCATCGCGGAGCGGGACGCGCGGGCGCCAGCCGAGGCGGCCCTGGATGAGCCGGTAGTCGGCATAATAGTCGCCGATATCGATCGCCTTGCGGTCGGGCGGGAAGGGCACAAGTTGGTAGCTGCCCGCCCCGTTGATCTCGACCATGAGCGCCGCCAGGTCGCGCAGGTTGATCGTCTCATCGCTGCCGAGGTTGAAAATCTGTCCGTCGGCGGCCGGGTCCGCCGCGGCCAGCAGCAGCGCGTCCACCACGTCGTCCACATAGTTGAAATCGCGAATCTGCGTGCCGTCGCCGAAGACCTTGATCGGCTGGCCGTCGATCAGTTGCTTGATCCAGATGCCGAGGAAGGTCTGGCGGGCGTCCTTGACGCGCATCCGCGGGCCGTAGGTGTTGGTCAGGCGCAGGGCGCAGGCGCGAATGCCGTAGACGTTGTTGTACAGGATATGGTACCACTCGCCAGCCATCTTGTTGATGCCGTTCACATCCACCGGATGCAGCAGGTGGCGCTCGTCCACCGGCAGATAGTCGGGCTTGCCGTAGATCTGGCGCGTCGAGGCGTAGACTAGCTTGAGCTTTGGGTTGTGTTTGCGGCAGGCTTCGAGGATCGAGAGCTGAGCGCGGCAATTGATCTCCAGGTCGGTATACGGGTCGCTCATCGAATCGAGGTGCGAAGTCTGCCCGGCCAGGTTGAACAGGAGATCCTGCCCCTGCACCAGGTAGTCCATCGAGTACTCATCGCGCACATCGGCGATGTTGACACGCACACGGTCCTCGATCCCGGCGATGTTGCGCAGGTTGCCACCGTAGATCGGGATGAGCGAGTCGACCAGGGTGACGCGCGCGCCTTGATCGGCCAGCCGGTGCGCCAGGTTGGCGCCGATAAAGCCCAGGCCACCGGTGATCAGCACATTCGCGCCACGGAAGGAGATGTCGGAGGTGTTCATAGGTCGGTTTGGGACGGAGGACAGGGGCAAGAGTAGCGCGTCATCAACCCTCTATCGTCGGTGCTCCATCCTCTACCCTCAATCCTCTATCCGTACAGCCGATGCTCGCCGCCTTACCTTCTTCCGACGCATATGCTCGCGCCGCAGCACCAGCGCCCACCACAGGCCGAGCAACTGCACGCCGGTGCGCCAGAGGCGCGGGAAGTTGAAGAACTGGCTCTTGCCGTAGGAGCGGTGGTAGTGGTGCACCGGCACCTCGGCGAAGACATACCCGGCGTCCTGCAGCTTCTTGACCAGCTCCAGACAGATCGTGCCGCTGTCGGAGGTCAGCTGGATCGTATCCAGAATCTCGCGGCGGATGAGGCGAAAGTCGCAATCGACATCGCGCAGCTTGAAACCGAACATGGCCTTCACAATGTGATGGTACATCCGGCCGATGATCTTGCGATGCAGCGGGTCGCTCCGGTCGATCTTCCAGCCGTTGACCACGTCCACACCCTCGGTCATCGCCGGCAGGAGCAGCTTGATCTCGCGCGGGTCGTATTGCGCGTCGCCGTCGGTGTAGAAGATCAGGTCTTTGGTGCACGCGGCGAAGCCCACCCGCAGCGCGCCGCCGTAGCCGAGCGGCTCGCGGAACGACAGGTAACGGAAGCGGTCGTACTGTGCGGCCAGCGCCTCCAGCACCTCGACGGTGTAGTCGGTGCTGCCGTTCTCGACGACGATCACCTCATAGTCATCGGTGAGCTCCGCCAGAGTGCTGAGGGTCGTCACCACGAGGCTGCCGATCGTACCGCCGTCGTTATATGCCGGAAAAAACGCCGAAATGCTGGGCCGCTCCATTCGATCCGCCTTGAACGGAATTGCAGCTTGCTCGATCGCACATCGCAGATCGACACAGGCCGGCGATTATAGCATATCTGGGTGGCACAGGGCGCCGCCGCCCACCTCGTTCCAACGAGCTGCTCACGGCGGCCCAGCCGGTCATTCGGTCGGGCCGGCGCCGAACCCGCCGCCTCCCGGCGTTTCGATCCGCAGCGCGGCCCCGGCCTCGATCTCCACGGTCGCCTTGCCGGGCAGGCGCTCCTCGCGGCCGCCGGGGTGCAGCAACGTGTTGCGGCCGGGTGCGCCCGGCTGCCCGCCGTGGAGGCCGTACGGCCCAAGGGTGCGCCGCTCGCCGAGCAGCGTGGCGGTGGCCGGCACGAGGAACTCGACCTCGCGCACCAGCCCGTCGCCGCCGCGCCGCGCGCCCGCCCCGCCCGAGCCGCGCCGGATGGCATACTGGCGGACGCGCACTGGGTAGCGGCGCTCCAGCACTTCGACCGGCGTGTTCAGCGTATTGGTCATATGCACCTGCACCGCGTCCAGGCCGTCGGCATCCGGGCGGGCGCCCATGCCGCCGCCGAGCGTCTCGTAGTAGGCGAACGGTGCGCCGCGCCCATCCACCCCGCCGAACGTCCAGTTGTTCATCGTCCCGGAGGAGGCGGCGGGGATGCGGCCGGGTGCGGCCTGGGCCAGCGCGCCGAACACGGCATCCACCACCCGCTGCGAGGTTTCGACATTGCCGCCGGCCACCGGCGCGGGCGGGCGCGGCGCGAGGATGCTCCCCTCCGGCACGCGAATCTCGAGCGGCGCGAAGGCCCCCGCGGACTCGGGCATGTCGGCCGGGGCCAGGCAGCGAAAGCAGTAGAACACGGCGGACTCGGTGACGGCGCGCGGGGCGTTCAACGGGCCGCGGCACTGCGGCGCGGTGCCGGCGAAATCGACCACCGCGCGGTCGCCGCGAATGGTGATCGCGACCCGAATCGGGAGCGGGCCGGAGCCGCAGCCGTCATCGTCCAGCCAATCCTCGAAGCGATACACGCCGTCTGGCAGGGATGCCAGCAGCGCCCGCATGTGTCGCTCGCCGTAGCGCAGCAGCGCCTCCATGTGGCGGCTGAGCCAGGCCGCCCCGCGCTGTCCGGCCAGCTCCGCCAGCCGCGCCGCCCCGATGCGGTGGCAGGCGAGCTGCGCCGCCAGGTCGCCGCGGCGCTCGTCGCCGGTGCGCGAGTTGGCGCAGATCAGCGCCAGCAGCCCCTCGTTCAGTCGCCCGCGCTCCAGGAGCTTCACCGGCGGGATGACGAGCCCCTCCTGCAGCAACTCGCGGCTCATCGGCATCGAGCCGGGGGCCATCCCGCCGATGTCGGCGTGGTGCGCGCGGGTGGCGGTGTAGCCGAGCAGGGCGGGCGTGCGCCGACCGACGACGGATGACCGACGACGGACGACCGCTGGTTGTTCGCGCTGCTCACGGCCGTGCGGTGGGGACGGCTGGCGTTCATCCGTCGGCCGTCGGCCGTTGTCCCCGAGATACACCGGCGCGACGGTCGTAAAATCGGGCAAGTGCGAGCCGCCGGCGTAGGGATCGTTCAACAGCACAACATCGCCTGGATCGAGGCGGAAGCGCGCCAGCGCGGCCGCGACCGAGCGGGGCATCGCGCCGAGGTGCACCGGGATATGCGCCGCCTGCGCCACCATCCGCCCGGCGGCGTCGAACACCGCGCAGGAGAAATCGCGCCGCTCTTTGATGTTCGCCGAGAGCGCGCTGCGGCCCAGGGCCGTGCCCATCTCCTCGGCGATGGCGCTGCACCGGTGGCGGAAGACCTCCAGGCTGATCGGGTCGACCGCCTCCGCCGGCTTGCGATCATCCTGTAATGACATAATCGTAACTTGAATTGTACTATGCTCGTATGGTACCATAGGTTCCCGTGCAATGGGGCGCGGGGCGGCCAGTACCTGAGGGAGGGAGTCATGGCAGGCGTTCCGCGAATCCTCCTGGTCGAAGACGACGGCAATATCTCGTACATCCTCAAAGCCGCCATGCGCGGCCTGGGCATGGCGCACGAGGTGGATATCGCCTATTCAACGGACGAGGCGCTCGATCTCTGGCGCGCACAGCCGTACGATCTGGTGATGACGGACTACAATCTGCGCGGGCGCAACGGGCTGGAGTTGATCTCTTCGCTCAAGGCCGAGGGGGCGACGGCGCCGATGGTGCTGTTCACCGCCTACGACACCGCCGAGGTACGGCGCAACGCAAAGCGGGCCGGCGTCTCGAAGTTCATCGCCAAGCCGTTCTTCATGGACGAGTTTGTCGAGGTGGCGCGCGGCCTGCTGCCGCGGGAGTTGGCCGTCAGCGCCTGAGGGTCCCGCTGCGACGCTCCTGGCAGGGTGTCGGGGCTGCAGTCCCTTAAAAGCGATCCTGCCCCCTCGCGCCCGACCGCGCGGCGGGAACCCAGGAGAGGGGAGGGCTCTGCCCTCCAATCCTCTCTACGTTTCAGACAACGTTTGCGGCATCGCACATCGGGGTCTGGTCGAGACGGAGCCGCCCGAGCGGTTGCCGTCTCATTGTTTTTTCGCCGGCATTGCCGCTTTCGCCTGCGGCCGCAGGACAGAGGGCATGACCACTATGGCAGCACACCTCCGCCGCTGCGGCTTCTGGGAGGTCGGCGACCCGCTGATGCTCGCCTACCACGATGAGGAGTGGGGCCTGCCCTGCCACGACGACCAGGCGCTGTTCGAGCGCCTGATGCTGGAGTGCTTCCAGGCTGGCCTCTCTTGGCGGACGATCCTGCACAAGCGCGCGCACTTCCGCCATGCCTTCGACGGCTGGGATGCCGCGCGGATCGCCACCTACGGCCCGGAGGACACCGCCCGCCTCCTGGCCGACCCCGGGATCGTCCGCAACCGGCTGAAGATCGCCGCCGCGGTACGCAACGCCCAGGCGTTCCTGGCCGCGCAGCGCGAGGCCGGCTCGTTCGATGCCTTCGTCTGGTCGTTCGTCGGCGGGGCGCCGCTGCGCCGGCCCGCGCCCGCCACCCCGGCGGACGTGCCGGCCCGTACCCCCGAGTCGGACGCCCTCTCGAAAGCGCTGGCGCGGCGCGGCTTCACGTTTGTCGGCTCGACCATCGTCTACGCCTTTATGCAGAGCGTTGGCATGGTGAACGACCACCTGGCGGGGTGCTTTCGGGCGGCATCGTAGCCATGCGCCGCCTACCTCGGTCGGGGCACACCGCCCTGCGGCTGGCCACCTCCTTCTGCACGATATAGAAGTCGCGCGGCGGCGTGACAAGCCGGCAGATCGCTCCCAACGCCTCAAGCAGCACCACAAGAATCCGCCGCGGGACGGTGCGGACGAAGTCCGACCAGAGCGCGCAGCACGGACGAGCACCAGACGCCGATCAGCGCCGGCCAGCGCGGCATGGCCCTCGGCAGGAAGGCGCTGACACAGGGAGCGGCGCGCGACCCGGCCCATCTCTGGTACAATGGAAGGGGCTCGCATAGCGCAGGATGACCGTTTCGTATGCTCGAAGAACTTTACCTGATCCGGCACGCGGCGCCCGACCGCACGCTGAACACGCCATACAATGTGCTGCCTGGCCCGCCGCTGACCGATCAGGGCCGCCGCGAAGCTGCCGAGGCCGCCGCCTGGCTGGACGGGCGCGGCATCGAATGCCTCTTCGCGTCGCGCTTCGAGCGGGCGAGCGCCACGGCGGAGGTGATCGCCGCACGCCTGGGGCTGGAGCTGCGCTACGCCGAGGCGCTGCGCGAGGGCGGCCCCGGCGAGCGTATGGAGCAGGTGCAGGCCCGGGTGGCCGAGCTGCTGCGCCAGCTCGACGACGGCCCATACGACCGCGTAGCGCTGGTGACCCACGGCGCGTGCATCCGCGGTGCATTGCTGGAGACGACCGGGGGCCGGCTCGACCTCAAGCCGTATGCCTATGACAACGGCAACTGCGCGCCGACCGCTGGCATCTGGCGTGGCCTCCGCAGCGCAGACGGCTGGCGCTGGGCGCTGGCGTTTCGCCCGGGCATCGCGCCAACCGGAGAGCCGGAGCGGGCGCGCGTCGAGTGGGTGTAGGCAGGAACAGCGAGGGGCGAAGCGCGAAGGTAAGAGATCGGTCGTTTATCGCGTCATCGGGTCATCATCGCCGCCCCGCGCCCCGCGGCGGCTGCGTTCCATCGCGCCGTTGCTCGCCTCGGCACCATCGGCCGCACCGGCCTGCGCGATGATCTGCCGCTCGGTGAGCGCGGCCTGGATGCGCGCCAGAAGCGCGCGCCGGACCCACGGTCCATAGCCGTGCTCGGCCTTGACCTTCAGCATCAACTCGGTCGTCTCGCCGATCTGCCCTTGCTCGCTGATGATCTCCGGCCGCTCCACGACGTGCGGGCCGGGGTCGGCGGCGATCCCGCCGAGGATCTCCAACGCCTCGTCGAGGCGGTTGGTCGGGACCGTCAGATACATGCTGGCCGGCGAGAAGCTACCGCGCGAGAAGTTGCGCACGCTCCGCACGTCGCCGTTCGGCACGATCCACAGCTCGCCCGCCTCGCCGCGCAGTTGCGTTTTGCGCAATGAGACGGCCTCCACCACGCCGATCACCCGCGGCTCGCCGATCTCCACCTTCTCGCCGACCGAGTAGAGGTCCTCGAACAGCAGGACGATCCCGCCGAGCACATCGCTGATGAACGGGCGGGCGGCGAAGCCCAGCCCGGCGCTGAACAGCCCGATCGTCGTCGCCAGCGCCGTGGGCGTCACCACCCGGCTGAGGAGAAAGATCAGCGCCAGCGCGACCGCCAGCGCGCCCATCAGCGAGTCGATCAGGGTGCGCAGCATGGCGCAGCGCTGCTCGGTCAGCGGCTCGCGCTGTACCCGCGCCCGCGAGCGGATGATCTGCCACAGCAGCCACGACAGCACCCGCACGCCGGCGGCGTACAGCACGACGAAGAGCAGCGCCCCGACGACCAGGTAGAGCAAGAATTCGGCCAGTGCGGCCAGCAACTGGCCGATGAGCGTGGTCAAACCGGCTGCCATACGATCCGCTCCGCCGCGGCGACGGGGCCGATCGACGGACGACAGGAGCCCGGCCGCTGGCCCGTCTCGCGGCACCGGCCGCGGCCAGGAGTCATTGTAGCGCATTCCCGGCGTACGCCGCGCAGTGCGGGCGCAGCGGGCAGCCGCGGCAGTCCAGGCAGTGCGCGGCGCACTTGCGCGGGTCGAGGAATGCCCGGTGAGTGCCGGGCTGGTCGCAGCGCGGCGTACGCGCCAGGCAGTGGTGGATGCACGCCTCGACGATCAGCGCATGGACGGCGCGGTAGAGATTGGAAAGCGGAGATTGGAGATCGGCGACGGCATGCTCCCAATCTCCCCGCTCCAACCTCCAGTCTTCGGTCGCGTTCAAGATCGCCCCCTCCACCATGGCCTGCACTGTGTCGTACGGCGCGCGGAGGACGTCGAAGCCGGGGGCAAGGCCGACGCGGGCGAACAGGCGACGGGCGTAGGCGTCCACGATGAAGACCGGGTGGCCGCCGGCGTAGAGCATGATCGTGTCCGCCGTCTCGCGGCCGATGCGCGGCAGGGCCAGCAGCCGGGCCCGCACCGCCGCGCGCTCGCCGGCCAGCAGCGCGCCGACCTCGCCGCCGTGCCGCTCCAGCAGCGTCCGGCAGATCGCCTGGAGGCCGGCGGCCTTCTGGCCGTGGAAGGCGCAGGGTCGAATGAGCGCGGCGAGCGCCCCGGTATCGGCGGCGGCCAGTGCGGCAGGCGTGAACAACCCGGCGGCCCGCAGCCGCCCCAGCGCCGCCTCGACCGTTTCCCAGCGCGTCTGCTGCACCAGCACCGCGCCAAGCATGATCTCGAACTGCGGCGTGTCGCTGTGGACCGGCCACCAGTGCGGCTCGTGGTCGAAGTGGTCGTTCAGCGCGCGGAAGAGGGCGAGCAGGCGTGGCGAGAGCGCATCCATACCCTGACACGCTGACACGGCGACAAGATGATCTGGTCGGCGAACGCTCACCGTGCCATCCAGTCATTGTGTCATCGTGTCAGCGCTCAAACGTCTCCTTCTCGATCAACTCAACGTCCACCGGGTACTGACCGGTGAAACAGCCGCGGCAGAAGCCGGCGGAGGGGTTGCCGGTCGCGCGGATGAGGCCCTCGAGGCTGAGATAATGCAGGCTGTCCACGCCCAGATGCTCCTGAATCTGGGGAATGTCCATACGATGCGCGATCAGCTCCGGGTAGGTCGCCATGTCCACGCCCAGGAAGCAGGGGTGGCGGATGGGCGGGGAGGAGACGCGCATATGCACCTCGACCGCGCCGGCGTCGCGCAGCAGCCGCACGATCTGGCCGGAGGTGTTGCCGCGCACGATGCTGTCGTCCACCAGCACAACCCGCTTGCCGGCCAGGTTGTCCGCCAGCGGGTTGAACTTGAGCTGGATGCCGATCTTGCGCAGCCGGTCGTCCGGCTGGATGAACGTCCGGCCGATGTAGCGGTTCTTGATCAGGCCCTCGCTGTAGGGGATGCCCGATTCCTGGGCGTAGCCGATCGCGGCGGGCACGGCGCTGTCAGGCACCGGGATGACGATATCGGCGTCGGCCGGGGCCTCACGGGCCAGCTCGCGCCCCTGCGCCACCCGCGCGGCGTGCAGCACCTGGCCGTCCACGACGCTGTCCGGGCGGGCGAAGTAGATGTACTCGAACAGACACATCGCCCGGTTCGGCGCGGGGTTGCGCGCCACGACGCGCGGCCCGTCGGCGGTGACCGCCAGAATCTCGCCGGGCGTGATCTCGCGCTCGTACTCGGCGCCGATCGTCGCCAGCGCGCAGCTCTCGGATGCGACGACCCAGCCCGTCTCGCCCAGGCGGCCCAGGCAGAGCGGGTGCAGCCCCCACGGATCGCGCATGGCGTAGAGCGTCTGGCTGGTGAGCACCGTCACGCAGTAAGCGCCTTGTGCCCGCACCATGAAGACGCGCAGCTTCTCCTCCCAGGTGCGCCCCTCGCCGCCGGCCAGCATCTGGACGATCACCTCGCTGTCGCTGGTGGAGGTCAGCCCGACGCCGCGGTTGAGCAGCTCGCGGCGCAGCGCCGGCGCGTTCGTCAGGTTGCCGTTGTGGCCGACGGCCAGCGGCCCGAGCGCGCTCTCGACTAGGAACGGCTGGGCGTTCTGCAGCCGCGACGAGCCGGTCGTCGAGTAGCGCGTGTGGCCGATGGCGATGTGGCCCTGGAGCGGGCGCATGTGCTGCTCGTCGAAGACCTGCGCGACCAGGCCCATATCCTTGTGGATGTTGATCCGCCGGCCGTTCGACACGGCGATGCCGGCGCTCTCCTGGCCGCGGTGCTGCAGGGCGTACAGCCCGAAAAACGTCAAACGCGCTACGTCTTCGTCTGGCGCGTAGATTCCGATAATGCCACACTCATGCTGCGGCTTGTCGTCGCGCATCAGCGTCCTCGCCTTGTGGTGGGGTTCGCCGCGGCCCATGGGCCGCTACTGGTATTATACTCCTTTATCGCCGGCTCGGAGAGGCATGCGCCAACCTGTGGTACCATCACCCGCAACAGTCTGATGAACCACGGAGGAGAGCATGCGCCTGGTCACCTACCGCGATGAGCGCGGCCTGCATGTCGGCGCGCTGCGCGATACGATCGTCGTGCCGCTCGATTCGGTCGCCCCGGAGATGCTCGCGCTGATCGACGGCGGCGCGCCCGCGCTGGAGGCCGCCCGCGCGGCGCTGGAGGCCGGCCGCGGCGCGCGGCGGCTGGCGGAGGTGCGCCTGCTCGCGCCCATCCCACGCCCGCGCCAGGACGTGATCTGCCTGGGGATGAACTACGTCGCCCACGCCATCGAGTCCGACCGGGCGCGCGGGCGCGAGCCGAAGCTGCCAGAGTACCCGGTTTTTTTCACCAAAGCGGTGACGAGCGTCTGCGGGCCGGACGACGATATCCCGCTCGATCCGCGCGTGACGACGCAGCTCGATTACGAGGTGGAGCTGGCGTTTATCATCGGCCGCGCCGGCAAAGACATCTCCGCCGCCGACGCGCCTGGCTACATGTTCGGCTACACGATCCTCAACGATGTCTCCGCGCGCGACCTACAGATGCGGCACCAGCAGTTCATCAAAGGCAAAAGCCTCGACCGGACCTGCCCGCTGGGGCCGTGGATCGTCACCGCCGATGAGATCCCCGACCCGGCAGCACTCGGGCTGCGGCTGCGGGTGAACGGCGAGCTGCGCCAGGATTCGACTGTCGCCGACCTGATCTTCAACATCCCGACGATCATCGAGTTCCTGTCGCTCGGGCAGACGCTGGAGCCGGGGGTGATCGTCTCGACCGGCACGCCGAGCGGCGTGGGCATGGGACGCAACCCGCCGGCGTACCTGCGCCCCGGTGACGTGATGGAGGCCGAGATCGACCGGATCGGTGTGCTGCGCAACCGGGTGGTCGCGGCGAACTGACGCACGGCGAAAGACGGTGGAGCAGGGACGCAGGGCGAAGGCAGGTCGTTCAGCACGGGAGGGCCGTGATCGTGGCCGGGCGTGCGTGCGCCCTTCACCTTCCGTCTTTCGTCTGCCACCGTCCGCCGTCCGGTTATAATTGCGCCCGATGGACGAGACGGGCCGGGCCGGGCGAACGGCCGAGCAACCTGTGGAAGGGCGGGCTGCCGCGCCTCGGGCCCGGCGCGCCGCGCCGCGCGCCCTGCCGGGTCTGCTGGCCGCGCTGCTCTGCCTCTGGCTGGCGGCCGGCGGGGCGCTGGCGGGCCGGGTTGCCCTGCCGGTTGCAGCGGCGCTGGCGCTTGGGCTGGCCGCTTCGATCGCGGCGCAGCCGGGGGCGCGGGCCTGGCTCCGGTCGGCCGCGGCCCGCCCCGGGCTCCGGCATGCCGCTCTGGTCGCTGGCGTGGCCGCTCTCGGTGCGGGGCTGCGATTCTGGGGCATTCATTTCGGCCTGCCGTACTTCGAGCACCCGGATGAGTGGGCTGTGGCCGACCGGGCGCTGCGGATGCTGCGCGCGGGCGATCCGAGCCCGCACGCCTTCATCTACCCGACGCTCTACACCTACATGCAGGTCGGCGTGGCGGCGGCGCACTTCCTGTGGGGCGCGGGGGCCGGCCTGTACACCACCCTGGCCGATATCGACCCGGCGCGCTATTACCTCTGGGCCCGGGCGCTGACCGCCGCGCTCGGCACGGGCGCGGTGCTGCTGACCTACCTGCTGGGCCGGCGGCTGTACGGCCCCGCCGCCGGGCTCCTCGCCGCCGCCGCGCTCGCCGTCTACCCGGCGGCCGTCGGCGACGCGCATTATGTCACCACTGACACCCCCTCGATGTTCTTCACGGTGGCCGCGCTGCTGGTGATCACGGGGCTGGCGTTCGGAGCGGGGCGACCACACCGGCGCGCGTTCGGGGCTGGGTTCGCCGCCGGCCTGGCGATCTCGACCAAGTACAACGTCGTTGTGCTGGCGTTGCCGCTGGCGCTGGCGGTCATCATGGCGCACGGCTGGACGCGCCGGGCGCTGGCGGGGCTGGGCCTGGCCGGCGCCGGCGTCGTCGCCGGCTTCACGCTCGGCACGCCGATGTGGCTGCCGGAACTGCCGACGCTGCTGAACGACGTCGCTTCGATCATCGTTCACTACCGCTACAAGGGCCACCCCGGCGCCGAGTCGAGCTTCCCGGCGCTGTTCTACTGGGAAGGGCTTGCCGCGAACGGCGCGCTGCTGGCCTGGGCTTTCGCCGGCGGCGTGCTGCTGGCCTTCCTGCGGGGCCGCCGGGCGGATGCGCTGCTGCTGGCCTTCGCCGTGCCCTATTTCCTGCAACTCACCGGCGTCAAGGTCGTCTTTTTCCGCAATACAATGCCGCTGTTGCCGGTGCTCTGCGTGCTGGCGGGGGCGTCCCTGGTCTGGTTTGTGGCGCGGGTTCGGGGATCAGAGGGCGGTGAGCCCGAGAGGCAGTCGTCGACGCCTACCCCGTTCGCAGGCCGCACGCGCGAGCGTGCACGATTCATCGCTCCTCCTGCCTCTTTCATGATGGCCGTCCTCGGCGTTCTCCTTCTCGCCCAGCCGCTCGCTCAGAGCGTGCGCGACGATTGGCTGCGCGCCCGGCCGACCACCCGCATCCTGGCGACCGCGTGGGTGGCCCAGCAGGCCGCCGACGGCGACCGCATCTGGCTCGAAGACCAGACGCTCATCCTGCCGGCGCGGCTGCGCGGCGAAGGCGGCAAACCGATCACCGGGCGCGATCCGGCGTGGTACCGCGAGCAAGGCTATCGCTTTCTGGTGGCCAACCTCGACACAAAGCACGACCCGGCGGCGCTGGCGCGCTTCGGCGAGCCGGCGGCGCGCTTCAGCCGCGGCGAGCGGCTCGGCCCGAACCTCGCGATCTACGCCACCGGCCTCGGCGATCCAGCCGGCGAGCCGCGCACCCCCTCGGGGGCGACACTCGGCGGGGGCGCGGTGACGCTCGACGGCTACCGCCATCCGGCGGAGGCCCGCCCCGGCGCGACGCTGCCGCTCGCCCTGTACTGGCGCGCCAACCGCCCGCTGCCGGCGGACTATACTGTTTTTGTGCACCTGCTCGACGCAACGGGCGGCAAGGCAGCACAGCGCGACCTGCCGCCGCTGGAGGGCCGCCGCCCGACCAGCGGCTGGCGGCCGGGCGAACTGCTGCGCGACGACCAGGACCTGCCGCTGCCGCCGAATCTTCCACCCGGCACGTACCGCCTCGTCGTCGGCATGTACGACCCGGCCACGCTCGCGGCGATCACCGATGGCGGCCCGATCGACATCGGGACGGTCGAGGTGCGGGGGCGATAACTCTGCCACTGATCCATGCTCCCCATCCGCCCCCCGCCTCGCCGGAACCCGCGCGAGCACGGCGGGCCTCCGACACGAGGATGCGACGCCGGGGGACCGAGATGGGTCCTGTACCGCCCGGCAGGCGGCAGCCGCCGCGGTGCGGCAGGAGCACGAACGACACGCCTGCGCGTGCAGCGTGACGGGATGGACCGAGAGGTTTCGCATTCCTCCGAACGCGGGCGGCCTGTGGCCCGAAATAGCACTGCGACGCCCCAACACGGCCCTTGCATCGCCAACGCACGAGTGCTAGCCTCATAGGCGGGCGCGCGTCCGCCGATAGCACCGGACAGGGATAGGGGTTGCCTATGGCTCGCCGAGCATGCCGGCCACGGCAGCGGGGCTGGCCTGGCGTGGTCGAATAACAAGTTCGGCGCCGCTGCGCTCCGCCAGACCAGGCCGTGACGCTGACCGTCTGGGGCACCAGCGTATGGCCCGCCCCGTTAGCCATGACTCAAGGCATTCGTACAGAAAGGAGGGAAAGGTATGCGCCGCATACCCTTGCTCCACAGTTGGTTATTTGCCGTTGGTTCCGCCATCGCTGTGTTTGTCATCGAGATGGTCGCGCTCAAGCGCGGTTCGGTGGTAGGGGACTATGTTGTGTTCGCGTATTTCGCTCTGTATGGGGCCTACTGCACGGCGAACTATGTTTCCTGTCGCGAGGTACATTGCGGGATCACAGGGCCTGGCTTTCTCGCGGCAGCTCTGCTCATGCTGCTGCGCATAAGCGGCCTTCTGGATTTCGGATATGGTCTGCCCTGGCTGGTTTTCGTCGGCAGCGCGGTGATCGGACAGTGCGTGGAACAAGACGCCAGGAGCCGCAGGGGTTAGCCGTATCGGCGCTGATCGTGGCAGGGAACCGATACGCTGACCTCGCGCTTGCCACCGCCGCTACTCCCCTGCTCTTCTTTTAGCGCGGCCCCGCAAGCGCAATGCCGTTGGTGAGCACTGAGCCAAGCTCATCTACCGCCGCGTCCAGCCGCTCACGGATCGCCGGGTCGAGCGTATACCCTTCGGCTGCCGACCCCTGGAGCTGGCTGTCCAGCACGTACACGCCGTTCAGGATGTAGCGCGCGCCGAGCGCCGAAAGCACCGGCTTGATGGCGTAATCGATCGCCAGCAGATGGCCGGGCGAGCCGCCGGTGGCGATCGGGAGCACAATTTTGCGCGCCAGAATGCCCGGCGGCAGCAGATCGAGAAACGCTTTCAACAGCCCGGAATAGGCCGCTTTGTAGACCGGCGTCGCGATCACCACGGCGCTCGCCCGCTGGATCGCCGCGACCGCCGCCTGGAGCGCCGGGCTGTCGCTCTTTGCCCAGAGCACATCTTCCGCGGGCAGCGCGCGCACCTCGATCTGTTGGACAGCGGCGCCGCGCACCACCAGCACCTGCGCCACCTGCGCCAGCACCGCCGCGGATCGCGAAACCAGGCTCGGGCTGCCCCCGATCAGTACGACATCAGCCATGGTGTGCCTTTCTTGCGTGTGTTAGGCGAAGCCCCCGTACAACATCCACGCTGATGTTTCCCGAACTGAACCAGATGAACCTTTCCCATCGAACAACCACATCAGGCCTGCTCCTCCGGCGGGCGGTAGCGCTCGCCAGCAGCGACCGCGAACGGCAGGGTGTTCTGGCCTGGCGGCAGCGGGCAGGTGGCGAAGGCGGTGAACGCGCAGGGCGGGTTGACGGCGCGGTTGAAATCGAGTGTGAGCCGTTCGCCCTCCGGTGTCGGTGCGGTCAGCACGCGCGCCGCGCCATAGGTTTCTTGGCCGCTTGTCGCGTCGCGGAACAGAAAACTCAGGCCACGCTCGCCGAACGCGGTCGCGTCCAGCCGGTAGGTCTGCCCGGCATAGGCGAACTCGGCGTAGCCGGGGCTGGCGCCCGTGCTGGTGTCGCCGAGGATGTTGGTGATCGCCAGGGGCTTGGGCGGGTCGTAGCGGACGAAGCGCGCCGCGAAGCGAAACGCTGTGTCCACCGGAAACCACACCCGCCCGGCGAAGCGGGCCCGCAGCGGGCTGGCGTTGTCGCGCACGCGCACGCCGGTGCGTCCACCGCGTGTGATGATCAAAAACGAGATCTCGTTCCAGCGCACGATGTCAGGCGAGCCGTCGGAGTCGTCGCGCAGCACGGCCCGGGCGGCTCTGTCGCCGTTCACTCGCACATCCACCCCGGCAGCGGCGGCAAACGTCACACCGGCTCCGTCGAAATGCAGCTCGCCCAGCCGCGCAGGCGCCCGTGCGGGCAACGGCACGTCGCTCGTCGCCGCACTGCCGACCGTGTTCGTCCCCGGCTGCAACCAATGCAGCCCGACCAGCGTCAGCCAGCCATCGTCGGCGCGCAGCGTCGCCTCGGCGTCGGCGCGCCAGGCCGCGATCTCCTCCGCGTATGTGATCGCCGTCGGTGTCATCGTCAGCTCCTTCAGTGCAACGGAAACCCGAGCCGGCCAAGCGCCTCGCGCAAGGTATCCCGGCCGGCACGCGTCTGCGGCCCGGCGATGCGCTGAGCCGAGCGACGCGACCAATCGCTGTCGCCCACCATGTTTTGTTCGCGGTAGAACAGCGCCATCACTTCGTCGTAGCCGTCGATCGCGCCATCCTGACGCTGGAGGCCGCGTGTCTCGCGGTGGAGCAGCGCCGCCTGGGGCAGGCGCGGCTTGACCGCGGCGGATTCATGGGCGGCGCGCCAGCCGACGCACAGGCCGAAGAGCGGAAAGACGCGCGGCGGCAGGCCGAGCTCGGCGGCGGCGCCGTAGCGCTGGCGAACGGCCTAAGTTGGTTCTTATTGGCTCATGCGCACTCCGACGTCGTTCAACACAACACCCGGCGCGGCGCTACCCGGCGTCGCGGCAGCCCGCCTGGCCCTCCGGCCCATCTAGCGCGGGACGCTGCCCGAGCGCCTGCAGCGCATCCACCAGCGCATCGACATCGGCGCGGTTGTTGTAGATCGCGAAACTGGCGCGCACCGTCGCCTCGACACCGAGCCGCTTGTGCAACGGATGGGCGCAGTGGCGACCTGAGCGCACCGCGATGCCAGACCGATCGAGGGCGCTGGCGACCTGGTGCGCCGTCCATCCATCGACCGTGAACGCGATCACACCGCCGCGCGCCGCCGGATCGCGCGGGCCGAAAACGCGAACGCCCCCCATCCCGGCAAAGCGCTCGAGCGCGTAGGCGGTGAGCTCCTGCTCGTGCGCACGCACCGTCGCCATGCCGATCGCCTGCAGGTACTCGAGCGCCGCGGCCAAGCCGATCGCCTCCACAAACATCGGTGTGCCAGCCTCGAACCGGAGCGGCGCATCCTCCCACACAACATCGTCGAACCCCACGTCACGGGCGACATCGCCGCCGGTCAGGAACGGCGGCATCGCGGCGAGCAACTCGGCGCGCCCGTACACGACCCCGATGCCGGTGGGCCCAAACACCTTGTGGCCCGAGAACGCCAGGAAATCGCAGTCCAGCGCCCGCACATCCAGCGGGAGCTGCGGCGCCGACTGGCAGGCATCCAGCACCACCACAGTGCCGTTGGCGCGCGCCCGTGCGACCAGCGGGGCCGGATCGGTGATGGTGCCGAGCACATTCGATACATGGGCGAAACTCAGCAGCTTCACCCGCGGTGTGAGCAGCGCCTCGAACGCCTGCAGATCGAGTGTACCATCGGGCAACAACGGGATCCGCTTTACATGCAAGCCGCGCTCCTGCGCCACCATCCGCCAGGGCAGATCGTTGGCGTGGTGCTCCAACTCGGTGATCAGAATCGCATCGCCCGGCTGTAGCGTGGTGCGCGCATACGCAAAGGCGATGAGGTTCAGCCCCTCGGTTGCGTTGCGGGTGAACACAATCTCGTGCGGCGCCGCATTGAGGAAGCGGGCGACGGTGGCCCGCGCGGCGGCGTAGGCATCGGTGCTCTGTCGGCTGAAGGCGTACGCGCCGCGGTGAACATTTGCGTAGCTGGTACTGTAGATGCGCTGCATAGTGTCGAGCACGATCTGCGGCTTCTGGGCCGATGCGGCGCTGTCGAGGAACACCACCGGGAGCCCATGGACCTGTTGCCTGAGCGCCGGAAAATCAGCGCGCACACGCGCCAGATCGACCGTTGTTGTGGTGCCTTCCGATAGACCAGTACATCCCATAGGTTTTTGCTTCCGTTGGTTGCAGATTCAGCCTGTCCTTGTATGCCTTCGTGGTGGCATTTGGTGACGTTGATGACGCGTGTGACAAGGTGGCAAGGTGACAGGGTGATAGCCTCACTCCCTCACCTTGTCACCCCTTCACCCGCCGCGCATCTGCGGGTCAAGCGCATCGCGCAGGCCATCGCCGATGTAGTTGATGCTAAGGACGGCCAGAAAGATGCACAGGCCGGGAAACAGCGCCATCGCCGGCGCGAACTCGATGAAATTTTGGGCTTCGAACAGCATGCGGCCCCATGTCGGTGTGTCGGGCGGAAACCCGAGGCCGAGGAAGCTGAGGGTCGATTCGGCGATAATCGCCGCGCCGACCGCCAGCGACGCCGCTACGATCACCGGCCCGAGCGCGTTCGGCAAGATATGGCGCACGATGATCCGGCATGACGGGATCCCCAGCGCCCGCGCCGCCAGCACGAAATCGGCCTCGCGCAGCGAAAGGAACGTGGCGCGCACCAATCGGGCGACCGCCATCCAGTTCAGCCCGCCGATGATCAGCACCACCAGCAGCAACACACCGAGATTCGGCCCAAACGCAGCGCTGACAGGCTCGCGGAACAGGTAGATGACCAACAGCAGCAGCGGCAGGGTCGGCAGCGCCAGAAAGACATCGGTGATGCGCATCAAAATGGTGTCCAGCAGCCCGCAACAGAATCCCGCCAGTGTGCCAACCAGCGTGCCGAGCGTCACCGCCACCAGCATCGACACCACGCCGACCGCGACCGAAATGCGCCCGCCCCACAACACGCGGCCCAGGATGTCCTGGCCGAGATCGTTGGTGCCGAACGGGTGGGCGGCGCTCGGCCCTTGCAGGGCAGCCGCAAAATCAACCCGGTTGAACGGCGTCCGGTAGACCAGCGGCCCGATCGCGACGGCCAGCACGACGCCGCTCAGCACCACCAACCCAAGCATCGCCAGGCGGTGTTGCCGGAAGCGACGCCAGACATCGCCCCACAGCGTGCGCCGGGGTCGCGCCAGCACAGCGTCGGGGTTGGCGAACGGCGCCCGCGCGACCGCGCGTGGTTGTTCGATGAACGGTTTGTCCATAGGTGTGCCGCGCCCCCTCGTTTATTCGGACTTTGCACCTATGCCGTGCTCAGGTGCGCTGCACGCGCGGATCGAGCACAGCGTACAGCAGATCGGCCAGCAGGTTGAACAGCACGATCAGCAGCGCGTAGATGCAGGTGATCGCCATCACGACCGGCGTATCGCTGCTTTGAATACTGCCGATCAGCAGCGAGCCGATGCCGGGCACGCGAAACACCTGCTCGGTCACCAGCGCGCCCGTGAACACGGCGGGCGCGCCCAGCGCCACCAGCGTGACCACCGGGATCAGCGCGTTGCGCAGCACATGCCGCCCGATCACCACCCGCTCGGGCAGCCCCTTGGCGCGCGCGGTGCGCACATAGTCGCGGTGGATCGCCTCCAGCGCCGACGAACGGGTGAACCGCATCAGCGCGGCGGTCTGGTACAGCGCCAGCACCGCGATCGGCATGGCCGACTGGCGCACCTGGGCCACCAGGCTCGGCCAATCGGTGACCACCAGCGTGCTGTCGTAGATGAACGGCAGCCAGTTGAGCCGCACGCCGAGGATGATGATGAACAGCAGCCCGGTGAAAAATGTCGGCAGCGAGAACCCGATGAACGCCAGCGTCGAACTGATCTGGTCGAAGAGCGAATAGGGCCGCAGCGCCGCCAGCACTCCAAGCGGGATCGCCAGCAGCACACTGATCAGGTAGGCGACACCGACGACGCCCAGGGTGGTCGGGATGCGCTGCGCGATCAGCTCGCCCACCGGGCTGCGGCTGGTGAACGAGTACCCCATGTCGCCGTGCCCCAACGCCTGCAACCAGCGCACATAGCGGATATACAGTGGCTGGTCGAGCCCGAGCGAGCGGCGGATGCCCTCGCGCACCTCGCGGCTCATCGACGGGTCGGTGGCGAACTCCGCCATCGGGTCGCCAGGGGCCAGCGCCAGGATAGCGAAGACCAGCGTGCTGATCGCCAGCAGCGTGATGGCCGTGCTGATCGCACGGCGAATGAGATATGCGCTCATGTCACGGCGCCTTGCGCGTCCAATCCTTTAACTGCCAGAGCGATGACTCCCACGGCGACAGGGTTACGTTTTGCAGTGTGGTGCTGACCCCTGCGTTGCCGGTAGCCCGCACCAGCGGAATGACCACATAATCGTTCACCAGGATGTCATTCAGCTGGATGAAGATCTGCGCGCGTTTCGCGGGGTCGAGCTCGGTGCGCGCGGTTTCGAACAGCGCATCGTATGCCGGGTTGCAGTAGCGCACACGGTTGCCGCCGCTCCAGTTGTTGGCCTTCTGCGCGATTTTGGCGCAGGTGAACAGCTCGAGGTACGCCGCCGGGTCGGGATTGTAGTTGCCGATGGTGTATTGCTGGACATCGGCGTAGAAGTGGTTGAAGGTGTCGGTGTTGTTCGGATCGCTGCTGAAGAACACCGCATTGTCCACCACTTTCAGCTCCACCTTGAACCCGATCGCCTCAAGCGACTGCTTGATCACCTGCTGCACCTTCTGCCGTGTAGCGCTCTGTGCCGTCTGATAGACGATTCGCAGCGCAACGCCGCCTTTGTCGCGCACACCGTCGCCGTCGGTGTCTGTCCAGCCCGCTTCATCCAGCAGCGCGCGCGCTTTGTCGGGGTTGTATTCGATCGTGGTATTCGGCGAGCGGTAGATAGCGGGCGCGACCAAGATGTTGCTGATCGCTTCCGCGGTCGGGCCATAGATCTCGCGGACGATCGTTGCGCGGTCGATCGCCAGCGCAAAGGCCTGGCGCACCCGCTTGTCGGTGAAGAACGGGTGCGGCGCCTTGACGCTCGACCGCTCGCCATCCACCTCGCGGTTGGGATCGGTCTGGTTGAGTTCGAGCCGTTCGCTCAGGCCATTCGGCGGCAGCGGAACCAGCGCACCCTTGCCACCATTCTTGAGCTGCGCGAGCAACTGCGGCGGCACCGCCAGGGTCGGCGTGAAATCGAAATCGCCGGTCTGCAGCACGGCCCGGGCGCCGGTGTTCGGGTCGCCGCCGCCTTTCAGCTCCACGCGCTGAAAGAATGGCTTGCCCGCCTCGCGGAAGTAGGGGTTCGGCTCGTAGATCACGATGTCGCCGGGCTTGAAATCGACGATCCGATAGGGGCCGGTGCCGATCGCCGTGAAGTTGGCGGGCGCCTCGCGCGCTTTCGCACCGCTGTACTCCTTGAAGATGTGCGCGGGAATGATCAGCCCGGCGGTGCCGACGAACGGCAACAACCAGGCCGGGTTCACGCCTTTGAATACCACTTTGACGGTGGTGTCGTCGACGACCTCGACGCGCTGCACCGCGCTGTAGGTGTTGGTGGTGGTCGCGCCGGTCGCCGGATCGGCGATGAAGTCGAAGGTGAATTTGACGTCGGCGGCGGTGAAGGGCTGCCCATCGGCCCAGCGCACGCCCGGCTTGAGCTTCCAGGTCACCGCTGTGCCGTCGGCGGCCAGCCCGCCGTTCTTTTTGCTCGGGATCTCAGCGGCCAGAAACGGCACCAGCCTGCCCTCGGCGTCGAACGACGCGAGCGGCTCGTACACCGCGCGGCTGACATCGAAATCTTTGGTGCCGGTGGCGAGGTGCGGGTTGGCGATCGTCGGCGCCTGGAACCAGAGCAGGCGCAGGGTGCCACCCGCGCCGGCGGCCAGCGAGCGCGGCGCGGGTGCCGTGGTGGCCCTTTCTGCCGCCGCCGTTGGTGCGCCGGCGGGGGCGGCGGTGCTGCTCGATAATGGTGCTGTTGCAGGCGGCGAGCCGCAGGCTGCCAGGAGCGCCAGCGCCAGCACAACCAGGATCGATCGGGATGCTGCCATGGTCATCTGCTCGCTTTCGTGAAGGTATCGGTCCACCCCGGCGGGCAGGGCGCGCTACACTGCCTGTTCCGCCAGCTGCGGCTGATGCGTCGCTTCCGCCAGCCCGAACTCCTGCGCGACCAGCTCGTAGGAGCGGCGGCGCACCGCATCGTCGCCGACGTTGGTGGCGATCATCAGTTCGTCCGGGCCGATCTGCGCGGCCAGTTGCTTCAGCTGCGCCCGCACACGCGCCGGCCCGCCGTAGATGGGCGTGAAGCGGCGCAGTTTCTCCTGGTCTTCGTCGCTGAACTGATAGGCGCGCGCTTCTTCCACGCTCGCGAAGCCGCCAGGGCTGTTGTTCAGGCGCCGCAGCGCTGTCAACTGGCTGGCCCGCATGATCCCCTCGGCCGCTTCGTCGGTCTCGGCGCAGATCACGCCGACGGTGAGAATGGCGTATGGCTCGGGAAAGCGCGCCGAGGGCCGGAAGGTGGTTTTGTAGGTGTGGATCGCCGTTTCCGACTCGTCCGGGCTGAAGAAGTAGGCGGCTGCGAAGCCGTGCCCGCGCTCCGCCGCGATCTGCGCGCTCAACTGGCCGGAGCCGAGCAGAAAGATTGGCGGGAAGCGCACGTTCTCCGGCGAAGCGATCACATCGTGCAGCGGGTGGTCCTCGGGGTACGGCGGAGGCGCGATCTGCGCAAACCCTTCGAGCTCGGCGACCAGCCGGGCGATGTCGTCGGCCCGCTTGAGCGCGCTGTCGTCCTGCCGGAGCGCAAGCGCCGTGCGTGGGTCCTGGTTGGGCGCGCGCCCGATCCCCGCGTCGATGCGGCCGGGCGTGATCGCCTCCAGCACCCGGAACAGTTCGGCGACTTTGATCGGCGCGTAGTTCGGCAGCAGGACCCCGCCGGAGCCGACCCGGATGCGCCGGGTGCGCTGGGCGATCACGGCGATCAGCAGCTCCGGGGCCACACCCGCCAGGCCGCGCATGTTGTGGTGCTCGGCCACCCAGAAGCGCTTATAACCGAGCGCCTCGGCAAATGGCGCCAGCGCCAGCGTGTTCTGAATGGCCTGGACGCCATCCCCGTCCGGCGGCAATGGCGAGAGATCGAGAACCGACAAGGGCAGTGACACGTTCCTCTCCTTCTGTCAACAAGCAGCAGAGTGCGTTCATCCGCGCGCCAGCGCCTCGGCTACCTGCGGGCTGCGCGGGCGGCTGAGGCCCAGGTGCTCGCGCAGGGTGCGGCCGGTGTACTCGGTGCGGAACAGGCCACGGCGTTGCAGTTCGGGAACGACCAGCTCGACAAAATCCTGCAGATCGCCGGGGAACAGGGCGGGCGTCAGCAGAAAGCCGTCGCTGGCCTCTTCCTCCAGCCAGTGCTGGAAATGGTCGGCCACCTGCGCCGGCGTGCCGATCAGCGACGGGCGCGGAGTGGCCTGCTCGACCACCTGGCGGGCCGTCAGGTTCCCCTCGCGCGCCAGCGTCTTCCAGCGCTCGATCAGCGTGCCGTTGAGGTTGGGGTCGCTGGTGTCGATGTCGGGGAACGGCCCGTCCAGGTCGACCGTGTCGAAATCGTAGCCGCTCGGCTCCGACAACAGATAGCGCACCACCGGGTCGGTGAGCAGCAGTTCGCGGTAACCATCGGCCTTGGCGCGCGCCTCGGCTTCGGTCGGCGCGACAACCACCGCTAGCCCCGGCAGCACGCGCAGTTCCTCGGGCGCGCGCCCGTAGCGCTCCATGCGCTGCTTGACATCAGCGTAGTGGGCCTTGGATTCGTGCAGGTTGCGGTAGGGGCTGAAGATCACATCGGCGATGCGCGCCGCCAGATCGCGCCCGTCGTCGGACTGCCCGGCCTGGATGATCACCGGGTGGCCCTGCGGCGGGCGTGGCGTGTCGAGCGGCCCGCGCACCGTGAACCATTTGCCGCTGTGATTGGGCGCATGCACCTTGCCCGGATCGAGGGATCCCCCTGCCAGGGCGTCGTCCTCCCACGAGTCCCACAACTGTTTGATCAGCGCCACGAACTCGCGTGCCCGGTCGTAGCGCGTGGCGTGGTCGAGGTGCTTGTCTTTGCTGAAGTTGTAGGCGACCTGATCGCCGCCGGTGTCTTTGGCGGCGGAGTTCGAGAAGCTGGTGACCACGTTCCAGGCCGCACGCCCCTGGCTGACGTGGTCGATCCCGGCGAGCTGGCGCGCCAGCTCGTAGGGCTGGTTGTAGGTGGTCGAGATCGTCGCCGCCAGCCCGATGTGGCGGGTCACGGCGGCGAGCGCCGGCAGCAGCGCGATCGAGTCGGGCCGCCCGTTGACGATCGGGCCGAAGAATTTGTCGCGATGCTCGCGGACGACCAGCCCCTCGCCGAAGAAGATGAAATCGAGTTTGCCCCGCTCCGCGAGTTGGGCGAATTCGACGTAGGTCTGGAATCTGGTGTAGCTGGCGCTGCGGGGGTGGCGCCACGCGATCGTGTGGCCGACCCCCTGCAGAAATGCGCCGATGTGGAGTTGTTTCTGTGCGCTCACAACATGCTCCCTGGAAAGCCGCGCGGTTCTCAGTTCCGGTCATAGGCAGTGAACGCTTCCGACTCCGCACCGATGTACTGGCTCAACGGGCGGGCGAGGCGCAGGTGGTCGCGCAGGGTGTGCCCGGTGTACGCCGTGCGGAACCGCCCGCGCCGCTGCAGCTCCGGCACCAGCTCGCGCGCGATCTCTTCGAGCCCATCGGGCAGCACGGCGGGCAGCAGATGAAACCCGTCGGCGGCGCGGGCGTCGAACCACTGCTCAAGCATATCGGCCAGCTGCGCCGGGGTGCCGACCAGCCGCGTGGCGCGGGGGGGCAGGGCCGATCCGTCCCCGGCGATGTCGAGCGCGGCGTCGAGCGCGGCGGCGCGGGCCGCGGCCTGGGCCGCGGTGGCGCCGAGGATCGGCAGGATGGCCTGCAGGATGCGCACCTGACGCCCGGCGGCGTCAGCCTCGGCCTGATACTCCGCGTAGGCGGCCCGCGCCGCATCGAGCGTAGAGTGGTGCAGCACCAGCACGTCGGCGAGCGTGGCAGACAGCGGTTCGCCCGCGTCGCCGCGATCGACCTGCACCACCACAACGTGGCCCTGCGGCGGGCGGTAGGTGATCTGCGGCCCCCGGATGCGAAAATGTTTGCCCAGGTGGTTGATATGATGCAGCTTGTTCGGGTCGAGATACAGCCCCCGTGCGCGGTCGGTGATCACCGCATCGTCCTCCCAGGAGTCCCACAGCTTGCGGCTCACCTCGATGTACTCAGCGGCGATCGAACGCCGTTCATCGGCGGGCGGCGCACGGTGCCGACCAAAGTTCTGCGCCTCGGCATCGCTGGCGTTGGTGGTCGCCTCCCAGGCCGCGCGCCCGTTGCTGACGAAATCCAGCGTCGCCAGCTCGCGCGAGACGGTGAACGGCTCGCTGTAGGTGGTCGGCTTGCTCACCGCCAGCCCGATCCGGGTGGTCTCCGGGGCGAGGCGCGACAGCACCGAGAGCGCGTCGATCCGGCCAAAGGTCTGCCCCGCCGCTAACGCGCGTGGGTCGTACAACAGCACAAAATCGAGCAGGCTGCGCTCGGCGGTCTGAACGAGGCGGCGATAGTGATCCAGCTCGGTCATGCGCTCTGGCCGCGCGGCGCGCGCCGCCCCCGGGTGAAACCCCAGCCCGTCGATTGATGCGCTCAAAATCAGGTGTTCAGCCCGTTGGCTCATCGATTCCTTCCCTTCGTCGTTGATGCGCTGGTGGCGCTGGTGAAAAGATGACACGGTGATATTCAAGCTCCCAACGTCGCCCGCTCACCCGCTCACTCGCTCACTGCGGTCAACTCCACACCGTGCTGGGGATCTCGCGCCGCAGCACAGGCGCGATCTCGCTGGCGAACCGATGCAGTTGCTCCTCCTGCTCTGGCTCGCTCAGCCCGTCCACGCCGATGCTCTGCACCTGATGCCCATAGGCCCGGTGATACCGCAGCACCTTCTCGATCACCAGCTCGGGGCTGCCGACCAGAATGGGGCCGTTGGCGATGTTGTCCTCCAGATCGCGGAACGGCGGTTGGTTGTGTTGCGCCGCCGGCGTCGCCATGAAGGCGTCGTAATAGGGACGGAAGCGGCGGATCGCCGCTTCGGTGGTGTTGGTCACGTACAGGCTGCCGGCGCCCGCGCCGACGATCGCTTTGGACGGGTCGTGCCCGTAGAAGGCCAGCCGTTCGCGGTAGTGATCGATCAGCGCCTTGTATTTCGACTGATGGTGAAAGGCATTGGCCGAAAAGATCGGTTCGCCGTACTTCGCCGCCAGCTCGGTCGAGCGGGTGCTCGACGCGCTGCCGTGCCAGACCGGGATGGGGCGCTGGAGCGGGCGCGGCTGCGTGGTGACGTTGTCGAGCGGCGGGCGGTAGGTGCCCCGCCAGGTCACATTTTCCTCGGCCCACAGGCGCCGCAGCAAGGCGTACCGCTCGGCCAGCGAGTCCCACTGCTCCGCCTCGGGAACGCCGAACAACGGATAATGGCGCGGGTCGTTGCCTTTGCCGATGATCAGCTCCAGCCGCCCGCCCGACAGATGATCCAGCGTCGCGTAGTCCTCGGCCACGCGCACCGGGTCGAGCACGCTCAACACCGTCACCGTGGTAAGCAGCCGGATGCGCGTGGTCCGGGCAGCGATCGCGGTGAGGATGACCGGCGGCGACGAGCACAGAAACGGCGCGCCGTGGCGCTCGCCGACGCCGTAGGCCTCGAAGCCGAGTTGCTCGGCCAGACGGGCTTGCTTCAGCACGTTCGCAAACTTCTGCTGCGTCGTGAGCGTCTCGCCCGTGACCGGGTTGGGCATATTGGCCAGAAGAGTGAAGAGGGCGAATTGCATCGTTGCGATTTTCGCGAGCGCCGGCCACCGGGTGCGCACCGCGTCTACCGGTGGCCAGCAGCGGGTTCAAGATCCTTCTGGTAGGCCAGCACCCGCTCCCAGTTGCCTGCAAAGCGTGGGATGCGGCGGTAGCCTACCCGCTCGTACAGCGCCGCCGCCTCGGGCTGGAGCGGCCCGGTCTGCAACTTCAGAGTGGTGTAGCCGAACCCGACAGCCAATCGTTCGATCTCGGCCAGCACCGCCTGCGCCACACCCCGGCGGCGAAAAGCGGGCCGGGTGTACATGCGCTTGATCTCGCCGCTCTGCGCATCCAGTGGGCGCAGCGCGCCACACCCCGCCGGGTAGCCATCCACCCGGGCGATCACGAATGCGGCGCGCGGCTGCTCCACGTCCGACGGATCGAAGCCCGCCCGTCCGTCGCCGATCTTGTACAGCGCCGCGAGCTCGCGGGTGAGCTCGTCGAGCAACTGCACGGCATCCGCGCTGCGCACATCCTCGGCGGCAGCCGTGATGGTTGAAGAAAGGGGGAATACTATCATGGCACACTCCGATCGTGAACGAGCGCCGCGAGCCCGGCTGCTACGCCTGCTTCTCATTGCTGATGTAGATGTTGATCTTGGTCGACCGATACACGCTGTTATCGGTGACGTACACACCGGACTTGTTCTGCGGGATGCCCTTGACATACGGCTTGTACACATTGACCGGGGTCGGGTAGTACAGCGGGATGTAGGCCGCCTCGTCGCGCATCACCCGTTCGGCCTGCAGGTACAAGTCGGCGCGCTTGGTTTTGTCGATCTCGCCGGCCGCCGCACTCACGAGTTGGTCGAAGGTAGCGCTCTTCCACGCAAAGCGCCGCCGCGCGGCCTTGCCATACCAGATCGCGGTGTAGTGGTTGCTCGGGTCAGGATAGTCGGTGAACCAGATGTAGAAGACGAACTGGTACTTGCCCCCGAACAGGTTGCTGATGAACACCTTGCCATCCTCCGGGTTCTCCAGTTTGATGTTCAGCCCCAGATTCTGCGCCAGTTGCTGCTGGATGACCTCGGCCACCAGTCTGGCGTTGGGGCCGACCGGGCGGGAGGTGAGCGTCACCTCCGGCCAGTTCTTGCCCCCCTCGTAGGGCGTTCCGGCCAGCTTGCTCCTGGCGCGTTGGGGGTCGTAGGCGTAGGCCTGCGGGAACTCGGGGTAGGCGTTCGGGTCGATCGTGTAGGGCTGATCTGGCGAGATCAGGCTGTAGGCCGGCACACCAAGGTTGTTGATCACCTTGAGGATGGTTTCGCGGTCGATGGCGTGCTGGAGCGCCTGCCGTACGCCGAGCTGATCGAACGGCGGCTTGTTCGCCTCCGGCGACAGAAAGGCGATCGACGGCGACGAGATGCGAATGAGTTGCTTGCTCAGCTCCGGGTCGGCTTGCAGATGGGGGACCTCGCTGGCCGGAATACCGTTGGCCGCCCGCGCGTCGATCTGGCCGCTCTCGTAGGGCAGCAACCCGGCGTTGTCGGGGATCACCGAGGCGATCACGGTCTTGAGCCTGGGCTTGGGCCCGACCGCGAACTCCTCGTTGCGCTCGTACTCCAGTTCCCGGCCGCGATCCCAGCGCTTCAGCTTGAACGGGCCGTTGCTGACGATGTTGCCCGCCTCGGTCCATTTATCGCCGTAGCGCTCGACGCTGGCCTTGTGCGCGGGCAGCGCCGAGGCGTAGCCGACGAGGAGCGGAAAGTACTCCCGCGGGCCTTTGAGCGTGATCTCCAGGGTGTAGTCGTCGATCGCCTTGATCCCCAATTTGTCGGGCCCGGCGCCCGCTGCGCCGGTGTTCCACTCCTGCGCGCCCACGATGTCGTAGAGAATGGCCGCGTAGCTGGCCCCCGTTTCGGGGTTCAACTGGCGCGTGAAGCTGTACACAAAATCGTGCGCCGTGACCGGATCGCCGTTGGTCCACGTGCCTTTGCGGTTGATTTTGAAGGTGTACACCGTACCATCGTCGCTGACGGTCCAGCTTTCGGCGGCGTAGGGCTGCGCCTGGTAGTTCTCGTCCAGCCGGGTCAGGCCGGCGAACAGCGTCGCTTCGCCGCCGTTGTACAGGTCTTTGTTGAAGTCGTGGCTGGCCGGGTCGGCGTTGATCGCAAAGCGGAACACCTGCCGGTCATCCGGCGCGGCATCGCCCCCAGCACCAGGCGCGGCGGTCGCAGCAGGCGCGGCGGTCGTAGCAGGCGCGGCGGTGGCATTCCCGGGCGCCGGTGCCGCGGTCGGGCCGGCCCCTGCATCGGGCGCCGCGCCACACGCCGCGAGCAGCACCGATGAGCCGCCGAGCCCGAGGGCTAGCAGGAACTGCCGCCGCGACAGGCCGCTCGCCGCCGCAGCCTCGACCATGCGCTCCGCGAACAACGCGCGCTGCTCCGCCTGCTCCAACCACGAATGATTATTGTCGGTCATGGACAGCCTCCCACTCTGTATGCAAGATGGCCGGATCATGGAGCAACAGCTGGCTTCCGGTCGCTCTGTTAGCGCCGCAGGCGGGGATCGAACGCATCGCGCAGGCCATCGCCCAGCGCTGTAAAGGCCAGCATGGTCGCGCCCAGCGCCAGCGCCGGAAACAGCGCCAGATGCCAGGCCGAGCGGATGTACAGGATGTTGTCGCTGACCATGCAGCCCCAGCTCGGCATGGGCGGGTCGATGCCGATACCGATGAAACTCAGCACAGACTCGGCCAGGATCGCCTGCGGGATGCCGAACGTCACCGCCGTCACAATCACAGAAAACGTGTTCGGCAGCACATGCGCCCACAGGATGCGGCCGGTGGGCACGCCCGACGCACGCGCCGCCGTGATGAACTCGCGCCCGCGCAGACTGAGCGTCTGGCCGCGCACCAGCCGGCAGAGCGTCAGCCAACTGGTCATGCTGAGCACCAGCACCACGTTCGGCAGGCCGCTGCCGAGCCAGCTCATGAGCAGAATGGCGAACAGCAGGCTGGGAAAGGCGTACAGCGTATCGACCACGCGCATGATCACGCCGTCGAGCCGCCCGCCGTAGAACCCGGCGATCAGGCCGAGCGGCACGCCCAGCGCCACCGCTACCCCCTGCACGGCCAGCCCGACCAGCAACGAAACCCGCGCGCCGTACACAATCCGCGCCCACACATCCCGTCCGGCGTCATCGGTGCCCAGCCAGTACTGGGCGCTGGGCAGCCTGCGCAGGTTGGCATAATCCTGCGCGGCGTACCCGTGCGGGGCGGCCAGCGGCGCGCCCAGCGCCAGCAGCGCGATCAGCACCACAAACACCCCGCCGGCGACCGCCGGTTTGTTGGCCAACAACCGCTGCCAGACATCGCCCCACAGCGTGCGCGCCGGCTGTATGGCGTGCAGCCCCGACGGGGCGCGTTGCGCTGCGCGCAGATGTGTCGCTTCATTCGCGCTCATAGCCCTGCCTGTTCTACTGCCGCACGCGCGGGTCGAGCAGGCCGTACAGCAGGTCGGCGGCCAGGTTCGCGCCGACCAGAAACACGCCGTACAGCAAGACCAGCGTCATAATCACGGGATAGTCTTTGGCGAAGACGCTGCTGACAAAAAAGCGGCCCATGCCCGGAACGCTGAAGATCGTTTCGACCAGAAACGAGCCGGTGGCGATCGCCGCGAAGATCGGCCCGGCGACGGTGACCACCGGCAGCAGCGCCGCCTTCAGCACGTGGCGGTACAACACTGCGCTTTCGCGCAGGCCCTTGGCGCGCGCCGTCCGCACGTAGTCGCCCGACAGTTCATCCAGCATGCCGGCGCGGGTGTAGCGGGCGAACACGGCCATCGGCCCCAGCGCCAGCGCGATCGTCGGCAGCACCCACGCCTGCGGCTGGTGCCCTTTCACGCTCGCTGCGGGAAAGAGCCTGAGCGTCAGTGAGAAGACAAGGATCAGCACCACGCTGATCACGAACCCTGGCAGCGCGATGCCCAACATCGCCAGCCCGCGCACCGCGTAGTCAACCGGGCTATTGTGCCGGGCCGCCGCGATCACGCCCAGCGGAACCCCAAGCCCGAGCGCCAGCCCGAACGCCATCACGCCGAGCTGAAACGACACCGGAAAGGTCTCGCCGAGCAACTCGTTGACGGTGCGCGTTTTATTGGCGAACGAATAGCCGAAATCGCCCTGGAGCGCGCCGATGAGAAAGTTCAGGTATTGCACCGGCAACGGTCGATCCAGGCCATATTTGGCTTCGATTCGCGCAATAGCTTCGGGCGGCAGGTCGTTGCCGCCGAACGCCGCCGGATCGAACGGACTGCCGGGGATGGCGTGCATGACGGCAAACGTGATCAGAGTCATGGCCAGCAACGATGGAAGGATCGCAACAACCCGCCGGAGAAGATAAGCGCTCATGGATCGTACTCTTGCAGTGATGCATTCGACCCAATAACCCTCGTCCTCGCTACCAGTTCCCCTCTTTTAGCAGGAGATCGGTTCATTGTGGCAGAACGCAAAGAATCAAAGTCACACGAACGGACACAGCAGTTTGCGGCAGCAACGCGGGTGGATGGATAGCAAGAATCGGCGTTGGATCAGCGAGCCGTGGCAGCGCGACAGCAATCGGTGTTCGAGCGTAGAGGGCGATCTGGCATGTGGATGCGCCGGCGGCGATACATCGCTCTGGAACGCTTCCGTATGTTCATGCGCGCCTCGGTTGCTGGTCGCATCCTCTCCCCCTCTCTGCCCATGTTCGACGCCCTTTGGGCCGTACCCCGCGCGTGACAAAACAAGCGCCCGCGGTGGGCGATGGGCCGCGTCATCTCAGACATCGGCCAATTCCGCCCCGCCGGACGCTGCAGCGCGCCGCGTCGTCGGAGTATCAGTGGTCTGGAGAAATGATAATATCTTTGATCAACTTTGTCAAGTATGTGGTGACAAAAAAGAAAGCCCCGCGGAGAAGCTCGCGCGGGGCGTAGCGGCGTGGGAACGGCCGGTGTCATTTCGTCCCCTCGTCCCAAAACTGCTCGCTCAGGATGCGACTACAAAATCCTGGAGGGCGCAGCCCTCCACACATTCCTGTCTCAGGCGGCCACTGACTGTCCTGCTGCGCGTCTTCAGCGGAACGTAGCATCGCGGGCGCTCGCCGCCACGGGGCCGCCCGCCCATCGATCGCACAGTCGGCCTGCGGCCTTCGTCATTCGTCCTGCGTCGCGGACTGCGTCATCGCCAGCGCCAGCCGCCGTACCCCCTCATCGATCGTCGGGGGCGGGGAGAAGGAGAAGTTCAGGCGGAAGGTGTTCTCGCCGCCGCCGCAGGCGAAGAACGACGACCCCGGCACGAACGCCACCTGCTGGCTGAGCGCACGCTCGAACAGCGCTGTGGCGCTCTCCCCCAACGGAAGCGTGAGCCACAGAAACATCCCGCCGTCCGGCTCGGTCCAGCGTACACCGGGCGGCATCTCGCGCCGCAGGGCGGCAAGCATCGCGTCGCGCCGGGCGGCGTAGGTCGCGCGGATGCGCGGCAGGTGCCGTTCCAGCAGCCCATCGCGGCAGGCTTCGTAGGCGATCGCCTGCGCCAGCGAGCCGGTATGCAGGTCAAGCCCCTGCTTGGCCTGGACCATCCGATGGCGCACCGGCTCCGGCGCGATCGCCCAGGCGACGCGCAGGCCGGGGGCGAGCAGCTTGGAGAAAGTGCTGAGATAGGTGACCAGGTGCGGCTTGCCGTGGCGGGCGATGTCGAGCGCCAGCAGGGTCGGCGCAGGCGCGCCGCTGTAGCGCAACTCGCCATACGGGTCGTCCTCGATGATCGGGAGGCCGTGCGCGGCGGCGATATCCAGCAGCGCCGGGCGGCGCTCGCCGGCCAGCGTCACCCCGGTCGGGTTCTGGAACGACGCGACGGTGTACAGAAAGCGCGGCGGCGTTCCGGCGCGCGCCAGCTCGGCCAGGGCGCGCTCCAGCGCGTCCAGGCGCAGGCCGCCAGCGTCCATCGGCAGCGGGACGAAGCGCGGGCGATAGGGGCGGAAGGCCTGGAGGGCGCCGACGTAGGTTGGGTCTTCGACCAGCACCGGCGCGCCCGGGTCGATCAGCAGCTTGGCGAGCAGGTCGAGCCCTTGCTGCGAGCCGCTGGTGAGCAGCACACCATCGGCGGCGACCGGCGCGCCGCGCGCGGCCATCAACTCGGCGACGAACGCACGCAGCGGCGGGAAGCCCTCGGTCGGGCCGTACTGCAGCACGCGGGCCGGCTCGCGGGCCAGCAGCCGCTCGGCGGCGACGGCGATCTCCTCCGCTGGAAAGCACTCGGGGGCCGGCAGCCCGCCGGCAAAGGAGATCGTGCCCGGCTGCTCGGTGACCTTCAGCAACTCACGGATGGCGGAACTGGTCAGCGCGTCGGTCGCCAGGGCGAAGCACGCGTCCCAGGGCGTCGCGGCGGTCTGGCGTGTCATGGCGATGTATCCTCTCCAGCGGGCGCGGCGCCGCACCCCTGCAGGCCGGCAGTATAGCCGCGAGCCGGAGATGGCGCAAGTGACAAAGCGGCGGTGGGCGCGGCGACAATCGGCCCGGCCAGCGGAGCGAGCGCGCGAAGCCGGCGCGCCGTTCGATGGTATAATGCGCTCCCGGAACTCGCTCCGGAGATGTGCTGATGACGATCAACTACACCCGCTGGCTGCGCAGCTACGTCGGCCCGCAGCGGCTGCTGCAACTCACGGCGAGTGCTTTTATTCGCAACGCGCAGGGGCATGTCCTTCTGGGCCGCCGCGCGGATGTTATGCTGTGGGCGCCACCATCGGGGGTCGTGCAGCTTGGCGAGACGCCGGCTCGCACGCTGGTGCGCGAAGTACGCGAGGAGACCGGCCTCTCGGTGCGCGTCACCCGTCTGATCGGGCTGTACACCGGTCACGACTTCGAATGGACCTACCCGAACGGCGACCAGGCACAGATCGTCGCCGCCTTTTTCACCTGTGAGGTGCTCGGCGGGCAGCTCGCCGCCGACCATCACGAGTTTCTGGACGTGGCGTTCTTCCCGCCAGCCGCCCTGCCGCCGCTCATGCCGCGTTGCGTCCGCATGCTGCACGACGCGCTCGGTGGCCGGCAGGAGGCCGCATTCGACTGATTGGGCCAGGTGCGTTCCGGACGTCGAACTCTGACCCGCTGTCTATCCAGGGAGGAGCGGAGGGCCCCGCCCGCCACGACTCGTGGGGGCCGCTGTCCCCAACGCCCCCGCCACCAGCGTTGCCGACAGCCGCTGAACGCTGAACGTTGAACGTGTGAAGCGGATCGCCTACCTCAGCCCGGTGAACCCCGCGCCGTCCGGCATCTCGGACTATAGCGAGGAATTGCTGCCGTACCTCGGCCAGTACGCCGACCTGACGGTGTACCTGGACGACGGCCTGCACCCGACGAACCCACACATCCGCCATCATTTGGAGCTCCGCCCGATCCGGCGGCTGGAGCGCGACCAGCGCCGGCGCCCGTTCGACGCCCTTCTTTATCACATGGGCAACAGCCCGGTGCATGCTGCGATCTGGCGCGCGATGCAACGCCTGCCCGGCGTGCTCGTGCTGCATGACTTCGTGCTGCACCACTTTTTCCTGAACTACGCGGCGGTCGTGCGGCGCGACGTGGACGGCTACCGCGCCGAGGCGGCCCGACGCTACGGGCCGGAGGGCGAGCGCGTGGCGAACCTGATGCTGCACGGGCGCTTCACCCCGGCGGCGTTCGAGTTCCCCTTCTCGGAGGAGGTGATCGCTGCGGCGGATGGCCTGATCGCCCATAGCCGCTACGTGCTGGAGCGGGCGACGGCGCTGCGCCCCGGCCTGCCCGCAGCGCTCGTGCCGATGGGCGTACCCCTCCCGCCCGCCATCCCCCGCGACGAGGCGCGCACCCGGCTCGGGCTGCCGCGCGACGCGCTGCTGCTCGCCTCGTTCGGCCATATCAACCCCTACAAGCGGCTGGAGGTGATTCTGCGCGCGCTACGCACCCTCCGCGAGGAGTTCGACGCGCGCTATCTGCTGGTCGGCAGCATCTCGCCCAGCTACAATGCCCGCACCGCCATCGCCCGCGCCGGCCTGGCGGAGGCGGTAACGATCACCGGGTATGTCGAGCGCGCGACGTTCGAGGACTACGTGGCCGCGGCAGACATCTGCCTGAACCTGCGCCACCCGACGGCGGGGGAGACATCGGCCAGCCTGCTGCGGCTGCTCGGCGCCGCCCGCCCGACGCTGGTGAGCGCCAGCGGCTCGTTCACCGAGCTGCCGCCCGGCGTCGCGGCCCAGGTCGACATCGGCCCGGCGGAGGAGGAGCTGATCGTTGCCTACTGCCGGCTGCTCGCTCGCCGCCCGGAGGTCGCCGCGGCGATGGGGACGGCGGCGCGGGCCTACGTGGCGCAGGAGCACACGCTCGACCGCGCCGCGCGCGGGTACATTCGCTTTCTCGCCACGCGCTACGGCTGGGGCGAGGTGCCGCGGGCGCGCGGGCCGCTGTGGGAGGTCGGGCGCCAGAAGCACGAATCCAGCGGCCAGGAGTCAGGGGCCAGCCGCCAGAAGCACGAATCCCGCAGCCAGGAGCTAGAACCCGGAACCCAGCATCAACGCAGCGAGCACCGGACTCAGCGCTCGGCGCTCGGCGAGCAGCCCTCGGTCCTCAGCAGCGTGGCTCAGGCGCTGGCGGAGATCGGCGCAACCGACGCGGACACGACGCTGCTCGCGGCGGCGGCCTGGGCGCTGACAGAGATACGTGCCGGTCCGGGCGAGTGACACGCGGCGGACGACCACACACCGGCTCGGCGGTCGCCCGCCTCACAGTTTACGATTCGCCGGTTCGGGTGTATGATAGCGCCCGTTCCCACGCGGCCAATAGCACGACAGGAGTGAACCATGGGTCTGCTCGACGGCAAAAAAGGGCTGATCTTCGGCCTGGCGAACGACCACTCGATCGCCTGGGGCATCGCGCAGGCGCTCCATGCGCAGGGCGCGACGCTCGGCTTCAACTATCTGGGAGAGGCGCTCGAGCGGCGTGTCCGCCCGTTGGCCGAGAGCCTGGACGCGAAGCTGATCGCGCCGTGCAACGTCCAGAGCGATGAGGAGATCGCGGCGTTTATGGCCCAGGCGCGGGACACCTTCGGCACGATCGATCTTCTCATCCACGCCGTCGCCTTCGCCAACCGCGAGGAGCTGAACGGCCCGTACATGAAAGTTACCCGCGCCGGCTTCGCGCTCGCGCTCGACATCAGCGCCTACTCGCTCACCGCGCTGGTCAAAGCGGCGGACGACTTTCTGGCTCCCGGCGCGTCGATTGTGACGCTGACCTACCACGGCAGCCAGCAGGTGGCGCAGAACTACAACGTCATGGGCGTGGCCAAGGCCGCGCTGGAGGCCAGCGTGCGCTATCTGGCGAATGACCTGGGGCCGCGTGGCATCCGTGTCAACGCGATCAGCGCCGGGCCGGTCCGCACCCTCTCCGCCAGCGGTATCGCCGGCTTTCGTACGCTACACAAGCAGTTCGCCGATGTTGCGCCGCTGCGGCGCAACGTCACGATCGAGGATGTCGGCAAAGCGGCGGTGTTCCTGTGCAGCGACCTGGCGAGCGGGGTGACGGGCGAGCTGCTCTACGTGGATGCCGGCTTCCGCAATGTGTCGGTCACGCTGCCGGAGTAGGGGCGCTGGAGAGACGACGATGGACGGTAGACGAGCAGGCACGACTATAGCCATCCCCAAATAGGACTACGATAGATGTTTGGGGATCGTTCAAATGTCGAATGACATCCGCAGCTTCATCGCCGCTTTGAGTTCATAAGAACCGGCACAACGCTCTACAGTACGGATGTCTATCATCAAAGGGAGACATCAATTGTTGCCTGTGCGATCACGTTCGCACAGGCATAGTCAGCGTTCGTCCGTCGTCGCTTCTTACGTGCGCTGCTGCTCGCCACGGGGGGCCAGCGGCGTTGTGCGGCTGCCGGCGAGCTCCGGGGAGCGCTCCACGGGGCGCTCTAGCGCCGGCTCGGCCTCTGCGACAGGCGGGGCGGGCGGCGGCGCGAGGTCCGGCGGCGCGTCCACCAGCTTGCGGTAGCAGTAGCGCAGCAGCAACTGCACGATCGCCGCCACCGGAATCGCGACCAGCAGGCCAAACGGGCCGGCCAAGGCTCCGCCTGACAGGATCGCGAAGATCACCAGCACGGGGTGCATCTCCACCGCGTGGCCGACCACATAGGGGATGATGAAATTGTCCTCCAGCATCCGCAGGACAAAATAGCAGATCCCGACCACCACCACCAGCGTCAGCGGCGACCAGCCGAACGGCGTCACCCCCTGGAAAAACGCGACCGCCATGGCGATCCCCGCCGCTGTCCAGGGCCCGATCAGCGGGATGGTCTCCAGAACGCCGGTGGCGATGGCGATCACCAACGCATAGCGCACCCCAAGGAAGCGCAGCACGATATACGTCAGAAACGCCATGATCGGGATGAGCAGCAGCGTGCCGCGGACATAGCCGGAGAGGATGCGGTCGATCTGCCCGCCGAGGCCGCGAATCTCGGCCTGGTAGGGCGCCGGCACCAGTTGGTAGATCGACTCGACGATCTCCGGGCCGCGCAACAGGCCGTAGAACGTCACAAGCAGGAAGGTGACGAATAAGAGGATCGTCTCAACCGCCGAGAAGACCAGGTGGGGCACGGTTTCGGGGATGCGGCGGCCGATCTCGCTGGCAAAGCCGAGCAACTCCTCCTCGATCCGGCCGAGATCGACGCCGATGCCAAACGGATCGTCGCGCGGCTGCGCCTGGATCTGGCGGGCGATCGTATCGAAGATCGCCGGGATCTGGCTCGTCAGGTCGGCGTACTGCTGCGTGATGATCGGCACCAGAAAGTGCACCAGCCAGTAGAGCAACAGGCCGATCAGCCCGTACAGCGCAAAAATCCAGACGGCGCGATGCACGCCGGTGCGGCGGTTCAGCCAGGAGATCAGCGGGTTGAACAGGTAGGAGAAAATCGCGGCGGCGATGAACGGGCTGAGGATCGATTGGACGTTCACAAGCAGCAGGACGGCAAGCGCGATGATGACGACAACCGTGATGAACTTGCCTGTGGGCGAGAGGCGGATCGGCTGAGGCGCAACGCTCATAACGCGGTTCCCGGCTACTGGCGGCGCATCCCGCGCGAGCCCCATTGACCCGCGGCGCGCGCCGTTCCGGGTATTATACCGCGAAGCCTCCTCGCGTGCAGCACCCCGCGGATGACAATCGGGTTAGCTCGCGCTCCGGCGCAGCGGCACATCGGCTTTGAGGTAATCCACCGATTCGCCGCGGAAGAGCGTCACTTCGATCGCATCGGGGTCGGCCTGGGGTACGTAGCGCGCGATCACGGCGGCCAGCTCCTGCTTCATCTGCTCCATCATGTCGGGCGTCAGCTTCACCCGGTCGTTGACGAGCACCGTCAGCAGCCGGTCGCGCGCGACGTCCGAGCTGCGTTCCTTGCGCCCGAAGAGGTTCTGAAAAAAGCTCACGCGCGTCTCCCCTTACGCTTTGCAGATCGCGGATCGCAGACGGCGGACGGTGCACGATTGGGCAGCGAACGAGCGGGGCGGATGCCATACACTTCGCCATCTCACCGTGTCATCAGGTCATCACGTCAGCGTGTCATCATCTCACCGCTCGCTCCCGCGCGGCCGGCGCCCGAACATACTGGCCAGGCGGTCGAAGAACGAAACATTCTCCTCCAGCGCCATGAACGGCACCTGCTCGCCGGTCAGCCGCCGGGCGATGTCGGCGAAGGCCCGCCCCGCAAGCGAGGTCGGGTCGAGCACGGCCACCTCGCCGCGGTTGGTCGCCGTCACGATCCGCTCGTCGTCCGGCACCACGCCGACCAGGTCGATCGCCAGGATCTGGAGCACATCCGCGACGCTCATCATCTCGCCGCGGTTGACCATCCCGGGCTTGAGGCGGTTGAGGATCAGGCGCGGGTGGCCCTTCTCGAACGCTTCGGTCAGCCCGATGATCCGGTCGGCGTCGCGCACGGCGGAGACCTCCGGCGTGGTGACGATCAGCACCTCATCGGCCCCGGCGATCGCGTTGCGGAAGCCGGCCTCAATCCCGGCGGGGCAGTCGATCAAGGTGTAGTCGAATTCTGCGCGGAGTTGGTTGCAGAGGGCGATCATATCATCGCGGCTCACTGCGTCCTTGTCGCGGGTCTGGGCCGCAGGCAGCAGGCAGAGGTCGGGGAAACGCTTGTCGCGAACCAGGGCCTGGCGCAGCCGCGCGCGCCCTTCAACCACATCCACCAGATCGTAGACGATCCGATTCTCCAGGCCCATCACGATATCCAGGTTGCGCAGGCCGATGTCGGCATCCACGACCGCGACCTTCAAGCCCTGCATGGCCAGCGCAGTGCCCAAATTGGCGGTCGTGGTCGTCTTGCCAACACCGCCCTTGCCGGATGTGACGGTGATCACCCGCGTCATACGCCCCCCTTTGGAGCGTTCAGAGTGGATGGCTCAACGTTCAAAATGGCGGTGGCATACCCCGCGCCTCTGAGCCATCACTGTGAACGACCTGCGGTACGCCCTGTACGAAGCTGTCTGATGCTGAACGCTGAGCTCGGCACTACCTGCGGTACGATTCCCATGCCTCGACGCTGATATGGTCACCGTCCACGCGGGCGACCTCGGGAAAGCCGGCCGCCTCGCCTTCCGGCGTGCGGGCGATCAGGTCGGCGATACGGAGCTGCATGGGCGCGAGCTCCAGCGCACAGATCACCGCGCTGCGGTCGCCGAGCGCGCCAGCGTGCACCGTGCCGCGCAGCCGCCCCCAGACGACGACGCTCCCGCCCGCGATCACCTCGCCTCCGGCGTTCACATCGCCAAGCACGGTGACATGCCCTGGATGCCGCACGACCTGGCCGGAGCGGATGGTGCGCCAGACGAAACTTGCCTCGGCGCGCTCATCGGCTCCGGCAGCGGGCCGCGCCACAGGGCGGGCTGCCACCCCAGCGCCGCGGGCGGCGTCGCGGCTGGCCCGCGCGGTCGAGGCGAGCGATTCGGGCTTCAGACCGTGCTCGCGCATCAAGTCCAGCAGCGCCGCAAGCTGCCCGTCGCTCAGCCCGCGCCCGCCGATGTCCACAATCACCTGCGCGCCGTTGTAGAAATTCGCCCCCTGGCCGAGCTGCTGCCGCAGCGCGCCGAGCAGCTCCTCCCACCCGGCCCCCTCGTCGAGCTGGAGCCGGAGCCCGTCCTTGCCGCCCTTGAGCGCGATTAACTGATTCATCGGCGCATGTCGCACATGTGTTGGACTTGGCTTTGCACCATCATACCATATACTGTCAAGTGTTTCCTGTCCACATGTGGATTACTGGTGGGGATTCGCTGTGGAAAACCCATGCGATTCGGGGGAGATAGCGGCCCAGCGCGAGCGCGTCGGGCAGCACGCAGGCACAGCGCTGCGCCTCTGCCTCGCGCTGCCAGGCGTTCGTAGTATCATCGCGCTGCATCAGCACGCCGCTCGTGTAGATCGAGCCTGGTGTCCGCTGCGCCGGGGTCGATGCGCGGCGGCAGCGGCGGCAGCCCCTGCTGGCACTCGCGCGGCAGCGGGGTCGGCGGCGTGATATTGAAGTAGGCCTGCATGATCTGCGTCACCGCCGGCACGGCGATGGTCGCCGCGCCGTCCCCCAGGCTGCCGGTGCCCTCGCTCAGCACCACTACTTCGATCTGGGGGTTGTCGTAGGGCGCGAAGCCGACGAACCAGGAGTGCGTCTGCCGCTCGATGCGCGTCTTGCCGTTGGCGTCGGTCACGGTGATCGGCGGGCCGAACTCGGCGGTGCCGGTTTTACCGGCGATCGCCAGGCCGGAGCAGGCATCGCGCGCCGCACGGTTCACGCCTTCGGTGACCGAGCGGCGCATGCCCTCGCGCACCACGCTGAAATACCGCGGATCGACCGGCACGCGCCGCATCACCTCCGGAGCGATCGCCTGCACCACCCGCCCCTCGGCGTCGGTGATCGCCTTGACGAGCTGCGGGCGGTAGACCGTGCCGTTGTTGGCGATCGCCGCCCCAGCCGTCACCAGTTGCAGCGGCGTGACCTCCAGATTGCCCTGGCCGATCGCCGCGTTGTAGGTGTCGCCGGTCGTCCAGGCTTCGCGCATCACCCGCTGCTTCCAGGCCGGCGTCGGTACGCGCCCGGCGGCCTCGCCGGCCAGCCGTACGCCGGTCGGCTGGCCCAGCCCGAACCAGCCCAGCCCCTCGGCCAGCCGGTCGATCTTCAGCCCGGTCGGGATGTTCTGCTCCTCCGGCTTCAGGTTGATCACCCGGTCCTTGTTGCCGCCGGCGACCGACATGAAGAAGACGTTTGAGGAGACCATCAGCGCGTCCGAGACGGTCTTCTCGCCACGCGGCACCGCCCCGGAGTTCGGGAAGGTGTACGTGACGCCCGGGCGGAACTCGTCCTCGATCACCAGTCTGCCCGGATCGGGCACTTTGGTCTCGGGCGTGATCACCTTCTCCTGGAGCGCGATCGCCGCGTCGAACTGCTTGAGCGTCGAGCCGGGCGGGTACTGCCCGGCGATCGCGCGGTTCAGCAGCGGCGTGAGGGTCTCGATCTCCTTGCGCTTGGCCGGGTCGGACGGGGCCAGCAGGTCCTGCAGCTCAGCGGTGCGTGTCGGGTCGACCCACACGTTGTTGTCGTATCCCGGCCAGCTGACCATCGCCAGAACGCGCCCGGTGTTGACCTCCATGACAATCGCGACGCCGCTGCGGATGGGCGCATAGCCGTCCTTCTTCCAGGCATCCCTGCCGCTGGCGCTCTCACGCCGCTGTTCGCCGATAGCGATCCAGTTCTTGAGAATCTGCTCGACCTGACGCTGAAACGGGACGTCGATCGTCAGCACCAGGTTCTCGCCATCGCGCGCCTGCTGGGCGGTCTGCGGCGCGCGCACCGGCCGGCCAAGCACATCTACCAGGACCGCCTCGCTGCCGAGCCGCCCGCGCAGCACGTCTTCGTAGCTGGCCTCCAGGCCGTCCTTGCCGATCCGGTCGTCGTTCAGGTAGCGCTCGCGGCCCAGCTCCTCCGGCACGATCTGTTTCGGGATGATCCGGCGGCATGCGGCGGCGTTGCCGATCGTATCGAGCAGGCCGGTGATCCACGAACGGGCAGTGTTCTCGCTCACCAGCTCGCACTGGCTGATGCGCCCGATGTAGCCCAGCACATGCGACAGCGACGGCACCTGCGCGCTCTGCGGGTAGCGCCGGCGGTAGTCCTGCTCGATCACGACACCCGGCAGGCTCGGCGCGTTCTCGCGCAGCACCAGCGCGACATGCCGTGGGATGTCCTGTTTCAAAATCAGCGTCTGATAGCCTGGGATATCGCTCCGGTCGACCTTTTCTTGGAGCGGATTGCGCAGTATAACGCTCGCGCTGTAAGCCTGGCTGATGCGTAGGGCGGCGAGCGTGCGGTTGGCGGGCACATCGAGGGTCGCCCAGGAGACGGCGGGCGCGCCGGCGCTCAGCAGGTCGTCGCCAACCAGCGCACGCAGCTCGTCGCGCAGCGCCGGGGTGTCGCGCAGGCTGGCGGCGGGGGAGATCGTGAGCGTCGTGGTGAGCTCCAGCGCCGCGCCGATCCCGGCCAGCGCCGTGTCCAGCGCTTCGCCCGTCGCGCCGTCGAGGGAAGCGGGGGCCTGGCGCGCCAGCCGGACGATACCGGGATACGTCCGGAGCAATGCGGCGGCGGCGCCCGCCTGCGCCGGCGGCAGGCGGAGCGTCAGCGGCTGCGGCACGGATGTGACTCGCGCCGACTCCAGCGCCCCTTGCCCGATCCCCTGTGCCAGGTCGCTGCGGAGCGAGGCGTCGCGCTCCAGCGTGGCCGCCGGCGAGATCGTGAGCGTGCTGGTGACGCCGAGCAACTGGCTGAGATGGGCAAAGATCTCGGCGCGTTCGGGCGAGCCGCGCGGGGCGGCGCGATCCAGCTCCGCCGGGCGGATCGAGACATTGAAGATTGGCACCGATTCAGCCAGCAACGTCCGGCCGTCGCTGGCGAAGATCTCGCCGCGCAGCGGGCGCACCGGCAGGTAGTGCGTGGTGCGCTCTTCGGTCGCATAGCGGAAGCGGCTGGCCTCGGTATCGATCAGCTGCAACTGGTACAGCCGCCCCACCAGGACCACGATCGTCAGCAGCACCAGGATTTTCGGCAGAAGCAGCCGGTTCATCATCCCGCCTAATAGACATCCACCGGCACTTCGCCGCGCATGCGGCTGCGGATCAGCCGCATCAGCAGGAAGAGCGGCAGCGCCGGCACCAGAGCGATCAGCACCTCCGGCATCCCGACGACCGGCAGGTACGTACGCCAGTCAAGCGGCGCGACCAGCAGGGAGGTGAGCGCCCCGAGCGTCGCGACATAGGCCAGCGCGCCGAACAGCACGGCAAGCAGCGGCACGAACCAGTTTGTCAGGCTCAAGCGGCCAAAAGGCAAGGCAGCCGCCAGGATCGCCGCAAGCAGCGCCAGGGCGTGCGCCCCGAGCGGGCTGGGCGCGAACAGGTCGAGCGCGAGGCCGCCATAAAAGGCCCAGCGCGCCGCGTTGGCAGGGCCGGCCAGCAGCGCCTGGCAGATCGTGAGCGTGAGCAGCAGGTTGGGCGGCATGCCGAACAGCCGCGGCAGCATCGCCGTCTGTGCCGCCGCCAGCGCCGCCAGCGCCAGCAGCAGTAGCACCTCACGCGCAATAACTTCCTCTATCCGTCGGCGTTGAGCAGTACCCATGCGTAGCGCACCCCAGCCGGATCGACATACGGCCGCACGAGCGCTTCCTGCGTGTTGCCCTGAATACGGGCGCTCGAAACAACCCCAAGCGGCACATTGGCCGGCACCTCAGCCCCCGGTAAGTCGGGCGCGAGCTGCGCGGTCAGCCCGGCGGTCACGACCGTGTCGCCCGGGGCCAGCGGTGTGCTGCGATCCACCTGCAACAGGCGCAGCTCCGCGCCCGGCTGCGGTTGCCCCTGCAAGATTCCGTCCGTGCTGCTGCCCTGGTGAAAAACGCGTGCGGTGATCGCGCTGCTGAAGTCGTTGATCAGCAGCACCGTTGCGGTGCGCGGTGTGACCGCAGTGACGACGCCGATCAGGGTCGGCGGGCTGCTCCCTTCCTGGCCGATCACCGCCATGCCGGGTTTGACGCCGCGCTCGCGCCCCGCGCGGAGCGTGAGCAGATGGCGCCCCGGGTCGGGCGAGTGCGCCAGGACCTCCGCGCCGAGCAACTGCCACGGCCGCTCGGTCTCCAGTCGCACCTGCCGCCGCAGCCGCTCGTTCTCCTGCTCCAACGCCTGGCTGCGAATATTGGCGGCCTTCAGCTGGCTGTTCTCCTGCTCCAGCGCCTGCACCCGGTCACGCAGTTGCTGCAACTCGCTGATGCCTTGCCCAACGCTCTCGACGCGCCGGCTGACGCTGCTCAGCCCGCCGAGGGCCGGGACGATCACCCGGTCGGCCTGCTCGCGCACCGGCGCTAGCCGGCCGGCCCGGTCGAGCACCAGCAGCACGACGGCCGCGAGCGCCAGGGCGGTGAGCACGGTGAACGCGCGGAAGGGGGATGGGCGCGAGAGCTTCATGGCAGGGATGACCACCGAGGGAGCGGGCCGCCGCCTATCGTTCGTGGTGAGTCGGGTGCACCACGGGCGTCTACCGTCGGCCTGTGCGCGATACACGAGAGCGGGTTACCGCCCCCCTGGGTTGGCGCGTGCATCAGTACCGCACACGGCGGGTGCGCTGCGTGCCAGCCAGGATATCGCGATAGACCGGATTCTCGAACTCTTCGACCATCTTGCCCGCGCCGCGCGCCACGCACGAGAGCGGATCCTCAGCGACGTGGACGGGCATGCGCGTCTCAGCGGCGATGCGCTTGTCCAGCCCCTGGAGGAGCGCCCCACCGCCGGCCAGAACGATGCCATACTCCATGATGTCGGCAACCAGCTCCGGCGGCGTCTCCTCCAGCGCGGCGCGCACCTCGGCGACGATCGTGTTGACCGGGCCGGCGATCCCCTCGCGCAGCTCGACGCTGCTGATCTCAACCGCCTTGGGCAGACCGGTGAGCATATCGCGCCCGCGCAGCACGACCTTGATCTCCTCCTCGAGCGGGTAGGCGCTGCCAGCGGCGATCTTGGCCTTCTCGGCCATGCGCTCTCCGATCAGCAGGTTGTATTCGCGGCGGGCGAACTGCACAATCGCCTCGTCCAGCTCATCGCCAGCGGTGCGGATCGAGTGATTGATGACGATCCCGCCGAGCGAGATCACGGCCACTTCGGTGGTGCCGCCGCCGATATCGACGATCATCGAGCCCATCGGCTCGTCCACCGGCAGCCCGGCGCCGATCGCGGCGGCCATCGGCTCCTCGACGACGAACGCCTCGCGGGCGTTGGCGTTCAGCGCGGCGTCGCGGGCGGCGCGCATCTCCACCTGCGTGACGCCGGACGGCACACCGACGACGACGCGCGGGCGCGGCGAGACCATGCCGAACGAGCGGTCGTGCGCCTTGTCGATGAAATACTTGAGCATCTTCTCGACGACGTCGAAGTCGGCGATCACACCGTCCTTCAGCGGGCGCACGGCGATGATGTTTGACGGCGTCTTGCCGACCATCGCCTTGGCCTCTGCGCCGACGGCTTTAACCTCTTTTGTGCGCTTGTCGATGGCAACGACCGATGGCTCGCTGATAACGATCCCCTTGCCGCGGACATGCACCAGCGTGTTGGCGGTGCCCAAGTCGATGCCGAGATCGCGGCTGAAGGCACCGAGCAGCGAGTTGAGGGGGTTGACGGTAAGCGCCACGTTTGTCTCTTCGTCTCTGCGGGGCCAGCGCGCCACGCAGCCAGCCGATTATATCCGAACAGAATGCCTCATAAGCCACCCCATTATAGCATACCTTCCGCGGGCGTATTCTGATGGGGCGCTGATGTGGCCGGCACCCATGAAAATGACCGGCGCGGGCGCCGCGCCGGTCATCGCCACGTTGGTACGGTTCAACCAGGCTGTTAGCACTTCGGGCAGTCGCCCTCGTCGTAGGGGCCATGCTCGGGGCAATCGTCGCCCGGGGCATCGTTGGGTGTGTCGTGATGCAGCATGATACGAACCTCCCGTTGCGATCGTCGATCTCACCGGATCGTACACCGCTGGCTGCGATACGACCAGCATGCGTAGATTACAATTCGACCAACGAATGCCGCGGGCGTTTTCGCATATGCCTGGAGAAGGTTTCGCCCTAGCAGATACACGCCGGTCCAGCGGCGGCGTTGCCGCCCGTGGGCCGGAACGAAGCGGGTATTGAGGCGGAGCCGCCCGAACCACCACGATCACAGGCGGATCAGCGGCCTGCCGTACGAGAGGAACGGCCAGGGGATCGCCAGGATGACCAGCAGAAAGGTCAGCGTGTAGAACACCGCCGCGCGCCGGAACTTGCTCCGGTCGGTGGCGGCCCGCCGCGCGGCGCCCGCGCCGATGTTCGACAGCAGCACCGCGACGAACATCACCACGCTATGCTCAGCGATGAAGAAGCGCAACTGCGGGTCGCGCATCGCCGCGCCGAGATTGCCGAGCATCGCGTTGACCGATGTGCCGGGCACGATGTAAAAGAGCACACCGAGAATGAACTGGATGCCGAGAAAGGCGGCGAACAGCGCACCGGCCTGGCGATCGGCGCGCGTCCAGGCGCGGCCGCTCGCCAGGCCGGAGTAGGCCCGGTAGAGCGCCCAGACGCCGAGCGCGAGCACGATCCAGCGGGTCAGGTTGTGCAGGATCAGCAGCAACTGGTACATGAACGCCCTCCATCAGGTGTGCGAGCGGGGCACAAACTGCGTCGGCCACGGCCTCTCGTGAATTATATCACAGTTGTGGCGTCCGCGACCCGGCCGGCTGTCGGGTGGTCTGCCAGCACAGCAACGCCGCCGGAAGCGGCGCCTGCCTCGCTTCCGGCGGCGTCTCGGCAGTTGTGGCGAGGCTACTCGCCCTTCACCGCCGTCCACAGCTCATCGAACGCCTTGGTCGTTTCGTTGCGCACCGCCCATTCGAGCCGTTTGTAAGTCTCCTCATCCGGCGCAAAGCCCTCCTTGTAGAGCGCCTGCGTCTCGGGCGACAGCATCGGCTCGGCGTCCTTGTTCGGCGTCAGGTAGCCGACATACTCGGCATTGCGCGCGGCGATGTCGGGGCGCAGCAGGAAGTTGATGAAGACGTGGGCGGTATAGATGTTCGGCGAGTCGGCCAGGATGGCGAGATTGTCCTGCCAGATCATCCCGCCCTCTTTGGGGATGACGAACTTGATGTCCGGGTTGCCGGAAAACTCCTGGCCCAGCCCCTGCCGCGCCTGCATAGCCGTGCCGCTCCAGGCATGCGCCAGGATATACTCGCCGCTCGCCAGCTTGCGGTTCACATCGCTGCTGTTGTAGGCCGCGATGAATTGCTTCTGCTGCTTGAGCAGCTCCTCGACCTTTTTCAGATCATCTGGGTTGGTATCGTTGAGCGACTTGCCCAGGTATTTGAGCGCCGCGCCGGGCGTCTCGCGGGCATCGTCCAGCATGCTGAATTCGCCCTTGTACTTCGCGGCCTGCGCCGGATCGAAGAGCGCCGCCCAGCTCTCGATACCGTTCGGGAACTTGCTGGCATTGTAGGCGATGCCGCTGATGCCATAGAAATACGGCACTGAGTAGACATTACCCTTGTCGTAGTACAGGTCCAGTTGCTGCGGCTTCAGGTGGACGATGTTCGGCAGCAGCGATTTGTCGAGCTTCGCCAGCAGGTTCTCCTTGACCATTTCCTGCACCGCGTAGTCCGACGGGACGACGATATCGTAGCCGGTGCGGCCGGCCCGCACCTTGGCGATCATGTCCTCGTTGGCGTCATACAGGTCCATGGTGACTTTGACGCCATACTCCTTCTCGAAGTCCGCCAGGATGGATGGATCGATGTAGTCGGTCCAGTTGTAGAACTTCAGTTCCTTGGCGAGTTTGGACTTGTCCACCTGGAGTTCGGTGGTCGGCGCGGCCGTCGCCGCGGGGGCGGCGGTGGGCGCGGCGGTGGGCTCGGCCGGCGCCGCGGTGGCCGCCGGGGCAGCGGTTGCGGCGGCGGTGGGCGCGGCCGGCGCCGCAGTGGCCGCCGGGGCGGTCGCACCGCCGCCACAGGCCGCCAGCAGCAGCCCGACCAGCAGCAGGATGGAGAGTTTGAGGCGTTCCATAGGGATTCTGCTCCTTACGCTAGACTGGACGGTGGGCGGTGGACGTGGACGATGGAGCGATCTCGCGTGAATGATCGTGCCACCTTCGGCAGCGTCCGCGCCCGCGTACCGCCTGAAGGCGGCTACGTCGATCTTTGCGCATCAGATAGGACCGCAATAGCAGATAATGCATTTAGAACATCTATCCGGGAGGTAAAGCTGGCTTTCGTCCATCTTTCATCTTCCTCCGTCTTTCGTCGTCTCACCGCTGCCGACGCGAGACGAACTGCGACAAAAACACCAGTACCATCGACAGCAGCAACATCACGGTCGAAATCGCGTTGATCTTGGGCGTGATCGCGCGTTTCACCTGCCCGTAGACCTCCACCGGCAACAGCGATGTGCCGGGGCCGGATGTGAAAAAGCTGATGATAAAGTCGTCCAGCGACAGGGTGAATGCAAGCAGCGCGCCGCCGATAATGCCCGGCAGGATCAGCGGGAATGTGATGCGCCAGAAGGTCTGTCGGGGATTGGCGCCTAAATCCTGCGCCGCTTCTTCGAGTCGGCTGTCGAATCCCTTGAGGCTGGCGCGGACGACAATCACCACGAATGAGATACAGAACGCGATATGCGCGATGATCACCGTGGCGATGCTGAAATTGAGCTGCACGCCCGTCAGCCGCTCGATCAGGCCGAACGAGAAGGCGAAGAACGCCAGCAGCGACAGCGCCATGACGATCTCTGGGATGACGACCGGCAGGTAGAGCAGCGCATCGACGCCCGTGCGGCCGCGGAAGCGATAGCGCTCCAGCCCCAGGGCCAGCATCGTGCCGAACACCGTGGAGACAACCGTGGCGACCAGCGCGACGAGCAGCGTGTTGAGCGCCGCGCCCATCAGGCGGGAGTCCTGGAACAGGCGCATGTACCAGTCGAGCGTGAAGCCCGTCCAGCGCACGCCGAAGGTGTCGCGCGTGAACGAAAAAGCCACCAGGATAACGATCGGCAGGTAAAGGAATGCGAACGCCAGCGTAGCGAAGGCAGCCAGCGCGACATCGCGCCAGGTGCGCCGGCCTTCGGCGCGAGCCGCCGGGCGGGCGGGGGCGCGGGCGCTCGACGTCGCTTCGATCATCGGTCGTCCTCCGTGGTGACGCGGAAGTACAGGATGACGCCGACCGTCAGCACAACCATAAACGTCAGCGCCATGGCCGAGCCGAGCGGCCAGTTGGGCGGGTTCGAGCGGGTGAAGAGCCGCTGGAGCAGGTTGCCGAGCAGGTCCACCTTGGCCCCGCCGAGCAAGTCGGAAACGACGAACTGGCCGACGGTCGGGATGAAGACCAGGACCGAGCCGGCGGCGATACCCGGCATCGTCAGCGGCAGCATCACCCGCAGGAAAGCGCGCACCCGGTTGGCGCCGAGGTCCGAGGCGGCCTCCAGCAGCGTAAAGTCGAAGCGGTCGATCGAGGCGTAGATCGGCAGGATCATAAACGGCAATTCGCCATAGACCAGGCCGATCAGCACCGCCGTCGGCGTGTTGAGCAGCGTCTGGCGCGGCAGGCCGAGCGACTGGATGAGCGTGTTGAGCAGGCCGTTGTTGCTCAAAATCAACATCCAGGCGTAGGTTCGGACCAAGAAATTCGTCCAGAAGGGGATGAGGATCAGGAACAGCAGCGCGCTACGCCAGCGCCCGCCGCGCTGCGCGATGAACAGCGCCAGCGGGTAGCCGATCAGCAGGCAGATCACGGTGGTGAGCACGCCGAACCAGATCGAGCGCAGATAGGCGTTGACGTAGATATCTTCGGTGAAGAGGGTGACGAAGTTGCCGAGCGTGAACGGCAGCGTCGGCAGTCCGTTCGGCGCGCGGGTGAGGAAGCTGTAGACGACGATGATCAGCAGCGGGGCGGCGAAGAAGAGCAGCAGCCAGGCGAGGCCGGGGAACAGCAGCCAGGCCAGTTGCCGCCGGTCGCGCCGGCGCAGCTCTTCCTGCGTGGCCCGCGCCTGCGACGCCGGGATGGACTCAACCGCCATATGCCTCTCCGTTGTGCCAGGCCGGCCCTACTCGGCCAGCACCAGGGCGTTCTCCGGCGGCCACCAGAGGTAGCCGCGCTCGCCCTGCTGCCAGTAGGCATCGCGGTCGAGCGTCGAGCGGGTGTTCTGTTCCCAGACGTTGAAGGCGCGCTCGCCATTGGGCAGCCGCACAATGATGCGCGTATCGCTGCCGATGTAGGCGACGCGGTCGACAACCACCGGGAAGCCGCGCCCCGCCGCGCCGGGCGGCAGGTCCTCCGGCGCGCACTCCGGGATGAGTCGCGCTTTCTCCGGCCGCACCGAGACGACCACCTCATCGCCTAGGCTGTGCTGCCGCTGGCTCTGACCGAAGATTGTCAGCCCCTCGGGCGTCGTCACGGCGGCGCAGCCCGGCTCGACGGCGCTCACACGCCCGGCGATGAAGTTCGACTCGCCGATGAAATCGGCGACGAACCGGCAGGTGGGGCGCTCGTAGATCTCGGTCGGCGTGCCGACCTGCAGCACCTTGCCCAGGTTCATCACCGCGATCCGGTCGCTCATCGTCAACGCCTCTTCCTGATCGTGCGTGACGAAGATAAAGGTGATGCCCAGCGTCTCCTGCAGACCCTTCAATTCGAGCTGCATCTCCTTGCGCAGCTTCTGGTCGAGCGCGCCGAGCGGCTCGTCGAGCAGCAGCACCTCCGGGCGGTTCACCAGCGCGCGGGCCAGCGCAACGCGCTGCTGCTGGCCGCCGGAAAGCTGCCGCGGCCGGCGCGTGTCGTACCCGCGCAGGCGCACCATCTCCAGTGCCTCGGCCACGCGCGCGGCGATCTCCGGCTTCGGCACCTGCTTCATCTCCAAGCCAAAGGCGACGTTCTCGGCGACTGTCATATGCGGAAACAGCGCGTACGACTGGAAGACTGTGTTAACATTGCGCTGATACGGGGGGGCGCCGCCGATCGGGCGGCCGTTGAGGTAGATCTCGCCCTCGGTCGGGAACTCGAAGCCAGCGAGCATCCGCAGGCTGGTCGTCTTACCGCAGCCAGACGGGCCGAGCATCGAGAAAAATTCGCCGTTGCGGATTTGCAGGTTCACATGATCGACCGCGACGACCTCGCCAAACCGCTTGGTGACGTCGCGCATCTCAATCGCGAAGCCATCCTTCACACGCTCCTCCGGACTGGCGGGGGTAACCTATGGGTTCCGCAATTATACCATAAGACGCGCCGCGGCCCGCCAGAAGGTGATACAATCGCGGCGGAGCGAGTGGCTGACGGGCGCGGTGCGCCGTGGCAAGCCGGCGCCGGAAGCCCGCCGATCGCTATGCGCTCAGTGCGCGGAGCGCGAGATGCCCGTCAGCGATGGATACCTGGAGTTCGTGCTCGACCAGTTGCGCGAGGCAGCCCCGGTGCGGGCGCGGAGGATGTTCGGCGGGGTCGGGCTGTACGCCGGCGAGCTCTTCTTCGCGCTGGTCTTCGACGACGAACTCTTCTTCAAAGTGGACGAGATGAGCCGCCCACGCTATACCGCGGCTGGCATGCGGCCGTGGCCGTACGGCGCGGGCTACTACGCCGTCCCGGTCGAGGTCCTCGAGGATACCGACCGGCTGCGGGAGTGGTTGGACGAGGCCGTGGCCGTGGCGCGGCGCAAGCAACGGTGATGCGATGGCGAAGGACGATTACCCGGTGACGACCGGCGTGCGCTTCCTACGGGCGCAGGGCGTCGCCTTCCGGCCGCGCCTGTACGACTACGCGGCGCACGGCGGTGCGGCGCGCGCCGCGGCCGAGTTGGGCGAAGACGAACATCGCGTGATCAAGACGCTGGTGATGGAGACCGATGCGCGCCAGCCGCTGCTCGTGCTGATGCATGGCGACCGCTCGGTTTCGACCAAACAGCTCGCCCGGATTCTCGGCGTGCGCCAGGTGAGCCCGGCGAGCGAGGCGCATGTGGCGAAGTACACCGGCTACCAGGTCGGTGGTGTGAGTCCGTTCGGCACCCGCCAGCCCCTGCCGGTCTATGTCGAAGCCAGCATCCTGGCGCTCGACCGCATCCTGATCAACGGCGGCAAGCGCGGCTTCCTGGTCGAGATCGACCCGCAGGAGCTGGTGCGGACCCTCGGCGCCCAGCCGGTCGAAGTTGCAATCGACGAGACGTAGCAGCTACACACCTCCCAGCACCCTGGCATCGTGGCGGTCAATCGCCCTGCGCCGCCTCCGCCGGGTAGATAGCCCGGGCGATGACCGTCACGCCGCCGATGACGCTCTCGCCCGGTGCGACGGTCGCGGCGAAGCGACTGGCCGGCAGGTAGACATCCGTGCGCGAGCCAAAGCGGATGAGACCGAACCGATCGCCCTGCGCCAGCAGCGCGCCCGGCCGCGCCCAGGCGACGATCCGGCGGGCCACCAGCCCGGCGCGCTGCGCCACGACACAGCGGGCGCGCGGGCCGTCGATCACGGTGTAGAGCGCATGATTGCGCGCGGCGGCGGGCGAATCGGCCGGGGCGTAGCCACCTGCCGCGCGCACCTGTTGCACGACTTTCCCAGCGATCGGGCTGCGGTTGATGTGGACATCCAGCAATGAGAGGAAGACCGCGATCCGCAGCCACTCTTCCTCGCCGAAGCGCGCATCGCGCACCCGCTCCACGGCCAGCACCCGCCCGTCGCAGGCGGCGTAGGCCACCCCCTCGTCCGGCACGACGGCGCGCGGCGGGTCGCGGAAGAAGGCGATGGCCGCGGCGGCCCCGCTCCACAGCAACGGGCGCAGGCGGCGCAGCAGCAGCCCGGCCGCCAGCAGCCCGCCGGCCCACGGCAGCGCCTCGCTCGACACACCGGCCGGGCCGACGCGCACCCGCCGGCTCCGCTCGTCCGGGGCGAGCGCCAGCGCGGCCTCCGGGGGCGGGTCGTGCAGCCGCAGGTGGTGAATCCAGGCCGGCGGCACGTTGCGCAGCACCGTGTCGCGGCGGAACTCGTGCGCCGCCAGCAGGTCGTCCAGGATGGCATTGGCAGCGGCGACGCGTGCGCGCTCCGCGTCGCCCTGCGCCAGCGGCTTGAGCGCACGGAACCAGGCATATTCGATGTAGGTCAGCGTGCCGTCCGGTTTGAGCACGGCGCGATACGTGTCAAGAATCGCGCCGATCAGCTCCGGGGGCAGATTCGTAAACGGGACCGCCGAGATGATCGCGTCGAAGCGCAGGCCGCGGTCGAGCTGCGTCACGTCGCCATGGATGATCGTCACCTGGTCGCGCACCCGGCGGAAGAGCGGCTCCGTGTCGAAGCGACGGCGCAGAAAGGTGGCGAACGCTTCGTTCAGCTCCACCAGCGTCAGATGGTCGCCCGGGCGCATCGCCTCGACAATCGCGGCGGTGATCGCCCCTGTACCCGGCCCGACCTCGAGCACGGCGCGCGGGCCGCGCCGCCGGGCGAACTCGGCGACCATGGCCCGGGCAGCGTAGATCGAGGTCGGCAGCACCGCGCCGATGCTGGTGAACGATCCGCGCAGCGCGCGGAGAAAGGTTGCGGTTTCCTGCAGCGCCATCGGGTTGTCTCAGTCCTCAATGCTACGGACAGGAGCAGGTGCGCGGTGAACGATGCGCGATGAGCGACGAGCCTGACGCTTGACCACCCTATCACCCTATCGTCGTGCCACCATATCGCCCCTGCCCCGGACTATACCACGTTTCGCCGAACCGTGAACAGGCTGTCATCCCGGGGCGGCGCCGGGCATGGTATGCTGCCGGCGGCGCCGGGGAATTCCCGGCGGCCAGGAGTGGTGCATGTCCCGCAAGCTCATCGCGCTGCTGTCGGCCGCGGCGGCGGTCGTGGCCATGCTCGCGACGTTTTGTGCGCTGCAACGGCCTGGGGCGGCGGCTCCGCCCGCTCCGGGCGCGCTCACCTTCCGCGGCACGCTGGCCCATAACTGGAACGGGCCAGTCTCCGGCGCGTGCGACTTCCGCTTCCAGCTCTACGATGCGGAGCTGAACGGCGCGCCGGTCGGGGCGCCGGTGGAGGTGCGCGCCATGCCGGTGGCGAACGGCCAGGTGACGATCCCGCTGGCGGCGGGCCAGCTCCGCCCGGCGGGGGCCGCGCCGACCTGGCTGGCGATCGAGGTACGCTGCCCGGCGCGCCAGGGCGGCTACGCCGCGCTCGGGCCGCGCCTCCAGCACCATGGCGCCGCGGCGGCCGCGGGGGCGGCGGGCGATTGGCAGATCCCACAGCGCGGCGCGCTCGTCTGCGCGCTGCCGGGGGCGCCCGACGCGGCGAACGCCCAGCATCCGTCCATCCCGGCACTCTACGGCGTCGAATACCGGCTGACGGGCGGCTTCTACGCTGGATGACCCGCGCCCCGGGCGGTGCGGCCCGGCCACAGCGCCAGAGCGCCCATAGAGAGACGGGTTCCCGTCTCGAGGTTCTTGGTGGCGTCTGCGGCGCCCTCATGGCGCGGCGTTCACCGAAGCTGGTAGCGCGACGACGGCGGGGCAAGGCGCTCGCGTAGCAGCGCGGCCCGGCCAAGCGGCTCCCGGCGGACGCCCGCGGCCTCATCGTACGTCAGCATCGCCCGCTCGAAGAACTGCGTCAGGCGGCGCGCGCCATCCATCCCCGCCGCCGTCACTTCCTCGGTCAGCGGAAAGCCGAAGACCTCCAGCCCGCCGCCGCGCTCCCAATAGTCGCGGAATGGGCCGCGCAGCGTGTGGCCCGTCTCCGGGAACCAGGCGGCGTCCGGCGGCCGTGGCACCGGCGCGAGGCGCTGGCCGGCGGCGGCGATCCGCCCGAGCGGCGCGGGCCGCACCAGGTCGGGCGTGTCCGCCCGGTCGGGGCGCAGCTCCAGCACGGCGCGCTCGAATACCTGGCGCGTCACCGGGCCGTCGCGCGCGGCGGGGGCCAGCGGCGCGCCGAAGGCCGCCACGCCGCCGCGCGACTTCCAGTAGCGCCAGATCAGCGCCGGCACCGGCACGCCCGCTTCGACGTGATCGTCCAGCGGCGGCACCAGGTCGGCGGCCTCAGCCAGCACCGCGCGCAGTCCCGCCAGGTTCTGCCCGAACTCGCTGTCGTCGCCGGTCACCAGCTCCGGGGTGATCGCGGCGATGCCCAGGCTGGCGGCCCAGTCATGCATCCCGCCGGTGATCATGTACTTCGGCCAGTAGCGGCTGTACAGGTAGCCGGCCCCGGCGGCGTAGACCTCGCCCAGGCGGATCGATGGCTGATGCTCGCAGAAGGCCGGAAAGACCAGCCCGGCGTTGCTATGCAGAAAGATCGCACCGTTGGCATCCAGCAGGAAGCCGCGGATCACCCGGCTTTCCGGCTCCGAGTCCGGATAGGGGCCGCCGGTGTCGGAGATCAGCCCATACGCACCCTGCACCGTCGTGCGCCAGTCGTTCTCCGGGCAGGCGTCCAGATCGGTGTTCATGTTGCGGTTCAGATCGACACCGCTGGCATTGAAGCGCGTGCCGAGCGCCAGCCCGTCCGGGTTCAGCGTCGGGATGAGGTAGAGCCGCACACCGGGCGGCACATCGCCGGGGTTGGCGCGAAAGTGATCGATGAGCTGGTTGGTGAGGGTATAGGTGTTAGCCTCTGGCGCGCCGTGCGTATCGCCGACCACCACCAGCTTCAGCGGCCCGCTGCCGAAGCGTACGGCGCTGATCGGGCGGCCCTGCCCGGAGGTGCCGATCGTCAACGCGCGCACCTCGGCGGCGCGGGCCACGGGCGCGCCGGGCAGCCCCAGCGCGCAGAGCAGCGCGGTAGCCGGCAGCGCCAGCAGCAGGAGCAGCAGGAGCAGGATCGATTGTGCCGGTCGTCGCATGGCATCCACGCGGGTATGATACCAAAGTTTCAGCCCAATCTACACAGAATCAGGCAAAAGATCGTAGCTCAGTAGCGTTCCCGGCGCCGCAGCGGCTTGCTAGAATGGCTGCACCGGATGTTTTTCACAGGACGGACGCGGTCATTGTTGGCGCGAGGCGTGAGGCCCGCCGGCCCGCCACGGGCCTATGGGGATGCGCCGCCAGGGGCCCGGCACGGCGCCCCGCCCATGCCTGCGACCGCGTCACACCTGGCTTGAACCAAGCAGGAGGCTGGTATGCAGCAGCGGCGCTGGACGGCACGTGTCGGCGTATGGCTGATCCTCCTCGTGATCCTGGCCGGTTTGCCGGCCGGGCGCGCGCGGGCAGCCGATCTTCCCGATCTTCGCGTGACGGACGTCGGCATCGTGGAATCCGACTACGGGGTCGGCGACACGGTGCATCTCTATGCCGTCTTCCGGAATGATGGAACGGCCGCCGTACAGACAGGATGGCTCGGCCTCTCGTGGTTTGTCGATGGCGAGGGGGTGACCTGGCAGGGCGTCGGCCCGGCCGAGGTGGCGCCGGGGCAGGAGATCCGTTTTACGGGCCGCGATACCTACACTATCACCCGGTCGAGCTTTCGCCTGAGCGCGTTTATCGATGATAATCGCATTATCGATGAATCGGATGAAACCAACAATATTCTGGAGGTGACCATCAACGTTGTGCCAGATCAGGAACCGCCGTCGGTCCCGCGCGATCTGCATCTGCTGGGCGTCAATGATCGCGCGCTGGCGCTGGGGTGGAGCGCGTCGACTGACAACAAGGGGGTGACCGGCTATACGGTCTTCGTGAACGGCGCCAGGTATGCAACCATCTCGCCACTCGATACCTTCACCGAACTGTCGGGCCTGGCTCCCAACACCAGCTACACCCTGAGCGTCGCGGCATTCGACAAAGCCGGCAATGTTTCGGCGCCCAGCGCACCGCTGGTGGCAACCACCGCCGCAACGCCCCAGCCCACGAAGGTGCATGCCAGCTATAAACTCCTGCCCGGTGTCGATCCGGCCGGCCTGCGGCTGCGGGTCGCGCAGGAAGGGGCCGGCGGCCTGAGCGGGAGGGTCGTGCTGGAGGCCAGGTATGGCCAGTCGTCCGTCTTCCGCCTCGTGCCCGATGGAACGGATTCCTACGTCTACACCACCTTCACCCTGGACCCGGGCACCTATACCGTCCTGCTGCAGAAACCCGGATATGAATACCGTCAGGAGCATATCGTCATCCCACGGGGCGCCTATGTCGACTACACCGGCCCCAGCATTGCGCGCTATCGCCTCGACGGCATGTACCATCCCTACCGGCTGCTGGCGCCCGATCGGCCTGTCGGCCGCGCCACGCTTGCGCAGCTCAGCCGAGGGGTCAACAACCCGGTGATTTGGGGGCAGGACAGGCTGAGCCGCTACGATAAGTCGGAATGGACCACGATCAAGCAGGCCGGGTTCACCTACGTGCGCATGTTCACCGAGTACAACAACGTATTCGACCCAAATCAGCCGTCAGTTCTCAAACCCGAATACAGCGAGCGTATCTACCAGATCGTGCAGGACGTGCTGGATTCCGGCCTCGGCGTGATGGTCACCGTGCGCATTCCGCCGGATATCTGGTCTGACAAGACCTATCGCTCAGCCGAGTCCTTTGCCGCTTTCTGGAAGACGTGGGCCGCTGGCTTCCAGCAGCGCTTCCGTCAGACACCCAACTACCAGACGCGCGTCTTTCTGGAGATCTGCAACGAACCATGGGCGGAAACGCCCGCCGAGTGGAACATCGTTCAGGATCGGGTGATGATGGCCATGCGCGAAGGTGCGCCCGAGTTGACGCTGATCGCCGCCAGTAATCTGCGCCTCAACCCCTCCACCTGGGACAATGTGCGCGCCTTCCCCGGGCTGACGCCGGTCGCGGACAACAACGTGGTCTATACCTTCCATCAGTATAACCCGTATGTGTTCACGCATCAGGAGGTGTTGTGGCACGGCTGGATCGTTCTCAAGGAGGTGCGCGATCTACCCTACCCGGTCAACACCAACGACGATCCGTGGCGATATATTGCGCCGGCGCCGGACAAGCCGGCCGGCAGTGCGCCCGATCCCGAGACCGTCAGCGTTGTGACCGACTATATTCGGACCGGCTGGAATCAACAAAAGCTGGCCGAGATGCTGCAACCCGTCTTTGACTGGCAGGCGCGCTACCGGCGGCCGGTGATCGCCAACGAGTTCGGCAACAACTACTCGGAAGGCACCTTCGGCGGCATCCCGACGCCGTACTCGCAGACCTTCAACCATGACAGCCGGCAGTTGTTTGAAGCGCACGGGATCGGGTGGGCGCTGTGGGCGTACCCGAACCTGAAGCGCGAGGGCCAGCCGAACGGCCTCGACCATGAGATGCTGGAGGCGCTCGGCCTTGAGGCGCCGACATTGCCGGATGCACCGCGCCAGCTGCGGGTCGAGCGCGCCGGTGCCGATGCCATCAGGCTGCGCTGGGAGGCGGCCACGGACTGGCAGCGCGACTATACTACCGGCCAGGTGCATACCGCGCCGGTGTATGCCTACGATATCGTTGTCGATGGCCGCATAGTCGGGTTTGTCGCAGGCGATACCACCACCTACACCCTCACCGGGATCGACCTGAGCCAGCCCCACCGCTTCCAGGTGCGTGCGCGCGATACGATCGGCAACGCCTCGCGTTTCGCCCGCGCCGGCTGGCCCTGATGCAGGGTGAACCGACCGCCCCCTGGCTCGCGCCCGAGTGATCAGGGCGCGGCGGAGGACGGACGGCGGAGGGCCGTTGGGCCGCCCTCCGCCGTCCGTCCTCTCCTTTCCACAACCCCACCCCGTCCCCCTCCCTCCGGGGAGAGGGCGCACCGACGGCGTACCGTGCGGCGTGCCGCACCGCATCCCGGACGGATACCCTCGCTCCTGTGCACGTGGGTGGAGGCGAGAGAACAGGGGCCAGAGGCCGCCGCCCGCGGCCCAGGCAACGAGGCGGCGCGGCCACGCCACCGATTCACAATCACATGTACACCTGTAGTATGGACGTATTTCAAGAAAGACGCGGTCGCCCATGCCGCGAGAGGTGTGGCGGGTCTGGGCCCTCCGCGCGATTCGTTTTGAGCGCGCAGGTGCGCGCCAGGGAATCTTGGAGGGGCCTTGCCCATCCGAACCTCCCCAGCCGCGTACGTCCTGTGCTTTGAGACCAGGCGCTCGTCTGCCGCTTTCCTGCTGCTCGTGTATAATAGAGGTTAATCTGCCCGGGGCGACCGGCTCCGGAGCGGCGGCTTATCTCCGCCAGCGGCGCGCGGCGGCGGGCGAGGCGATGACACGACGCAGCTTGAGACAGCGGCTCCCCGCCGGCGAGAGGCCGGCGCTGCAGGGCGCGCTCACAGCGCTGTTGGCCCTGGCCGTCGGGCTGGCCGGCGGTGCGGCGGTCGCCTTCGCGCCGTTCTGGGCCGCCTTCCTCGTGCTGATCGCCCTGGCGGCCGGCTACGCCCTCCTCGTCAACACGAACGCTGGCATCGCGGCGGTGCTGGCGATCGCCACCATCCTCCCGTTCGGCACGCTCCCGTTTAAGGCGGTCGTCACCCCGAATTTTCTCGAACTGGCGCTGCTCGCGGTGCTCGGCATCTGGTTGCTGCGCCAGCTCGCCATGAGCGAGGAGCCGCTCGAACTCTCGCCGCTGGGCCTGCCGCTGATCGGCTTTCTCGGCATCACGCTCTTCTCGTTCCTGCTCGGCTCGGACGGCAGCCCGGACTCGCTCACGCTGCACAACTACTTCAAGTTCGTGCTGGCGGCGCTCTTCTTCGTCGTCGTCGTCAACTGCGTACGCGAGCGCGCGCAGGCGCGCTGGGTGCTGCGCCTCCTGGTGATCGTCGGCGCGGTCTCCGCCCTGATCGGGCTGGTGCTGTACTTCTTGAACGACGCCACCGCGCTGCGCCTGCTCGTCTCGCTGGGCCGGATCGGCTACCCGACCAGCGGGCGCGTGCTGCGCTATGTCGAGGACGATCCGAACGGGCTGGAGCGGGCGATCGGCCTGAGCGTGGACCCGAACAGCTACGGCGGTATGCTCGCGCTGGTCGGGGCGATCGCTGCTACCCAGCTTGTCGCCGAGCGGCCGGTGCTGCGGCGGCAGTGGCTCGCCCCGCTGACGCTCGCCATCCTCGCCGCCCTGTTTCTTACCTACTCGCGGGCCGCGCTCGGCGGGCTGATCGTCGCGGCGATGTATGTGGCCACCGTGCGCTACCGGCGGCTCTGGTGGCTGATCCTGGCCGGTGGCGCGCTGGCGGCGCTGCTGTTTATCGCCCTGGGCGTCGGCGAGCAGTTCGTCGAGCGCGTCACCGAGGGGGTGCAGTTCCGCGACCAGGCCAACCAGATGCGGCTCGCCGAATATCGCAACGCGATCGCGGTCATCCAGGCCTACCCCTTCTTCGGCATCGGCTTTGGGGCCGCGCCGGATGTCGACCTGACCGCCGGCGTCTCCAGCATCTACCTGGCGATCGCCCAGCGCACCGGGCTGGTCGGCCTGGCGGCGTTTCTCGGCATCATGGCGGCGTTTTTCGTGCGAAGCTGGCGCGACATGCGTGCGGCGGCGCAGGCCGGCGACGTAGAGCGTGCGGCCTGGCTGGTGAGCCTGCAGGCGGCGATCGCGGCGGCGCTGGCGGTCGGCCTGCTCGATCACTACTTTTTCAATATCGAGTTCAGCCATATGGTCGCGCTCTTCTGGGGCTGCATCGGCCTGGCGATGGCGATCGGGCGGATGCCGGCCGGTGGGCAGCAGTAACGTACCGCATCGAGTCCGAACAGCGGAGCTCGCTTTCCGATGCTGAAGCCAACCGCGACCGAGCGCCTCTTCAACCCACGCTGGATCGGCCCGATCTACGCCGGCTTCGCCTCGGCGCTACTGTTGCTGGCGGTGGTGCAGCAGCCCGCACTGGTCGCGCAACTGCCGCTGGCGCAGGCGCTCTTCGCGCTGCTGCTGGCCGCGGCGCTTGCCACCGGCGCGTTGATCGTGCAGGGACGCGAAGGCCGCTGGCGGCGGTTGGCGCTGCCGCTGCTGCTGGTGGACGCCGCCGCCGGCCTTGGGCTGGTCGCGCTCACCGGCGGGGCGGCGTCGCCGCTGTGGGTGGCGCTGCTGGTTGTGTCGACCGCCGCGCCGCTGCTGTTGGGCGGGCGGACGACCATGCTCCTGCTCGCCGGGGTCTGGCTGCTGGACGGGCTGTTCCTGCTGGCCCTGCCGCCGGGCGCGGGGCTGGAGCCGCTGGCGGCCTGGGCAGTGCGCGCTGCCGGTGTGCTCATGATCGGCCTGCTGGTGCAGCGGGCGCTCGCCGCCGAAGAGGCGCTGCGCCGGCGCGCGCAACGGCGCGAACGGGTGCTGCGCGAGTTCCTGATCGTCTCCAACCGGCTGCGCGTCACCAGCGAGGCGCGCGAGATCCTGGACGAAGTGGCGCGCGCCGTGCAGGCCAGCGGCGAGTACGATTGCGTGACGCTCTGCCGGGTGGACGCACCGGCGGATCGCGTCACCGTGGAGCTGGCGGTCGGCGCGAGCGGGCGGCGGCTGCGCGCGCTGGAAGGGCTGTCCGTCCCGTGGGCGGATGTCGCCCCGCTGCTCGCCGAGCGCCGGCGCGTCGGCGCGGGCGCGTTCCGCAGCACAGAGCTGCCGTTCCGCTCGATTCGCGGCGAAGAGCACCTGCTCTTCCCGCTGAACGGCCAGTACGCCGACACCTCCGGCCTTCTGACGGTTTCCTACCCGGTGGGGCGGGGCGAGGCCCTGGCCGAGTCGTTGCCGCTGCTGGAGTTGCTGGCGAACCAGGCCGCCGCCGCGCTGGACAACAGCGCGCTCTTCGCCACGCTCGAAGAACGCGTGCGCCGGGCGAGCGACGAAGCCGCCCACGGCAAGGCCGAGCTGGCCCAGGCCCGCGACCGCGCCGAGACGCTGTTCCAGATCGCCCGCTCGCTGGCCGGCAGCCTGGACGAGCGCGAGGTGCTGACGCGCGGCCTGAGCCTGCTGATGCAGGCGACCGGCGCGGCCCGCGGCGGCGTGATGCTGGCCGAGCCGACCAGCGGCCGCCTGGCCTTCCGCACCACGCTCGACGCCGCCACCGGCGGCCCGGCAGCCGGGCTGGAGCGCGGCCAGGAGCTGGCCGGCTGGGTGCTCGCCACCCGCCAGGCGACCTGCGTGCCCGATACCCGCCAGGAGACGCGCTGGCAGCGCCATGAGGGCGAGACGGCCCGCGCGGTGCTCGCCGTGCCGCTGCTGCTGGATGCAGAGCCCACCGGCGTGATCCTGCTGGCGCACGGCGAGGCCGGCCACTTCGACGGCGAGCACGAGCACCTGGCATTGGCCGCCGCCAACCAGATCGCCATTGCGCTGGCGAAGGCCCAGCTCTACCGCTACGTCGCCGAACAGCGCGAGCGGCTGGGCGTCACCCTGCGGCAGCGCGAGGAGGAGATCAGCCGCGTCCGCGCCATTCTGCGCTCGATCGGCGACGGCGTGGTCGTCTGCGACCGGCTGGGGCGCGTCCGGCTGATGAACCCGGCGGCGGAGCGCCTGCTCGGCACAACGCTCGCGCAGGTCGCCGGGCGGCCGCTCGCCGGCCTGCCGGGCGCGCCGGGCGACGCCGCCCGCGAGGGCGCCGGCGAGACGCAGCAGGTGCAGGTGGGCGAGCGGACGCTGCGAGCGTTCCACGCCCCGGTGCATTCCTCCACCGGCGAATGGCTCGGCAGCGTGGTCGTCTACCACGATGTCACGCGCGAGGCGCTGGCCGATCGGCTCAAGAGCGAGTTTATCGCCACCGCGTCGCACGAACTGCGCACGCCGCTGACCTCGGTGCGCGGCTATGTGGACCTGCTGCTGCTCGGCACGCTCGGCCCGCTCAGCCCGGCGCAGGCCGATTTCCTCAAGATCGTGAAAAACAACATCGTGCGGCTGGTGGAGCAGATCGACGATCTGCTGGACATCTCGAAACTCGAGTCGGGCGAGGTGCGGCTGCGGCGCGAGCAGGTGGATGTCGGCGTGCTGCTGCACGAGGTCGCCGAGTCGCTTTACGCACAGTTCGCCGAGCGGGCGATCTCGCTGGCGCTGGATGTGCCGCCGGATGCGCCGCCGGTGATGGCCGACCGGCGGCGGCTACGCCAGATCGCGCTGAACCTGCTCAGCAACGCCTGCAAATATACGCCGTCCGGCGGGCGGGTGGACGTGGTGCTCCGCAACGGCGGCGACGAGCTGCGGGTAGATGTGCGCGACACCGGGGTGGGGATCGCGCCGGGCGCGCAGCCGTTCATTTTCACGCGCTACTTCCGCGCTGACAACCCGCTGCGCGAGACGGCCGGCGGCAGCGGCCTGGGGCTGAACATCACCCGCACCCTGGTGGAGCTGCACGGCGGCCGGATCTGGTTCGAGAGCGCGGAAGGCGTCGGGACGACCTTCTCATTCACCCTGCCGCTCCACGGCGAGTGGGAGCCGGCGGAGTGGCTGAGCGGGTAGTTCGAAGTGCGCCCTTCACAGTGAAACGTTCAGAGTGCAGCGTTTCGTGCGTGGGGTGTCTGAGGCAGGGAGGTCTGGCGGGCGCCGCGCTCCACGATTTTTCCGCCGCCCGCGCCGCGAAGGGGGATCGCTTTGGGGCCTGTGGCCTCAACTTCCCCGAAAAGGCGTCAGACAGCCTCTTCAAAAGAGCATGTCACAGGACGTACGCGGTCGCCCGCAGCGCAGGCGGTGTGGCGGGCCGCAGGCCCGCCACACCGCCCCACCGCGTGCGTGTCCTGGCACGTAACAGCTTTGCATTCTGAACTCTGAACGCTACAGGACGCCGACCGTCGAGTGGTCGCCGAGAACCAGCCGATAGGCCCGCGGCTTGAGCGGCGAGCGCGTCACCTCTACATACCGGCCGATCAGGCTGTCCTCCAGCCGGTGGGGCAGATCGCGGATCGCGCAATGCTCCAGCACGATCGAATGCTCGATCTCGCTGTTCTCGATCAGGCAGTGATGGTAGATCGATGTGAACGGCCCGATGTACGCATTGATGATCCGGGTGTCCTCGCCAATGATCGCCGGGCCACGGATGGTGCTGTTGATGATCTCCGCGCCGCGCTCGACGATCACCTTGCCGATCAGCGTCGAGTCGCGATCCACATACCCCGCCACCTGCCCCGGCAGCTCATCCAGGATCAGGCGATTGGCTTCGAGCATGTCATCTTTTTTGCCGGTATCGATCCACCAGCCCTCGTGGACATAGGGAAAGACCTTGCGCCCATGCTCGACCAGCCACTGGATCGCGTCGGTGATCTCCAGCTCGCCGCGCCACGACGGCTTGATCGCCTCGACAGCCTCCCAGATGCTTGAGTCGAACAGATAGATGCCGACCAGCGCCAGATCGGAGCGCGGCTCGCGCGGCTTTTCGGTCAGGCGGAGAATCTGGCCGTTGTCGTCCAGCTCGGCCACGCCGTACTGCTGCGGGTTGGGCACGCGCTTGAGGACGATCTGGGCGTTGTAGTCGCTCCGCCCGAACTGCTCGATCAGCGGCGAGATGCCCCCCTGGATGCAGTTGTCGCCCAGAAACATCACAAAGCGGTCGTCGCCGATGAAGTCGCGCGCGATTTTGACGGCGTGGGCCAGGCCTAGCGGCGCCTCCTGCGGGATGTACTCGAGCCGCACGCCGAAGCGCCTGCCGTCGCCGGCAGCGGCGCGCACCTCCGGCCCGGTGTCGCCGATCACGATCCCGATCTCGTCGATCCCGGCATCGCGGATCGCCTCGATCACACGAAAGAGCACCGGCTTGTTGGCGACCGGCACGAGCTGCTTGGCACTGGTGTAGGTGATCGGGCGCAGGCGCGTGCCTTTGCCGCCGCTCAAAACCAGTCCCTTCATGGATGCACTCCTTGAAGCGAAAATGGCACGTCGCCCCCATCGTGGACGAGGTAGCGTTGCAGACCGCCGCTCAGCGAGCGGCTGGGCAATTCCCCATTCGCTGCGCCCGCCACGATGCGCCGGGCGGATTGTACAACCGGGCCAGCCGGCGCGCAAGCGAAAGGGCGGCGGAAGACCCGCCGCCCCGTCTCGCATGGCGTGTGGCGCCGCCTACCGCCGCACGCGTAAGCCGCCGTAGTAGTGCGACACCCAGTAGCTCTCGTACAAGTTCGACACCTGCACACCATAGCGTGGCGTCATCGCGTGGACGATCCGGCCGCCGCCAATATAGACGGCAACGTGGGTAATGCCGCGCCCGCCACCGGTGTTGCGGAAGAAGACCAGGTCGCCCGGCGCAAGTTTGTCCATCCCGCCGACGAAGGCGCCGTAGGCGCTGCTGTACTGGGCCGCCGCATTGTGCGGCAGGCCGACACCAGCGACCTGGCGATAGACATAGCTTGTCAGGCCGGAGCAGTCGAAGCCGCGGCCCGGGCTGGCGCCGCCCCACACATAGCGGTAGCCGACGAACTGGGTCGCATACCCTGCCACATCACCGCTCGCCGCGATCCGAGCAAGGTCGGCGCTGGCGCGCGGGGCGCTGCCATTAGCGCGGGCGGAGAACGCCACCGGCAGCTTCGGAAAGTCCTGGGTCGTCTTGACACGGCGGAGCACATGGGGCGTGGCGTTCAGGAAATCGCCGAACACCCAGGCCTTGGTGCCATCGCCGAGCTGCACCTTGAACCAGTCCTTGAACTTGCCGAGCAGGCTCACCTGTGCGCCGGCGTTCGCCAGCGTCACCCGGTCGTAGCGCGAGTCCGGCCCCTTGCGCAGGTTCACCGCGTTGTCGCTGATGGTCGCGACCATCGCCGGGTTCGGGTCGGGGATCGTCTCGGACTCGAGCAGGCGCTTCAGCACGGCCGGATCAGTATCGACGAATTCGGCCTTGACCCAGCCCTCATTCCCGGCGACGCTGACATACAGCCAGTCCTTGTAGCGCTCGATCAGGTCGATCTGGCCGGGGATGAGCGAGGCCATCGAGACGTAGTTCGTGCCGGGGCCGTCGCGCAACTGGGTGCCATTCTCCCGGACGAAGCCGATCTTCGGCGGCGGCGGCGGCGGGATGGCGTTGTCCGGCACGTCGAACAGGGTGTAGATCGCCGCCTCGGGGATGTTCAGCAACTCGCCGGACACCCAGTAGATCGGCTTGTCTACGCTCTCGCGGATCTGGAACCAGTCGCCGTGGCGACCGATCACCTGCACCTTCGTGCCGCCCGACATCCGTCCGACCACGTCATAATTCGTGCCGGGGCCGTTGCGTACATTGATCCGCTGGCCGGCGATCGCTGCCGGAACCGTGACCGGCGCGAGCGCCTCGGCACGCGACACCAGCGATAGCGGCACGGGAATGTCGCCATTGTCCTCCAGCGGCGCGTCCCCGACCATCGGTTCGCTCTCCAGCGTGAGCGGGGCGACCGGCGCGACGAAATCACCGCTGGGCTGCGGCGGGGCGGCGGGCCTCGCTTCCGGCAGGAGCGCGCCCGGCCGCACCGAGCTCAGCGCGACGGCCAGCGGCAGGATCAACACAACCAGCGCGTGAAGCAGATAGCGAGTGGGGAGCCGAGAGAGGGAGCCGACCGGAGAACCGAGCTTCGCCTGTACCTGTTGCCATCGAGTCTGTGCAGCGCCGCGCGCGTGGCGGTGTCGTATCCGCCGGTTATTCGCGCGCCGCTGCAGAGTTTCCAAATCCCCGGGGCTCGATGACACCAGGCGACGCTGACTCTGCTCAATCATGGAGCATCTCCATCACTATGGGCCTGAGGCGTACCTGGCCGGAGGCCGTCGCTCGGAATGTCCCTCGAGCGAATACGCTGTGCCGAACGTGAGGGGTTGCAAATCCCGGGCGAGTTTAGCACAGGTCGTTAAAAGATGCAAACCGGTTTCTCATCCTCTTTTCAGGCCGCTGTGAGACAGGCTGTTTTGCTCAGTAGAAGCGGGTAAATGGCGGCGACGCGTTCCAGGGCGATGGCGAGATGACCGCGCTCCGTAGATGACAATTTGTTCATCCTCCTACCGGGGCCGGTCTGATAGGCCGGTTCACGGTGTTATCAGCCTGGCGGGCCGGGCGGTCGCTCAGCAGCTGTGGAAAACGGGGAGGTTTGGCGGATGCCGCCCGCCAACACGTGCCGCCGCGCGGTCGGCGGCACCGGACTCAACGCTCCCGCCAGAAGCGTTTCAAACAAGATTCTCAGCGCCAGGCCGTGACACAGATCACCGCATTCTGCCCGCCGAAGCCGAACGCGTTCGCCAGCGCGGCGCGCACCGGCTGGCGGCGGGCGACATTCGGCACATAGTCCAGGTCGCAGGTCGGGTCGGGCGTGGTGTAGTTGATGGTCGGCGGCACCCAGCCGGTCTCGATGCTCTTGACACAGCCGATCACCGCCAGCGCCCCGGCGGCCCCGGCGGTGTGTCCGACCATGGACTTGATGGCGCTGACCGTCACCCGGTAGGCGTGGGCGCCCAGCGCCTGCTTGATCGCGGCCGTCTCCGCCGCGTCATTCAGCGGGGTGCCGGTGCCGTGCGCGCTGATGTGATCGATCGCCTCGGGGGCGAGGCCGGCGTCCTCGATCGCCCGGCGCATCGCCAGAGCGGCGTACACGCCATCGGGCGCGGGGGCGGTAAGGTGGAAGGCGTCCTCGGTGGCGCCGAAGCCGGCCAGTTCGGCGTAGATGCGCGCGCCGCGGGCCAGCGCGTGCTCGAGCTGCTCCAACACCAGCACGCCGCACCCCTCGCCGCCGGCCGTGCCCTGCCGAGTGGCGTCGAACGGGCGCACCGCGCGGGCCGGGTCGTCGCCGGGCGGGGCGATCGCGCCGATCACACCGAACGCCATCGCGTTCAGCGCCGTGACTCCGGCATCGGTGCCGCCACAGAGCGCGACAAGCGCGTCGCCGCGGTGCACCGCCCGCGCCGCCTCGCCGATCGCGTACGTCCCGGTGGCGCAGGCCAGCACCGGCGTGGTCGTCGGGCCGTGCAGCCCATAGGCGATCGCCACCTGGCAGGAGGCCATGTTGGCGATGAACATCGGCATGTAGAGCGCGTCGATCCGCTTGCGCCCCTTTGCCTCGAACTGGAGCGCCTGCTCCTCGACCAGGGCCGTGCCGCCGAGGGCCGTGCCGATGTTGACGGCGACCCGGGTGCGGTCGATCCGCTCCAGGTCCAGCCCGCTGTCGCGCAGGGCCTCGCCGGCGGCGGCCACCGCGAATTGGGCGAAGCGCGCGGCCCGGCGGGCGGCCTTCGCCTCCATGTGATCACGCGGGTCGAAGTCCTTCACCTCGGCGGCGATCACGTAGGGGATCGTGTCGGCCTGGTACTGCGTCGCCATGGCGACGCCGGAGCGCCCGGCGAGCAGCGCCTCCCAAAAGGCCGGCACGCTGTTGCCGATCGGCGTGATCGCACCCATGCCGGTGACGACGACGCGGTGGGTCGGGTTGGTACGCATGGCAACCTCAGCGGGCAGACAGTCAGATGACAGACGGGCAGATGGTCACATGGTCACATCTCGGAAGGTCAGCGTGCCTCGATATGTCTTGCACCTTCTTGTCACCCTGTCGCCGTATCATCTTGCCACCGTGTCATCGTGTCACCGCGTCACACGACAGCGCCCGCTCCAGTTCGGCGATCACCAGATCGGGGCGCAGGGCGCGCATGCAGGGGTGGCCGGGGACGAGGCAGGCTTCGTTTTTGAAGCGATGCTCAACACAGACGGTGCATTTCACCGGGGTGCGGGTGACGAAGGCGTTGGCGCGCCGCGGGGCCCATAGCCGCACCGGGCTGGCGCCGTCGCCGTCGGCATCGTTGCCGAAGACACAGACCGTCGGGCAACCGACAGCCACGGCGATGTGCATCGGCCCGGCATCCACCACGACGGCGGCCCGCGCCCGCTGGAACGCCCCGGCCAGCTCCGTCAGCTTCGTCTCGCCGCGCAGGTCGCGCAGCGGCGTCTCGCGCAGCAGTTCCTCCTCCCAGCCGCCGGCATGGTAACGCGCCCGCTCGACCTGCGGCCGGCTGCCGACCAGGCCGACGCTCAGGCCGCGCGATACGATCCAGTCGATCAGCGCCCGCCAGTGCTCCGGCAGCCACTGCTTGGCGCTGCGGGTCGCCGTGGCATGCAGCAACACATCCGGGACCTCGAAAGGGGGCGGCGCAGCGGTGACCTCCGTCCGGGTATAGTCGGTCTCGACATACGCCAGTCGGCAGAAGATCTCGGCCAGGTAGCCGCTTTCGAGCAGGCCGGAGTAGCGCGCGGCAAGGTCGGGACCGTTCCACCCCTGGTCGCGCAGCAGCCGGTCGCGGATATCGTCGCTCAGCGGCACGCGGCGGCGGAAGTCGGACCGGAGCGAGCTGCCGACCAGGTAGCGCGGGGCGACCGCCGCCACCACGACCAGATTCAGCTCGCTGAACTCGTCGCAGTTGATCGCCAGGTCATAGGGGCCGGCGGCGGCGCGGCGCGCGCTCAGAAAGGCGGTCAATGCGCCCAAGTAGTCCTCGCGCTCGCCGTACAACGAGAAGCGCGCATCGATCCAGGGGCAGGCCGCCTCGAGGTCCTCGGTGGTTTCCCCGCCGAAGAAATCGAGGGTGCAGGCGGGGTACTTTTCTTTCAGCCCGCGCAGCAGCGGCGTTGTGACGACGAAATTGCCGACTTTATCTGAGCCGAAGACGGCGATGTGCGGGTGCGGGCCGAGCGGCTGATCGGTGAAGCGTTCCATGACCGGGCGATTATAGCCGCCGCGGCGCAGTTTGACAAAGCGCCGGGCGATTCCGTACAATCCCTGCATACGGTCGCGGCATGGCGAAACGACAGCGGTTGAGCGGCATCCCGTCGGGCATTGCTGAGCCCACGGCCTTCGGGCAGGCTTGCTGCTGGCTACGCCGGTGGCAGGAATCGTACCAGTCGGGCGCGACGGCCTGCTCCTTCGGAGTGCGCTGTGCTTAGAGGCTGTCTGCGGCGCGCTCAGCGGGGGTGGTGGGGGCCGCCGGCCCGGAGGCGCCATCCTCCCCCGCCGCGCGGTCGGCGGCTGCGCTGCCGACCACGCGGCGGAACATCGGGAGTCGTGGAGGGCGCAGCCCGCCACACCTCCCCCTTGCAGACAGCTTCTGAGCGCCATGGCGCGGCGGTTGGCGGCGGTTGTGCTCCATCGATGATGAGAAAAGGAGACCGTGATGGCTGACATCCTGCGACGGGCGAGCGGCACGTGGCGCGGCGATCTGCGCAGCGGGAGCGGCACGGCGTCCACCGAGAGCGGCGCGCTGCGGGACGCGAAGATCAGCTTCGTGTCGCGCTTCGAGAACGAGAGCGGCAGCAATCCGGAAGAACTGATCGCCGCCGCGCATGCCGCCTGTTTCAGCATGGCCCTGGCGAACAACCTCAGCCAGGCCGGCCATGTGCCGGAGGAGATCCGTACCGAGGCGACGGTGACGCTCACCAGGGGACCGAGCGGCTTCAAGATCACGAAGGTGCATCTGGACACCGAAGGGCGCGTGCCGGGCATCGACCAGGAGGCGTTCGCCGCGGCGGCCGAGAAGACCAAGCAGACCTGTCCCGTCTCCGTGCTGCTGCTGCCGGGGCTGGAGGAGGCGACGGTCAGCGCCACGCTCAAGTAACCACATGGCGCGCCGGGGAGGCGTGGACGGGCAGACCTCTCCACGCCTCCCCGAGATGCTGTTTTCGCTGAACATGAGGGACCACATGCCACACGAGCGCTCGAACGCTTTCGACTTCTGGGGGCCGAAGACGCTGATCGGCCCGGAACTGCGGCCCGGCGACCGGGCGCCGGCGTTTCGCCTGACCGGCCAGCGGGACACGACGATCAGCAGCGAGCAGTTCGCGGGCCAGCCGCTGATCATCAGTGTCGTCCCCTTGCTCGACACCGGCGTCTGCTCGCAGCAGACGCGCCGCTTCAACGAGGCCGCCGCCGCGCTCGGGGCGGGCATTCAGATCCTCACCGTCAGCGCCGACCTGCCGTTCGCACAGGCCCGCTGGTGCGGCGCGGAGGGGATCGACCGGGTGATCGTCGCGTCGGATTACAAGGACATGCGCTTCGGCAGCGCCTATGGCACGCACATCAAAGAGCTGCGCCTGGAGAGCCGGGCGGTGTTTGTCGTCGATGCCGAAGGGATCATCCGGTATGCTGAGTACGTGCCGCTGGCCGGGCAGGAGCCGACCTACGACGCAGCGCTGGCGGCGGCGCGGGAGCTGGCTGCGATCTGAGCGGGCCATAGGCCACAGCGTCGCCGGCAGCCCGGGCCCTGGCCGACCGCACGGCGTGAGACGGGTATGTCCGGCATTGCCTTCGAGCTTGTCCTGCTCCTCACGGCGCTGCTACTGCTCCTCAGTGTCGCCGCAAACCGCGTCTCCAGCCGCTTCGGCGTGCCGGCGCTGCTGCCCTTCCTGGCGATCGGCATGCTCGCCGGGGCGGACGGGCCGGGCGGGATCTATTTCGACGACGCGCGCCTGTCGCAATCGATCGGCGTGCTCGCGCTGGTCTTCATCCTGTTCTCCGGCGGGCTGGACACCGACTGGCGCGCCATCCGGCCCGTGCTCGTCAGCGGGCTGGTGCTCGCCAATCTCGGCGTGCTGCTGAGCACGCTGGTCGTCGGCGGGCTGGCCGCCTGGGCGCTGGGGCTGCCGCTGCTCCACGGGCTGTTGCTGGGTGCGATCATCTCCTCGACCGACGCCGCCGCCGTGTTCGCGGTGATGCGCGCCAGCGGCGTCCACCTCGGCGGGCGGCTGGAGGCGCTGGCGGAGCTGGAATCGGGCAGCAACGACCCGATCGCGGTCTTTCTCACCACCGCGCTCATCGGTCTGTTGGTCACCCCGGGCGCGACGGTGCTCAGCCTGGTGCCGCAATTTTTTGTGCAGATGGCGTTGGGCGCCGCGGCCGGGCTGGCGCTCGGCTACGCTGGCGCGTTTATCATCAATCGCATCCACCTGAGCATCGAAGGACTCTACCCGGCGCTGACGGTGGCGCTGATGCTGCTAGCCTACGGCGGGACGGCGGCGCTCGGCGGCAACGGCTTCCTGGCGGTCTACATCGCCGGGATCGTGCTGGGCAACCGCGATCTGGTGCACAAACGCAGCCTGCTCCGCTTCCACGACGCCTGCGCCTGGCTGATGCAGATCGCGATGTTTCTCGTGCTTGGGCTGCTGGTCTTTCCGTCGCAACTCGTACCGGTGGCCGGCGCAGGGATGTTCGTGGCCGCGGTGCTGATCGTTGTCGCCCGCCCGGTCAGCGTCTTTGCCGCGCTGGCGTTCGCGCGGTTCAGTGTGCGCGAAAAGCTGATGATTGCGTGGATCGGGCTGCGTGGCGCGGCGCCGATCGTGCTCGCCACCTTTCCGCTGCTGGCCGGCGTACCGGAGGCGGGCACGCTCTTCAACCTGGTCTTTTTCGTTGTGCTGACGTCGGTGCTCGTCCAGGGGACGACGATCCCGCTTGTCGGGCGCTGGCTCGGGCTGAACCGCCCCGCCGAAGAGCCGACCCCGCCACGCGCGTATGTGCCGGCGATCAGCACAGAGAGCCGCGTCGCGCAGATGACCATCCCGCCGGGCTCGCCGCTCGCCGGCCGGACGGTGATGGAGCTCGGCCTGCCGCCGGGCGCGTTGATCGTGGCGATCGACCGGGCGAACCAGCGCCTGGTGCCGAGCGGCGCGACGGTGCTCCAGCCGGGCGACCGGCTGCTGGTGCTGGCCGACGAGGGGGCGCAGGCTGAGGCAGCGCGGGTGCTGTCCGGGGCCGCGATGCACTGATTTCGATAGCACGATGGAATGCGGGCGGTAGGCATCTGACCGCATTACCCCACCCGAACATGAACTCAAGACTCAACACCCAACAGGGACCGCACAGGAGCGATGCCTCGCGCCCCGCCGCGCCCCACCTCTGGCCGATCACCGCCACGCTCGGCGCGGATGGGCATCTCATCGTCGGCGGGTGCGACACGCTGGCGCTAGCCCGCGAATACGGCACGCCGCTGTATCTGCTGGACGAGACGACCTTCCGGGCGAACTGCCGCGCCTACTGCGAGGCGCTCGCGCGCCACTACCCCGGCCCGTCGTCCGTGCATTACGCCGGCAAGGCGCTGCTGAACACCGCCGTCGCCCGCCTCGCCGTGCAGGAGGGGCTCGGCCTGGATGCGGTCTCCGGCGGCGAGGTGTATGTCGCGCTGCGGGCCGGCGTCCCGCCGGAGCGCATCCACCTCCACGGCAACGGCAAGACGCGCGCCGAACTGGAGCAGGCGCTCGATGCCGGGATCGGCGCGATCATGGTGGACAACCTGGACGAACTGGCGCTGCTCGCGCGCCTGACGGCCGGCCAAGCCCGCCCGCAGACGATCGCCTTTCGGCTGACGCCGGAGATCGCCGCCGAGACGCACGCGCACATCCAGACCGGCCACGCCGCCTCCAAGTTCGGCCTGCCGCTGGCCGCGCTGGACACCGCCGCCGGGCTGGCGCTGGCCGCGCCAGGGCTGCGGCTGCACGGGCTGCACGCCCACCTCGGCTCGCAGCTCTTCGCGCCGGAGGTTTACGTGCAGGCGATCAATGTGCTGCTCGACTGCGCCGCTCGGCTGCGCGCACGCTATGGGCTGGCGATCGACACGATCAGCCCCGGCGGCGGGCTGGGTGTGCCGTATGTGCCGGAGCAGGCCGCGCCCGATCTCGACGCCTACGCCGCCGCGGTCGGACGGGCGCTGGCGGAGGGGGCCGCCGCCCGCGGGCTGCCGCCGCCGCGCCTGGTCATCGAGCCGGGCCGGTCGATCGTCGCCCGGGCTGGTGTGGCGCTGTACGAGGTGGTGGGGAGGAAGTGCATCGCGTTCGGCGGAGCGCCAAGGGCGGACGATGGACGGAGGACGTTGGCGGGTGGGCGAGTTTCCAGCAATGAAACGCAGAACCTGGCTGCCGCCTACGTCCACATCGACGGCGGGATGGGCGACAACATCCGCCCGGCGCTGTATGGCGCGCGCTACACCGCGCTGCTGGCGAACCGCGCCGCCGAGGCGCCTGCCGAGACGGTGCATATCTCCGGGCGCTACTGCGAGAGCGGGGACGTGCTGATCCATGACATCGCTCTGCCCGCCGCCGCGCCGGGCGATCTACTGGCCGTGGCCGCCGCCGGGGCCTACACCCTGAGCATGGCGAGCAACTACAACCTGGCGCCGCGTCCGGCGCTCCTGCTCGTCGGCGAGGGGCGAGCGCGCCTGATCCAGCGGCGCGAGACGTACGAGGATTTAGTGGCGAGGGACGAGGGAGGTGATGAGTGATGAAAATGGCAGATCGCCGATGGAAAAGGATGTTCATTGCCTATGGACGCACGCGAAAGCCCGATCACTGCCCCCCTATCACCGTGTCACGTGTCATCGTGTCGCGGTTCCGCCGCCTTGAAAGGATATGATCGGCAATGACCACACCCGACACCCTGCCCCGCTGGGACCTGACCGCGCTGTTTCCCGCGCCGGATTCGCCGGAGCTGGCCGCGAGCGAGCGCGCGCTCGCCAGCGAGATCGCCACGCTGGAGGCGCTCTGGGACGAGCTTGGCATCGACCGGCGCGACACGCAGCCCCCGCCCGCCGTGGCGGCCGCAGCGTTCGAGCGGGTGGCCCCTGGGCTCAACACGGCGCACGAGCGCGCCGAGCGGCTCCTGGCCTATCTCTACTGCGCCGTCGCCGCCGACTCGCGCGACCAGGCGGCGCAGGCGGCCCTTAGCCGCCTCCAGCAACAGACGATGCGCCTGGCGCTGCTCGGCACGCGGCTGACCGCCTGGCTGGGCTCGGTGGACACCGAGGCGCTGATCGCCGATTCGCCGGCGGCCGCGACGCACGCTTTCCTCGTCCGCCAGGCGAAGCGCCGCGCCGCGCACCTGATGTCGCCCGCCGAGGAGGCGCTGGCCGCCGAGCTGGAACTGACCGGCAGCACGGCCTGGAGCCGGCTGTACCGCACCTACGCCTCGCAGATCAGCGTGCCGCTCGAACAGTATGGCGAGCGGCGCGAGCTGCCGATGGCTGCCGTGCGCAACCTGGCGTTCGACACCGACCGCGAGGTGCGGCGGCGGGCCTACGAGGCCGAGCTGGCGGCCTGGGAGCGGGCCGCGGTGCCGATCGCCGCGGCGCTCAACAGCATCAAGGGCGAGGTCGGCGCGCTCGCCCGCCGGCGCGGCTACGACTCGCCGCTCGATGTCGCCCTGCTCGACAACAACATCGACCGGGCGACGCTCGAGGCGATGCTCGGCGCGGCGGAGGAGCGCTTCCCCGACTTCCGCCGGTACCTGCGCGCCAAGGCGCGCGCGCTCGGCCTGCCGGCGCTCGCCTGGTACGACCTGTTCGCGCCGGTGGGGGCAGCGGGGCGCGCCTGGCCCTACGATGAAGCGACGCGCTTCATCACCGAGCGCTTCGGCGCCTACTCGCCCCGGCTGCGCGACCTGGCGGCGCGGGCGTTCCGCGAGCGTTGGGTGGACGCGCCCCCACGCGACGGCAAGAGCGGCGGCGCGTTCTGCATGCCATTCGGCGACGGCGACTCGCGCATCCTGACCAACTACCAGCCGACCTTCACCGCGGTAGCGACGCTAGCCCACGAGCTGGGCCACGCCTACCACAACCTGAACCTGGCCGGCCGCACGCCGCTCCAGCGCGACACGCCGATGACGCTGGCCGAGACCGCCAGCATCTTCTGCGAGACGCTGGCGACCCAGGCGGCACTGGAGGCCGCCGCGCCGGATGAGCAAATCACCATTCTCGACGCCAGTCTGATGGACGCCTGCCAGGTGGTGGTGGAGATCACCAGCCGCTTCCGCTTCGAGCAGGCGGTGTTCGAGCGGCGGCGCGAGCGCGACCTGGCGCCGGACGAGCTCTGCGAGCTGATGCGCGATGCCCAGCGTGCGACCTACGGCGACGGGCTGGACGCCGAGGCGCTGCATCCGTACATGTGGGCCGCCAAGCCGCACTACTACGGCGCGACGTTCTATAACTTCCCGTACATGTTCGGGCTGCTCTTCGGGTTGGGGCTGTATGCCCAGTACCGGCGCGATCCGGCGGCCTTCGCGCCGCGCTTCGACGAGCTGCTGGCCTCGACCGGGATGGACGACCCGGCCGGGCTGGCGGCGCGCTTCGGCATCGACCTGCGCGACCGGGCGTTCTGGCGAGCGAGCCTGGACGTGATTCGCGGCGAGATCGAGCGTTTCGAGGCGCTGGCGGGCCGGTAGCGCCGCGGCGATCCCCGGCCTGGCGGAGGGCGGGCATCGTGCGTCCCTTCGCAGTGCGCGGCAGACCAACGACGTTGCATGCGGGGGTGAACGATGCTGCGAATCGGCGTCATCTCGGACACGCACGGCTACCTTCACCCGCGCGCCCCGGCGGCGCTGCGCGGCGTGGCGCGCATCCTGCACGCCGGCGATATCGGCGACGAGCAGGTGATCGCTGCGCTGGAGCAGATCGCCCCGGTAACGGCGGTGTATGGCAACGTGGACGCGGGCACGGCGCTGGCCCGGCGCTATCCTGGCCGCCAGATGCTCGAGCTCGGCGGCAGGCGCATCGTTATGACTCACATCGGCGGGGAGCCGGCCGCGCTGGCGCGAGCGCTGCCCGAGCCGCGCCCGGATGTCTACATTTTTGGCCACACCCACATGGCCGTGCTCGACGAGGTGGGCGGGACGCTGTTTCTCAACCCCGGCGCGGCGGGGCGGCCACGCTTCGGCGGCGGGGTGAGCGTGGCGCTGCTGGAGATCGCCGGCGGGCGAGTGAGCGCGCGGATCGTGCCCCTCTGACGGCGCGCGGCGCGGCCCACTCCGCTACGGCTGAACCGCCAGCGGCAAGAACGTCCGCTGCGCTGGCGCCAGGCGCGGCGTCGTCAGCGGGTCGCCGAGCAGCACGTAGGTCCGGACGACATCCTTATAGCCGCTCGCCTGTTCGATGATCGTCTCCAACCCGGCGCGCATCAGGTCGCCCAGGCGCGCCGTGCCGGGCGGCGCGGCCCACAGCGCCCGGTGAAAGCCCTGCTGCAACAGATCGTGGTTGCGCAGCACGCCCTGGCCTGTCGATCCGAGCACGGCCACCGCGCCGCCATCCGGCTGCAACACCAGCCGCTCGTCGATCGTCGTGCCGCTGTAGGCCGGCTCCTGGAAAGCGCTGCTCAGGCAGGTCATCGCCAACACGATCGGCGTCGCCCGGCCGTTCTGCAGCGCGGCCGGGTCGTTGAAGCCAAGCATGTAGTTCGGCGTCGCGTGCGGGTCGGTGTCGGCCCACTGCCACTGGTGACCGTGGCCGATATAGGTCACCAGTCCGACGCCGCTATTCAACGCGGCCAGCACCCGTTGGTGCAGGCGGGCGCTGTCGGCGTCGCGCCACGGCTCGTTGAGCGGCAGCCCATTCGCATCGCGCTGCCACGGGTCATAGTAGATGCGCTGCGCCGCGATGCCAGCCGGGAGGTAGCCCACGCTGCGTTCCGCGTAGGCGGCGAAGTCCCCGGTCAGATCGGGGCGGCCATCCGCCTGGCGCGCGTTGTCGGCCAGCACCAGCGCCCGCGAGCGCCAGCCGACGCCGGCATCCGCCTCGTAGGCGCTGATCTTCGCCACCACGGCGCGCAGCTCGGCCTCGCTTTTGACCGGAAGCCGCCCGAGCGCGACATCCGGGATCAGGTCGTCCAGCGGGCTGTCGCCGTCGAGCTGGGCGTAGCAGCCTTCGCAGGCGGTCTCGCCCATCCATAGATCGACCATCGCCATGTAGGGCGGGATGAGGTTGCGGTTGTTGCGCCCGGTGTAGTTGCGCGGGTCGGAGGTGCCGTCGCCAACGAGCGTGACATAGCGCGGCGGGCGGCGCCAGGTCGCGCGGGCGTAGCGCAGAAAGTCGCGGATCGCGTCCGGCGCGACTTGTCCACCGCTCCAGGCGTCGTAGATCGCCTGCACGTCCACCACAGCGACTTGCAGGCCCTGTGCGCGGCGCAGCGCGACAAGCGGCGCGAGCGCGGCGTGGAATTCGGCCGGCGCGATGTAGAGCGCGTCGGCGTCGGTCGCGAGGGCTGGCGGCGGTGCGGCGCTGATCACCGGGGTGAAGAGCGCGCCCGCGCCGCTCAGCAGGTAGGAGCGCGGCGCCGGGCCGTCCTCGAAGCCGCCGGCCAGCCCGGTGAGCCGTACGGGGGCCCATGGATCGCTGATGTCGTAGAGCGCCTGGTCGGGCGCGAGGCCATCGATCTGGTAGCGCCACCGACCCGGCACCCCATCGAAGCGCGCGCCGCGCCCGCCCGGGCTCAGGCGGACCAATCGTTCCCACCGGAGGCTGTCCAGATACACAATGTCCGGGCCGTTCCCCGGCGTGAGGCTGAGCTGGATCTGCCCGCTCCCGGCGGCGAATACGGATGTGCGCTGCCAGTTGCCGAGATCGTACCAGCGGAGATCGACGCTGGCGATCTCCAGCCGGTGCTCGCCAGCGGTGAAGGCCGCGCCACTCAGCGTCGCGGTCAGCGGTTCAGCGGCCGGCGGGAGTGTCTGCGGCAGGGTGATCGGGAAGGTCGCCGGAGGTGCGCCGGCGTCGGTGCTGAGCCGGGCGGCGAACCAGTGGTCGCCGTCCGGCCCGGGCAGCCACGAGTCGTAGACGTGGCTCTCGTGCCAGATCCCCCGCTCCAGCGCGGTGTCGCGCGCCGGGGCGGCGCCGGGGGCGACACTCCGCGCATCCATGCGCAGGCCGGGCGTGCCGCCGACGGAGAGCCAGTAGGTGTCGCTGTCGTTCCAGCGGTCGCCGGGCGGCGGGGCGTAGAACCAGAGCTCGTCGTCCGGGTCGAGCCGGCCATCCGCCATGCCGCGCGCTTCGAGCGCGATCTCCGCGCCGCCGCGGGTCAGGCGCAGCCGGGCCGGCTCGAGGCCGGCGAGGGGCAGGCCGGCGGCGGCCAGCGCCGCGCCGGTCAGGCGTTGCATCCCGCCGTGGGCAACGCGAATGCGCAGCGCGCCGGGCGGCGGCGGGGCGGGCGGCGGCGGGGCAGCGGCGCCGGCGGCGGCGGGGGCGACGCTCCCAAAGAGAACAGCAGCGAGCGCGGCAAGCGCAAGCCATGCCAGCCGCCGGGCACGCGCCGGGGCGCGTGCGGTCAGGTTGTCCATGCGGCGCCTGCTCCTGAGATGGTGTGCTGTGATGTCTGGCGCGCATCGGCCCGGCATCGCCGGGCGTTTTCCTCAGGAGTATAGGCGCGGCACCGGCTCGATTCAACCGGACAAGGGTAGCAAAAACGTTACAAAGTCGTCAAAATGACAGGACGGGCGCGGTGGAGGGGGTTCGGCGGGGCCGCGCCCCGCCGCGAGCCCTTCTGGGGCGCACGCACGCGCGACCGCCTACCCCTAACCATGACGGAAGCCCTGGCCATCCTGTATAATCTCGATCCGGTTACCGAAGGGGTCGGCGATGTAGAAACGGAGCACGCCCGGGACGCTCTCATCCGGCATTATCGCCACACCCGCCGCGAGCAGCCGGTCGCGCAGGGCGGCCGCATCGGCGGCGAGCAGCGCGGGGTGGGCCTTGCGCGCCGGGGCGAACGGCTCCTCGACGCCGAGATGGATGTGCACAGCGGGTGTGCCGAACCAGCAGCCGCCGCGCGCGGCGAGCTGCGGCGGCTTGGGCAGCTCGGGCAGGCCGAGCAGGCCGCCGTAGAAGGCGCGGGCCCGGGCTTCGCCACCGGGCGGCATGGCAAGCTGCACGTGGTCCAGGCCGGCGAGTGGCCCGGGTCCGCGAAGGCCATGCCAGGCGCGCAGGCTCTCCTGGGCGCTGTCTGCGAGCGGCGTGGGCAGCGCGCCGATGGCGAACCAGCCGATCGCCGCGCACCCGCCCGGCGCGAGGATGCGCGCTTCGCCGCCAGTGTGCCGCGCGAGAAACATCGGCACGATCCGGCGCTGCCCCTCGCCCGGCGGGAGATGGTCGAGCACATGGAGCAGCCGCGTGATCGCGATCTCTATCCCGTACGCCTCGGCGACGGCGCGGCGCGCGGCGTCCTCCAGGCGCTCGCCGAAGCGCACCCCGCCGCAGGGAAACTCCCAGAGGCCGTGTTCGTTTGTTCCAGGCGCGCCGCGTTGTGCCAGAAAGACCTCGCCGCGCGCGTTGCAGACGATCGCGCCGGCGCTCAGGCCGATGTGGTCGGTTCCAGGGGCTGCCATGGTCACCTCGGAGCGTCGCAGGGTTGCGTGCGGCCGATGATAGTATGCGATGTCCTGCCACGGTATCCAGGAATATTGATCCCGTACCGCTCGGGAGATATACTTAACGGCTTCTCCGATTATCTCTAACTGCCGGATCACGCCATCCTGAATCAGCCGCTGCGCACGAAAGTCGGTTTCGTCAATGCCGCCAAGATAGGTCTCGATGGTGTTGATAGCACTTACCGCCTGCTGGAGATAGACAGTATCATTTCGCTACATAGAGTACTTGCAGGTCCTCCAAGACACGTTCGCGGAGGTAGGGGTTCAGCGCGGCCTCATTTCGGTAGCTTCACCGCGGGCGATAGAGCCGAATACGCCGATCATGCTGACATCGTTCCGGCGGCAGATATCGATGAGCTTATCGGTATCAGATGGAACGTTTGCTCGTTGTGCTGTCATCATCGCGTATCCTTCCAGATAGCGCGGATATTCGCGCCTGCTGCGCCTCTGATTGTACCAGAGGCGTGTTGGCGTGTGGTAGGATACCTCATGGAGGGGCTCGCGCATGCAGGGCGGTGGCCGCCCTTGCCGATATTGGGGTGCGGGCTGCACAGGAGCTATCTATGCGCCGGTGGCAGCGCCGCGATGTGTATCGCCGAGCGATGGAATACCCCGTGCTTACAGCCATCCGAACGCCGCGTTGCGTGAAGGGAGCATGCGACCATGGCACAGCCGCTGTTACGAACACCGCACGGCCGTTTGATGCGCTGGCTGCTGGAAGGGGCGACCGATCGCCCGGCCGCGCCGCACGGACGGGCGCGGCATCACGCGACCTACCCCTGGTGGAAGGTGATGTGCCTGACCGGCGTGGACTACTTCTCGACCCTCGGCTACCAGCCCGGTATCGCGGCGCTGGCTGCCGGGGCGCTCTCGCCGTTCGCGACCCTCGTGCTGGTGCTGGTCACACTCGGCGGCGCGCTGCCGGTCTACCGCCGGGTCGCCGCCGAGAGCCCGCACGGCGAGGGGTCGATCGCGATGCTGGAGCATCGGCTGCCGTGGTGGCAGGGCAAGCTATTCGTGCTCGTGTTGCTGGGCTTTATGATGACCGACTTCATCATCACGATCACGCTCTCAGCAGCGGATGCGACGGCGCACATCAGCGAGAATCCGTTTCTGAAACCGTATCTGGATGGCCAACAGGTCCCGATCACACTTGCGCTGATCGCCGTCCTCGGCGCGATCTTTCTGAAGGGCTTCAAGGAGGCGATCGGGATCGCGGTCGCGCTGGTCGGCGTCTATCTAGCGCTCAACGCCGTTGTCGTCGGGGTGAGCCTGTATGAAGCCGCCATCCACCCCGATTGGATCATCAACTGGCGCGGCCTGCTCTTCACGACATACGGCAACCCCCTCGCCATGCTCGGGCTGTCGCTGCTGCTCTTCCCCAAGCTGGCGCTCGGTCTCTCCGGCTTCGAGACGGGTGTCGCGGTGATGCCGCTGGTGCGCGGCGCGCCCGGCGATACCGAGGAGAACCCGGCGGGGCGAGTACGCAACACCCGGCGGCTCCTGCTGGCCGCCGCGTTGATCATGAGCATCTTTCTGCTTGGCAGCAGCTTGACGACGATTGTGCTCATCCCGCCGGACGCCTTCCAGGAGGGCGGCGAAGCGAACGGGCGAGCGCTGGCTTACCTGGCGCACGAATACCTGGGCGAGATATTCGGCACGATCTACGATCTGAGCACGATCACCATTCTATGGTTCGCCGGGGCCTCGGCCATGGCCGGGCTGCTCAATATCGTGCCGCGCTACCTGCCGCGCTACGGCATGGCACCGAGCTGGACGCGCGCCACCCGGCCGCTGGTGCTGCTCTTCACCATGATCGCCTTTCTGGTGACCATCATCTTTCGGGCCAGCGTCGACGCCCAGGGCGGCGCGTATGCCACCGGCGTGCTGGTGCTGATCACCTCGGCGGCAGCGGCGGTGACGATATCGGCCTACCAGCGACGCGGCAGTGGGGCCGGTCGCCGCTGGCTGGTGTTTGCCGGGATCACCGCGGTGTTCATCTACACCACGATCGTCAACATCATCGAGCGGCCCGACGGCCTCAAGATCGCGCTATGTTTTATCGCTGGCATCATCACCACCTCGCTGATCTCGCGGGTATGGCGTTCGACCGAGCTTCGGGTGGAACGAATCCAATTCGACGCCACGGCGCAGCGCTTTATCGAGGAGGCCAGCCGCGGCACTATCCGGCTGATCGCCAACCAGCGGCAGATGGGCGACCTGCGCGAATACAATCTCAAGGAACGGCAGACGCGCGAGGACAACCATATCCCGCCGGACGACCCGGTGCTGTTCCTGGAGGTTCACGTTGCCGATGCATCCGAGTTCACCGACGTGCTCGAGGTCACGGGGGTCACGGTGGGCAAACACCGGGTGCTGCGGGTCGAGAGCAGCGCCGTACCGAACGCGATCGCGGCCCTGCTGCTCTACCTGCGCGACACGACCGGCAAGCAGCCGCACATCTATTTCACGTGGAGCGAACACAATCCGTTCGTCGCGATCGCCCGCTTCCTGTTGTTCGGCGAGGGGGACGTACCGCCGATGACGCACGAAATCCTGCGCCGGGCCGAGCCCGACCCGACACGCCGCCCGTTTCTGCATGTGAGTTAGCGTCCGTACCGCGCAGGTACGCGCGGCTCCCCTGTATAGGTTCCTCTACGCCTGCTCTGTATCCGGGGGAGCCGACGTGGAACGACGCTGAAGCGCCTGGCTGTGACGCGAAGCCCGCTACGTGGGCTGGTGTAGCAGACACAAACGGCGGTTTGCATCAGGCGACGCTGCCATGCACACCGCATGGCTGGCTCGGATAAACGACGACCTGCGAACACCGGTACGTCACCCGCCATCCGCCCGCAGCCACCGCACGCCATACGGCGGCATGGAGATCACCAGCATATCGTCGGAGTCCACCCGATACTCCAGGCGGCTCACCAGGTCGGTGAGGCGCGTGCCGGCGGCCAGCCCGTACTCGCCGGCGTCCAGCCAGAGCGGCTGGGGGCGGTCGGAGACATTGTGGACGCAGAGCACGCGCGAGCCGCCGTCGCGCGCGGTACGCAGGAAGGTGAAGAGCGCCGCGTGCGCCGGGATCACCTGCTGAGCCGCGCCGGGGTGAAAGGCCGGCTCCCGCCGCCGGGCCGCCAGCAGCGCCGCCATCCGCTCGAAGATACGCCGCTCGTGGCTGGCCGGATCCGCCAGCGCGGCGTTCAACTCGGCCCGCGCCCACTTGCGCCGGTTGATCGAGCGCGCCCGCCCGGTGCGCGCCGCGCCCTCGCGGTCGTTGTGCGAGCCGACCAGACTGTGGACGTACACCCCCGGCACGCCCTGGAGCGCGAGCATGATCGCGTTCGCCGCGACGAAGCGCTCGATCGCCAGCGGGTCGTCCTGCGCCGGGTCGGAGAGCATATCGAACAGCGTGATGTTCAGCTCATACGGGCTCTGCGACCCGTCGGGATTCGACTTGTACGACACAAAGCCGCCGTGCGCCACGGCCCGCGCGCACAGTTCGGCGATCTCCTCCTGGCGCAGAATGCCGCTCGCCGGTACCACGCCGATCCCGTCGTGCGAGGCGAGGAAGTTGAAGAACGTGGTCGAGGCGGACGGCGGCGCGAGTTCCGCGGCCCAGTTGCTCAGGTAGCGCGCGTTGCCGCTCATGAAGGCGTGCAGCACCAGCGGCGCGAGCGGGAACTGGTAGACGAGCTGGGCCTCGTTCGTGCCGTCGCCGAAGTAGCTGATGTTGTCCGCGTGGGGCACGTTCGTCTCGGTGATCAGCAGCACGCCGGGCGCCACAGCGTCGAACACTGCCCGAACGAGCTGCACCACGCGGTGGGTCTGCGGCAGGTGGATGCAGCGCGTGCCGATCTCCTTCCACAGATAGCCGATCGCGTCCAGGCGGATGAGCGACGCGCCATGGGCGGCGTAGAGCAGCAGCACGTCCACGATCGCCAGCAGCACCTCCGGGTTGGCGAAGTTGAGATCGATCTGGCCGGTGCTGAAGGTTGTCCAGACCCAGCGCGGCCCGGCGGCCGTCTCGAAGCGTGTCAGCAGCGGGTGGGTACGCGGGCGCGTCACCAGCGACAGGTCGGTGGCAGGATCGACGGTGATGAAGCGCGCCTCTGCGCCCGGCTCGCCGCGCAGAAACGCCTGGAACCACGCGCTGGACGCCGAGATATGGTTGACCACCGCGTCGAGCATCAGCCGGTAGCGCCGGGCGATCGCCTCGACATCCTCCCACGTGCCGAGCGCCGGGTCGATCATGGTGTAATCGACCACCGAGAAGCCGTCGTCCGAGGTGGAGGGGTAGCACGGCAGGATGTGGACGCCGCCGGTCACGCGGCGGAAGGTGGTATCGAGCGTGTCGAGGAGCGTCTGCAGCGGGGCGCGGCCCGGCTCGCTCACCTGGTCGCCGTAGGTGATCAGGATGACGTCGTCCTGGCTGAGGCGCTCGGCGGGGGGCGGCGCCACGGCGAGCGCCGGGTGGGCGCGGCGGAAGGCGTCGAGCGTGGCGCGCAGGTGCGCGAAGGCGTCCGCGCCGGCCTCGTCGCCGTACAGCGCGGCAAGATGGCCGCGGATGCGGGCCAACGGCTCTTCCATGGGCGTACCTTTTGGACGAACGCCGAAGGACGAATGCACGCTTTTCCTTATGACAACAATGGGGTCCGATCGGCCACGCGACCCTCGTCCTCCGCCTGTCGTCCTCCATCCAAAACACTCATCGCACTTCCTCAGAAGCTGGCTGCTACGGGGGGGTGTGGCGGGCTGTGCCCACCACGATTCCTGATGTTCCGCCGCGCGGCGGGGGAGGATGGTGTCTGGGGGGGCCGGCGGCCCCCACACCAACGCTGGGCGCGCTTCCGACCGCCGCTCAGGCGAGGCCGCGCTTCAGCCGGTACTCCGGGATGTCGATCATCGGCGGGCGCTCGTGATCGCGGATCTCGCGCACTTCGAGATGGAACCCTTCGTCCGCCGCGTAGCGGATGAGCTTCATGCTCTGGTTGATCGGCTCGAGGATCTGCACCCGCTGGCGGTTCTCCAGCCGCTGCAGGATCACTTGGATGATCGTAAACGCCATCTTCGAGAGCGGCAGCAGCTCCTGGTTACGGTGGATACGCTGCTGCAGGTCGACCTGGGCGAGCGCCGACAGGCCGTAGTGCTCCAGCAGGTCGATCAGCAGCCCGGTCTCGACCCCGTAGCCGGTGAAGAACGGCATGCGCTCCAGCGCGGCGCGCCGGCCGGCGTACTCGCCGGAGAGCGGCTGCATCATGCCGGACAGCTCGGGAAAGAACAGATTGAGCAGCGGGCGGGCGGTCAGTTCGGTCACGCGCCCCCCGCCGCTGTCGGCCACCATCTCGCCATGGCGGATGGGACGGCGATAGAACCCCTTGCTGTAGACCAGGCGCGGCTCGCGCAGCAGCGGTCCGAGCACACCGTAGACGAAGCGGGGGTGGAAGTTGCGGATATCGGTGTCCACCCAGGCGACGATATCGCCGCTGGTGACATACAGGCTCTTCCAGAGCGCCTCGCCTTTGCCGGCGAACGAGCCGTACTGCGGCAGGATGCGCTGGTGGACATATACCGGCACGCCACGCGCGGCGGCGATCCGGCGCGTCGCATCCGACGAGAGGCTGTCGATCACCACCAACTCATCGAGCAGCGGCGCCTCCTGGATGAGAGTGCGTTGCAGGATGTCGATGATCTCCCCGATCGTCTCGGCCTCGTTCAGCGTCGGCAGCGCCAGGCTGATGCGGATACCCTGCTGCTGCTTGAGCGCAACCAGCCGCTGGACATCCTCGAACTCCGCGCTACTGAAGGTGTTCTCGGCGAACCACCGGTCGACCGTCTCCGACAGATCGCGCTGGCGCTGCCAGACCTGCTGGGCCTGCTCTTCGGCCTGGGCCATGCGGTGGCGCACCAGCAGCACGTTCGAGTCGGTCTGGCGCAGCACGCGGTCGGCCAGCGGCCCGACGGGCGCCTCCGGATCGCCACGCCGCCCGGTGACGCCGAGGATGATCAGTTGATGGTCGGGCGCTTCGGCCAGGATCGCCTGCTCGGCCGGGATGGAGCGCTCCAGCCAGCGGCTGACGCGCGGCATGGTGCGGAGCGACTGAAGGCTCTCGCGGGCGGCCCGGTCGTCCGGGCGGCGCGGGTCGCTGGCGTACAGCACGGTGATCTGCGCGTCGGCGTGCTCGGCCAGGCTGGTCGCCAGTTCACAGGCCAGCGGGGTGTGCGGGCCGCCGCGCACCGGCAGCAGCACCCGCTGCCAGGTGGCCTCGCCGGCCAGCCGCGCGACAGCGACATCGCACGGCGGCTGGCGCAGCAGTTCGTCCAGCGGCGGGCCGAACAGCCGCTCCGACGACGAGCGTTCGACCTGCCAGCCCAGCAGCACCAGCCCGGCGCCGTGCTCCCCGGCGGCGGTGCGGATGCCATCGGCCAGGGAATGGGCCACCGTGACGGCCAGGCGCACCTCGACGCCGTCCGCCCGCCGGAAGGCGTCTTCGGCGTCCAGTTCGGCGCGCAGCCGCCGGGCGTCGAGCACGCCGTCGCTCAGCGGCTGCTCCTCCGGCACGGCCACCACGCCCAGGATGACCACCCGCCCGCCATGGGGCCGGGCGATCGCCGCGGCCAGCGGGACGAGTCGCCGCGCTTCCTCGATCTCGATCACCGGCACCAGCACGATATAGCCAGGGGTGTTTCCCACGTACTCGCTCATGTCTCTCTCTCCTTGCGCATCACTCGATACCAGGGCGTCCGTTGACACGCCCGCCGCCAGAGGAGCGGCTGCTCACACAGGGATGGTGCGTCGGGCGCACGCCTCCGCCCTTCCACGCCGCAGCATCGCATCGCCCTATCCGCCCGGCGCCGCCTCGGCCAGCAGCGGCGCGATGTCACGGCGGTAGATCGCCTCCCAGGTGTACTCCAGCCGCACGCGCCGCCGCAGCGCCGCCCGCGGGTCCGCCCGCAGCGCCGCCGCGATCCGCGCGGCTGTCTCCTCCGGCGGAGCATCCGGCGCGAAGTACAGCGCCGCCTCGCCCGCCGTCTCGCGGAAGGGTGGGATATCGCTGCAGAAGATCGGGATGCCCGCCAACCCGGCCTCGACCATCGGGATGCCGAACCCCTCGTAGCGGCTGGGGAACAGCAGACCATCCGCCAGCCGGTAGAGATCGCTCAGCATCGCGTCGGTCACCGGCCGGGGACGGCCCTGCGCGTCGGTAAACGCCTCGTACAGAAAGACCACGCTGTCGCCCGCGCCACTGGTGCGCCGCAGCTCCTGCAACGCCGCCAGGTAGGCCGCGTTCGCCGGGTTGTGCGGCCCCGGCGGCCCCGTCACGACCAGCCGGGGCGCGAGGCCGAGCCGCCGCAGCCCCGCGGCGATCGCGACCGCCAGCTCGATATTTTTGCGCCGAGTCACCCGCGCCGGCAGCAGCAGCAGCGGGTCGGCGCGCAGCAGGTCGAGGCGCCCGGCCAGCGCCGCCGTCTCCGGCTCCAGCTTGAGAAACGCGGCCAGCTCCACGCCGGGCGTGACGACCGGGATCTCGCCGGGCGGCAGCCCAAGCAGGGCGGCGAGCTGCTCCCGCCGATCGCGCGAGACGACCACGTAGCGCACACCGGGCCACGCCTCGCGCAGCAGGCGCCAGGGCGGGCCGTCGTGCAGCGCCCCGGCGTACAGCGGATCGAGCCAGGCGAAGTCGTGGCACCAGGCGAGCAGCCGCGGCGCGTGCCCGGCATCGTGCAGGCGGCGGAGCGCCGCGGTGAAGGCCAGGTTCTTGTGCAGCGTCAGCACGTTGTGGACGACCGCCACGTCCACTCCGGCCAGCGCCGCCGCGAGCCGCTCGGCGATCCGCTCCGTCAGCGCCTCGAACGCCGGCCCGGCGACACCCTCGGCCAACGCGGCGTTGACGGCATCCACCTCCGGCCCGCGCGAGTCGAGCAGCGGCTCGACGACCACCTCAACCGACGCAGGCAGCTCTCCAGCGCGTCCGGCGACGATCCGTGCCGTATGGCCGTCCGCTGCCAACACCCGGGCGTGCTGCGCCATCGTCACCTCGACGCCGCCGACCGTCGGCGGGCCGGCGTAGTGCAGGATGGCGATGTTCAGTCGTTGCATGGCAGAAATCAGTCGGGGGAGGAGGGACGGTGGACGAGGACCTCCATGCCCCTTCGCTCGCTCACCCGCGCATTCCGTCGAAATCCCCGCGTGTCATTCGGATCGCCAGGTCGATAAAGCAGGCCGCCGACCAGCCGAACATCGGCGCAGCTCTGGGCGGCGCGCTGCCGGTAGTCGGGTCGTAATATTCGTAAATGTCGTTCTGGCCCATCACCAGATGGAGCGTCCTTTCCACCAGCTCGCGCGCCAGGTCAGGGTAGCCGGAGCGCTGCAACGCCTCGACGAAGATATAGTTGATGTTGATCCAGACCGGCCCGCGCCACATCTGCTGCGGGTTGTACTTTGGGTCGCACAGCGCCACGGTCGGGATCGGATTGGCCGCCCAGAACTGACGCGGATCGTGGAGATGCGCCACCAGCCGCTCGGCGATGTCGTCCGGCATGCGCCCGGTCCAGAGCGGATAGAGGCTGAACGGCGTCAGCACCTTGATCGGCCGGTGGTCCTTTTGGCTCCAGAAAACGCCGGCGGCCGGGTCGTAGAAATGCTCGATCATGCGGTGCGCCAGCGTGTCGGACTTGTGCTGCCACATCGCCGCCTCGCGCCCACGCCCCAAGATGCGCGCCATTCGCGAGAGCGATTCCATCTGGACGCACAGGTAAGTGTTCAGATCGACCGCCTCGACCGGCACGCCCTCGTCCCACAGCGGGCTGTCGTCCAGGCCGGACGAGAACGGGTGCGAGTATTGGACGATCCCGTCCGAGTCGTCGTCGTTCAGGCCGAACCACCACGAGTTCCAGCGCACCAGCGGCTCGTAGATCGCGCGCAGCATCTGTTCATCGCCGGTCTGATTGTAGACATGCATCGCCACCCAGCCGATGATCGGCGGCTTGGTCACCGCAGCGGAGACCGGGATCTCGAGTTGGGTGATCGTTCCTTCGTCGTAGACTGCGTCGGGGATCATGCCATCCGGCTGCTGGTGATCGAGCATAAACTCGATCTGGTCGCGGGCGAGCGCCGGGTCGGTGTAGCGAAAGGCGAGCGCGTGGAAGTAGTTGTCCCACTGCCAGGCACCGACGTAATGTGCCTTGCTCGGGGCGACGCTCTCGCGGCGAAAGTAGCCGTGCGGCGAGAGGATGTTGTTGCCCATGACCCACCAGGCGTAGTAATACTGCCGCCGGTAGGTCTCGTCCACCGCCGGCACGGCGGCGAACCACCGCTCCCAGCGCTCCTCGGCGGCGCGCAGCGCGGCGCGGAAGGGCACGACCTCCCGGCTCAGGTCGAGCCCACCTTGAATGTGCAGCGTGATCGCCGTGTCGGCATCGCCACGCACCACCAGCGCCACATCGTAGCCGTTGCCGTTGTTCTCCACCCGGTTGAGGATCACCTGCCCGTTGGTCGAGTAGGCGCAGTTGCGCACGCTTTTGAACTCGCCGCCGAGCTCGTCGGGCCGCGAGAGGTCCGGCACGATGGTGAAGCTGATGCCGCAGGGGATATCCGGCGGTACGCCGAAGCTGAGGGTCTGCCCATCCTGAAAGACAAGGGCGAACTCGCCGAGCGTTGTCTGGAAGATGAGCGCGTGCGGGTAGGATGTGACCTCGAACGGCACCGGCCGGCCATCGCCGTCGATCAGGCGCAGATTGTGGATGAACGGAGGGCGGCTGCGGTAGGCCGACAAGCCCGGCTGGAGCGCGGTCAGCCGTTCGGCGAGCTTGATGTACAGCGTGTGCGGCGCGCGGCGGTCGGCATAGACGAGCAGGCGCGAGCCGCGGTCGCTGAAGGGAATAGCGGTCAGCTGGATGCGGTTCTCGAGGGCGCGCAGAAATGGCGAAAAGGGAACGTACAATGCACAGGCTCCTGGCGGCGGGCAGCGCACGAGGCGGACAGTCGGGCAGGCGGTTCGATTCTACCCCAGGCTGTGGGGCCGCGTCAAGGATGGCCGGTGGCGCGCGGCGCGGGGGTGGCCGGCCGCCCGCAGGTGTGGTATCATGCGGTTGGATTGTGCACGAAGGAGCAATCGCCATGCGCGCGCGCGCGTGGGCGGGGAGTCTGCTGAGCGTCCTGCTGCTCACCCTGGCGCTGCCGGGGGGCGCGCTGGCGCATGGCGGCAACACCGGCCCGATCCAGATGTACACACAGGCGGTCGGCCCCTACGAACTGGGCGTGCTGCTGGAGATGCCGGGCGCCACGCCCGGCACGCTGTACATCGATCTCTACCCGCAGGGTGCGTTCGATGGTGTGACCGTGCGCCTGCGCGCCGCGCCGCGCGGGCAGCCGTTCGATGGCCGCCCGGAAGCGGTTGTCAACGCCGCGCCGCAGGTCGCGATCTATTACACGCAGCTTGGCGTTGACCAGGCGGGCGACTGGGATCTGGAAGTGCGCGCCGAGGGGCCGCAGGGCAGCGGCCGCACGCTCATCCCGTTCACGCTGGTGAATGCGCCCATCCCCGGCACGACGCTGGCGCTCGGCGGGGCGCTGGGGTTGCTGGCGCTGCTGCTGGTCGCCAGCATCGTGCTGAGCGCGACCGCTGCGGCGCGCAGGCGGGCGGTGCCGCGCTGGGCCGCGTCGCTGCTCGGCTATGCCATGTTCGCCTGCGTCGTTGCCGCTGCGGTGCTCGGCGTGCAACAATACCTCCAGGGCGGGAACCTCACGGCAGCCGCAGCTCCCGCCGCGGCCACAGCGCCGAGCAGCGGGCGACCACACGCCAATCTGACCCTCGCCACGACCCCCGCGGCGCCGCAGGCGGGCCGGCCAGTGACGCTTACGCTCGACCTGTTTGACGGCGCGACCGGCCTGCCAGTAGATGATCTGACACCGCATCACGAGGCGCTGATGCATCTGATCGTTCTTGACCAGACCGGTGGCTTCTTCGCACATCTGCACCCGGCACGCCAGGCGCCGGGCCGCTATGTCATCGCGCTCACGCCCGACCGTCCGGGGCGCTACACCGCCTACGCCGAGATCGCCCGCCAAGAGAGCGGCACACAGATCTTGACCGGCGAATTTCAGGCGTACGGCCATGGCGAGCCGGCGGCCGCCGCCGCGCCCGGCCCCGGCCCCCGCGTGATCGACGGGCTGACGATCAGCGTAGCGGCTGAGCTGGGCCAGCCGCGTGCCGGCCAGCCGGCGACGCTCACCTTCTCGTTCGCCGCAGGCGGCCAGCCGGTGACCGATATGCAGCCCTGGCTCGGCATGGCCGGCCACCTGATCGCCCGGCGCGACGACGGCGCGTTCTTCAGCCACATCCACGCCGCCGCGCCGATGGCGCCGCTCGGGCCGGCCGGCACCGGGATGATCTACGGGCCGGACATCCGCTTCGCCTACACCTTTCCGCAGCCGGGGCGCTACCAGCTCTGGGCGCAGTTCCGCCACGCGGGCAGGATCGTCACGGTGCCGCTGACGCTGGATGTGAGCGCGTGATGGTATCCTTGCGGCATCACAGCGGGGCACGATCGGCGGGCGGCGCAGGGGCAGTGCGGCGCGGGGCGGGCGCGGTCCTCGCGCTCCTCACCGCACTGGCCCTGCTCGCCGGGTGCGGCGGCGGCCCGACCCTGACCCGCGAGACGGCCAGCTACCGCGTGACGCTGATGCTGGACGCGGCGCGTTTCGGCGACCGGACGGCGACGGTCGAGGTGGCGGACAAGAACGGCCAGCCGGTGGAGGCGGCGGTGACGATCGCGCCGACGATGAAGGCGATGGGCATGGCCTCGCCTCAGGCGACCGCCAGACCGATCGGGCCGGGGCGCTACCAGGCGCCCGGGGCGATCGCCTTCACCATGACCGGCGACTGGGAGCTGGATGTCCGGATCAGCGCGAACGGACGCGAGGAGCTGGCCTCGTTCACCGTCACGGTGGATGCCTGAGCCTGGTTCCAGCGCCGGGGCGCGGTGGGGCTATGACGCGGTGGCGGGCCGCAGCGCCTCGGCGACGGCGGCGAAGTCGGCGTCATCCAACCCGCGGTTGCGCGCCAGGCGGTAGACCTCGCGGGCCGCGGCGAGGGTCGGCATCGGCACGCCGAAAGCATCCGCCGCGCGCAGGGCGTAGGTCGTATCCTTGTGCATCCAGCGCAGTGCGAATTGCGTGTCGCTGTAGTCGCGCGCGGCGATGCGGGCGGCCTTGCCCTTGACGATCGGGCTGCCCGGCGCGCCGTTGATGATCAGCGGCACGACCTCGGCCATGTGCAGCCCGCCGCGCTCGGCGAGCAGCAGCCCCTCGGCCAGCGCGGCGATCTGTACCGCGCCCATGAGGTTGTTCACCAGCTTCATCAGCGCACCGCTGCCGCTCGGGCCCAGATGCACGATCCGCTGGCTGACGGCCTCCAGCGCCGGGCGGGCGCGCTCCAGCGCCGCGGCCTCTCCGCCGACCAGCAGGCGCAGCTCGCCCGCGGCGGCAGCCTCTCTGCTTCCCGTCACCGGCGCGTCGAGCAGCGGCAGGCCGCGCTCCGCCGCCAGCCCGGCCAACTCGCGCACCCAGTCGAGCGAGAGGGTGCTGCACTCCACGAGCACGCTGCCCGCGCCGGCGCCGGCGAGCGCCCCATCCGGTCCGAGCCACACCGCCCGCGAGGCGTCGTCGTCGCCGACCATGCTGATCACGATGTCCGCGCCGACGGCGGCCTCGCGCGGCGTCGCAGCGAGAGCCGCGCCGCGCTCGACGAACGGCGCGGCCTTTGCGGCGGTGCGGTTGTAGACCGTGAGCGGAAAGCCCGCGCGCAGCAGGCAGCCGGCCATGCCGGCGCCCATCACGCCGAGGCCGAGGATGGCGATGGGTCGCATATGCTTCCTTTCTTCAATTGTTAGGACGTACGCGGTCGTCCGCACCGCGGGAAGTGTGCAGGGCCTGCGGCCCGCCACGGCGTTCGTTGTCGCGCGCCCATGCGGGCCCAAAAGGGGCTTCGGAGGGGCTGCGCCCCGCCAAACCTCCCCACCGCGGACGTGCTGTCCATTGTGAAGCGTAATGCCGTCTTCGGCGGTGTCTGCGCGCTGCCTGAAACAGCGCAACATCCCGTTTTTGTGCCCAACGGATCGCTCTGCTCACGCCTCCGCGTCATCTGCGGCGCGGGTATCTTGCCCTGGCTGCTCCAGCCACGCCCGCAGCAGCGTGCGCCGCACCTTGCCCGACGCGGTGCGCGGCAGCGCCGGGACGAATCGCACCGCACGCGGAGCCTTGTAGCGCGCCAGCCGCCCGGCGACGAACGCCGCCAACTCCTCCGCCGTCGCCGCCGCCCCAGGCCGCAGCACCACGAACGCTACCGGCGCCTGGCCCCAGCGCGCATCCGCCGCGCCGACCACCCCGGCCTCGGCGACCGCCGGGTGCGCCAGCAGCGCCGCCTCGACCTCCGCCGGGTAGATGTTCTCTCCGCCGGAGATGATCAGGTCGTCGCGCCGGTCCACGACGAACAGGTCGCCGTCGCCGTCCAGATAGCCAAGGTCGCCGGTGTGCAGCCAGCCGTCGCGCAGCGCCGCGGCGGTCGCCGCCGGCTGGTTGATGTAGCCGCGCATCACTGTCGGCCCGCGCACCAGAATCTCGCCCACCGCGCCGGGCGGAAGGGATGGCGCCGCGCGCTCGCCCGCCGGGTCCGCTGTGGCCGAGGCTCGAACTGGCGCGATGCGCACCTCGGTCGGCAGGAGCGGCGGGCCGGCGGAGCCGGGTTTGCGCCCGGCCGCGCCCGGAGCCAGCGTGGCGACCTGCGAGGCCGCCTCGGTCAGGCCGTAGGTCGGCGCGACCGGCACGCCGCGGCGGGCGCATGCCTCCAGCAGCGGGCGCGGCGCGGGCCCGCCGCCGAGCAGCACGCAGCGCAGCCACGGCGGAAACGGCCGCTCGCCGCGCGCTTCCAGCATCCGCTGGAGCAGCACCGCCACCACCGAGACGATCGTGACCCGCTCCGTTTCGATCACGCCGTTCAGCGCCGCCGCGTCGGTCGAGGGCGGGATGACCACCGGGATGCCGTAGATCGCCGTGCGCAGCAGGGTGGCCAGGCCGCCGACGTGGAAGAACGGCAGCGGCGCGAGCCAGCGGTCGTCGGGCAGCACGCCCAGGGTGAGCGCCGAGCCGACCGCGCTCCACCAGTGGTTGCCGCAGGTCAGCATCGCCCCCTTGGGCCGGCCGGTGGTGCCGGAGGTGTAGATGATGCTATGTACCGCGTCCAGGTCGATACGTTCGCGCGGCGGCGGATCGCCTGCTGTGGCGGACGCCAGCTCCTGTTCCGCGAGGAACCGCACCCCCGGCGCGAGCCGGCGGACCGCCTCCGCCAGGGGGGCGGTTGTTTGGTCATACAGCAGGATGCCCGCGCCGGCATCCTGCACCTGCCAGGCCAGTTCGGCCGCCGCCAGTCTCAGGTTGAGCAAGAGGAGCGGCGCGCCAATTCTTGGGGCGGCGTGAACCAGCGCGGCGTAGGCCGGGCCATTGCGCAGCAGCAGGGCGACCGGCGCGCCCGGCCCCGCGCCGAGCGCCAGCAGCCGGCGCGCCGCTGCGTCCGCCGCGCGGTGCAGCTCGGCGAAGCTCCAGCGCGCATCCGGCGCGATCAGCGCCGGGGCGTCGGGGGCGCTCCGGGCGCGGCGGGCGAGCCAATCCGGAAGTTCGTGTGCGCTCATTCGACGTTGTCACTCGCGCGCTTCCAGCGCAGGGGTTAGGGGTCGGGGACTCACGCGCATTTCCTGTCCAGGCCGTCGCCCCCTCCCGTGCGCATACGGGCCGGACGGCCATCGTGACGCTCCACCTGCGTCACGTCCCAGCCCCTTGGGCTCCCCCCGCTCCCAGATCGGGCGAGGGGGGAGGGCGCACAGTAGCTATGCATGCGCCACAGACGCAAGACGAAGGCCGGCCGAGCCTCGGGCGAAGCGCCGCCACCGGGTATTGCTTGCGTTCGTCTTCCGTCCTCCGTCCTTTGTCACCTCGCCGGCCAGCGCTCAGCCAGCTCCACCCCCAGCCCCGGTCCCGCCGGCAGCGGCATCGCGCCGTGCTCGATGCGCAGCGGGCGCGCCAGCAGGTCGCCGGCGAGCAGCCGGCCGGTCGCCAGGCCGCAGTGCGGGCGCGGCGCGGGCAGCGCCGCCGCCAGGTGCAGCGCCGCCGCGCAGCCGACGCCGGAGTCGATCGTAGTGGTGACGACGGCGCGCAGCCCGGCGGCGCGGGCGATGGCGATCACGTCGAGCGCGGGGCGCAGGCCGCCGGCCGTCATCGGCTTGACGATCAGCACATCGGCGGCGGCGGCGGCGGCGATGCGCAGCGCATCCTCCGGACCGGCCAGCGCCTCGTCGGCGGCGAGCGGAACGCCCGCCCCGGCGCGCACCCGCGCCATGCCGGCCACGTCGCCCGCCGACACCGGCTGCTCGCAGTACTCGATGCCGTAGCGCGCCGCGTCGCGAAGGATCGCCAGCGCCGCCTCCGGCGTCCAGGCGCCGTTCGCGTCCAGCCGCAGCGCCACGCCCGGACCAATCGCCTCACGGACGGCGGCGATCCGCGCCAGCTCCGCCGTCGGGCTGCCGGCCATGCCGACCTTGAGCTTGATGCAGCCGAAGCCGTCGGCCACGGCCCGCCGCGCCGCCGCGCAGGCCGCCGCGGTCTCCGCCGCGCCGACCGTGGCGTTGACCGGGATGGGCCGGCGACCAGCGATAAACGCCGACCGGAGAGCGTCGCGGTTGCGCACATCATCGTCAGAGATCCAGCCCGCGTGCGCCCTTTGTCGTTCGCCCCTCGCCAACAACGCCCACAACGGCACGCCCGCCGCGCGCGCCCGCAGGTCGAGCAGGGCGGTGTCGAGGGCACAGGCGGCGGCGAGCGCACCGGGTTGCCGCCGGTCGAGCCCAGCCAGCAGGGCGTCCGCTTCGTCGAGGGTGCGACCGGCCAGCCGGGGGGCGAGCGCCTCCAGCAGGCGCAGCGCGTCGGCGGCGTCGCCCTGCCCCCAGCCGGGGACGGGCGCAGCCTCGCCCAGGCCTTCGTGGCCGCCGGCCAGCAGCCGGACGATCACCCCCTCGCGGGCATCGCTGGCCCCCCGTGAGGTTGCAAACGGCGCGGCGTAGGGCAGGTGGTAGGGGGAGAGGTGGATATGTTCGATCATCTTCTCATGACAGGACCTACGCGGGGGGAGGTCTGGAGGGGCCCAGCCCCTCCGAAACCCCTGCTTGGACGCGTGTGTGCGCGAAAAACGAACCGCGCCACACCTCCCGCGGTGCAGGCGGCCGCGTACATCTTCCCATCACCCATGGTACGTCCCCGCAAGGAGCCCCACCGCGAACAGCGTGCCGAACAGCAGGTGCAGCCGCCCGGTGCCTGCGAGCGCCAGGTTGAGCGGGCGGCCCTCGGCGCGCAGCACGATCCGGATGAGCAGGATGGCATAGGGCAGCGTGAGCAGCGGCAGCAGCGCCCACCAGCCCGCCAGGCCGAGCAGCGGGCCGGCGGGCAGCAGCAGGTAGGCCGCGGCGAGCAGCAGAACGTACTCGGCGCGGGTGGCCCGGCGGCCCAGCAGCACGGCGAGCGTGCGCTTGCCGGCGGCCCGGTCGGTGTCGATGTCGCGCAGGTTGTTGACCACCAGGATCGCCGTGACGATGCAGGCGACCGGCAGCGCCGCCCACCAGGCGGCGGGCGGGACCGCACCCGCCATCAGGTAGGCTGTGCCGCAGACGGCGACCAGACCAAAGAAGGCGAAGACGAACAGGTCGCCGAGGCCGTGGTAGGCCAGCGGGTACGGCCCGCCGGTGTACAGCACGCCGGCGGCGATCGACAGCGCGCCGATGACCAGGATGGGCCAGCCGCCCGCGGCGACCAGATACACCCCGACGAGCACGGCCAGCCCGAACACGCCGATCATCGCGTTGCGGACGGTGGCCGGCGGGATGAGGCCGCTCTGCGTCACGCGCACTGGCCCGAGGCGCGCGGCGGTGTCGGCCCCCTTGCGGAAGTCGAAGTAGTCGTTGGCCAGGTTCGTGCCGATCTGGATGAGCACGGCGCAGAGGAGCGCGGCGGCGAACGGCAACGGGCGGAAGCCGCGCGGAGCGGCCGCGGCCGCCCCGACCAGCACCGGCACGACCGCGGCGGGCAGCGTCGGCGGGCGGGCGGCCATCGCCCAAGCGCGGGCGGCGGATGGGCGGGCGGTGGTGGTGTCGGTGGTCATAGGCTTCTGGACTGGACGGTAGACAGTGCACGAACGACGATCGACGAAAGCCGACTCTTCAGATGGAGCGCGCGCACCATCGCCGTGATCGACGTTCGTCGGTCGTCCTCCTCACGGATACCGCCGAAACTTGCGGAAATTCGGCTTGCGCTTCTCCAGAAACGCCTGCTTGCCCTCCTGCGCCTCCTCGGACAGGTAGTAGAGCAGCGTGGCGTCGCCGGCGAGTTGCTGCAGGCCGGCCGCGCCGTCGGCGTCGGCGTTGATCGCCGCCTTGAGGAAGCGGATGGCCATCGGGCTCTTCTCCAGAATCTCGCGCGCCCACTGGACGGCCTCGTCCTCCAGCCGTTCGAGCGGAACCACGGCGTTGACCAGCCCCATCTGCAGCGCCTGCTGCGCGTTGTACTGGCGGCAGAGATACCAGATCTCGCGGGCCTTCTTATCGCCGACGATCCGGGCCAGCAGGTTCGAGCCGTAGCCGCCGTCGAAGCTACCGACTTTCGGGCCGGTCTGGCCGAAGATCGCGTTCTCGGCGGCGATTGTCAGGTCGCAGACGACGTGGAGCACGTGGCCGCCGCCGATCGCGTAGCCGGCGACCACGGCGATCACCGGCTTGGGGATGATCCGGATGAGACGCTGGAGGTCGAGCACGTTCAGGCGCGGGACGCCGTCCGCGCCGACGTAGCCGCCGCTGCCGCGTACGCTCTGGTCGCCGCCGGAACAGAATGCCTTATCGCCCGCGCCGGTGAGGAGGATGACGCCGATCCGCTCATCATCGCGGGCGCGGCTGAAGGCGTCGATCAGTTGCTCGACGGTCTCCGGGCGGAAGGCGTTACGTTTCTCTGGGCGGTTGATCGTGATCTTGGCGATCCCTTCGCCGGCGGCATCGTGCTCGTAGAGGATGTCGCTGTACTCGCCGGCTTGTTTCCATTCGATAGGCATCGGTATGCTCGCTTTCGTCGCTCCACTCAGGAGGTCTGGAGGGCGCAGCCCTTCAAGCGTCTTTGGTAGCTCAGGCGGCGTTCGCGTGCGCCACAACGCTTTTCCCCCCTTCTCTCGCCTCCGAGAGCGGCAGCGGGTCTTTCGAGGGGGTTGTTTCGCGATCGCCCGACGCCTGCGCGCCCCCATCAGGGGCCGCCGATCGCACCAATGCCGCCGCTATCAGGTATCTTCAAGACCGAGGAATGTTCTCACTTCCTCGATAAAAACGTCCGGCCGCTCCAAGTGGATGGCGTGCCCAGCGTCCGGGATGATCGCGAGCCGGGCGGCCGGCAGGGCGGCGGCCAGGCGCCGGGCGAGCGCGGCGAATTTGGTGTCGCGCGCGCCGGCCAGCACCAGCGCGGGCATCGTCAATGCAGACAGGCGGCCCCAGAGCGGCGGCATGCGCCCCGTCCCCATGCCGCGCAGGCTGGCCGCCAGGCCGCGCGGGTCGTTGCGGAGGCGCTGCGCCCGTTGCCACGCCTGCGTTTCCGCCGGCAGCGCGGCCTGCGTCGCGAAGAGCGGCAGCGCCTCCCAGCGCGCCACAAAGGCAGCGATCCCCTCGCGCTCCAGCACCTGCGCTAGCGCCTCATCGTCGGCGATCCGGGCGGCGCGCGCCGCCGGGTCGTCCAGACCGGCGGTGGCGCTCTCGAGAACCAGGCGTCGCACCCGCGCCGGCGCGGCCGCGGCGAGCGTCAGGGCCAGCCGCCCGCCCATCGAATAGCCCAGCACGTCGGCCCGCGGCGCGTCGAGCGCGTCCAGCAGCGCCAGCATGTCGGCGGCGACCGCCGTGATCGCGGTGCGCTCCGGCCTGGCCGGCACTCCGGTCGCGCCGTGGCCCGGCAGGTCGGGGGCGATCACCCAGCGGCCGGCGGCGAGCCGCGGCAGCAGGGGGGCCCACGCCTCCGCCGCGCCGGTGAAGCCGTGGAGCAGCAGCAGCGGCGGCCCCGCACCGGCGACCACGACATGGTAGCGCAGGTTGTCGAGGGTGAGGAGCATCGCGGTCGGACAGTCAGACGGTCAGGCACTTTGCGATCACGAAATCGGTCAGCCGGTCGGACGATCAGACGTCAGAAGGTGCGGCCGTGCGTCATCGATCTTCGAGATCTTCCATTCTCGATCTTCAGCCCCCGCCGGTCGCTCGCCCGGTCATCATTCACCATTCACCACCCGCCCTACCAGCGGCCAGATCGCCCGGTGCAGCGCGACATTCTCCGCGCGGTCGGTGCGCACCTCGACGATGTGCAGCCCGCGCCCCGCGATGCCGGCGCGCACCGCGGCGCGAAAGGCGTCCCACGTCGCCGGGCGGGTGTAGCGCGCCCCGTACATCGTCGCGAGCGGGGCGAAGTCGAGCCCGTGCGGCGTGCCGAACAGCGCCTCAAACTCCTCCGGCGCATCGCTCGCCTGCGGCAGGAACGAGAAGATGCCGCCGCCGTCGTTGTTCAGCAGGATGATCGTCGCGTCCAGGCCGTGCCGCTTCGCCGCCAGCAGGCCGTTCGAGTCGTGGTAGAACGAGATGTCGCCGATCGCCAGCACCAGCGGCGTCGCGCCGGCGGCGCTCGCCCCCAGCGCCGTGGAGACAACGCCGTCGATCCCGTTCACGCCGCGGTTGCCCAGCAGCCGCACCGCCCGCGGCCCGCCGGGGAAGAAGGTGTCGAGGTCGCGGATCGGCATGCTGTTGCCGGCGACCAGCGTCGCGCCCTCCGGCAGCAGGCGCGCCAGCTCGGCGAAGACCCGCGGCTCGGAAGGGCGTTCGTGGCCGGCCAGGGCCGCCTCGATCGCGGCGCGCGCCGCCCGCTCCGCCGCCAGCCAGGAGTTGGCCCAGGGGTGGCCGGTGGGCGCCGGCAGAGCGATCCGGCGCGCGGATACCGAGGCGCGGAGACGCGGAGCGGATGCGGCCGAAGGCTCCTGCTCCCGGCCTCCCCCGCTCCCCCGCTCCCCGTCTTGCCAATGCCCGGCGAGCGCCTCGGCCAACAGCGCCCCATCCACCCGCAGCATCTCCGTGGCGAGCAGCGCCGGGTCGCGCCAGCCGCTCGCCGCATCCACCACGATCATCCGGCAGCCGCGGTGGCGCTCGAAGAACTGGAGCAGCGGCTTGGAGATTGGCATCGCGCCGAAGCGCAGCACGACCTGCGGCGCGTGCGCGGCGGCGAAGCGCTCGTCGCGCAGGAAGGCGTCGTAGGCGCTCAGGAACAGCCCGGTGTGGTGCGGGCCGCAGCGCGCGCCGGAGAGCGGGTCGGCCAGGACCGGGTAGCCGGTGGCTGCGGCCAGCCGGGCGAGCGCCGGTGGGAGCGCCGGGTCGTCCTGCGGGCCACAGACGATCAGGCCGCGCGGCAGATGCGCGAGCTCCGCCGCGAGCCCGGCGGCCAGGTGCGCATCGGGCGCGCGTCGCCCCGCGACCACAGCGACGAGCGGCTGGCCGCCGGGCGCGTCCCAGGGTGCCGGCGCGCCGCCGGGCAGCGGCACGAGCGGCTCGCGGTAGGGGCAGTTCAGGTGGACCGGGCCGGCGGGCGTCTCGCAGGCGAGCGCGGCGGCCCGGCAGGCCATGGCGCGGGTGTAGCGCGCGATCTCGGCGGATTCGTCCGGCTCCGGCAGATCGAGGAACCATTTGGCGTGCGGCCCGAAGAGGTGCAGCTGGTCCATCGTCTGCGGCGCGCCGACCTCGCGCAGTTCGTGCGGGCGGTCGGCAGTGAGCACGACCAGCGGCACGCGGGCCTGCGCCGCCTCGGCGACAGCGGGCAGAAAGTTGGCGGCAGCGGTGCCGGAGGTACAGACCAGCGCGACCGGAGCGCGGCGCGCTTTGGCCATGCCGAGCGCGAAGAAGGCGGCGGAGCGCTCGTCCAGGTGCATCCAGAGGCGGGCGCGCGGGTGCCGGGCGATCATCACGGCCAGCGGCGTGGAGCGCGAGCCGGGCGCGACGCAGAAATCCGCTACGCCGGAACGCACCAACTCATCCACAAACGCGCCGACGACCACAAAATGCGCCCGTTGCTGCTGTGTTGCGTCCATAGCCGTTGTCGTGAACTGCCTGGGTGGCTAACACCCTGCCGCATTTCGAAGCGCCGCGAGCATGGGCCGCAGCTTCAGACGCGACTCGGCATCCTCGCGCTCCGGGTCGGAGTCCGGCACGATGCCGCAGCCGGCGAAGAGAGACGCCTCCGCGCCGCGCACCAGCCCGGAGCGCAGCGCCACTGCGAACTCGCCGTCGCCCCGGGCATCCAGCCAGCCGACCGGGCCGGCGTACCAGCCACGGTCCAGTCGCTCGATCTCGCGGATGAGCGCCAGCGCCGCCTCGCGTGGCGCCCCGCCCACCGCCGGCGTCGGGTGCAGCCGGGCGGCCAGGTCCAGCGCCGTGAGCCCCGGCGCCGCCGTGCCGACCACCGGCGTGAACAGGTGCTGGACGTTGCGCACCTTCAGCAACGTCGGCGCCTCCGGCACGGTCAGGTGCTCACAGGAATCGGCCAGCGCGTCGCGCAGGGCGCGGACGACGATCGCGTGCTCGAGGCGGTCTTTCGCGCTCGCCAGCAGCGCCTCGCCCAGCCGCCGGTCATCCTCGGGCGTCGCGCCGCGGGCGATCGAGCCAGCCAGGCAGGTGGCCCACACTGTGCCGTGCCGCAGCGTCACCAGCCGTTCCGGCGTCGCGCCGAGAAAGCAGGCCGCGCCGTGGTCGAAGGCGAAGGTGAAACAGCCGGGGTAGTCCTCCCGCAGGCGGGCAAGCGCCGCCGCGCGGTCGAACGGGCGCGCGGCGCGCACGCGGCATTCGCGGGCCAGCACCACTTTCTCCAGGCCATCGCGCCGCATCCGGCCGATCGACTCGGCGACGATCCCGCGCCAGGCGCCCTCCGGCAGCGCGTCCTCCACGGCCAGCGGCGATTCGGCGGCGGGGGCGCGCCGTTCGCCGCTGGCCCGGTCGAGCAGGCCGACGATCGGCGCAAGCAGCCGCTCCGGGTCGGGGGGCGGTGCGTCCGGCGCGATCAGCGCGCTAACCGTCAGCCAGGCGGTGGCACCGGCGCGGGTGACGAGGTAGCGCGGCAGGGTGAGGAGCGCGTCGGGGAAATCGCCCCAGAGCGGCGTGCGGGGGCGCAGCGGGTCGAAGGCGAAGCCGCCGAGCAGCACCGGCCCGGTGCCGGTATCGCCAGCGCCGTCGATCAACGCGTCGGCGCAGAGCGCCCGCCACGCCCGACCCACCTCGGCGAAGCGCGCCGCGCCCGCGCCGCTGATCCGCCACGCCGCCCCGATCGCGGCCATCTCGTAGCCCTCGCTCGGGCACGACCAGAGGGTGCGCTCGCCGGGCGGCGCGGCGGCGAAGCAGGCCAGCGGATCGCGCGCCTCGACCGGCAGCACCGCGCTGGCAAGCACCGGGCGCTCCAGCCGGCGAGCGTGCCGGTGCGCCGCGCGAAGCAGCGCGCCGAGCCGCCGCTCCTCCAGCCCAGCCGCCGGGGCGGTTTCCATGCCGATGCTCATACTGCGCCATTCCTTATCCAGCTACACCATCGAAAACCGCCTGCGCCGGGCGCTCCGCCTGCTTCCGTCCGCCGGCTCCCGTCCACCATCCCGTCTTTCATCGATCGTCGTCGTTGGTCGTTCTGTCCTGCGTCCTCCGTTCTCATATCCATTATACCGCTATTTGTGCAAAAAGGAACAATGGCTCTTATGCTACACTCTCGAGCGGCGATAAGCCTCATACTCCGTGGACGGGCGGGCCCTTTCGAACACACCTACGAGGAGACACCATGCGGCTTCGTCTCATTCAGGCCGGGATGGGCGGCTGGGTGCAGAACTGGGCGCTGAACGTGCTGCGCCCATCGGATGACGTGGACGTCGTCGGGTTCGTGGACGCCGACGCGGCAACGCTTGCGGAGGCACGGGCGCGGCTGGGTCTCGCGCCGGAGCGCTGCTACACCAGCTTCGAGCGCGCGCTGGCCGAGGCGAAAGCCGACGCCGTGCTGGTGACCGCCTCGCTGCCGGGGCACATCCCGCTCACGCGGGCGGCGCTGGCCGCCGGCAAGCACGTGCTGCTGGAGAAGCCCTTCGCGCCGACGCTGGCCGAAGCGCGCGAGGCGGTGGCCGCCGCCGAGGCCGCCGGGCGCATCCTGATGATCAGCCAGAACTACCGCTTCTTCCCGGCACCGCGGGCTGTCGCCGCGCTGGTGCAGGCCGCGACGCTGGGGCCGGTCGGGGCGGTGAGCGTGGACTTCCGCCGCTACGCGAACAGCGCGCCGGTCGAGGGGAACCGGCACTATACCATTCCGCACCCGCTACTGATGGACATGGCGATCCACCACTTCGACCTGATGCGGCTGGTGCTCGGGCGCGAGCCGCGCGAGGTCGTCTGCCAGACGTGGAACCCGCCATGGAGCAACTTCGCCAACCCCGCCGCTGCAGCGATGACGGTCACCTTCGACGGCGATGTGGTGGTCAACTACCGGGGCAGTTGGGTCAGCCCCTCGCCGGCGACGGCCTGGGCCGGCGAGTGGCGCATGGAATGCGCGCGCGGCGAGCTCTCCTGGACGAGCCGGAGCGGAGGGGTCGACCCGCTCTCGGCAGAGCGGGTCGCGGTGCGGCCGTTGGGCAAGCGGGCGCAGCGGGTGCAGCTTCCGGCGCTGGCGCACATCGGCCGGGCCGGCATCCTGGCAGCGTTCGTGCGGGCCGTGCGCACCGGCGAGGAGCCGGAGACCTCCGGGCGCGACAACCTGCGCACGCTGGCGCTGATGGCGGCGGCGATCCAATCCGCGGCGAGCGGCGCGCCGGTGGCGGCGGGGTAGGGTCAGCGCCGGGCGTGCGCTGGCGCGGCGCACGCCCGGCAAGGGATGTCGGAGGGGCGTCGCGCGTCCAAACCTCCCCACCCCCTGGCAGGACGGTGGTGGCAAGCGAAGCGGCCCCGGCGTTTCCGCCAGGGCCGCTCGCAGCGAAGCACAGCCCGCCCGCGTTTAGAAGTCCATCCCACCGCCGCCGGGCGCCGGCGCCGCCGGCTTCTCTTCCGGCAGGTCGGTGATCAGCGCCTCGGTCGTCAGCAGCAGGCCGGCGATCGAGACCGCGTTCTGGACCGCCGAGCGGGTCACCTTGACCGGGTCGATCACCCCCTGCTCGAGCATATCGCCGAACTCGCCGGTGAGCACGTTGTAGCCGTAGGCCGGGCCCTTCTCCTTCTGCATGCGGCGCACGGTGTCGATGATCACCGCGCCGTCCTCGCCGGCGTTGCGCGCCAGCTGGCGCATCGGCTCCTCCAGCGCCCGCTTCAGGATCTGAACCCCGAAGCGCTCGTCGTCGTTGCTCGTCTGCACCCGCTCCAGCGCCGGGACCGCGTTGATCAGCGCCACGCCACCGCCCGGCACGATCCCCTCCTCGACAGCCGAGCGCGCGGTCGAGAGGGCGTCCTCGACGCGGTGCTTCTTCTCCTTCAGCTCCGGCTCGGTCGCTGCACCGACCTTCAGCACCGCCACGCCGCCGGCCAGCTTCGCCAGCCGCTCCTGCAGCTTCTCGCGGTCGAAGTCGCTGGTGGTCGTCTCGATCTGCTTGCGGATCTGCTCGATGCGGGCCTTGATCGCCTTCTCGTCGCCCCGTCCCTCGATGAAGGTCGTGTTGTCCTTATCGGCGACGACGCGGCGCGCCCGGCCCAGGTCCTGGATGGTGGCGCTGTCGAGCTTGCGGCCGATCTCCTCGGAGATCACCGTGCCGCCGGTCAGCGTGGCGATATCGCCCAGCATCGCCTTGCGCCGATCGCCAAAGCCGGGGGCCTTCACCGCCAGCACATTGATCGTGCCGCGCAGCTTGTTCACCACCAGCGTCGCCAGCGCCTCGCCGTCCACATCCTCGGCGACGATCACGAAGTTCTTGGTGACCTGCAGGACCTTCTCCAACACCGGCAGGATATCCTGGATCGACGAGATCTTCTTGTCGGTGATCAGGATATACGGCTCCTCCAGCTCGGCCTCCATCCGCTCGTGGTTGGTGACGAAGTAGGCCGAGATGTAGCCGCGGTCGATCTGCATACCCTCGGTGTACTCGGTCTCGAAGGCGATGCCCTTGCTCTCCTCGACGGTGATCACGCCATCCTTGCCGACCTTCTCCATCACCTCGGCGATCAGGTCGCCGATCTCGCTATCGGCGGCGGAGATCGCGGCGACATGGGCGATGTCGGCCCGATCGCGCACCGGCTTAGCCAGGCTCTTCAGCTCGGCCACCACAGCGTCGGCGGCCTTGTCAAGGCCGCGCTTGATCAGCATCGGGTTGGCGCCGGCGGCCACGACCTTCAGGCCCTCGGTGACGATCGCCTGCGCCAGCACCGTGGCGGTGGTGGTACCGTCGCCGGCGACGTCATTGGTCTTGGTGGCGACCTCGACGAGCAGGCGGGCGCCCATGTTCTCGAACGGGTCCTTGAGCTCGATCTCCTTGGCGACGGTCACGCCGTCGTGGGTGACGGTCGGGGCGCCGAACTTCTTGTCGATCGCCACATTGCGGCCGCGCGGGCCGAGCGTCGTCTTGACCGCGTCGGCCACGGTATCGACACCGCGCTTGAGCGAGCGGCGCGCCGCCTCATTGAACTCCAGCTGCTTCGGCATGAGAGTACCAATCCTCCTCTGAATTACAGCGTGACGGATGATGCCTGCTGCCCGATGCAGCACACGCGGAGAAGCGCTCGTGCATCACGCCGAACGCATCATCACTCCTGGATAATGCCCAGAATGTCCTTCTCCGACAGGATGAGATACTCAACATCATCGATCTTGAACTCGGTGCCGCTATACTTGGCGAAGAGCACCTTGTCGCCAGCCTTGACACTCGGTGGGATGAGTTTGCCGTTGTCGTCGCGGCGGCCCTCGCCGACAGCCAGCACCGTGCCCTCCATCGGGCGCTCCTTGCTGGCGGTGTCCGGCAGGTAGATGCCGCCCTTGGTCTTCTCCTCGCGCTCGACCGGCTTGACGACCACCCGATCGGCAAGCGGGCGGATCTTGAAGTCAGCACCCATACGTGTCGTTCCTCCTTCGCAGGTTACGGAAGTGCGCAGGACTGTTAGCACTCTCGCGCAGCGAGTGCTAACCGGCTCCTATCTTAATGGAAGCGCGGGGGTTTGTCAAGGGGATTTTAGCACTCATCCGGCGCGAGTGCCAGTGGACATAAGGACACCAGCGCCCCTTCCGCTGCCGTCTCCTGGCGCAGGAGCTGCAGCACGGGCCCACGGCCGCGGCGAGCAGAAGCGCACGCCGCAACCCCTTTATGCTACAATCCGACCACTGATGTGATCCACCGCGTGGTGCAAGGAGGCACGCATGAGAATTGAGCGCAATATCGGAATGGACCTGGTGCGGGCGACCGAGGCGGCCGCCTTGCGCGCCGGCCGCCTGATGGGCCGTGGCGACAAACACGCCGCCGACCAGGCGGCGGTCGATGCCATGCGCTTCGCGATGGACAGCGTTCCGATGGACGGCATCGTGGTGATCGGCGAAGGCGAGAAGGACGCTGCGCCCATGCTCTACATCGGCGAGCAGGTCGGGGCGGGCGGCGCACCGGTGGACGTAGCGGTCGATCCGGTGGAAGGGACGACGCTGCTGGCCGAGGGCATGCCGGGCGCGATCGCAGTCGTCGCCGTGGCCGAGCGCGGCTCGCTCTACAACTGGTCGGGCATCGCCTACATGGACAAGCTGGCGGTGGGCGAGGCGGCGCGCGGCGCGATCGACATCGACGCGCCGGTGGCCGAGAATATCGCCAATGTCGCCCGCGCGCTCAACAAGCACGTCGAAGACGTGACTGTCGTGGTGCTGGACCGGCCGCGCCACAAGGAGTTGATCCAGCAGATTCGCCAGACCGGCGCGCGGATCAAGCTCATTCTCCACGGCGATGTCTCCGCCGGGGTGATGACCGCGATCGACGACCCGCCGGCCGATATGCTTATGGGCATCGGCGGCGCGCCGGAGGCGGTGATCACCGCCTGCGCGATGAAGTGCCTGGGGGGCGAGATCCAGTGCAAAATCTGGCCGCGCAACGACGAGGAGCGCGCCCTGGTGCAGGAGCGCGGCCTGGATGTCAACCGCGTCTACCGCACGAGCGACCTGGTACGGAGCGATGCGGTCTTCTTCGCAGCCACCGGCATCACCGACGGCGAGTTTCTGCGCGGTGTGCGCTACTACAGCGGCGGAGCGCGCACGCATTCGGTCGTGATGCGCTCAGCCTCCGGCACGGTGCGCTACATCGAGAGCCGCCACCGCTGGGATAAGCTGATGCGCATCTCCGGGCGCGACTATACGCATACCGAGACACGGTAGGCTTCCCAGTGGGGAGGGCTGGCGACCGAGGTGAGAGTATCGAGCGCACCATCATGCCAACACACGCCTGCCGCCCGGAGTTCTGCCCGCCCCCTAAACGTGCAGGGGAGCGGAGGGCCCGAGGGGTGAGGGCCACGGGCGAATGTGTGCCGGAAAAAGCGCTTCATTAAAGGAACGACATGGTTCACGCACTCGGTGTGCTGGCGCGCGCCCAGCTTCAGATCGGTTGGAACACGCTCTGGCGCGGCAGCCTGGGTAAAAAGATCGGCGTGGTTGCCGCACTGCTCGCCCTGGGGCTGGGGGCGTTCGGGCTCTACTGGCTGATGAGCGCCGTCGTCGGCGGGCTGACGAGCCCGGCGTTCAGCGAGGCGTTGCGCGAGGCCGCCGCCAAGAATCCGGGAGTACCGACCGATATTCGGCCCTACCTGGACGCCGTGCCCGCCATCGCGCTGTTCGGCGCGCTGGCCGTGCTGCTGCTGACCAGCTTTTCGACGGTGCTGTCGTCGCTCTATCTCTCGCGCAATCTGGACCTGCTGCTGCTGGCGCCGGTGCCGACCCGCGCGGTGTTCGTGGTCAAGCTGTTCGCCGGGCTGGTCGTGCCCTATCTCGTCCTGTTCGTCCTGCTCGGCCCGGCGCTGGTCGGCTACGGCGCGGGCCTCGGCTACGGCCTGGTCTACTATCTCGCCCTGCTCGTTGTGCTGGCGCTCTTTCCGCTGCTGCCCGCCGCGCTCGGCGTGGTGCTGGTGATGGCCGTGGTGCGAGTCGTGCCGGCGCGCCGTGCGCGCGAGATCGTCGGCCTGCTCGGGGTGCTGGCCGGGGCGAGCTGGTACGTTGTCAGCCAGCTCGGCGGGCGCGTGGCCGCGCAGCTGGCGACGGTCCAGACGGTGACGACGATCAGCCAGCTCGACAACCCGTTGCTGCCATCGGCCTGGGCCGGGCGGGCGCTGGTGGCGGCCGGCCGCGGCGACGGGGCGGCGCTGGCGCTGTACGGCGGGGTGTTCGTGGCCGCCTCGCTTGGGCTGTTCGGCGGGTGTGTCTGGCTGGCGGAGCGGCTCTACTACATCGGCTGGACGAACATGGCGGCGCAGGGCGGCACGGTTCGACGGCGGGCGGCGGACGACGGGCCGCGGGCCGACCGCGACCGCTGGTTCGGTCCTGTCTTTCGTCTCCTATCGTCCGCCCTCCCTCCCGAGTCACGGGCGATTTTGCGCAAGGACCTGCGCTCGTTCCCGCGCGACTTGCGGAACCTCCAGCAGTTGATCTTCCCGCTGATCATGGCCGGCGTCTGGATATTTCAACTCGTGACCGCACGCCCCGGGCCAGCCGAGGGCGTACCGCCGGCACTCAGCACGCTGTCGTCGCTCACGTCGGTCGGGATCGGCTTCTTTGTCGCCGTGATCTGCTCCAGTGCGCTGGCCGGCCCCGGCATCAGCCGCGAGGGGCAGGCGTTCTGGCTGCTCAAGGTCGCGCCGGTGAGCGGCTGGCGCATCCTGCTGGGCAAGTTCGTGCTGGCCTACCTGCCGTTCATCATCGTCGGAACGCTGATGGTCGTGCTGTTCGCCGTGTTGCGGCCTGCGACGCTGGCGGATGCGCCGCGAGCGCTGGCCCTGATCTGGCTGCTCGGCATGGGCACGACGGCGATCAGCCTGGGGCTTGGGGCGGCGTTCCCCCGGCTGGACTGGCAAAACCCCAGCCAGCAGACCACGACGCGGGCCGGCTGTCTGTCGCTGGTCCTCTACACGATCTACATCGGGCTGGGGCTGGGCGCGGCGATCGGCCTGCCGGCGCTCGCGCCGCTCGTGCCGCAGCTCGCCCTGCCGCTCGCCATCGCCGGCTGGCTCATCCTGCTGGCGCTGACCGCGCTGGTGACGTGGGGCGCGCTGGCCTTCGGCGCGGCCCGCCTGGACACGATGGAGGTGTGAGGGCGGTGGACGCAGGGAGGCCCTACGCGATGCCCACGTCTCCCCCGACGGCATGCTCCCGTTCGTCCCCCGCCGTTCGTTTTCCCCACGAAACCGCACGTCTCTGCCCGATTCGACCCTCTTGCCATACGCCCCCTCTGGTCGTATACTGCCCGTACAACCTGTTGTTGAATCCACGTCCTTCCCTCGTTCCCGCGCAAGCATCGCTCCGCGCGGTTTCGGCGTTGGCGGCGTTGTCCGGCCACTCGGCGCGGCCGGCTGATGAAGGAGGTGCCCATGGTTCCAGCGGAAGCAGCGGCGGCCCGACCGTCCGTTGCGCACGACGAGGTGATGGCAGCGCTCACCCGCTGCTACGACCCGTGCTGCAAGGAGAAGCAGATCAGCGTCGTAGACATGGGCTTGATCGAAGGGGTGCGGATCGATGGCGCGCAGGTGGATATCGACATCATCCTGACGAGCGGCTGGTGCCCGTTCTCCATGCATCTGCTGACGATGATGGAGCAGGAAGTCGCCGCACTCGATGGCGTAGAAGCGGTGAACGTCAATATCACCTGGGACACGGTGTGGACGCCGGAGCGGCTGTCGGCGGAGGCCCGCGCCCGGCTGCGCCTGCCGATGGAGCAGTTGCTGCCGCTGCGCGAGGCACGGCTGCGCCGCGCAGCGCAGCACGGAGAATGCACGACGGAGCGCCCCGCCGGGGAAGCCGGAAGTGCTGTGGGTTGTTCGCCGTTCTCCGGGCCCCAAAAAGGAGGAACACGATGATCGATGACGCGTTCGTGTTCGATGGCGTCTGCCACGTCTTCAACTTCGACAAGTCGAACGCCTACGGCAAACCGGGCGAGATGTTCATCGAGCACCTGTACGCCTTTCACCAGGTGCTGAACGCCCCCGGTGAGAAGACGCTCAGCCGCGAAGAGTACATGCGCGAATGGAGCGTGGACGAAATCGCGCGCATGGTCTTCGACGAGAGCCCAACCGATATGATCGTGGCACAGCCGCTCCCGCTCACCGATCTGTTCAAGGACGGCCTCTCCAAATGGGAGAAATGCGCCGAGATGGCGCAGAAATACCCTGATCGGGCGATCTTCTGGGGCGCGGTCAACCCGTTGGAGGGCAAGAAGGCGCTCGACTTGATGAAACTGCAGGTCGAGGAGTACGGCGCACGGGCGTTCAAGTTCTACAATGTGCGCTACGACTATGGCCAGCCGTTCCCGTGGCGCATGGACGACCCACGGGTGGCCTTTCCGGTGTTCGAGCAGGCGCTCAAGCTCGGCGTGAACCTGATCGGCGTCCACAAGGGGGTGCCGCTCGGCCCGCAGCCGATCGAGCATACACAGACATGGGATATGGACGGCGCAGCGGCCAACTTCCCGGAGATCAACTTCGTGATCTTCCACGTCGGCCTGCCGTTCATCGACGAGGTCTGCTGGCAGTTAGTGCGCTACCCGAACCTGTACGCCTCGATCGCCGCGACGGTGAACTTCGTGGTGCGCTCGCCGCGCGTCTTCGCCGAGAACATGGCCAAGCTGCTGTTCTGGTGCGGCGAGGACAAGATCATCTACGGCGGCGAGACGCCGATCTGGCACCCACGCGGTGCGCTGAAGGCGTTCTGGGAGTTCGAGATGCCGGAGGATATCGTTGCCGGGTACGGCTGCGCCCCGCTGACGAAACAGGCGAAGAAGAAAATCCTCGGCGAGAACCTGGCCCGGCTGCACGGGATCGACATCGGCGCCAAGCAGAAGGAACTGGGACTGGCGGCGTGAGTGGATCGCCGTCTCACGTGAGGTGCCGCGCCGCCTTCCGGATGCGGTATGGCCACACGTGACAGCATGCCGCGCAGACGTTGGTCCGGGCCGGCCGATGTGCCGGCCCGCGCCGTCTCACGCGTCGAGCGCCGCCGTGATCGCCTCCGCCGCGTCGGGGAAAGCTGCCGCGTAGGCGCGCAGCAGCCCGAAGCACCCCGCCAGCATCATGTCGCCGTGGGGCACGGCCATGTAGGAGCGGGCCGCTGTCTCCGCCCAGAGCACCGCGTGCCGCAGCAGCGCCCGGCGCGGCCCGGTGACGGCCAGGAACGGCCGCGCGCCAGGGGTCGGGCGCAGCACCAGCGCGCCGTGGCCCATGCTGTCAAAGACTTCGGCGTTGGTGATCGCTCCCTCGCCCAGGCGTCGCAGCAGCGTTTCGAGCTGGCCTGGCTTCAGCTCCCCCGTATGATGCTCGAAACAGCCGGCCACCATCCCGTCCACCAGATGAAACGCCAGGCAGTGGAAGTTGCCGACGTTGGCCACCAGCAGGTCGGCCTGCGCGGCGACCAGCGGGTCGTCGAGCGCGCCGAGCACGGCGGCCGGCGCGGTGTCCATCGCCAGCAGCGGCATGCCGTCGGGCACCAGCGCGGCAGCGGCGCGCAGCCGCGTCATCGCCGGCGGGATCTGCGCGCGGCGAAAGCCGAGCGCCAGCAGGCCGCGCCCGGTCGAGAAGCGCTCCGCCAGATAGTCGAAGCGAAACGCCCGATCGCTCACGCCCGGCGGCGCATCGCCGTGGTCGAAGACCGCCAGCGCCACCCCGTCGTACTCCGGCGCGACACCGAATTGTGCCAGCGCGGCATGGATCGCCGCGAGATCGATGTCGCCCATCACGATCCGCTCGGCGTCAGCCAGGGCGGCGATCTCGTCCTCCGACACCAGCCGCACGCCCATCGCGCGCTGCACCCACTCCAGGTCGTCGTTGAAGGTACGCGCGGCATCGGGCGTGGCGTAGGCCGGCAGCCCGGCGCGCAGGTGATCCTCGACCGCCCAGGCGCATGGCCCGCCGCCCATCAGCGCGCCGGTGAGCACGATCGCGCGGCGCGCAGCGGTGGCGCGGCGCACCTGCTCAGCGACGATCTGCGTCGGCGAGGGCATGATCAGCTGCGGGCTGTTCTCCACCGGCCCGCCGCTGTCAAAGAGCAGGATGTCCTGCGTACCGGTGCCGATGTCGATGGTGAGGAGTTTCATACGACGAGAGAACCCCGGAACAAGGGAACAGGAGCGCAAGCCACAGCTTGGCATCGTCACATCGTGCCGATCTTCCACCATCGACCGTCTTCCGTCGTCGATGGTATGACTCTACCACGAAATAGGCGCGCGTGGTTCTCCATGCATCAGCGATCATGCCCGGTCGCTCTCTTCCGAATCGCCCCACCGCGTGCTATACTGAATCGCCCACCCTGTCCCGCGCAGTCGTCGCCGCCGACGAGGGAGCCGCGCCGATGAAAGCAGTCGTCATGGCCGGGGGCGAAGGTTCGCGCCTGCGCCCGCTCACGATCAACCGCCCAAAGCCGATGGTGCCGCTGGTCGATCGGCCGGTGATCGCGCATATTATCGAGTTGCTGAAACGCCACGGCATCACCGATATCATCATCACCGTACAGTATCTCGCGAATGTGATTCAGGATCACTTCGGCGATGGATCGGCGTTCGGCGTCCATATTGAATACTCTGTCGAGGAGCAGCCACTCGGCACCGCTGGGAGCGTGCGCAACGCGTCGGGTATGCTTACCGAGCCATTCCTTGTTATCTCCGGCGATGCAGTGACGGACTTCGATTTGACACGCATTATCGCCCATCACAAGGCGCGTGAAGCCGCAGCGACCCTTACCCTTACACGCGTACCAAACCCGCTGGAATACGGTGTAATTATCGTCGATGAGGATGGATTTGTCAGTAAGTTTGTCGAAAAACCGAGTTGGGGTGAAGTTTTTTCGGATACTGTCAATACGGGCATTTACGTGCTCGATCCGGCGGTTTTTGATTACATCAAACCCGGAAAATATACTGACTGGTCGAAGGATGTCTTTCCAGCCATGCTGAATGGACGAGATCGGCTGGTAGGCTACATCGCTGACGGGTATTGGACGGATATCGGCACAATCGAGGAGTATATGCGTGCCAGCCGCGATTACATGTCCGGCAAGGTCGATCTGCCACGCGTTGGTGTCAATATCCGTGACGAGATCTGGGTAGAGGGCGACGCCGATATCGACCAGACAGCCGAGATCGTCGGGCCGATCTTTCTCGGCCACGGCGTGAAGATCAAGGAAGGGGCGATTGTCCACGGCCCCTCGGCGATTCGCGATTACACGATCATCGACACCCGAGCGACGGTCGATCGATCGGTCATCTGGCGCAACTCGTACATCGGCGAGCGTGCCGAGCTGCGGGGGGCGATCGTCCTGCGGCAGTGCAACATCAAGAGCCGCGCCGTGCTGTTCGAGGGGGTCGTAGTCGGCGATCAGACGATCGTCAACTCCGGCGCGGTGATCGGCGCGAATGTAAAAATCTGGCCAAGCAAGGAGATCGACGAAGGCGCGACGATCAGCTCCAGCATCATCTGGGGTTCGCAGGGGCGGCGAGTGCTCTTCGGTCGGAACGGCATCTCCGGCCTGGTGAACATCGACCTGACGCCGGAGTTCTGCGCAAAGCTCGGCGCGGCATTCGGCGCGGTGCTGCCGCGCGGCGCGGCGGTCACGATGAACCGCGACGCGCACTACTCCTCACGCATGCTCAAGCGGGCGATGATCGCTGGCCTGCCATCGGCGGGGATCAACGTCCTGGAACTGCACAGCACGCCGCTGCCGGTGGCGCGCTTCGTCACCAAAGCCTTCGGCGCAGCGGGCGGCATCCACCTGCGCCTGTCGCCGCAGGACAACCGCGTGGTGGACATCAAGTTCTTCGACGCCGACGGCCTGGATATCGACACGGCGACCGAGCGCAAGATCGAGGGGGTGTTCTTCCGCGAAGATTACCGGCGGGTGTACCTGGACGAGATCGGGCGGATCACCGATGCCGAGAATATCGAGAAGACCTATACCGACGCCTTCTTCCGCGCGCTGCGCTCCGACGCGCTGCCCGGTATCGCCCGGGACTGCAAGCTGGTGGTGGACTACGGCCACGCGATTGTCTCGCATGTGCTGACGAATATCCTGCGCCGCCTGGATGTGGATGTCGTCGAACTGAACGCGAACCTGGACGACAGCCGGCTGTTCCAGCAGCCGGCGGAGTTCGAAGACGCGATGGACCGGCTGGCGCGGATCACGCCGGTGCTCGGTGCCGGCCTGGGCGTGCGGATCGACAGCGGCGGCGAGCGCTTCTATCTGGTGGATGACACCGGGCGGCGGCTGCCAGGGATGCAGGCGCTGGCGGCGCTCACCGCGCTGGCGATGGATGTCCACGGCGGCGGGACGGTCGCGGTGCCCGTCACCGCGCCGCGCGCGTTCGAGCAGATCGCCGAGCGCTACGGCGGCACGATCATCCGCACCCGCGCGACGCTCTCCGCGCTTATGCACACTGCTGCGGCCAACCGCGACCTGCTGCTGCTCGGCGATGGCGGCGGGAACTATATTTTCCCGAGCTTCTACCCGATCGCGGACGGGCTGTTTGCGATCGTGAAGATTATGGAGTTGCTGACGCTCTGCGGCACACAACTCTCGACGATCATCCGGGAACTGCCGCGCTACCACATGAGCCAGATGCGTGTGGCGTGCCGTTGGGAGCATAAAGGCAAAGTCATGCGCATCCTGAACCAGCAGTATCACGAGCGGCGGCTGACGCAGATCGACGGTATCAAAATCGACCTGGGCGAGGAATGGGTGCTGATCCTGCCAGATCCCGATGGGCCCTTCTTCCACATCTACGCCGAGGGCGGCAGCGACGACCACGCCCGTGCACTGGCGGAGAAATACGGCAATCTGGTGATGGGGCTGCAATAGGGGCCGATCATGAGCAGTGCCGAATGCTGCGTGATGCACGAGCGATCTGACCGTCCATCATCCACGGACGACGGACGGCGGACGAACAGAGGCCATACACCAATCATCCGATCGTGACCGTGGCCCGGCATGCGTTCGTCTGTCACCCGCCGTTCAGCGCCCGCCGTCCGCCGCTTCTCGCCAGTTGAAATCCCTTGACACATGTGGTAAAATGTACGCAGCGAGACAGTGCCGCTTTGGTTTGTGTCGCATCAAGCGCAACCAATAGTACAACCCCGTACTATCGCGAAGGAAAATCCCCCTGGCTGCGCCCTGGCGAGTTTGCCGTCCCGCACATTTGCAACGACGCTGCTGAGCCGAACCTCGCGGGTGGTTCTGTCCTCGGTCTCAGGCTGTTGGGCGCAGCCAGTTGATGTTTGTAGTTCCGGCATGGTTCGTTCTGCCGCTCCGTAAGGCCCCTCCAGTGCGGGATTCGTTTCGTTGTCGGTCATGTTTCGTATTGCAATCCATTAATTTCGCATCTTGTGGCCGGCGGACTGCGCCGGCGAGGAGTTAGTCGTGCCACGAATTCGAACCAAAAACACCCCCCCTCCTATCAACGGGAGCGCGGCGCCGGAGAACGGCGAGCCGCGCGAGAGCCGCGTCGAAGCACACGAGGCTCAGGTCGAGGCGCCGCGCGAGGTGCGCGAGAACCGTGCCGAACCGCGCGAGAACCGCGACTCACGCCCCAGCTTTAATGCCGCTGAGCTCGACGAGATGAGCCTTGCCGACCTGCGCGAACTGGCGAGAAAAGCCGATCTGCCGGGCATCAGCGGCCTCAAGAAGCAGGATTTGATCTTCAAACTGCTCCAGGCCCAGACGGAAGAAGCCGGCCACGTCTTCAGCGACGGCATTCTCGATATCGTCTCCGATGGCTTCGGCTTCTTACGGAGCGACCGCATGCTCCCCGGCCCGAACGACGTGTACGTCTCGCAATCGCAGATTCGGCGCTTCGGCCTGCGCACCGGCGACCGGGTCTGGGGGCAGGTGCGCCCGCCGAAGGAGAACGAGCGCTACTACTCGTTGCTGCGCGTCGAGTTGATCAACGGCATGGACCCGGAGACGGCGCGCAAGCGCCCGTCATTCGACCAGCTCACACCGATCTTCCCGAACGAGCAGTACAAGCTGGAGACCGAGCCGCACGTCCTGCCTACCCGCCTGGTCGATCTGGTCGCGCCGATCGGGCGCGGCCAGCGCGGGCTGATCGTCTCGCCGCCGAAAGCCGGCAAGACGATGCTGCTCAAGGCGATCGCCAACGGCCTGACCACCAACTACCCGGAGGTGCATCTGATGGTGCTGCTGATCGGCGAGCGTCCGGAAGAGGTGACGGATATGCGCCGGTCGGTCAAGGGCGAGGTGATCTCATCGACCTTCGATGAGCCGGTAGAGGATCATACCAAAGTCGCCGAGATGACGCTCGAACGGGCGAAGCGTCTGGTCGAGGGCGGGCTGGACGTGATCATCCTGATGGACTCGATCACCCGCCTGGCGCGCGCCTACAATCTGGATATGCCGCCGAGCGGGCGCACGCTCTCCGGTGGTATCGACCCGGTGGCGCTCTACCCGCCCAAGCGCTTCTTCGGCGCGGCGCGCAATATCGAGAACGGTGGCTCGCTCACGATCATCGCGACCTGCCTGGTGGACACCGGCAGCCGCATGGATGACGTGATCTACGAGGAATTCAAGGGCACCGGCAATATGGAGCTGCACCTCGACCGCAAGCTGGCCGAGAAGCGTATCTTCCCGGCGATCGATATCACCCGCTCCGGCACCCGGCGTGAGGAATTGCTGCTTGGACCGGAGACGCTGCGCCAGGTGTGGACGCTCCGCCGCATGGTCAGCATGCTCGGCGAGAACGAAGGCACCGAGCTGGTCGCTACCCGGATGGCCAAGACGCGCAACAACGCGGAGTTCCTGGCGACGTTGAGCAAATCGGGGTAGGCCGCCATCGGCCGCCATCGCCGGCCGGCCCGGCCTGGGTGTAGCGGGTACCCAGGGCGGTGTGTGGCGTGTTTCGCTGTATCGCTGAGAGGCGCTCTGACAGGCGCTCAGCGAGGGTGTTGGGGGGTGCCGTCCCCCAGACGCCGTCCTCCCCCGCCGCGGGGGGGGGGGCTGTGCCGCCGACCGCGCGGCGGAAGCCCGGGAATCACGGTGGGCTGCGCCCGCCATACCTCCCCGGTGCCGACAGCTTCTGAAACCTGGGCCGCCGCTGCTCGTAGTATCTATAACGCTGCGAGCGAGGCTGGAAGATGACGGCCCACAGATGCTGCGCCGCCACCAGCCCCTATCGTGCGTCGTTGGTGACCAAGCGCATGCTGCGTGAGAAAGGCAGCGATAGCAGTTCTGCAGGTAGTGCGGTGCCAGACTTGCACGTGCCACAGGAGATACGCCAATGTCCGAAGCATATGGATGGCAAACACGCGCCGGTCAGCGGATCGACCTGCCTAGTCCGACGGTGGTGACTCGTGGGCAGGGCCAAACCGGTATGGAGTACGCGATCATTGGGACGACCCTGCAGGCAGCGATCCTTGAACTCGACCCCGGCGAAACGGTCTTCTCCGAAAGCGGCGCGATGGCGTGGATGAGCGCGAACATCCTGATGGAGACCACCGGGCGCGGCGGCGGCCTGGGCGGCATGCTCAAGCGCGCGATCAGCGGCGAGTCGCTGTTCTTCGTCGAGTATACCAGTCAAAGCGGCAAAGGGACGGTCGCGTTCGCCGCGGATTTTCCTGGCAAGATTGTCCCGATCCACCTCGCAGCGGGCCAGCAGATCATCGCCCAGAAGGACGCTTTCCTGTGCGCCGAAAAGACCGTGCAGACCGACGTCTTCTTTAACCGCAAGCTCGGCACTGGTTTCTTTGGCGGCGAAGGATTCATTCTGCAGCGCTTCACCGGGCCGGGGGTCGTCTTTGTCAGCCTGGACGGCGAGGTGGTGGAGTACACACTCGATGCGGGGCAAACCCTGCGGGTCGATACCGGCAACGTCGCCATGTTTGAACCAACCGTCGGTTATGACATCGAAGTCATGCGCGGCTTCAAGAATATCCTCTTCGGCGGCGAGGGACTGTTCCTTTCCACGGTGCGTGGACCGGGGCGCGTGTGGCTGCAAACGATGCCGATGATGAACCTAGCGCGAGCGATCGGGAAGTACCTACCCTCGGGGGCGAGCGGGAGCGGCGGCGGCAACAGCGGCGGGTTCAACTTGGGCAGCCTGTTCAACGAGTGATACGTCAGCATGCGCGGCCTGCCGCCATGCCCGGCACGAAACTTGCCCCGTGCCAGCCCGTGGGCTCCCGTGCATTGCGGGCAGGAGAGCGTTATGGCGCCGCAGGAATCGCTCACCGATCGCGCGCAGATCGTCTACCGTTTGTTGGGCGAAGTCTACGGCATCCGCCCGTGGGCGCCGCGCCGCCAGCCGCTGCACGAGCTGATCTCGACGATCCTCTCGCACCGGACAACCGGCGCGAACGAAAAGCAAGCCTTTACGCAGCTCTGGGAACAATTCGGGAGCTGGGAAGCTATCCGCGACGCGCCCGTCGAAGAGATCGAGGCGGCGATCGCGCCGGCAAACTGGCCCGAACTGAAGGCGCCGCGGATCAAGGCGGTGCTCCAGCGGATCAGCGACGAGCGTGGCTCGCTCGATATCAGCTTTCTGGCCGACATGCCGGATGATGCAGCGCTGGCCTGGCTCACGTCGCTACCAGGCGTCGGCCCGAAGACCGCGTCGCTGGTGCTGCTGTTCTGCTTCCACAAGCCGGTGCTCCCGGTCGATACCCACGTCCACCGCGTCAGCCAGCGTCTGGGGTTGATCGGGCCGCGCGTCACCGCCGAGCAGGCGCACACCGCGCTCGCCGCGCTGCTCCCGCGCGACGCCGACGTGCTCTGGAATTTCCACCTGAACATGCTGCGCCACGGCCAGCGGGTGTGCGTGTGGGGCGGGCCGCGCTGCCAGGCGTGTGTGCTGCAGGCGCACTGCGATTCCTATGCCACGCGCTGCGTGAAGCAAGGTGCCGCGGTGCCCCAGCGATCCTGATCGCTCGGCAGGCACACCCGGCTGCCTATCGTCTCTGTCTATCTGTGGTATACTATACGCTGATCCACACTGCGCGCCAGAAGTTGTGCCGCCCGGCGCCCGTGCGTGGCGAGCGCCCGCTCGCCAGATTGAGGGGAATCTGCTTGAGTCCTGAACGCTTACAGAAGGTGCTGGCCGCGGCTGGCATCGCCTCGCGCCGCGACTGCGAAGAGCTGATCCGCGAAGGGCGCGTCGCCATTAACGGCAAAGTGATACGCATCCTCGGCGCGCGTGTCGACCCCGAACGCGATGAAATCACGCTGGACGGCAAGCCGATCCAACAGGCGAAGTTGCGCAGCTATGCCATGCTCAACAAGCCGGCCGGAGTCGTCTCCACCGTTGAAGACACCCACGGCCGCCCCACGGTCGTCGATCTTGTGCCGTCCGAGGCGCGCCTCTTCCCCGTTGGCCGGCTCGACATGGACAGCGAAGGGCTGATCATCCTCACGGACGACGGTGCCCTGACCCAGCGCCTCACGCATCCGAGCTTTGCGATCGAGAAAGAGTACCGCGTGCTGCTCGACCAGGCACCCTCCACGGAGGCGATCCGCCAGTGGCGCGAGGGGGTTGAGCTCGACGGCGAGATGACCGCGCCGGCGGTCGTGTCGCTGCTGGAGAAGACCGACGAGGGGGCGTGGGTGCGCGTCGTGCTGCACGAGGGGCGCAAGCGCCAGATTCGCGAGGTCGCCAAACTGCTGGGGTATGAAGTGCTGCGGCTGATTCGCGTGCGCGAAGGGCCGCTTGAGCTGGGCGATCTGCCGAGCGGCCAGTGGCGCCCGCTGACCGACGAGGAGGTCGAGGCGCTCTGGCAGCACGCCGGCGGCCGCCCCGGCGAAGGTGAGCGAGACGGCGCCGAGTTTGCGCCGGGGGCCGCCGTGGCCGGCGGCATCGCGGCAGCCGACCGCCCCCGCCGCGCGCCCCGGCGCGACGACCGCCCCCGTCGTGAAGAGTATGGGCGCGACCGCTTCCGGCGCGAGGACGTCGCCGGCGGTGCGCGTTACACCGACCGCCCACGCGACGATCGCCCCCGCCGTGAGGGCTATGGCAACGAGCGCCCGCGCTACGACGACCGCCCCCGCCGTGAGGGCTATGGCAACGAGCGCTACGACGACCGGCGACGCCGTGAGGGTTCCTCCAGCGATCGTCCACCGCGCGAGGGCGGCTACGGCCCGCGCCGCGAAGGGTACGGCACCTCCCGCTTCGATGAGCGCCCGCGGCGCGAGGGCTACAACGACCGCCCGCGGCGCGAGGGCGCCTATGGCCCGCGCCGCGAGGGCTACGGCAACGACCGCCCGCCGCGCGCCAGTGGCTACGGCCCGCGCCGCGAGGGCTACGGCAACGACCGCCCGCGCGACGATGGCCGTCCCCGCCGGTACGACGACCGCCCGCCGCGCGCCAGTGGCTACGGCCCACGCCGCGAGGGCTACGGCAACGACCGCCCGCGCGACGACCGCCCCCGCCGCGAAGGGTACGGCAACGACCGCCCGCCGCGCGATGGCGGCTACGGCCCGCGCCGTGAGGGCTACGGCAACGACCGCCTGCGCGACGACCGCCCCCGCCGATATGACGACCGCCCCCGCCGCGAAGGGTACGGCAACGACCGCCCGCCGCGCGATGGCGGCTACGGCTCACGCCGTGAGGGCTACGGCAACGACCGCCCGCGCGACGATGACCGCCCCCGCCGCGAAGGGTACGGCACCTCCCGCTACAACGACCGCCCGCCGCGGCGAGACGCCGGCGATGCCCGTCGCCCGCCGCGCCGCCAGGACGGGCCGCCACGCCCCCGCCGCGAGCCGGACGAAGGGGATGAATAACGGCCCCTACGCCGGGCCGCGGCGCGTATAACGGTGCTTCACGCCGACCGGGAACCACTGCGGATCGCCGGTGGGCCGCAGCTCTACCCGCGGCATCTGGCGCGCCGGCGGCACATACGCACCGAACTCGCTGTTGAGGCGCAGCAACTGCGCGTGGATCGACCCGGCGATCGCCCGCTCCAGCCCGAGGTCGCCCACCACCTCCGGCGCGAGCTCGACGACCACCGCCAGCGCCCGGTCGCGGTCGGCGTCCTCGCGCACCTCCAGCACGAACTTGCCCGTCACCCGCTCGCGCACGCCCGGCTGCTCCAGCCCGACCGAGATGTTCTCCGGGAAGATGTTCGCGCCGAAGTACGAGACGGTGAAATCCGACCGGCCGAAGACGTAGACGAACGGCAGCCGCCGCACGCCGCGCGCCCCCGGCCCGCCTAGCTCCGCGACCGGATCGAACCCGTACGCCGCCAGATTCGCCAGCAGCTGGTCGTATGGGATGAGCCCGCCGGTGTCGAGAATGTTGTAGCGCAGCAACGGGACTCCATTGTCTCCAGAAAACAGCAGCGAGCGGTCCTGCGCCTCGAAGTAGCGGGACAGCGGATCGTACTGCCCGAGGGTCGGCAGGCGGGATTCGCCGAAGAGCGCCCGCGCCGCGTCCGGCTTCCCGGCCAGGAAGCGGCGAATGGCGACGCTGAGCGGTGTCTCGTTCGCCAGCACGCCGGCGTCCGCCGTGCCGTACAGCGCCGCCGAGTCGCGCAGCGGGTCGGCCATCCCGGCGCGCTCGCCGACCAGCGCGCGCCACTCTTCGCTGAACACCTCGCCGGCCAGCACCAGCTTGATGCGGTACTGCGGCCACGCGACGCCGCGCGCCAGCCCGGTGTCGATTACGTCCTTCAGAAACGGCGGGTAGCCGGCGAGCACGACCTGCTCGTACAGCGGCCCAAGCTCCTGCACCACCCGCAGAATCTCGTCCTTGTTGGTGCCCGGCGTCACCACAGTCAGCGGGTAGCCTTTCGCCGCCAGATAGCGGCAGCAGTTGGCGGTGTACATCCCGCCGACCCACGTGCCGAGCGCGAAGCAAACGACCACAAGCGTACGGCGCTCGTCGGCGCGGAAGCTATCGTGGAAGACCTGCTCGAAGCGCGTGGCGATGCGCAGCTCGTCGCTGAGGAAGCGCGGCCAGAAGGTCGGGCGCCCGCTCGAGCCGGACGAGACGGCGATCCAGTCACAGGCCTCCAGCCGCCCATCGCGGCAGAGCGCCGACAGCGGGTGGCGCTGGAGGTAGTTCTGCTTGGTGACGGGCGGGACGCGGCGCAGGTCGGCGGGGGCGCGCACGGCGGCCGGATCGATGCCCTGCTCGGCCAGGAAGGTGCGGTACGCCGGCACGCGTGCGGCGACATCGTGGAAGAGGGTGAGGGCCGCGGCCGCCGGGTCGTCGGCCTCGTGGCGCTGAAGGGTCGCGTCGAGTGGCGTATCGAAAAATGCCTGGAGCGCGTCGAGTGCGCGGCGGCGCTGCTGCGGGTTGAGCATACGGCCTCGCTTTGGGATTGCAGATTGCCGATTGTCCGCCCGTCTGATTGTCTGCCCGTCTGACTGTCCGACCGCCTGACCTCTGGCTCCTGGCTATGATTGCAGATTGTAGTTGGGATGGGCGCAGAAGTAACAGCACCAGAACGCCTGAACCCCGATCGCTAACCCCGCACCCCTGCGCCGGAAGCGCCCTAGGGCACAGGGCGCTGCGCGTCGCGGTCGTGCCCGGCGGCCACTTCGGCGAGCGCCGCCGGGGGCAGCCAGCCGCGCGCTGCCGCATCCCGGGCGATGTCCATGGTCGTCGCTGCGACGACCATGGGGCTGCCAACGGCAGCCGCGCGCGCCGCCGCCGCCGCCAGCGACCCGGCGCGCCGGGGGCTGCGTGCGACATCGCGGATGTAGATCGTGGCGATCCGGCCCGGCCAGGCTTCGGCGGCCTCGGCGTAGATCTCCGGGTCGTGCTGGCCGCTATCGCCGATCAACAGGAAGGGCAGGCGCGGATAGCAGCGCAGGATCGAGTCGATCGAGCGGCGCTTGTGCGCCCGCGTGTCGTTCGGCCCGGCCTTGTCGCCCGCCAGGCCCCAGTCGCGCAGCAGCAGCGGCCCGCGCGGGATCTGGCGGTAGGCGAAAAGATCGGTCAGCAGATCGTACAGGTTCCACGGCCCGGCGGAGACATAAAAGATCGGGTTGATCGCCGGAGGCGGTGCGGCAGCGTGGAGCGCGCGGTAGAGCGCAGCCACACCGATGAACGGCAGGCGGGTGCGGGCGTTGGTGGTGAATGTGCGCACGGCCATCCTGACGGCATGGCGAACGTCGGTCTGGATGATCGTATCGTCGATGTCGCTGATCACGCCGAAACGCGCCCCCGGCGGTGGGACGAGCACGTGGCCGGTGGCCCGAACGGCCCCCGCGGGCGCTGGCGGGTCGAGCAGTTCCAGCAGCACCGGCTGCCAAAGCTGCGACGGGGCGGGCAGGGCAGGCGGCGCGAGCCGGACGGCGAAGTAGCCCTCGCGGTCGGCGATGGCCTCGGCAGCGGCGCCGCCAGCGCCGGCGCGGACGCGCGCGCCCGGCACTTCGACGGTGGCGAAGCGGCGGTACATGTTCGCCAGGTTGCGCCAGAGCGAGTCGTCTGCTGTGGCCGGGCGCGCGCCGGCGCTCATCAGCACGCGCCCGCCCAGCCGCAGCGCGGCGGGCGTGCCGAAGCCGTCGTACGGCACGATCTGGAGCGGGGCGGCGTCGCGCCGGATCGCGGCCCACCCCGCGAGCGCCTCGGCGTCGGTCTCGACGGAGGCCAGCGCACGCCGCGTGTCGTCGGGCAGGTCGTTCATAGGCACGGGCGGGCCGATGTGGTGGCCGGGTGACAAGATGACCAGATGACCGGATGATAGGGTGACAAGGTGACAAGGCACTAGCCCCTAGCCCCCAGCCCCTAGCCCCTACGCCAGCGCGTCGGCGATCGCGGCTTCTTCGGCGCCGCCGGTCAGTTCGAGGAAGATATCTTCCAGGCTTTCGCCGTGCCGCCCGGCGCGCAGCTCGTCCATCGTGCCGGTGGCGATCACCTCGCCGGCATGGATGATCGCCACCCGGTCGCACATCCGCTCGGCGATTTCGAGAATATGCGTCGTCAGAAAAACAGCGGTGCCACGTTGAGCGACCTGGCGCAGCAAATCCTTGATCAGGCGGGCGCTGCGCGGGTCGAGCCCGACGGTCGGCTCATCGAGGAAGAAGGCACGCGGATTGTGGATGAGCGCGCCGGCCAGCGCCATCTTCTGGCGCATCCCGTGCGAGAATCCATCCATCAGCTCGTCGGCCTGCTCGCTCAGGCCGAAGAGGCGCAACAACTCATCGGCGCGCCGCCGGGCATCGTTGCGCTCCACCCGATACAGGCCGGCCATGAAATCGAGGAACTCGCGCGCCGTCATCTTGGCCGGCAGATTCGGCTCGTCCGGCACGTAGCCGATCAGCGACTTGGCGGCGATCGGATCGCGCTGGATGTCGTGCCCCCCGATGCGTGCTGTGCCGGCCGTCGGGCGCAGTAGGCCGATCAGCATCTTGATCGTCGTCGTCTTGCCCGCGCCGTTCGCGCCAAGGAAGCCGAAGATTTCGCCTGGCGAGACGCTCAGGCTGACCCCCCTGACGACCAGCTTGTCGCCGAAGCGCTTCTGTAGGCCGTTCGCCTCGATCATCGGCCCGCCGTTCAGTGCTGCCATCCGTAGCTCCTCTGCTCCTCCGGCCTCCGGCGGCATGATACCGTAGCGCGCCGGCATTCGTCAAAACCGGCGACGCGGCGCCGTGGAGAAGCGCGCCCTCCACAGCGGCCTGCGCTCCATGCTGCCAACCCAACCGTAAACCATATCACAACGGCATGTAGCTTGACATTTGCCTGATTACGCCCTACACTTGAGCATGGCATTCGAAATACCGCTTACGACTCAGCGACAGCGACTCGTCGGCGGCAAGTGAGCATCCATGGACTGCACCGACGCGCGCCGCCTGCTGGACGCGGGCGTCCAGCCCGGCCGCGGCGGCGCCTCGCAGGCCGCGCTTGGGTTCCATCTGGCCGAATGCGCCGCCTGCCGCGCCTACCGCGACCGCCCCGACCAGGCGCTGCTGGCCGCGCTGCTGGCCGCCCCGACGCCCCGCACCGCACGCCCGGCCGCTGTGCCCGCCGCGCCCGAGGGCGGGCTGGATGAGGCCAGCTGGGGCGGCGAGGCGCCGCCAGTCCCCGCGGCGCGCCGGTGGCTACGCCCGGCGATCACCGCGCTGGGCGTGCTGGCGCTGCTGCTGGTGGTGCTGCTGGTCGGGCGCGTCGCCCTCGCGCTGATCTCCATCCAGCGCAACGTGCAGGCGATCCAGCTTCCGACCATCGCGCCCGCACCGGCGCTGAACAACCCGGCCCGCGCCGCCGCGCCGCCCCCGACGCCGCGGCCGGCCGCTCCGCGGCCGACGGGCACCGCCCCTCAGGCCGCGGCCACGTCCGCTCCCGCGGCTCCCGGTGTGCCGCCGCGCGCGACGCTCACAGCGACGCCACAGGCGGTCGGTGCAGCAGCCACCCCCGGGCTGGCCCCGCCGCCCACGCTCGCGCCCGGCAGCGGGACGGCCAACGCGCCCGCGCCCGGCGGGGCGATCACCGTGCTGCTGATGGGGGTAGACGCGCGCCCCGGCGAGACGGAGGGGGTGCGGACGGACGCGCTTATCGTCGTACGAATCGACCCGCAGATGCAGCGGATCGCCCTGCTGTCCCTGCCACGCGACCTGATCGTGGACATCCCCGGCTACGGCCAGGCGCGGATCAACGCCGCCAGCGTCTACGGCGACTTGTACCCGGAGCTGGGCGGCGGCGTGAACCTGGAACGCAAGACGGTCAGCAATCTGCTCGGTATCCCGATCGATTATGTCGTGCGGGTCGATTTCAACGGGTTCATCTCGGCGATCGACGCGATCGGCGGGATCGATATCAACGTGCCGGAGGAGATTTACGACCCCGAGTATCCGACGATGGATTACGGCTACATGGAGGCGCATTTTCTCCCCGGCCCGCAGCACATGGACGGCCAGACGGCGCTGATCTACAGCCGCATGCGCCACATGGACAGCAACTACGCCCGCAACCGCCGCCAGCAGCTCGTGCTCCTGGGGATCCTCGACCGCTTCCGTCGGATGAACGCGATCGAGCGCCTCCAGGGCCTGGCCGACCTCACCGGCGCGATGCGCAGCTATGTGCAGACGGACCTGCCGCAGGACCGGATGATCGCGCTCGCCTGGGCCTTCCGCAATTTCAAGTCGGAGCACGTCGAGCGCTACGCCCTTGACGAGACGATGGTGTACGAGGGCGCCGGGCCAGACGACCCGTACGCCACGTTCGCCAACCCCGGCGCGATCGAGTCGCTGGTCGCGAAGCTGCTGCGCGGCCCGAACGGCTAGCCGGCGGACGATCGCCCTCCAGCCGCGCACTACCCCACCTGCGGCACCACCTCCTCGGCGAAACGCTGCAGCGGGGTCAGGTCATAGGCCAGGCGGTGGAAGTAGGTGATGATGTAGTTCGCGCCCGCATCGGCCGCCGCCCGCACCCGCGCCGCGACCTCGTCCGCCGTGCCGACCACCGCCTGCCGCGCCAGTTCCTCCATCGACCAGCCATAGGTCTTGCGGATCGGCTCGGTGGCCTGCTCGCGATCCGCGCCGTCTTCGAGCAGCACGATGTTCATGCTGGTGCTCTTGATGATCTCGTCGTAGTTGCGCCCCAGCGCGTCGCAGTGCCGGCGCAGCACGGCGAGCTTCTGGCGAATCACGGCGGGGTCGCCGCCGCCGACGTTGCAGGCATCGGCGTATTGCGCCACCAGCCGCAGCGTCACCTGCTCGCCGCCCCCGCCGATCCAGAGCGACGGATGCGGCGTGCGCGCGCCTTTCGGTTGGTTGATCGGGCGGTCGATGTGATAGTACTCGCCGCTGAAGATCGGCTCCTCTTCCGTCCACATCCGCGTGATGATCGCGCAGGCCTCGCGGAAGGCGCGCATGCGGTCGCGCGTCTCCGGGAAGCCATAGCCGTAGGCGCGCCACTCGTGCTCGTACCACCCCGCGCCGATGCCGCAGTACAGCCGCCCGTGGCTCATCACATCCACCGTGGAGGCCATCTTGGCGAGCAGCGCCGGGTTGCGGTAGCCGTTGCAGGTAACCATCTGGCCGACGTTCACCCGCTGCGTGTCGCGCGCCAGCGCGGCGGTCGTCGTCCAGCATTCGAAGACGGTCTCGTGCTCGATCCGCGGCACGGTATGGAAGTGGTCATACACCCAGATCGAATCGTAGACCGGCAGCGCGTCGGCGGCGCGGGCCACGCGCGTCATCGCCTCGTACTTCTCCACCGGGTCGGCGATCTCCAGCAGATCGAGCCGCCACCCCTGCGGCACAAACACGCCGTAACGGATCGTCATCGCGCTCCCCTTTCCACACTGTGGCTTGCCATGTGTAGCTTACCACGCCTGCTGCCGGCCGGCCACTGCGCCCGGCCCGTACGCGGCAAACCCGCCAGAACGACGCCCACACTGCCGCAAGGGCCGCCATTCTGGCACACCCCTTGCTCATGGTTGAGCGTCCCGGGCGTGGCGCCGTTCGACGCGAGCGGCATCAGGACACCCCCAGCCTGCCCCCTCTGCTTCCCCGCCGCACGCGGGCAAGAACCGAACCGGGCAGGCGGCGGTGCTGCCGCGCCCCAGCGTTCCCGCATCTGCATGAAGTGCCAAGGGAGCGAGGCCATGGCGTTGCAAGGACAGGTTGCGATGATCACCGGCGCGGGCTCCGGCATCGGGCAGGCGGCCGCGCTGCGGCTCGCGCGCGATGGGGTGCGGATCGGCGCGGTAGGCCGCGGGGAGGAGGAGTTGCAGGAGACCGTCGCGCGCATCCAGGCGGCGGGCGGCGAAGCGATCCCGGTCGTCGCCGATGTTTCCAGGCCGCAGGATATGGAGCGGGCGGCCAGCGAGATCGTCGGGCGCTGGGGCCGCCTCGACATCGTCTTCGCAAACGCGGGGATCAACGGCGTCTGGGCGCCGATCGAGGCGTTGAAGCCGGAGGAATGGGAGGAGACCCTTCGAATCAACCTGACCGGCACCTTTTTGACGATCAAGTACGCCGTGCCGTATCTCAAACAGCGCGGCGGCGCGGTGATCGTGACATCGTCGGTAAACGGCACGCGCATCTTCAGCAACACCGGCGCGACCGCCTACTCCTGCACGAAGGCCGCGCAGGTGGCCTTCACCAAAATGCTGGCGCTGGAGCTGGCCGAGTCCGGCGTGCGTGTCAACGTCATCTGTCCGGGCGCGATCGAGACCAATATCGACGAGAACACCGAGCGCCGCGATCTCGAGTCGGTGCAGATCCCGGTCGAATACCCGGAGGGCTCGCAGCCGCTGACGCACGGCAAACCGGGCCGCGCGGAGGACGTGGCGGAGTTGGTGCGTTTTCTCGTTTCGGACGCGGCGCGGCACATCACCGGCACCGAGATCTGGATCGACGGAGCGGAGTCGCTGCTCCGGGGGTAGCGCGTGCCGTGCCGCGGCTGAGCCGCCGGGGCTTGGCGCCCCGCCGCCACATCTGCCTGATGGCCGCCGCGCGTGCCTGGGAGCTGCGACGGCGCCAGGTTCACAACGGGATGGTTGGCGGACGCCGCCCTCCAGGGTTCTTGGACTCGCCACGCGGCCGGCGGCTGAGTTCCCTTCCGCGCGGCGGCGGGATGTCTTTCGGAGCCTGCGGCCCCACTGCCGCTGCTGGAAGCGTTGCAGGCAGCCTCTGAGGAGACGGAGGTATGAGCACCATGGAGCAGCCGAAGCCGTCCTTTCCGAAGCAGCATCAGGAAAAGCCGGGGATCGAGTCCGAGTTGGATCCGCGCCCGCGCTACCAGGCGCCGCGCTACCGCGGTTCGGACAAGCTCGAAGGCGAAGTCGCCCTGATCACCGGCGGCGACTCGGGCATCGGCCGGGCGGTGCTGTGCGCCCGCAAAGGTGCGGACGTGGCGAACGTCTACCTGCCTCGAGCAGCCGGATGCCGAGGAGACGCGCCACGCGGTCGCGGCCGAGGGGCGGCGCGCGCTGCGCATCCCCGCCGATGTGACCGAGCCGGACTTCTGCCGCGCGGCAGTGGAGCAGACCGTGCGCGAATGCGGCCGCCTCGATATTCTGGATTCTGGTCAACAACGCCGCCTTCCAGCAGCACCAGCCCGGGCTGGAAGCGTTGACCGACGAACAGTGGGACCAGACGTTCAAGACCAATATCTACGGCTACTTCCGCCCGGCGAACGCCGCGCTGCCGCACCGCCAGTCCGGCGCGGCGGTCAGGTCCGACCATCGGGCTGGAGCGGAGCAAAGAACTGCTCGATCACGCGGCGACCAAGGGGCGTTCCACCCCTGCACCAAATCGCCTGCGCAGAACCTGGTCGCGAAGGGCATCCGTGTCAATTGTGTCGCGCCAGGGCCGGTCTGGACGCCGCTGAACCCGCCGGACAAGGTGCCGGCGGCGGCCGCGATGTCGGCTGGCAGCCGCCCATGAAGCGCCCGGCCCAGCCGGAGGGGATCGCGCCGGCGTATCTGTTCTTCGCCTCGGAGGCGGATTCGAACGAGATCACCGGCGAGGTGCTGACGCTGCTCGACGAGGAGACAGCCGCCGCCTGAACGGTGCCGCGCGGACGCCGCCGTTTCTGCACGCACACCGCGTGTGGCGCGAGCCGCGCGCGGTGTGTGCTGTTGGCTGGATGGTGTACACTGATGCACATTTCGCGGCCGCACCCGGGAATGGAGGTCAAACGGCCGCGAGGCGTTTTCTGTGGCACGCGGCAGCATATGCCGCCTGAAGGAGTGCGCGATGGAAGCTCAACTCTGGATTCTGCTGCGGCTGCTTGTCGCCGCGCTGCTGGGTGGGGTGATCGGCTATGAGCGCGAGGCGACCGGCAAGGCAGCCGGGCTGCGCACCCACATGCTCGTCGCGATGGGCGCGGCGCTGTTCGTCTCGTTCGGCGCAATCTTCGCGCTCGAGTTCCCGGCCCTTGCGCCGCCGCCACCTCCCGGAAACTATCGGCTGCAGATCGAGCCGCTGAGCACCGTCACGGCGATCGTGACCGGCATCAGCGTGCTGGGCGCCGGAACCGTCTTTGTCAGCGGGCAACAGCAACGAGTGAAGGGGCTGACGACCGCCGCCTCGATCTGGGTGACGGCGGCGGTGGGCATCGCTGTCGGCCTGGATCGCTACATCGTCGCGGCCGGCGCGGTCGTGCTGGCGTTTCTCATCCTGCGGGTGGTGCAGCACATCCCGGTGGATGGCCGCCGCCGTTCGGCAGGCACCACCGGTTCGGGCGCGGATCACCTCTGATAGACAGGACGTATGCGGCGGGGAGGTTTGGCGGGGCGCAGCCCCGCCGAGATCACTTCGAGGAGTATTTCGTGATGGATGTGGCGATCATGCTGGAAGGCCAGCAGGGGCTGAACTGGGCGCGACTGGAGCGGCTGGCACGCGCCGCCGAGGAGCTCGGCTTCGCCGGGCTGTACCGCTCGGACCATTTCGTCGATCCCGCACCGCCCGACCACGATTCGCTGGAGCTATGGGTCTCGCTCGCCTGGCTGGCCAGCCACACCCGCCGCATCGATTTCGGCCCGCTCGTCTCGCCCGTCTCGTTCCGCGACCCGGTAATGACCGCACGCATGGCCGCCGCGGTGGACGATCTCTCCGGCGGGCGGCTGCATCTCGGCCTGGGCGCCGGCTGGAACGAGCGCGAGCACACCATGTTCGGCTACCACTTGCTGGATACCGGGCCACGCTTCGCCCGCTTCGCCGAAGGGCTGGAGGTGGTGACGCGGCTGCTCCGCGCCGATGGTCCGGTCGATCTGCAGGGCGACTACTACCAGCTCCGTGGGGCCCGGCTCCTGCCGCGCCCGCGGCGCCCTGGCGGCCCGCCGATCGTGATCGGCGGGAACGGCGAGCACCGGACGCTGCCGCTGGTCGCCCGCTACGCCGACGAGTGGAACGGCGTCTTCCTAACGCCGGAGCGCTTCGCGGCGCGCTCCGCCAGGCTCGACCGCCTGCTGGCGGAGCAGGGCCGCCCGCCGCATGCGGTGCGCCGCACGCTGATGACCGGCATCGTCTTCGACGAACGCCGCGCGGCGGTGGAGCAGGCGGCCGCGGCGCACGGCCAGACGCCAGACGAGCTGCGAGCGCGCGGCATGGTGGTCGGCGACGGCGCCGCGGTGCGCGAGCAACTGGCGGCGCTGGAAGCGGCCGGCGTGCAGCGGGTGATGCTCCAGTGGCTGGCGCTAGACGACCTGGCCGGGCTGGAGGCGCTGGCGCGCGCCCTGGAGCCGCTGCGACGCTGAGGAAGGGCACGCCGCGGCTCATCACCCGCTCGCCGTTTCGCCGCGGGGCAGGCGCACAATGAAGCGACTGCCGCGGCCCACCTCGCTTTCGACCAGCAACTGCCCGCGGTGCCCCTGCACGATGCCGTACGAGACGGAGAGCCCGAGGCCGGTGCCGCCGAGCGTCCCGCCGCCGAGCGCGCCTTTGGTCGTCACGAACGGTTCGAAGATTTTGCCGAGCAGCTCGGGCGGGATGCCGCAGCCGGTGTCTCCGACGGCGAGCTCGGCCCACTGCTCGGTGTCACGCGTGGCGATCGTCAGAGTTCCACCCGCGCCGACCATCGCGTCGCGGGCATTCGTCAACAGATTGAGCACCACCTGCATGAGTTGCCCGGCATCGGCCATCACCCACGCGTCAGACAGATAATCGCGCTGAATGGTGATCCCGAGCCGGGCGAGATCCCAGTGGATGAGCTTGAGCGCGCCTTCGGCCACATCCGTCAGCTTGGTCGGCTCGCGGTAGCCGGGCTCGTGGCGCGCGAAGGTCAGCAGCTGCCGGGTAATATCCTGCCCGCGCCGGCTGGCCCGCTGGACGACCTGCAGCGCCTCGTCCTTGGCTGCCCCATCGCCGGACAGCCCCAGCTCGGCGAAGCCGTACATGGTAGCCAACAGGTTGTTGAACTCGTGGGCGACGCCCGCGGCCAGCGTGCCGACGGCCGCAAGCCTGGAGGCCGTGATCAGCTCGGCCTGCGTTCGCCGCACTTCGTCCAGGAGCCGTGCCTGCTGCTCCTGCGCCTGGCGCGTCTCTTCAAGCGCCTGCTGCATCTGACCATACAGCCGGGCGTTCTCGATCGCCGCAGCGACCTGTGCCGCGAAAATCTCCAGGCCCTGGATCGTCGCCAGGCCGGGCCGCCGCCGGTCGTACGGATCGTCCACCGAGATGACGCCGAGCGTCTCGCCGCGCTGATTGATGATCGGAATGAGGAGCATGTCGTCCACCTGCCACTCGCCGGGCGCACGGATGTCCAGCGGCGGCCGCGCCGACGGCCCTTCCGGGTCGACGCCGGCCTCGGCGGGGATAAAGTACGACTCGCTCACCCGAAATCGCGTCGGATCACCCCCGAAGAACGTATCCCAGCGATAGGTCGCGCCGTCGAGCGCGGCGTGCTCTGCCGGGGTCGCGCCGTCGATCACGGCTACCCAGGCGCGGTTGACGGCGGCGTCCACCAGGTTCACAACAACCACACGGTAGCCCATCACCTCGCGGATCGCCTCGGCGATCTGGGTGAGCAGCTCGGTCAGGTCGCTGCCAACGCGCAGCCGGCTGTTGAGTGCTAACACCTGCGTCAACTCGCGCGCCCGCCGCGCCAGCAGCAGCGCCTGATCGCGCGCCTGGTCGATCAGCGAGGCGTTCTCCACGGCGATCGCGAACTGCCGGGCGACGATCTCGACCAGACGCACCCGGCGGGGCGTAAAGGCGCCGCGCCGGGCGGACTGCATGTCGATCACGCCCCACATGCCACGGCTGGTGATCACCGGCACACTCAGCTCGGCGCGGGTCTCCCAGCCAGGCATCGGCACATGGCGCGGATCGGCGCTGGTATCGTTCGCCAGCACGGTGCGCCCCGAGCGCGCCGCCGCGCCGATCACCCCGGCATCGATGGTGATGAACATGTCGCCGCGTGGCGGTGCTACGGCGCGCATGGCGCGCGTGACGATCATGCGCCCGTCTGGCGCGATCTGGAAAACACAGGTGGCCAGGTTGCCGAACGTCCGGTGCAGAACATCCGTTGTACGCTCGAGGAGGTCGTCGAGCGTGGTCGCCGCGCCGATCTCATCGAGGATGCGCTGAACCGTCTGGAGATCGTTCCGCGGACGGGGGACCAACAAGCGCCGGTAGGCCGCGCGGATTGCAGGTCGATCTGGCATCGCTCGTATGTGGCCGCACTTGAGGGGCGGCGCATGGCGCTGTCACGCACAGGTAGTATACCGCAGATTCGGCTGAACGTGCGCAGTTGACAGCCACTTCGGGCGAGCGTTACACTAACGGCCAGCACCGAGAGCGGAGGACGCGACGATGGAGATCCTACTTCTTGAAGCAGCGCTCATTTTTTTGTTGATTCTAGCCAATGGCCTCTTCGCCGCTTCGGAGCTGGCGGTGGTCTCGGCGCGCAAAGGGCGCCTGGAGCAGCAGGCAGCCGATGGCGTGCGCGGTGCGGCGGCGGCGCTGGCGCTGGCCCGCGCGCCAGACCGCTTCCTCTCGACTGTGCAGATCGGCATCACGCTGATCGGCACGCTGGCGGCGGCGTTCGGCGGCGAGCGGCTGGCCCGCCCGCTGGCGGCGGCGCTGGCGGCGGCCCTCCCTGCCGTCCGGCCCTACGCGGAAGGGGTCGCGCTGGCGCTGGTCGTGCTGGCCATTTCGTACCTTTCGCTCGTGTTCGGCGAGCTGACGCCGAAGCGCCTGGCGCTGCAAAACCCGGAAGGGCTGGCCTGCCGGGTCGCCCCGCTGATGCGCGTGCTGGCGCGCATTGCCGCCCCGTTCGTCACCTTTCTCGCCGTATCCAGCGACCTGGTGCTGTGGCTGCTTGGCCGGCAGAACGTGCCGGTCGCCCCGGTGACCGAGGACGACGTGATCGCCCTGGCGCGCGAGGGGGCGGCCGGCGGCACGGTCGAGCCGGGCGAGCAGGCGATGATCGCCAGCGTCTTTCGCCTGACCGACCGCTCGGTGCGCTCGCTGATGACGCCCCGGACGCAGGTGGTCGCCCTGGCGATCGACACGCCTCCCGAGGAGGTGCGGCGGGTGGTCGCGGAGAGCGGCTACTCGCGGATCCCGGTTTACCGCAACCAGTTGGACGATGTCGTCGGCATCCTGTTCACCAAGGATTTGTTGCGCGCCGGCGATCTGCGCGGTGGGCTGGCGCCGCTGTTGCGCCCGGCGATCTTCGTGCCGGCGAGCCAGCGCGCCGTCGCCGCCTTTCAGGTGCTGCGCCAGCAGCGCAGCGCGCTCGCCATCGTGCTGGACGAATACGGCCAGGTCGCCGGCATTGTATCCATGGAAGATATTCTGGAGGCGCTGGTCGGCGAGATCGAGGACGAATACGACGAGCGGGAGGAGGCGATCGTCCGGCGGGATGACGGGAGCCTGCTGGTGGATGGCCTGCTGTCGTTCGACGACGCGCGTGCGCGCTTGGGCCTGCCCGAGCCAGATGAGGAGTTGCGCGCCCATGGCTTCGAGACGGTCGCTGGGCTGGCGTTGGCGCTCTTTGGCCGCATTCCGCGTCCGGGCGAGCGCGTGACATGGGCCGGTTACACGCTCGAGGTGATGGACATGGACGGGCGGCGGATCGACAAGCTGCTCATCCGCCCGCCGGACGCCGCCGTAGCAGCATCGTGAACTCGCCGCGCTGCACCACCTCGCCGCGCTGGTTGCGCAGCTCGACGGCCTGCACCATCACGCCGCGATCCGGCTTGCTCGTCTCGCGCAGCGACTCGACCCGCAGCACGGCGTGGATTGTGTCGCCGAAGCGGATCGGCGCGACGAACGACCAGGTGAGGCCGAGGAACGCCAGCACGCCGTCCGGGTCCATGTCGGTGCGGTACTTCAGCCCATTGGCGAACGACAGCCCCAACAGGCCGTGAGCGATCCGTCCGCCGTAGATCGAGGTGCGCATGTACTCCGCGTCGGTATGCAGCCGGTTGTAGTCGCCCGTTAGCCCGGCGAACGCTCCGACATCCGCCTCGGTGACGGTGCGCCCGGGCGTGATGAACGTCTCCCCGACCGCGTAGTCTTCGAACCATGTGCGTTTCATCAGGTGCCTCCTGAAAGCCGAGGGAAGGGAAGAGCCAGGAGCCAGACGGTCAGACGGTTAGAAGCTGTCTGCAACGGGGAGGTTGGGCGGGCTGCGCCTGCCACGATTCCTGGGGTTCCGCCGCGCGGTGGGAAGTCTTCTGGGGCCGGCGGCCCCCAACACCCCCCTGAGCAGGGTGCAGACAGCTTCTTAGAAACTATCTCAAAACTCTGTTGCCGCCAGACGAACGGAGCGGCGATACCAAATCAAGGCACCCGCGAGCTTGAGCAGCCCGAGGTAGTTCGATGCTTTCTTGTCGTAGCGCACCAGAATGGCGCGACACGTGCTTAA
>JBHOQX010000127.1:0-43888 GCA_042408595.1 Roseiflexaceae bacterium | reverse complement strand
CAGGAGGGCGGGGGCGGTGGGGGTCTGGGCGACCTGAGCCTCGACCCAGGCGTGGAGCGGGCGGGAAAGGTCGTAGGAGCGGGCGGTCTGGTTCCAGGCGCAGAGTTGCGCCCATTCCGCCGCCGTCAGCAGCGGCAGGCGGCTCACCGGCGTGTCCGGGTCGGTGGCGGCCCCGGCGAGCAACAGGCCGAAGTGGCCAGCCATGCGGCGGATCGTCTCGCCGTCGAACAGATCGGTGTTGTATTCAAATGTGGCGCGCGCGCCGTCGGCGGCCTCGGTGATCATCAGCATCAGGTCGAACTTGGCGGTGCCGCTTTCGATCTCCAGCGGTGCGATCGCGATCCCGGCCAGCCGCAGGCCCTCGATCGTCTCGTCCTGCAGCACAAACATCGTCTGGAAGATCGGCGTGCGGCTCAGGTCGCGCTCCGGGTGGAGCTCGTCGATCAACAGCTCGAACGGCAGCTCCTGGTGGCTGTACGCACCGAGCGCCGCCTCGCGCACACGGCGCAACAGGGCGCGGAAGGTCGGCTCGTCGGCGAGATCGGCGCGCAGCGCCAGGGTGTTGACGAAACAGCCGATCAGCGCCTCCAGCTCCGGGCGCGATCGCCCCGCCACCGGCGTGCCGACGCAGAAGTCGTCCTGGTCAGTGTAGCGATGCAGCAGCGTCTGAAAAACGGCCAGCAGCGCCATGAACGGCGTCGCGTCCTCCTCGCGCGCCAGCCGGCGCAGGGCGGCGAGCGCCTCGCCATCGAGCGGGACGGTAAGATGCGCGCCGTGGTATGTCTGCGCCTTCGGGCGGGGCCGGTCGGTCGGCAGCTCCAGCGCCGGCGGGTGGCCCCGCGGCCCCGCGAGATGCTCGCGCCACCAGGCGAGCTGCCGCGCGAACGGCGAGTTGCCGCTGCGATCGTCGGCGTAGAGCCATTCACGCTGCCAGGCGGCATAGTCGGCATAGTGGATGGGCAGCGGCGGCAACTCCGGCGCGCGCCCGGCACACAGCGCCTCGTAGCACAGTGCAACCTCGTGGATCAGCAGCCCGACCGACCAGCCATCGGCGGCGATGTGATGGAGTGCCAGAGTCAGGATGTGGTCGTCGTCCGCCAGCCGGATAAGCGCCGCGCGCCAGAGCGGCCCGGTGTGTAGGGCGAACGGCCGCTGCACCTCTTCGGTCGCCAGGCGCAGCGCGGTGGACAGGCGCTCCTCCGCCGGCAGCCCGCGCAGGTCGGTGAGCGGCAGCGGCAGATCGGCCTCAGGCGCGACGCGCTGGACCGGCCGGCCCTTGACGGTCGCGAAGCTGGCGCGCAGCGGCTCATGGCGCCCAGCGACGGCGCAGAGGCTGCGGCGCAGCGCCTCCCCATCGAGCGCGCCGGTGATGCGGAGCGCGGCGGCGATCGTGTAGAGCGGGCTGTCCGGCTCCAACTGGCTGAGGAACCACATCCGCTGCTGCGCGAACGAGAGCGGGTAATCGCCTGGATCGGCGCGGTGCGGGATGGCGACGGGGCGCTCGGGTGTGCCGCCCTGCTGGAGCCGGCGCAGCAGCAGCGCCCGCTTCTCGGGCGACAGCTCGGCGATGCGCTTGTTCAAATCGGTCATGGCAGTCGTCCGGAGTGTGTCGTGCGCAGGCCGCCGCAGGCGAACGCCGGCTGTTCCTGCGTCGAAAGTGTTCCGCTGATCAAAGGCTCACGCTCGCCCTTCAATTTTAGTCTCCACCGACCTCCTGGCTGAGCAGGCTGCGGGCATCGTCGTCGGAGAGCTGCTCAAGTTCCGCCAGCAGGCGCGCCAGCTCGGCATCGTCCGTCTGTTCGGCGCGGGCCTGCGCGATCAGCAGTGCCAGCCCGGCGACGGTCGGGGTCTCGAACAGCCGGCGCAGCGGCAGCTCCACGCCAAACGTGTCGCGCACCCGCGCCACCAATTGGGCCGCCAGCAGCGAGTGCCCGCCCAATTCGAAGAACGTCTCATGGACACCGACGCGCTCGACCTGCAGCACCTCGGCCCACAGCCGCGCCAGCTCCGCCTCCACCGGGTCGCGTGGGGCGACGAAGGTCGCCCCGCTTGCCGTGCCCGGTTCCGGGGCCGGCAACGCCCGTCGGTCCAGTTTGCCGCTCGGGGTCAGCGGCAGGGTGTCGAGGGTCACGATCGCCGACGGCAGCATATACTCTGGCAGGCGCGCACTCAACCACGTTCTAAGGTCAGCAGCCCGTACGCGCAGGTCGCCATTGTCGGCCTCCGTTCCCGGCCTTCCTCGCTCCCGGCCTCCCCCGCTCTCGCGCTCCGTGTCTCCTGTGTCCCTGTCCTCCGGAACCACATACGCCACCAGCCGCCGGTCGCCAGAGCGGTCCTCGCGCACCACCACCGCCGCCGCCGCCACGTCCGGGTGCGCCGTGAGCGCCGCCTCGATCTCGCCCGGCTCGATCCGGAAGCCGCGGATTTTCACCTGCTGGTCGACCCGGCCGAGGAACTCGATGGTGCCATCCGGCAGGAAGCGACACAGGTCGCCGGTGCGGTAGAGCCGCGCGGCCGGAGGCTGGAGGCTTGCGGCGTGGCGTGCGTCACCAGCCTCAAGCCCCCAGCCTCCGGCCTCCAGGAACCGCTCCGCCGTCAGCTCCGGTCGGTGAAGGTAGCCGCGGGCCACGCCCTGCCCGCCGAGGTACAGTTCGCCCGGCACGCCCGGCGGCACCGGCTGTCGGTGGCGGTCGAGGATGTACGCCCGGCGATTCGGCAGCGGCCGTCCGATCGGGATGCGGGGGGGCACGGGGCTCAGGCGCGACACCTCGCAAAGCATCGCGGTGATCGTCGTCTCGGTCGGGCCGTAGGCGTTGAGCAGGCGCGCGCCGCCGGCCGGCCCGGCCTGCCACAGCCGCACGTACTCCGGCAGCAGCGCATCGCCGCCGGCGATCGCCAGGCGGATCTGCCCCGGCGGGAGCGGCGGCGGCTCGGCGGCCCACGCCTGCGCCAGTTGATGGAAGTACGCCGTCGGTGGGTTGATCACCGTCAGCCCTTCCGCCAGGACGTAGCGCTGGAAGTCGGCCGGCGGCCAGACCTCCGGCCCGCGCAGCACCAGCCGGGCGCCGGCCATCAGCGTCGGGACGATCTGCTCCAGCGAGGCGTCGAAGTTCAACGATGCGAACGCCAGCACGCCGTCGGCGGGTGTCAATGCGTAGAGGCGCACGATGTCGCGGCAGTGGTCGGCGAACCCGCCGTGCGCGATCACTACGCCCTTCGGCTGGCCGGTCGAGCCGGAGGTGTAGATAATGTACGCGGCGTGCTCACGGCCGGCCCCGCCCTCCAGGTCGTCCGGTGACTCGCCGGCCAGAGAGGTGTCCGCCATCTCGACCGCCGCCCACCGCCCGCCGTCCGCCGCCCCCTGCCCGTCGTCCGCCAGCACCACCCGTGGCGCGGCGTCCTCCAGCATGAAGCGCAGGCGCTCCGGCGGGTAGGCCGGGTCGAGCGGCAGGTAGACGCCGCCGGCCTTGAAGACCGCCAGCAGCGCGACGATCGCGTCGGCGGAGCGCGGCAGGCAGACGCCGACGATCTCCTCCGGGCCGACGCCCAGCGCACGCAGGCGGCGGGCCAGGCGGTTGGCGCGGGCGTTCAGCTCGCGGTAGCTCAGACGCTCCCCCTCGCACACCAGCGCCGTGGCATCCGGCGTCGCGGCGGCCTGCCCCTCGAACACCCGGTGGACGAGCGGCGCGGGCGGGTCGCCGGTCGCGGTGTCGTTCCAGGCGGCCAGCAGCGCGCGCTCATCGTCGGTCAGCAGCGGCAGCCGGCTCACCGGTACGTCTGGCGCGGCGAGCGCCGCCGCCAGCAGGACGCCGAAATGCTGCTCCATCCGCGCGATCGTCGCGGCGTCGAACAGGTCGGTGTTGTAGTTCCACCAGCCGCGCAGCGCGCCGTCGCGCTCCTCCAGGTAGAGCGTCAGGTCGAACTTGGCGGTCGCGGTGTCCACCTCCAGCGGCGTCGCGCGCAGCCCGGCGCGCTCCAGGCGCGGCAGGCGAGCCTCCTGCATCACGAACATCACCTGGAACAGCGGTGTGCGGCTCAGGTCGCGCTCGGGCTGCACCGCCTCGACCAGCGCGTCGAACGGCACGTCCTGGCGGGAGAAGGCGTCGAGCGCGGTCTCACGGGTGCGCGCCAGCAGCTCGCGGAAGGTCGGCTCGCCCCGGAAATCGGCGGGGAGCGCCAGGGTGTTGACGAAGAACCCGATCAGCCCTTCGGTCTCCGGGCGGGCGCGTCCGGCCACCGGCGTGCCGACGCAGAAGGTCTCCTGCCCGCTGTAGCGGTGCAGCAGCGCCGCGAAGCCCGCCAGCAGCGTCATAAACGGCGTGGCGCCCTCGCGCCGGCTGAGCGCGGCGACCGCGCCGGCGAGCGCCTCGGGCAGGGCGAACCAGCGCGTCGCGCCGGCGTAGCTCTGGAGCGCCGGGCGGGGCCGGTCGGTCGGCAGGTCGAGCGGCGGGAGATCGCCGGCTAGCCGCTCCTGCCAGGCGGCGAGCTGTGCGGTGGCTTCCGGCCCGGCGAGCCACGTGCGCTGCCACGCGGCGTAGTCAGCGTACTGGATCGGCAGCGGCGCGAGCGGCGGCTCCTGCCCGCTCGTGTAGGCCTGGTAGAGTGCGGTCAGCTCGTCGATCAGCACACCGATCGACCAGCCATCCGAGACGATGTGGTGCATCGTCAGCAGAACGACATGCTCCTGCTCGCCGGTGCGCAGCAGCGTGACGCGAAACAGCGGCCCGCGGGTGAGGTCGAACGACGCGCGCGCGTCGGCGGCGGCCAGCCGCTGTACCTCGGCGGCGCGCTCCGCCGCCGGCAGGCCGCGCAGGTCGATGGTGCGGAGCGGTGTGTCGAGCGCCGGCAGGATCAGCTGCGCCGGCCGGCCGTCGCGTGTAACAAAGACCGTCCGCAGAATCTCGTGCCGTTGGACGATGGCGGCCAGGCTGCGCTCCAGCGCGGCGGCATCCAGCGGGCCGTCGAGGCGAATGGCAGCCGGGTTGTTGTACAGCGGGCTGCCCGGCTCGAGCTGGTCGAGGAACCACAGGCGCTGCTGGCCGCTGGAGAGCGGCAGCGGGCCGTCGCGCGGGGCGGGCGGGATGCCGGCGGGCGGCGCGCTCGCGCCCCGGCCCGCGACGATCAGCGCGGCCACGCCGGCGACCGTCGGCGACTCAAAGAGCTGGCGGAGCGGCAGGTCGACGCCGTAGGCGTCGCGCAGGCGCGCCGCGATCTGCGTCGCCAGCAGCGAGTGCCCGCCGAGCTCGAAGAAGTTGTCGTGCGCGCCGACGCGGGCGATGCCGAGCATCCGCTCCCACAGCGCCGCGATCGCCTGCTCCAGTCCGTCGCGCGGCGGCACATAGCTGTCGGCGTCGAGCGGGCGTTCGTGGGTTGGCGGCGCCTCCGCCGCGTCAGCCGGCCGGGCGGCGGTGCGCGCCAGCCGCGCCGCGAGATCGGCGGTGGAGACCACGACCTGCGCCGGGGTCGGCGGCGTCAGGACGCGGCGGACGACCTCCAGCCCCTCCGGCGGGGTGAGCGCCAGTGCGGCCAGCGTGCCGGGCGGCGCCTCGCCGCCGAACTGCCAGGCGTCCCAGTCGACTGTGATCCACGGCGCACCGGCCCGCCGCTGCGCCAGGGCCATGGCGTCGAGCGCGGCGTTGGCGGCGGCGTAGGCCGCCATGCCCAGCCCGCCGAGCGCGGCGGAGAGCGACGACTGAAGCAGCACGAAGTCGAGGGTGCGCCCCGCGAGCGCCGCGGCCAGCGCCAGCGCTCCGCCGAGCTTGGGGCGCAGGTGCGCGGCGATCAGCGGGCCATCGGTCGCCGCCACCGGGCGAAGCGCCGCATCGCCGACCAGCCCGGCGCAGTGGAAGACGCCGTGGAGCGCACCAAAGCGCGCCTCGACGCGGCCGATGGCGGCGCGGAGGTGCGCCGGGTCAGCGGCGTCGCCGCGAATGAGCAGCGCCTCGCCGCCGAGCGCCGCGATGCGGGCGACCACCTCGGCGGCGCCGTCCAGCGCCTCCTCCGGCGCGGAGCGGCTGAGCAGCGCCAGTTTCGCGCCGTACCCGCGCGCCAGGTCCTCCGCCAGCGCCAGCCCGACGCGTCCCAGCCCGCCGGTGATCAGGTAGACGCCGCCGTGGCGCAGGAGGGGCGCGCCGCTGCCGCGCCCGGGCGGTGCGTACGTCTGTGCCCAGCGATAGCGCCCGCGGTAGGCGACCGCCGTGCCGGTGGCCGGGGCGGCCAGCTCGGCCAGCAGCCACCGTGCTGTCTGGTCGGTGTCGTGTTGGGAAAGAGATGCGGCCGTGCCGTATGCCCGGCCCGCTGCGCCCGGTCCGGCCGCGCCCTCATCCGTGGGTGCGTGCGAATCTGGCGGCGCCCCGGCAGGCACGTCGGTTCGGCGCTCCAGGTCAACCAGGTGCACCGTCAGGTGCGGGTACTCCAGCGCGACCACGCGCGCCGCGCCGGCGAGCGCGGCATGCGCCGGCAGGAGCGCCTCGTCGCCGGTGACATCGTGCGCGCCGCGGGTGACGAGCAGCAGCCGCGCCGGCGCGGCGCGCCGCCCGAGCGCCGCAGCATCCGCCAGCAACCCCTCGAGCAGCCCGGCGGCATCCTCTGCCGGGGCGTCCGGGGCCAGCCAGATGGCCGCCGTGGGCGCGCCATCCGCCACCTCATCGAATGAACGCAGCAGGTGGCCGCCGGCCGCCCGGATGGCGCGCGCCAGCGCTGCGGTACGGGCATCCTCTTTTCCCAACAACACGAGCGGCCCGGTGAACACCCCTGTGCTGGTGAGCGCGGCGCGCTGCCAGGAGGGGAGGTAGAGCCACTCGGCCGGGTCGGGGCGCTTGTGCAGCGCGTGCGACCCCGCAGCGGCGGCGCGCGGCTGCGGCTCCACCCAGTAGCGCCGGCGCTCGAACGGGTAGGTCGGCAGCGGGACACGGCGGCGGCGCTCGCCCGCCGAGAAGGCCGCCCAGTCCACCGGCGCGCCGGCGATCCAGAGGCGGGCCAGCGCCGCCAGCAGGCATGCTTGGTCATCCTGCGCGTCGTCCGGGTGGCGCAGCGACGCGACAGCGACGCGCTCGGGGCGCCAGTCCGGGTGGCGGCGCGCGAGCGACGTGAGGGTCTGGCCGGGGCCGACTTCCAGCAGCGCCATGTCCGGGTCGGCCAGCAGCGCCGCCAGGCCATCGGCGAAGCGGACGGTCTGGCGCAGGTGGCGGGCCCAGTAGGCCGGGTCGGTCGCCTCGTCGGCGGTGATCCAACGCCCGGTGACGTTGGAGACGAACGGGAGCTGCGGCGGGCGCGGCGCGGCGCGAGCGACGAGCGCGGCGAAGTCGCCGCGGATCGGCTCCATCATCGCCGAGTGGAAGGCGTGCGAGGTGGCGAGGCGCCGCCCGGCGACGCCGCGCGCCTCGAGGCGGCGCTCCAGCGCGGCGATGGCGTCCGCCGGGCCGGCGGCGACGCACAACGCCGGGCCGTTCACGGCGGCCAGGCTGGCCTCGGCGGGCAGCAGCGGGCGCAGCGCGTCCTCGGCGAGCGGGACGCTCAGCATCACGCCGGGCGGCAGCGCCTGCATCAGGCGGCCGCGGGCGGCGATCAGGCGCAGCGCGTCATCCAGCGGGAAGACGCCGGCCAGGCAGGCGGCGACGTACTCGCCGACGCTGTGGCCGAGCATCGCCGCGGGCCGGATGCCCCAGCCCATCCAGAGCTGCGCCAGGGCGTACTCCACGGCGAACAGGGCGGGCTGGGTGTACCGGGTCTGGCCGAGCTCAGCCGACGGATCACACCCGTCCGCCGCCCCTCGTCCATCGTCCACCGTCCCCCGCCCACCGGCCTTCGCCCTTTGTCCAACGATCACATCCCGCACATCGACGCCCTCCAGCTCTGGGCGCAGCAGGTCGGCGCAGCGGTCGAGCGCCTCGCGGAAGCGCGGCTCGCGCGCGTAGAGTCCAGCGGCCATGCCGGCGTACTGCGCGCCCTGGCCGCTGAACAGGAAGGCGACCGGGCGGCGCTCCGCCGCCTGGCCGGTGAGCACGCGGGGCGGCTCCGTCTGCTCCAGCGCCGCCGCGGCGTCCGCCGCGCTGGCGGCGACGACCGCCCGCCGCCAGGCGAAGCCGCGCCGCCCGACCTGGGTGGTGAAGGCGATGTCGGCCAGCGTCTGGCCCGTCGCGCGCCGCAGGTGGGCGGCGAGGTTGGCGGTGGCTGTGTCGAGCGCGGTCCGGCTGCGCGCCGAGACCAGCAGGAGCTGGAGCGGGCGCGACGGGCCGCCCGGCTCGGGGGGCGGGGCCTCCTCCAGCACCATGTGCGCATTCGTCCCGCCGATGCCAAACGAGCTGACCCCGGCGCGGCGCGGGCTGCCCGCCGCCCAGGAACACAGCGAAGTATTGACATAAAAGGGCGATTCATCCAGGTTCAGCGCCGGGTTCGGGCGGGCGACGTGGAGGCTGGGCGGGATCTCGCGGCGGTGGAGCGCGAGCGCGGCCTTGATCAGCCCGGCGACGCCGGCGGCGGTATCGAGATGGCCGAGGTTCGACTTGACGGAACCGATGGCGCAGAAGCCGCGCCGGTCGGTGCCGAGTCGGAACGCCTGGGTCAGCGCCGCCAGCTCGATCGGGTCGCCGAGCGGGGTGCCGGTGCCGTGGGCCTCGACGTAGCCGATGCTCTCCGGCGGCACGCCGGCGATCGCCTGGGCCATAGCGATCACTTCCGCCTGGCCGTCCACGCCGGGCGCGGTATAGCCGACCTTGGCCGCGCCGTCGTTGTTGATCGCGGAACCTTTGATCACTGCGTAGATCGTATCGCCGTCGGCGAGGGCGTCCTCCAGCCGCTTGAGCACGACGATCCCGACGCCGTTGCTGCCGACCGTGCCGCGGGCGTCGGCGTCGAACGGGCGGCAGTGGCCGTCCGGCGCAAGGATGCCGCCATCCTGGTAGAGGTAGCCGCTCTGCTGCGGCACGCGGATGGTGACACCGCCGGCGAGCGCCATGTCGCAGGCGTAGCTGAGCAGGCTCTGGCAGGCCAGGTGCGCGGCGACGAGCGAGGTGGAGCAGGCGGTCTGCACATTGACGCTTGGGCCGCGCAGGTTCAGCTTGTAGGAGACGCGGGTCGGCAGGAAGTCCTTGTCGTTGCCGATGCCGAGCTGGTAGCACGCCTCGCGCGCCTCCGGGTTGTCGAGCAGGTTAAAGAGCAGGTAGGTGTTGAGGCCGCAGCCGGCGAAGACGCCGATCGGCCCGCGGGCGCGCTCCGGATCGTAGCCGGCGTGTTCGAGCGCTTCCCAGGCGCACTCGAGAAAGACGCGGTGCTGCGGGTCCATCAGCTCGGCTTCGCGCGGATAGACGCCAAAGAACCCGGCGTCGAACCGATCAGCGCCTTCGAGCACCCCGCCGGCGCGCACGTAGTGCGGGTTGCGGGCCAGCTCGGGGCTGACGCCGGCGGCGAGCACCTCGGCCTCGCTGAAGCGGCTGATCGACTCGACGCCGTCGCGCAGGTTCTGCCAGAACGCCTCGACGTCGGCCGCGCCGGGGAAGCGCCCGCTCATGCCGATGATCGCGATCTCCATACCGGCTGATGCGCCGTCGGGGTGATCAGGATGGGTCATGATGTGTCGCTCGGTCAGACGGTCAGTCGTCAGACGGTCAGATAGTCAGACGTCAGCCGGATTCTTGATTGCCGCCATCGTGTCGTCGTGTCATCGTGTCATCGCCGCGCCGCACGGGCCGCGCGCTGGCGCTGCATCGCCTCGCGCTGGAGGTGTGCCCGATCGCGGGCCTGCTCCAGCGGCCGCGCATCCGCCGGCGCCTGCCCCAGGTAGGCGGCGACCGCCGCAACGGTGGGGTGGCGGAAGAGCTCGACCAGCGGAATCTCGCGCCCGAAACGCTCCTCGAGCCGGGCGTGGGCCTTGATCATCAGCAGCGAGTGGCCGCCCAGGTCGAAGAAGTTATCGTAGATGCCGACCGTCTCCAGCCCCAGCACCTCGCGCCAGACGGCCGCGACCGCCTGCTCGTCGCCGGTGCGCGGCAGGACGGCCCCGTCCGCTGCGGCGGCGGGCGGCGGCGGCAGCGCCTGGTGGTCCACCTTGCCGTTCGGGCTGAGCGGCAGCGCGTCGAGCGCCACGAACGCGGCCGGCAGCATGTGCTCCGGCAGCCGCGCGCGGAGCATGGCGCGCAGCTCGGCCACCGGCAAACGGGCGTGGGGCGCCCGACCGGTGCGGACGGCGCCGCCCTCGAACAGCCTGGCGTAGAACGGGCTGCCGCGGAACGTCGTCGAGTCGTGCAGGCTAGCGCAGGCGAACGGCACACGCTCGCCGCTGCGCCGCACGAGCGCGCCGCGGACGGCATAATCCGGGTTGAGGCCGTTGGCCGAGAGCTCGGCGCTGATCTCGAGTTCGATCCAATCGCCGGCCTGCGCCTCGGCCGGCGGAGCGAAGACCGGCAGGAACACCGGCAGCCAGCAGTGTTCGTGCGCCAGAATGTCGATGTGGTCGTCCGGCGTGGTAAAGAGGGTGAGCCAGACCAGAAATCCGTCGATCGGCCCGTCCCGGGTGATCAGGAGGCGCTCGCTGCGGCGATAGGCCGCCGGCCCGGGCGCGGTGAAGTCCAGGTCTTCGAAGACGCCGCTGGTCGAAAGAAGGTCGTCCGGGCGCATGCCGCGCAGGCAGAGGCGCAGGTCGAATGGATGGCCGCGCTGCTCGAAAATGCGCCGCACGTAATCGCCCGCCACCTCCGAAAAGCGCGGGTCGCGCCGGAGCGCATCGGGCAGGCGCACCGCGGCGATCCGGGTGACACTCCGTTCGGGGATCATCTGCCCGCCGGGGCGCAGGAGCCGCCAGGCGCTGTTGATCAGCAGCCGCGCGCCCTCGCACCCGCCGATCGGCCCGACGATCTCCGAGATGCAGATGTCGGCCAGCTCCGGCAGTTCGACCGAGCGTACATCGCCATGGATCACTTTGATCCGGTCGTCCAGCCCGAGCCGGGCGACGGTCGCGCGCGCTTTCGCGGCGGTTTCGCCCAGCAACTCGATGGCGTACACGCGGCGCGCGCCGGCTTCGAGCGCCAGCTGCGCCAGGATCGCGTCCTTGCCGGTGCCGCCATCCACCACGACCGTGCCGGGCGCGACACGGGCCAGCGCGGCGCGGTAGGCGTCGTTGCGCCGCTCGTCCGATGTCATGGCGTAATAGAGCAGGTCGTCGTAGACGAAATATTCAGCGACCGAGGGCCAGAGCTCGACCGGCGGCCCGCCCGGCACGACATACGCCACCAGCCGGGGTTCGGCCGGCGGATCCTCGCGCACCGCGACCGCCGCGTCGGCCACGGCGGGGTGCTGCCGCAGCAGCGACTCGATTTCGCCGGTCTCGATGCGCAGGCCGCGCAGCTTCACCTGCCCGTCGGTCCGCCCGAGGAACTCGATCGTGCCGTCCGGCAGGAAGCGGCCGAGGTCGCCGGTGCGGTAGAGGCGCGCGGCCGGAGGCTGGCGGCTGGAGACTAGGGGTTGGACGCTAGAGGCGTGGCGTGCGTCACCCGCTTCAGGTCTCAGGCCTCCAACCGCAAGGAACTTCTCCGCCGTAAGCTCCGGCCGGCGGAGATAGCCGCGGGCCACGCCGACACCGCCGATGTACAGCTCGCCCGGCACGCCGATCGGAACAGGCTGCATGTGCCGGTCGAGGATATAGACCTGCGTGTTGGCGATCGGCTTGCCGATCGGGACGCGCTCGGCATCGGGCGACAGCGCGGCGACGCGGTGGAGGGTCGGACCGACGGTCGCCTCGGTTGGGCCGTAGGCGTTGAAGAAGGCGCGGCCCGCGGCCCAGCGCGCCGCCAGGTCGGGTGGGCAGCGCTCGCCGGCGGAGATGACCGTCTGCAGCGCCGGGAAGTCGTCCGGGTCGAGCAACGCCAGCAGCGACGGCGGCAGCGTGATGGCGGTGATCGCGGCCTCGCGCAGCAGGGCGCGCAGCCGCGGCAGCGCCAGCAGCGTCTCGCGCCGCGCCAGCACCAGCGTGCCGCCAGCCAGCAGCGTGATGAAGATCTCCGACACCGAGGCGTCGAAGCTGAACGAGGCGAACTGAAGCACCCGGCTCTCCGGCGTGATGCCGAACGCCTCGATCTGGGCGAGCGCCAGGTTCACCAGGCCGCGGTGCTGCAGCAGCACCCCTTTCGGCTGCCCGGTCGAGCCGGAGGTGTAGATCACGTAGGCCAGGTCGTCGGGCGTGGCGAGGGGCGGCAGGTCGGCGACCGGCTGCCGGGCGATGGCCGGCCCCTCGGCGGCCAGATCGAGCACCGACCACGGTCCATCGTCCGTCGTCCACCGTCCGTCGTCCACCGTCTGTCGTCCACCGTCCGTCAGCACCACGCGCGGCGCGGCGTCCTCCAGCATGAAGCGCAGGCGCTCCGGCGGGTAGGCCGGGTCGAGCGGCAGGTAAGCCGCGCCGGCCTTGAGCGCGCCGAGCAGCGCGACGATCAGCTCCGGCGAGCGCTCCATGCGGATCGCCACCAGGTCGCCCGGGCCGACGCCGCGGGCGCGCAGGGCGTGGGCGAGTTGGTTGGCGCGGGCGTTGAGCGCGGCGTAGCTCCATGTTTCGCCCTCGAAGCGGAGCGCCGGTGCGTCCGGCCGGGCGGCGGCGCGCGCCGCGAACAGAGCGTGCGCCGGGCCATCCACGCCCCAATCGCGCTCGGTCCGGTTGAACTCGATCAGGACGCGCCGCAGCTCGTCCGGCGGCAGGAGCGGCAGGCGCGCCACCGGCGCCTCCGGATCGGCGACCGCGCCCGCCAGCAGCGTGGCGAAGTGCGCTGCGAGCCGGTCGATGGTCGCCGGGTCGAACAGGTCGGCGTTGTAGGTGATCGTCCCCGCGAGGTTGCCGGCGTCCTCGGCCATCATCAGCGTCAGGTCGAACGGTGCGACCCGCTCCTCCAGCGGCAGCGGCTCGAGCGGCAGCCCGCCGAGCGTCAGGCGTGTTTCGGCCTGACCGAGGGCCAGCGCCGAAAGCCCCTGCTCCGCCAGCAGTTGGGCGCGCTGATAGACGACCATCACCTGGAAGAGCGGCGGGCGCGCCGGGTCGCGGCGGGGCGCCAGCTCCGCGACGAGCTGGACGAGCGGGAAGTCCTGGTGCGCCAGCGCGTCCGCGACGGCCTGGCGGGTCTGGGCCAGCAGCGCGGCGAAGCTCATGCCGTCGGCGAGCGTGGCGCGCAGCGGCAGCGGGTTGACGAAGTAGCCGACGGTGGCGGCCAGGTCGGCGCGGCTGCGGCCGGCGGTTGGCGTGCCGACCACCAGGTCGTCCTGGCCGCTGGTGCGCGCCAGGAGCGCCTGAAAGGCGGCCAGCAGCGCCATGTACGGCGTCGCGCCGTGGGCTTCGGCCAGGCGGCGGACGCCGGCGGAGAGCGGCGGATCGAGGCGGAACGTCCGGCTCGCGCCGCGGAAGGTCTGCACCGCGGGCCGCCGCCGGTCGGTCGGCAGGTCGAGGGCGGCGGGCGCGCCGGCGAGCCGGGCGTGCCAGTACCTCCGGTGGGCGTCGCCTTCCGGGCCGGCGAGCATCGCGCTCTGTTGGCGGACAAACGCGGTGTACGCGAGCGCCGGCGCGGTCGGCGCAGCGGCGGGGTCAGCGTAGAGCCGGGCCAGGTCGGCGACGATGATCGCCAGCGACCAGAGGTCGGTGACGATATGGTGGGCCGCGAGCAGGATGACGTGCTTGTCGGGGGCGATGGTGAACACATGGAGCCGTAGGAGCGGCCCGTGCTCCAGGTCGTACGGGGCGGCGCGGGCCGCCTCCATGCGGGCGCGCAGTTCGGCGTCGCTCCAGCCGGTGGCCTCCTCGGCGGAGAGGGCGGCCTCGGCGCGGGCGTGGACGATCTGCACCGGCTCGCCGTGCTGCGCCGCGAAGGTCGTCCGCAGCGCCGGCTGAGCCTCGACGATGCGTTGCAGCGCGGCGCGCAGCCGCGCCACGTCGAGCGGGCCGTGGACACGCACGGCGTGAGCCGGGTTGTAGACGCTGTCCGGCGCGAGTTGGTGCTGGAACCAGAGGGCGCGTTGCCCGGGCGAGAGCGGGAACTGGCCGGTTTCTGCGTCGGTCGATCGGGCGGAGTGCAGTGTGTCGGCTGCGCCGGCTGGTGCGGGCACCTGCGCGAACAGCGCGTCGGCCAGTTGCTCCAGGCTCGGCCCGCCGATCAGCGCGGCGATCGGGATGCTGAGGCCAAGCTCCCGCTCCGCCGCGGTCTTCAGCTCGATGGCCATGATCGAGTCCAGGCCGAGGGCGCTGAGCGGGGCGGCGGTATCGAGGTGCTCCGGGACGACGCGCAGCACGGCGCCGAGCCGGGCGCGCAGCCGGGCCAGCAGCGCGTCGCGCGAGTCCGGGGGGGCCGGAGCAGCCCGCGCCGGTTCCGGCACCTGGTCCCGTACGGGGGCAGGCCCGGGCCGGACGACCGCCGTGGCGTGCTGCGTCCATGAGCCGCCGCGCGCCGCCCAGACGGCGAGGGCCGCGCCGCCGTCGCGCGCCTCGGCGACGATGTGGAGCGGGCGTGTCTCGCCGGATTGAAGCTCCAGGGCTGCCGCGACCGTCAGCGTTTCCACGGTGGCTGGCCCCTGGCCGAACAGCTCAGCCGCAGCGGCACGGGCGATCGCCGGCCACAGGGCATCTTCTTCCCCAACCAAGGCAAGCTCCGCCGCGCCGACCCGCCCCTCGAACTGGGCCAGCGCCAGCGGGGTGGCGATGCGGCGCAGCCCGAAGTCGCCGTGGCGCGTTGCGGGCGCCGGCTCGGCCGGCCGGGCGCGCTCCGGGGCAGCGAACCAATAACGTTCGCGCTGGAACGGGTAGGTCGGCGCATCGGCCCGGGCGCGCGGCGCGCCATCTTCGACGGCCGGCCAGTCCACCGGCGCGCCGGCGACCCACAGCGCGCCGAGCGTATCGAGCAGGGTTGTCCAGTCGCTCTGGCCGCGGCGGAGCGAGGGAAGCCAGGCGGCGGCGGGCGGGAGCGCGGCGCGGCCGGCGGCCATCAGCGCCGGGTGGGGCCCGATCTCCAGGAAGGTGTCGCAGCCGAGGGCTGCGGCGGCCTGCACGCCGTCGGCGAAGCGCACCGGCTCGCGCAGGTGGCGCCGCCAGTAGGCCGCGTCCGGCGCGGCAGCCAGCGCCGCGCCGGTGAGGTTCGAGAGCAGCGGAACGGCCGGCGGGCGGAAGGCCACACTGCGCGCCAGCGCCTCCCATTCGTCCAGGATCGGGTCCATCAGCGGCGAGTGGAAGGCGTGCGAGACGCTGAGCGGGCGGGTCTCGATGCCTGCTCCGGCCAGGTGCACGCAGAGCGCCTCGACCGCTCCGGCGGCGCCGGAGACGACGGTGCTCGCCGGGCCGTTGATCGCGGCGATCGCGGCCGCGCCGTCCGCCGGCAGCAGGTCGGCCACCAGTTCGGCCGGGGCGAAGATCGCCGCCATCGCCCCGCCGGCCGGCAGCCCGCCCATCAGCCGGCCACGGGCGGCGATCAGGCGCAGGGCATCCTCCAGGCTCGCGACACCGGCGACACAGGCGGCGACGTACTCGCCGACGCTGTGGCCGAGCACGGCCGCCGGGCGGATGCCCCAGTGCATCCAGAGCTGCGCCAGGGCATACTCCACGGCGAACAGGGCGGGCTGGGTGTAGTGGGTCTGGTCGAGCTCGGCCGCCGTCCCCCATCCCTCGGCCGCCGTCCCCCGTCCAGCGATCACATCCCGCACATCGACGCCCCCCAGCTCCGGACGCAGCAGGTCGGCGCAGCGGTCGAGCGCCTCGCGGAAGCGGGGCGCAGTGTCGTACAGCTCGCGCGCCATGCCCTCGTACTGCGCGCCCTGGCCGGTGAAGACGAACGCCACCCGCGGCCGACCGGCCAGGCCGTACCGGGCGGCGGGCGGCGCGTTGCCTGCGGCGAAGGCGGTGAGCTGCGCCTGCAACTCGGGCGCGGTGGCGGCGTGCGCCGCCAGACGGTGGGCGAAGCCGGCGCGGCCGGTGTTGGCGGTGGCGCACAGGTCGGCCAGGCGATCGTCGGTGAGGCCGCTGAGCGCCGCGGCGTAGCGGCCGGCCAGCGCCCGCAGCGCCGCCTCGCTCTTGGCCGAGAGCGCCAGGATGTGGCGTGGGCGGCGGCTCTGCGTGGCCGATGCGTCCGGCGGCGCTTCTTCCAGGATCGCGTGTGCGTTCGTCCCGCCGAAGCCGAACGAACTGACGCCGGCTAGCCGGGGCCTGCCGCCGCGCGGCCAGGGCGTCGGCGTGGTGGGGATGCTGACGCCGTCGGCGAGCTCGATCAGCGGGTTGAGCGCGCGCAGGTGCAGGTGCGGCGGGATCGTTTCGTGGTGCAGGGCGAGCGCGGCCTTGATCAGCCCGGCGATCCCGGCGGCGGCTTCAAGGTGGCCGATGTTGGTCTTCACCGAACCGAGCGCCAGCGGCCGATCCGCCGCGCGCGGCCCGAGCGCCGCCTGCAATGCCTGCGCCTCGATCGGGTCGCCCAGGTTGGTGCCGGTGCCGTGCGCTTCGACATACCCGATCGCCTCGGGCGCGACGCCGGCGTCCGCCAGAGCCGCGCGGATAACCGCCTGCTGCGCCTGGCCGTTCGGCGCGGTCAGCCCGTTGCTGCGCCCGTCCTGGTTGACCGCCGTCCCGCAGATGACCGCCAGCACCCGGTCGCCGTCGCGCACGGCGTCGGCCAGGCGCTTCAGCACCACGACGCCGCACCCCTCGCCGCGCACATAGCCGTCGGCGGCGGCGTCGAAGGTCTTGCAGCGGCCGTCGGCGGCCATCATCCGGGCATGCGAGAAAGCGATCGTCAGCTCCGGTGCAAGGATCAGGTTCACCCCGGCGGCCAACGCCAGGTCGCTCTCGCCGGCGCGCAGGCTGCGGCAGGCCAGGTGCACCGCTACCAGCGAGGACGAGCAGGCGGTATCCACGGCCAGGCTCGGCCCGCGCAGGTCGAGGGCGTAGGAGAGGCGGTTGGCGGCGACGCTGGCGGCGTTGCCGGTGCCGCTGTAGGCGTCCGCCGCGGCGAGGTCGCCGCGTTGCAGCAGGGCGTAGTCGTTGGCGCTGATCCCGACGAAGACCCCCGACCGGCTGCCCCGCAGTTGGTCGGGCGGCAGGGCGGCGTGCTCCAGCGCCTCCCAGGCGGTCTCGAGCAGCAGGCGCTGCTGCGGGTCCATCCGCTCCGCCTCGCGCGGGGCGATGCCGAAGAACGCGGCGTCGAACCTATCCACGTCGTCCAGGAATCCACCCCAGCGGGTGCTCATGCGCCCTGGCACGCCGGGCTGCGGGTCATAGAGCGCGGCGGCGTCCCAGCGGTCCGGCGGCGTCTCGCGAATGGCGTCCACACCGTCCAGGAGCATCCGCCAGAACGCCGCCGGCCCCTCCGCGCCGGGGAAGCGGCAGCCGATGCCGATGATGGCGATCAGGTCGCCGGACGGCGGTTGGTGGTCGGTGGGCGGTGGCGCAGCGTGGCCGCCCGTCGATCGCGCAGCTTCTATCGTCGGCCGCGGCTCTCCGGCCTGGCCCAGATACGTGGCGAGCGCCGTGATCGTCGGATGCTCGTAGACCAAGGTCGGCGAGAGGCGCCGGCCAAGCAGCTCCTCCAGGTCGCCGGAGAGGGTGATCGCCTCGCGCGAGGAGAGGCCGAAGCTGTCGAACGTCGCTTCCGGGTCGATCGCCTCGGGCGGGGCGCCCTGGAGTCCGGCGATCTGTGCGATGAGCCAGGCGCGGATGGCGTCCACATCATACTGGTCTGGCGGCTGTCGGCCCTGGATCATCGCGTCAACTCTCCAGCGTCTCAAGCGAGCCGTCGAGGAAGCCGGCGCGGCAGGCGTGGCGTTGGATTTTGCCGCTCGATGTCTTGGGAATCGTGCCGGTCTTCAGCAGGGCGACGGCATGCACCCGCAGGTCGTGCGCGTCGGCCACGGCCCGGCGGATCGCCGCGACGACCGCCTGGTGTTCGGTGTCCGGATCGCCGTTCGCGCCGCGCCGCTGCGCTGTCAGAAAGCTGCGCTCGACCTCGGCGGCGACCACCAGGCGCTCCGCGCCGCCCTGCTCGATCGAAAAGGCCGCGCTGCAGCCAGGACGGAGGGCGGGGTGGCAGGTCTCGACCGTCTGCTCGATGTCTTGCGGGTAATGGTTGCGTCCGTCGATAATGATCAGGTCCTTCAGCCGCCCGGTGACGAACAGCTCGCCGTCGCGCAGGAAGCCCAGGTCGCCGGTGCGCAGGAACGGCCCATCGCCGGCGGCGGTGCGGGCGGCGAAGGTGCGCTCGGTGTCCTCCGGGCGCGCCCAGTAGCCGCCTGCCACGCTCGGCCCGGCGGCCCAGACCTCGCCAACCTGGCCATCCAGGCAGGGTTCGCCGGTATCCGGGTTGGCGATCAGCAGCCGCTGCCCGGCACGGATGTGCCCGCAGCCGACCAGCCGCCGCGCGCCCGGCGCATCGGGGGCGGCGTCGGCGGCCTGCCCGGCGTCCAGCGCGGCGCCAGTGAACGTGCGCATCGCTGGCGGCGCGGCGCGGCGCCCACCGGTGACGATCAACGCGGCCTCGGCCAGGCCATAGCACGGATAGAACGCCTCGCGGCGGAAGCCGGCCGGGGCGAATGCCGCGCTGAACCGCTCGATCGTCTCGGCGCGCACCGGCTCCGCGCCGTTGAACGCCAGCGTCCAGCGGCTCAGGTCGAGCCCGGCGATCTGCTCGGGCGTCGCTTTGCGCATGGCTAGATCGTAGGCGAAGTTCGGCCCGCCGCTGACCGTCGCACCGTAGTCGGCGATCGCCTGCAGCCAGCGCAGCGGGCGCTGCAGAAAGGTGACCGGCGACATCAGCACGCACGGCACGCCGGCGTAGATCGGCTCGAGAATCCCGCCGATCAGCCCCATGTCGTGGTACGGCGGCAGCCACGAGCAGCCGACATCGTCGGGGCGGATCTCGAAGGCGGCGTGGATCAGGGCCAGGTTGGCAAGCAGGTTGGCGTGACTGAGCATCACACCGCGCGGCGCGCCGGTCGAGCCGGAGGTGTACTGTAGAAAGGCAAGCGTATCGCCAGAGAGCGGCGGCTCGCGCCAGGCATCCGGGTCCTCGCCGCCGCCGTCGGTCGCCAGCCAGCGCAGCGCGCCCAGGTCGGGTGCCAGCTCGAAGACCGCGCCGGCCAGGGAGCGGATCAGCGCGTTGGTCAGCGCCAGGCGCGCCCCGGCGTTGGTCGCCATGGTCCGCAGGCGCGGCAGCGTTCGGTCGAGGCGGGCCGGGTTCGGTGGGTAGGCTGGCACGGCGACCGCGCCGGCGTACAGGCAGCCGAAGAAAGCGGCAATATACTCCAGGCCGGGGGGATAGAGCAGCAGCACACGCTCGCCGATCGCCCCTTCGGCCTGCAGGCGCGCCGCGATCCCGCGGGCCCGCGTGTCAAGCGCGCCCGGCGTGAGGTGCGTCTCCGGGCCGTCGCTGTCGAGGAAGGTGAACAGGGGCGCGTCCGGCATCGTCTCCGCACGGGCCCGCAGCAGGGCGACCAGCGTCGCCGCCCCGACTGGATCGATGCTGCTCGCCATGGCGCCCTCCCCAGTGCTTGCCGGCACATATGCATAGGCAGCCGCCCGCACGAGGGGCTACCATCACTTAGAACCGGCGCGTGGGGGCTTTTCCAGGGACACGTGGCGAAATGACAAAATTGTCACGGAGGGTCGGGCCCGGCGAGCGGCCTACGGCTCGGCGAAGAGCCGCTCGAGCTGCTCGACGAGCAGGACGAGGTGGCGCAAACGGGCGCGCAGTTCCGGCGAGCGGCGCAGCGCGCGGCGGACGCGGCGCGACGTGTGGCCGTCGAGGTAGGCCAGCAACTCGCCATCGGCGATCAGGCTCTCAGTGGGAGGAGGCGCGGACGGCTCAGGCTCACCGGCGGTGCAGGCGGCCGGCGGGGAAATGGATGCTGGGCGGCGCATGGAGTCCGTCCGTTCGCTGGCGCAGCCGGCGGGCCCCCACGGCCCGGAGTGATCGACGGCGCCTACTGTAATAACGGACGAATCGCCAAAACGTTATCTCTCCGGCGGCGATCATTCCTCACCGCCGGCTGTCTCGAACATATCGCGCACCTCTGGCATGCGGCTGAGCCGAAGAATACTGCGTTCAACAGCGCGGTAGACATCCCGCCGCGCGATCGGCCACCCTTCGCGCTGAAAGGCGCGGGTCGTCTCATCGACCGTTTCGTGTAGCAGGAACCGCCGGCGAAAGATCTCGCGGTCCACCCCATTCTCGAGCAGCTCAAGACAACGCTCCAGGCGGAGGCGAGCGTTCACCCGGCTGGCCTCCGAGACGCCCGAGGGCTCGAACCCGGTCGCAGCGCTGAGCTGTTCAAGCGACTGCGAGCGGCGCTCACGGCGCCAGATCGTGCGCGAGACATTTAGCGTGGTGCGGTGTACGAAGCTGCAATAGGCGGCATAATTCGAGACCTGATAGGGCCGGGCGGCGCTGCGGAACTTCCGCACCAGCCGGTAGGCGACGATCTGCTGGATGTCATCGATCCAGGGATACAGGTTCGGCGGGCACTTGCGGCGGATCAGCGGCAGCGATGCTTCAAGCAGGTGCTCGAGCGCCTCCGCGTCGCCCGCGGCGGCGCGGCGCAGCAGGTCGTCGTGCGTGCTGCTGAGTTGGGTCATGAGTCGTCCTCAATCGCAATCCAGTCCTCGGCATCCGGCGTTGGCGCCGGAGAACCGAGACGGAAACCGTTGGGATACAAGCGCGGAGTCTGGCCGCGCTCGGTGTCGCGGGCTCGATAGTACTGCTGGAGGACGTACCCCATTATAACTGAGATAAACGGTTGGTTCAATCAACATTCTGTCATCTGTATAGAACGGGGTTATACACATAATCTCAACTGTTTCGCTTAAAATGGCCCGAGATCCTCACGGTATCTCCTTTAATGTTGTAATACGCTTTGTCTTATGATGTGCAGTTATAGGAGTCGCGCCCCTCGTCGCCCTGCGCTGTGGAGCGGAGCGCACGCATCGTGGAGCGCTGCGCCCACCAAACCTCCCCGCTTCAGACAGCTTCGAAGCCGGGGCATGGACATGACTCTGGCTCTGGCCCGGCAAGTTTGACGCTCCTCGACCGAGCCGCTATACTCCTCCTGTTCTTCGGCCCTGTGGAGGACCGTGTGACCGTCCGCATGTACCTGGGCGAGACCCCTGACTCGCTTCTCGCGCGTCGTGCCCTCCGTGATCGGGCCCTTGTGCTGCACGGGCTCTTCCGCCGGAGCGCCGAGCCGGCGGCGGCGACGCTGCTGCTGCACGCTGCGCTGGCGCCCCCGGCCGGCTGGCTCGACCTCCTGCTGCTCGCCCCCAACGGCGCGTTGGCCGCCGTCGTGCTGGCGGCCGACGGTCCGATCGAGGTCGTCAACCCGGCGGCGTGGGGCGGCGACCTGCCGGGCGATAGCCCGCTCGCGCGGGTGCGCCGCGTCCGCGACGCCGCCCGCGCTCGCCTGGAGCGCGCCGACCTGCCGGGCGCTCCGTCGTTCGAACGCCTCGCCGGCGCGTTGGTCGTCAGCCCGGCGCTTCACCCGGAGAGCCGTGTGCTGCTGGATGTGGACGATCACCGCGACCGGATCAAAGTGGCGGGGTTGGACGAGCTGCCGGCGCTGGCTGCCATGTTGGGCGATGGGCCCCGGCTGGATGCCGATACGATGCACGCGATCGCGGCGGAGGTCTTCGGCGGGCGGCTCTGGCACGATGGCGAGCGGATGCTGTTCGAAGCGGCGGCTTCACCGTTCCGGCTGTGCGTCGTGCGCGAGGCCGGGCGTGGCGAGCGCCGGCTGGTGCTGCTCGGCGGCGAGAATGTGATCGGCCGGCGGCGCGCCCCGCTGCACGGCGAACATCGCCTGGTGCTCGCTGGCGATGACCTGATCTCTAACGACCACGCAGTCGTGACCGTCGCAGACGATGGGTCGCTGCTGCTGCACGACGACAGCACCAACGGGACGTGGGTGGCGAATCCCGGCGCGGCGGAGGTGCATATCCACCATGCTGGCTGCAAGCTGGCGCCGGGGGCGCAGTTGCGCATGGGCAACACCCGCCTCCGGCTGGAGCGCGCCGAGAGCGGACAGCGAGGCGAGCGATGAACTACTGGCTGCTGAAGACCGAGCCCGAGGCGTACTCTTTCGATGACCTGCAGCGCGACGGCGCGACGGTGTGGGACGGGGTGAGCAACAACGCGGCGCTGCTGCACCTGCGCACGATGCAGCCGGGCGACCAGGCGCTGATCTACCATACCGGCAGCGAGCGCCGCGCCGTCGGCCTGGCTGAGGTGACGAGCGCGCCCTACCCCGACCCGCGGCAGAACGACCCAAAGCTGGTGGTCGTGGATATCCGCCCGTTGCGCCCGTTGCCCCAGCCGGTCACACTGGCGGCGATCAAGGCCGACCCGGCGTTCGCCGACTTCGCGCTGGTGCGCCAGGGCCGCCTCTCGGTCGTCCCGGTGCCGCCGGCGCTCTGGCAGCGGCTGCTGGCGCTGGCTGGAGTATGATGGGTAGCGGAGCGAGGATCGGGGGTGGGGGGCCGGACTTACGCGGTGGGGACGCTTGGAGGGGCGAAGCTCCTCATACGCCCGCTCAATAAAAACTTTGAACTTTGAACTCCAGATCGTCGGCGTGGACTTCAGCGGGGCGGCGCGGGCCGGGCGGAAGATCTGGCTGGCCCTCGGCGTGGCTGCTGGCGCTACGCTTCGGATCGATCGGCTGGTGCGGGCGGCAGACCTGCCTGGCGGCGGCGCGGAGCGCGGGCCAGCGGTCGCGGCGCTGCGAACCTGGATCGCCGGCTGCGGCGAGGCGGTCATCGGCCTCGACCTGCCCCTGGCGCTGCCGCTGGCGCTGATGGGCAGCGGCGGGTGGGATGCGTGGGTCCGCGCCTTCGCCGACCGCTATCCGAGCGCCGATGCCTTCCGCACGGCGTGCCGTCAGGCCGCCGGTGGGCGCGAGGTCAGGCGCCGCGCCGATATCGAGGCGCGCGTCCCATTCGCGGCTTACAACCTCCGCCTCTACCGCCAGACATTCTACGGCCTGCGCGACCTGGTCGCTCCGCTGGCGTGCGATGGATGCGCGGCCGTGCTGCCCATGCAGGCCCCGCTGGCGGGCCGCCCACGGATCATCGAAATCTGCCCGGCCTCGACCCTCAAGCGCCTCGGCCTCTACCGGCCGTACAAGGGCCGCGGCGCAGCCCAACGGGCCGCGCGCGACTCGCTGCTCGCCGCGCTGGAACGAGACGCGCCGCTTCGCATCCCGCCCGCCGCGCGCGCCGCGGCCCTGGCCGACGGCGAGGGCGACGCGCTCGACAGCCTGGTCGCGGCGCTGGCCGTCTTCCGCAATCTGCACGCGCCCGGCGGCTTCGCGCCCCGCGACCCCCTGGAGCAACAGGAGGGGCGGGTATACGTGTGATCTGCGCGCCCGCAGCGCGTCGCCGGGTCGTCGCCGGGCGCCCCAAAGGGACGCACGCCAGCCGCCTGGGCACCATGCCCGCCCGGCCTGAAGCGCGGGTCGCCCGACCAGCACAGATCCAAACCCCGCCGGCGTACGTAAAGGGGGTGAAGTCGAAAATCCGAAAGACAAATGCGGAACACATGCCACGCGTGCATCGATTGCGCGGAATTGTTGCAGCACATCGCTGAGCCGCGCTCCATGATGTGAGTCATTGCCCTGGCGGGCCATGGCGCTATCTAAAGAGGCCTGGGTGAGCGCGTCTTGCGACGTCGAAGAGGCGCGCTACCCCGGGCATTTTGTGTTTTATCCCTGATCGTGCGTTGAATGGGCCAGGTGCCACGTAAAACAGGCAGGCCGCATTATCTTGTGATGATCATACATCCACGCAGCACTTCTGCACGTAAGGTGCAATGAAGATGCACAGGTGCCACTGTAGAAGGCCCAACGGCGTGCATCGGCAAGTCTTCTGTTTCAAGGAGGGTCTGGCAATGAGGAAGCGGTTCCCATGGATCATGAAGGTCGTGGCGGCGTTGTTCGCGCTGGCGATCGCGCCGGCAGCGTTTGCCCAGGGCAACGCAAAGGTGCGTGTCGTCCACGCCTCGCCGGACGCGCCGGCGGTGGATGTGTTCGTCAATGGTAAGAAGGCGCTCAGCAACGTGCCGTTCTTCACCGCGAGCGATTATCTCGACCTCCCGGGCGGCAGCTACGACATCAAGGTCACGGCGGCCGGCGACGAGAGCAAGGCCGTTATCGACGCCAAGGGTGTGACCATCGAGGGCGGCAAGGCCTACACGATCGCCGCGGTCGGCAAGCTGGCCGAGATCAAGCCGGACGTTCTGGCCGACAACCTGGCCGCCCCGGCCAGCGGGAAGGCCAAAGTACGTGTTATCCACGCCTCGCCGGACGCGCCGGCCGTCGATGTGAAGGTCAAGGGCGGCCCGACCCTGATCTCCAACCTGGCCTTCCCGAAGGCGTCAGACTACCTGGAGGTTGATGCCGGCAGCTACGATCTGCAGGTCACCCCGGCCGGGGCCAGCGATGTCGTGATCGACCTGCCGGGCACCAAGCTAGAGGCCGGCAAGATCTACGATGTCTTTGCCGTGGGCCTGGTGGGCGACAAGACGCTCAAGGCGCAGCCGGTTGTGACAACCCCGGCGGCCGCGCCCGCGACGGGTGGCCCGAGCACCCTGCCGACGACGAGCGGCGAGGAGCTGCCGATCGCGGCCTTCGCGCTGATGGCTGTGGTGCTGTTGGCCGGCGGGCTGGTGCTGCGCCGCCGCGCCTAGCGCCGCTGCGGATGACGGAGAGATAATCACCTGACACGATGGGGCCGGTACGCTCAACGAGCGGCCGGCCCTTTCAGTTGTAGTGGTTCCGGTAACGCTTCCCGGGGCGGCAGGCGCTGGCGGCCGTGCGTCGGATATGGTGTACTGCTTCCAGCGTCGACGATGCCCCAGGAGGCTAGCTGTGCACATGACGATACCTGCCATGCCCGCTACCCCGCTGCGCTCCGCGCCGCACCGGCGGGACGAGAGCGAGGACTGGCAAAGCCGCGCCGAACGGCTGCTGCGTGCGGAGGCCGCTCCGGGCGCGGCGATGCGTGCCGCCTTCCGCCGCAACCGCGAGATCAGCGCGGCCTATGCCGCGATCTCCCTGCGTGCGCCCGAAACGTTCCGCTGGGCCGGTATGGCCGCGTTCGCGTCGTCCACCGTCGGATTCGGCATGCTGGCGATGGCCGGCATGGGCCGGGCGCGGCTGAGCGCGCTCGTCGGTCTCTTCTCCGCCGAGTCGCTCGCGCTGTTCGACGCGCTCTCGCGCGGCAACCGGGCAGTCTATACCGATATTTACTGGCAGCACCTGGCCTACGAGGAGGGTGGCATCCGCCAACTGGAGGCCAGCGCCCGCGCCGGGCGGATCGGCCCGGTCATCCTGGCTGCATGGCGCCAGATCGACGCGGGGCGGCGCGCCGGCGACGACGGGCTCATCTGGGCAGGTAACGCCGCACTGCTGCGCCATGAGCAGGAGGGTGTCCTACAAACGGTCGTCTACGACGAGAATCCGCGGCTCTGGCGCCACGCATCCGGCTGGATCCCGTCGCCGATCCCCGGCCACCTGGAAACGTTCGGCGACTATCTGCCGGGAGGGAATGTGGCGAACTTTGCCCAGCGCTGGGCCTGGATCGAAGGGAGCATCCTGCCGCGCTGGCGGCGGCTGTGCGATACCCAGCCGGTCCGCGCGCGGCGCAAACTGGAGCGCCTCGCCGGGCGCGAATTGAGCGTTCGGCGTTCAGCGTTCAAAGTGGTATGAGCCAGACGGAAACCGTAACACTGCATTCTGAACGCTGAACGCAACGAGAGGCTTCCAAATGCCCGTGATCGCAGAATCGATCATCATCCGCGCGCCGGCGGCGGCGCTGTTCGACCTGACGCAGGATTACGACCGCCGGCTCGACTGGGACCCGTTCCTGCGCGAAGCCCGGCTGGTCGGTGGGGCGGCCGAGGCCGGGGTGGGCGTGCGCGCCTGGTGCGTGGCGCGCAGCGGGATGGGAATGGAGACAGAGTACGTCTCCTTCCGCGCGCCCAAGGTGGTGGCGGTGAAGATGACGCGCGGCCCGGCGATCCTGGCGTCGTTCGCCGGCTCGTGGCGTTTCAAGGAGCTTGGCGGGGACCAGACCGAGGTGACGTTCCGCTACAGTCTGCGGGCCGCGCCGCGCGCCCTGGCGTTTGCGCTGGAGCCGATCCTCCGCCTTGTCTTCCGCCGCGACGTGCGCCAGCGCCTTAAGGCCCTCAAGCGCGCTGTCGAGCAGAAGGGTGTGCTGATAGCCTTAAGCTGAAGCGAACCGCAGGAAGCGATCTCTTGGGGCGCACCGTCACATCAGCGCGGCCCAGCGGCGCGCCCGCTCCAGCACCAGGGGGAAGGCCTGCGGCCCGGCAGAGGGGGCCGCGGCAGTGGCGGTCAGCCGGCCGATCATCTGGCCGGCGCGCTCGGCGATCGGGCGCGGGCTGGACGGGTGGCGCATCACGGCGTCCAGCACTTCCAGCGCCGACTCCACCGCGCCGCTCTGGGCCATGAGGCGCGCGATGCCCAGTAGCGCCTTGAGCAGGACCGGCGTCGGCTGCACGCCCGCCGCGAGCGCCTCGTGGAAGATCTGCCGCGCCGCCGCGACATCGCCCAGCGCCAGCGCCAGCTCCGCCTGGTTTGCCAGCGATTCGGCGACGCCCCAATGGTCGCCGAGCGTCCGCGCCGTCGCCAGACTTTCGATAAAAAGGTAGCGCGCCTCGGCCAGATCGCCCTGACGCGCGGCGATGACCCCGAGCCGGTTCAGCGCCGCGGCCATGCCCCACTGGTCGTTCAGCCGCCCGCAGATCGCGACGCACTCATGCAGCAACGTCTGGGCCTCGTGATACCGCCGCAGGTCAACCAGTACCGCGCTGAGGAAAGTGAGGCTGTACACCAGCCCGCGCGGATCGCCGACCGCCCGCCAGGCGGCGACGCTGTCGCACAGCAGCTCGCGCGCCTGCGGCAGGTCGCCCCGGCGCTGCGCGGCCGCCCCGGCCGCCGCCAGCGCCAGCGCCGCCAGCCATCCGCTGCCGGTTCCACGAGCGGCGTCGAGTGCCGCTTGCAGCACACCGCGCGCCGCTGCCGTGTCGCCGAGGAGGTCGCCGATGAAGCCACGCCAGATCAGCGCCAGCGCCAGCCCTTCGGCGTCGTGGCCGCCCCGCAAGAGCGGAATGCTGCGATCCAGCAGGGCGGTCGCATCCGCGGGGCTGCCGGCGCGAAAGCGGAACCAGCCGTGCGTCGCCAAAATGAGGCCGTACGCCGCCCGGTCAGCCGCACCATCGCCCGCGGCCGTGGGCGCCAGCGCCGCCGCCGCCCGGCCAAAGGCCGCGTCGGCCTCAGCGAACCACGCGCGTACTTCATACAGCCAGCCGAGCCCCGGCGCCATCTGGTGCAGGCGCGCGCCATCGGCTGCCTCGACGGCGTGCTGCCAGGCCAGCCGGATGTTGTCCATGTCCGGCGCCAGGGCCGCGAGCGTCGCAAGCTGGGCGTCGCTCTTGAGCGCGGTCTCGTGCTGCGCGAGAAGCCCGGCGTAGTAGGCGGCATGCCGGGCGCGCGCGTCAGCATGATCCGCTGGCGCGGAGTCGAGCAACTCAGCCGCGAACTGCCGGACCATCTCGTGCAACTCGAAGCGCCCGCCGGCCCCGGCCCGCAGCAGCGACCGATCGGCCAGCGCCGCGAGCGCGGGAAGCAACCCGGGTGCGCCGCAGACCGCCTCCGCCGCCGCCCGGCTGAAGCCGCGGCGGAAGACCGACAGCCGGAGCAACACGCGGCGCTCGGCCTCCGGCAGCAGCCGCCACGACGAATCGAACACGGCCCGCAGCGAATGGTGGCGCTGCGATGCGCCGCGCCCCCCCGGATGGGGGCGCACGCCCCGCGCCAGGAAGTCCATGCTCCGCTCGATCTCGGCGGCGATCTCCTGGCACGCGAGCAGCGGTGTCCAGGCGGCGGCCAGCTCGATCGCCAGCGGCAGCCCGTCGACGAGCGCGCAGATACGGGCGATTGCGGTGCGGTCGCCGTCGGCGACGGCGTAGCCGGCCTGGCGCGCCCGCTGCACGAAGAGCGCGAGCGCGTCGTTCCGCGGCAAACCCGCGACATGGATAACCCACTCGAATGGGAGACGCAGCCGCTCGCGCGATGTGACCAGCAGCGTCACGTCCGGCGCACGGCCGGCGATCTCGGCCAGCAGGTCGGCACCCGCCAGGTCGTGCTCGAAGTTGTCCAGTACCAGCAGCATGTGCCGCTCGTGCAAGTAGCCAAGCAATTGGTCCGCCGGGCTGCCGCGATCACTCGCCTCCACGCCAAGCGCGCCCGCGATCATGCGCGCCAGCTGCTCCGGTGACTCGACGGGCGCAAGGGCGACAAAAGCCACGCCGTCGGCAAAAGCTCCGGTATGCGCCGCGGCGGCGGCGAGCGCCAGGCGCGTTTTACCGGCGCCGCCCAGGCCGGCCAGCGTAATCAGCCGCACAGCCGGGTCGCGCAGCAGGCCAGCCAGCGCCTCCAGCTCGGCCTCCCGCCCGACCAGCGCATTCGGCGCCGCCGGCAAGGAGACGATCGGCGGCGGGAGGACGACCGGATGCGCGGGCGCTGCGGCGCCGGCGGCCGGGCGCGGCGCGCGGGCGGCGCGCACAAAGTCGCCGCGTGCCGCGTCCGGCAGGTCGAGGATGTGTGCCAGGCGGGCGGCCATCTCGCGCGATGGGCGGCGCTCGCCGCTCTCGAGCTTGCGGATCGTCTGGGGCGCGCAGCCGACACGTTCGGCCAGCGCCTCCTGCGTCAGATCACGTGCGGCGCGCAATTCGCGCAGCCAGGGGCCGAAGGGGCGTGGATCGTTCATGTTTTCCCTGTGGGAACGGCGGCGCAGCGGTGGCCGGTCGGCGGCGACGCGGGCGCCTGTCGCTCCCGCGGCCGCCGTATCGCAATCCTTCTCGCTCTTGGGATGAGCGTAGCATACCGGGCGAGGCGCGGCATCGGGCGGCCGGCGGAATATCCGCCAGCGGTGATGGGACAATCGGCGGGAATGGCCTCCGACCTGAGATGGAGCTGAGCGAGGATACCGTGTTGATTCGCGCGGGCCGCTGGCCGGGCTGCGCCGGCGCGGCGGCCCCCGGCAGCGCGGTGGCCCCGACCGGCGCGATGGTCAGGAAGCGTCGCCATGACTTGGGCGTGCGTGTGCCTCCGGCTGATAGCACGATTACGTTGCGTTGATTCCGTTGATTAGTTGAATTGCAAATAGTGGACTTTGACCTCCGAACCTGGCGCACCGCCCTGCGCCGCGATCTCCTGCGGATCGCCCGGCAGCACGTCCAGCATGTTGTCGCTCCATTCGACCTCGCCGCCGGCGGCCAGCCAGACACCCTTGGCCGGGCGCGCCGCGCTGACACGGAACCGACCGCCGCCGAGCGCCTCGACCCGGATGCCAGGGTCGCGCAGCGGCAGGTACTTCAGCGGCTGTGGCCACAGCGCGGCGCGTGCCAGTACCTCGCCCCCGGCCGGCTGGCCGCGATGCAGCGAGACCAGGCGCGCCCCGACGACATGGCCCGCCCCGGCCCCGCCGAAGACGCCTAGCTCGGTCGCCTGGTTCGGCCCGAGCGCCACGGCGCGCCGCTCCTCCGCCGCCAGCGCGCCGTCGAGTGTCCAGGCGCGCAGCTCCAGCTCGGCCTCGACCAGCGCGAGCGTGCCGTTCACCGCCCAGACCTCCACGCCCGCCGCGCCAGCGGCCAGCCCCAGCGCCAGTGGGGCCAGCCCGCGCCGCAGCGCGTAGTACGCCGGCTTGGGCCGCAGGTAATAGTCCACCAACGCCCAGCTCGTCACCGGCCAGCAGTCGTTGAGCTGCCAGACCAGCGCGCCGGCGCTGGCGTAGCGCCCTGGCCCGCCCCAACCCCGCCGCCAGGTGGGCACGGCGTATGTCAGTGCCTCGGCCTGGATGAGTTGGGTAGAGTAGACATAATCATCGAGCGTTGCTGGAAGCGGCAGATTGTCGCTCAGATACACCGCCAGGCGGCGTGGTCCATCCGGCGCTTTATTGTGATGTTCAAAGGCCGGCCCGAAGGGGTTGCGGTCGCCTGGCGGCATGAAGGCGGCGATCGTCGCCATCACAGGCGCGGCCTGCATACCGAACTCACTGACGAATCGTCCGCCAAATTTGACATAATGTTGGTATGGCGCGACAAGGCCGTGCCAGATATCCCACGTGTGCCGGTCGCCGCTCGCCGGGTCGTTCGGGTCCGCGCCGCCGTAGGGCGAGCCGGGCCAGTAGGGGCGCGCCGGGTCGAGTGCGGCGCAGACGTCGGGCAGCAGCCGCTCGTAGATCGTGCGGGCGGGGAAGGCCGTGTCGCCTTCAGGCGGGCGGGCCGGGTCGTAGCGCCCGAGCAGCCCGGCGAGCAGGTAGTCCTCGTTGTTGCCGCACCACAGGGCGATGCATGGGTGATGGCGCAGGCGGCGCACCTGCGCCTCGGCCTCGGCGCGCACGCCGGCCTGGAAGGCCGGATCGGCAGGATAGAGCCCGCAGGCGAACATGAAATCCTGCCAGACCAGCAGGCCGGCTTCGTCGCACAGGTCGTAGAAGGTGTCGTCCTCGTAGATGCCGCCGCCCCAGACGCGCAGCATCACCAGATTAGCGTCGATGGCGCGTTCGATCCAGGCGCGGTAGCGCTCCGGCGTGACGCGCGGCGTGAAGGAGTCGGCCGGGATCCAGTTCGCGCCGCCGCAGAAGATCGGGGTGTTGTTCACCTCGAAAAAGAAGCTTGCGCCCGCCTCGCCGTCGAGCGGCTCCTGCACGAGCCGCAGCCGGCGCAGCCCCAACCGAAGCTCCCGCCGGTCGGTGCTGGCTGTGGCGGCCAGCCGGTACAGCGGCTGGCCGCCGTAGCTGCGCGGCCACCAGAGGGCCGGCGACGCCACGGTGAAGGTGTACGCCGCCGCGCCGTCCTCCACCGGCACGTCGGTGCTGTGCAGGAGCGCGCCGTCCGGCCCGAACAGTTCGAAGCGTACCGCCGTAGCGTCCCCTTCGACCAGGGCATGGGCCGGCAGCCGGGCGGATGCCAGGTCGGCGCTGAGCTCCGCCGGGCAGGCCAGTTCAGCGACGCGGGCGGCATAGCCCTCCAGCCGGATGGTGCGCCACGGCCCGGCCGTCAGCAGCGTCGGCCCCCAGTCCCAGCCGTAGTGGTACTGCGCCTTGCGGACGTACAGGCGGCTCGAGTCGCCGTTCCAGAGCGGCAGCTTCTCGGCGGCGGTTTCGCGCTCGCGCCCGCGCCGCAGCGCCGACTCGAACAGGATGCACAGCTGGTTGCCGCCGGCGCGCAGCTGGCCGGCGACAGCCAGACGCCGCGGAACAAACATGTTGTCGCTCGCCAGCACCTGTTCGCCGTTCAGCCAGACCGTCGCGAAGGTGTCGAGCCCGTCGAAGCAGAGGTCGAGGCGGGGTGCGGCGGCCAGCTCGGGCGGCAGATCGAAGGTGCTGCGGTAGAGCCAGTCGGCCTCACCGACCCACTGGACCTCGCGCTCGTTCAAGGCGACGAATGGATCGGGGATGGCGCCGGCGGCCAGCAGGTCCTGGTGCACCGTGCCGGGCGCGCTGGCGGGCAGCCAGCCGTCGGCGGCAGCGACGTCGTCAGCCAGGGGGCGGGCCGGGTCGCGCCGGCGTACCTGCCAGCCGTTGGTGAGCAAAAGGGTGTGCATCGCGTCGTCCTAACGCAGCTCGTCCAGCCCGTTGCGCTCGATTACCGTGCGGTAGAAACGCGCGCTGTCCTTGGGGATGCGGCGCTGCGTCGGGTAGTCGGTGTAGGCCAGGCCGAAGCGCTTGCTGTAGCCGTAGGCCCACTCGAAATTATCCATCAGCGACCAGACGAAGTAGCCCTCCACCCGCGCGCCGTCGGCGATCGCGGCCTGGCAGGCGGCCAGGTGGCCGGCGAGGTAGGCGATGCGCTGCGGGTCGTGGACCGCATCCCCCTCCAGCGTGTCTTCGTAGGCCGCGCCGTTCTCGGTGATATACATCCGTGGCGGGGCGTAGTCGCGCTGGAGCCGCAGCAGCAAAACGCGCAGCGCGTCCGGGTAGACCTCCCAGCCCATGGCGGTGTACTCGCCCGGCGGCTCGATAGCGGCGACGTGGAGCGGCGGGTTGTCCGGCGCGTCCCGCACGACCGCGCGGTTGTAGAAATTGACGCCGAGGAAATCGATCGGCGCGGCGATCGTGTCGAGGTCGCCGGGCTGGGGCTGCGGCGCCATCGGGCCATAGAGCGCCAGCATGTCCTCCGGATAGCCGCGGCCGAAGAGCGGATCGAGGAACCAGCGGTTGAAAAAGCCGTCGTGGCGGCGGGCGGCGGCCTGGTCGGCCGGGCTGTCCGAGGCGGGGTAGGCCGGCGAGAAGTTCGGCGCGATCCCGACCCGCGCGCCGGGGCCGGCGGCGCGGATCGCCGGCACGGCCAGCCCGTGCGACAGCAGCACATGATGGGCGACCTGGAGCACCGGGCCGTGGTGCAGACCGGGGGCGTGCTGGCCGAGCCAGTGGCCGAGAAACGCCGTACACCACGGCTCGTTGTGCGTGATCCAGTCCTTCACCCGGTCGCCCAGGCGGCGCACAACGATCTCGGCGTAGCGGACGAACGCCGCGGCAGTGTCGCGGCTGGCCCAGCCGCCGCGGTCCTGCAGCGCCTGCGGCAGGTCCCAGTGGTAGAGCGTGACGAACGGGCGCACCCCGGCGTCGAGCAGCCCATCGACCAGCCGGTCGTAAAAATCCAGCCCGGCCTGGTTGACCGCGCCCGTTCCCTCCGGCAGGATGCGCGGCCAGCTGATCGAGAAGCGATAGGCATTCAGCCCGATCTCGCGCATCAGCGCGATGTCGTCGCGCCAGCGGTGGTAGTGGTCGCAGGCGATGTCGCCGTTCTGGTTCTGAAATATCTTGCCAGGGGTATGGGCGAAGCGATCCCAGATCGACTCGCCGCGTCCGTCTTCGTTCCACGCCCCTTCGATCTGGTAGGCGGCGGTCGCCGCGCCCCACAGGAAACCGTCCGGGAAGTGCTGGGCCATTGCATTACCTCGCTAGAGATTGCAGCTGAGCGACGAGAGCTTGGTGGCGAGCGAGCGGCGATCGCAGGCCACAACGGGTGATGGACGAGTCGCTATGTCGGCGGCGCGCGGAAGCAATAGAGGGCGATCCCCTTCACCTCCGGCACCGGCTCTTCGAACGGCCTCGCGCGTCGGTCGCGCAGGATGATCCTCTGCGGGTCGGTGTACCAGGGCGGTCATCAAAGAAACCGGCCGATGTCTGATGGTCGGATTGGCTGACTGCCGTCCGACGCTCGGTCCGTGCGCCCGTCCGGGCCTACAGCAGACGTTCTACATACTCCCGGCTGCGCGCAACCTCGGCGGTCGGATCGTGGTACTCCGGCTCGTGCTCGATGCTCAGGTAGCCGTCGTAGCCGACCTCGCGCAGCGCGGCGAGCACCGCCGGTACGTCCAGCAGCCCCTCGTCGAGCGGACAGGTCTCGTGGCCGCCAACCGCCCGGACGCTCTTCAGATGCACATGCCACAGGTGCGGGCCGAGCGCCCGGATGGCCGCCGCAGGGTCGTATCCCTGTGTCAGCCACCAGCCGGTGTCGACACACGCACCGATCACGTCCTCGTTTCCGGCGAGCTTGGCGAGCACCTCGTCCGGGTGCTTCTCCGGGTGGTTCTCGATGGCGATACGCACGCCGTGCTCGCGCGCCAGCCGGGCTACCTCCGGCGCGCGCTCGGCGCTGAGCGAGCCGGCGATCAGGGTGATGCCGAGCTTGCGCGCGGCGCGCATCATGTCCGCGGCGTCCGGGCCGTTCACTCCGCCGGCATAGCTGACGGCGGCCAGGCCGTGCCGTCCCAGCGCGGCCAGCAGCGCCGCGGCCCGCGCGTCGTCCAGCCCCTCCGGCCAGGCGTGGGCCCGCCAGATCTCGATCGAGCGGAACCCGGCTGCCGCGACATCGCGGCACATCGCGTCGAACGCTGCCTCGGTGTTCGCTTCGACCGTGAGACGCTCGGCCTTGCCCCAGTCGAACGGGCGCAGCGCGTAGTTCGCGGCGCGGGCCACGTAATTTGCCGAACAGAAGGTGGTTTGCATTGGTTTGGCTCCTCTATGCGCTTCGGACGAAAGACGAAGGACGAAGGGCGAAAGCTTGATGTTCTGAGGCGCGCAGCCAGTCGAGCGGATGGATGGCGTATGGATCGCGCAGGCCGAGCGGGAATGGTGATGCGCTCCAATGCCCTCACCCCCGTGCCCCTCGCCCGTACCTGGGAGAGGGGGTAGTATTCTGGCGTCCGTGCAGCGGAGCAGGATATCTTCGGGGGCCGCAGGATCCCAACTCCCCCGCCGGGAGCGTTTCAGACGGCCTCTCAGAACGCTAGACTGCTCACAGGGAGCGGCAGCGACACGGCTCGCCCCTCTGCCGCGGAGCGCAGCCCGGCGGCGAGCACTTCCTGCGCCATCAGGCCGACCTCCGGGCTGCACAGCCCCCGGATCGGCTCGCCAGAGCGGACATGGCCGAGGAAGAACTCCGCGGACGAGCGCGCGCCCGGCGTCGGGGGCGGCACGTCCAGCCGCACGCCGTCCTCGTGCGCCCGGTCGGCCAGCCACACCTCGCCGCGCTGCACCACAAGCGTGCCCTCGCTGCCGTAGAACGTCGGGATGTAGCTCGTCAGGTGCCCGATCTGAGTCCAGGAAGCCGTGCTGCTGCTGATCGCCCGGGCGTGCTGCATAAGCAGCACGGCGTTGTCCTCCGCCGGCAGGTCCGGCTTGGCGATTCGCGCGCTCACCGCCGTGACGCGCGAGGGCAGCCCGAGCAGCAGGCAGGTGAGTGCCGCGCCGTAGCAGCAGTAGTCGATCAGCGCACCGCCGCCGTTGCGCCGCGGATCGTACAGCCACTCCGAGAAGGCCGGTGAGCAGCCGAGTTCGCGCGGGCCGGCGTGCGCCGAGCGGTAATTGACCTGAAACACCTGGCCGATCCGCCCTTCGTCGATCAGCCGCAGCGCGAACTGGAGATCGGGCCACCAGGCGATCGGCCAGTTGACCATCAACTGCACACCCGCCGCGCGCGCCGCCGCGTGCAGCCCGGCCGCGCCCGGCAGGTCGGCGGCCATCGGCTTTTCGATCAGGATGTGCAACCCGCGCGCCGCCGCCCGCCGCCCCAACTCGGCGCCCGTGCGGTTATCGGCGAAGATGTAGACCGCATCGAGAGCCACGTCGTCCAGCAGCCGCTCGTAGTCGTCGAACAGCCGCTCGCAGCCCAGGGCGCGCGCCTGCTCGCGGAGCTCGGGGCGCGGATCGGCCGCCGCTACCAACGCTCCCGCGCCGGACGCGGCCAGCGCGCGCAGGTTCTCCCAGACGTGATCGTGGCTCAGCCCGAGCACGCCGATTCGCAGCGTATCAGCCATATGCCACCTTCTTCAACCCAAACAAACCTCGTGGAGAGCCTGCGGCCCGCCACACCTCCCGCCATGCGGGCAGCCGCGTACGCCCTGTGTATTACACACGAATAGCCTTCTGGTAGAACGCCAGGCAGGCCGCCAGGTTGGCCCGCCCGTCTTCAACCGTTGCGAGCGGCTCGGCCTCGCCGCGGATGCACGCCGCGACGTGCTCGATCGCCGACTGGTGCGGCCCGCGCGCCGGGGCGGCCACCACCCAGTCGTCGAAGCCGAACGCCCCGCGCAGCGCCAGCCGCCCGCCGCTCTCCTCGACGATCGCGCCGGCGCTACCGATCAGTTCGTTGCGGTACAGGCCATAGCCGCGGTCGCTGGTCCAGGTGTCCTCGATCACCGCCACGGCACCGTTGGCGAACGTGAACGCGGCGATGCCGAAATCCTCGACCGGCAACTCCGGGTAGCGCTGCCGGCCGTAGATGCCGGCCACGCTGGCAGGCTCGGCACCGAGCAACCAGCGGGCGGTGTCAATCGCGTAGATCGCGTGGTCGAGCCAGGCGCCGCCTGGCACACGCGCCGGATCGGTCCACCAGCCCGGGTCGTCGTGGCCCGGCCACGCCATCGGCAGACTAGCGTGCAGGGTATGGAGGTAGCGCAGCGGCCGGCCGATCCGCCCTTCGCGCAGCCAGGCGCGGGTCCGTTGCAGGTCGGGCCGCAGCCGCCCGTTGCAGTCCAGCGGGAAGAAGGTCACGCCCGCGCTCCGCACCGCCGCGACGACCGAGTCGGCGTCTGCGAGATCGCGCGCCATGGGCTTGACGCAGACGATCTGCTTGCCGAGCGCCGCCGCCTCTCGGCAGACCGCGGCGGCGCGGTCGCTGCTGTACAACACCGCCACAAGCTGCACATCCGGCCGATCGAGTGCGGCGCGATAGTCGGTCGTCGCGATGGCGGCGCCGGCCTCGCGCGCCGCCTGTTCGCCACGCACCGCATCGTCGTGCGCCACCGCGACCACGCGCACCCGCTCGCTCCGCGCCGCCGCGCCCAGCAGATCGAAGGCAGCGTACCAATGGTCCAACCCAAGGAAAGCGACGCCAAGTTTTTCCATGGAGGGTCCTTGCTTCATGAGGCAGATAGAGAACAGAAGATGAACACAGGCCATCCCAAATACAAGTGCCTCCCGGCCGGTAAGCCGGCTGTCGTCCTGCGACGAGGGCGGATTACACCCTCGACTGCTGCGGCGTCGGCGTCTCTGCGGCCACCGCCCGCAGGCGTGGCATCACCACCCCGACCACCGCGGTCGTCGCCAGCATCAGTAGGGCGACACCCTGGAACATCCGCGCCATGCCGACCTGCTGCGCCGCGATCCCACCCAGCGCCGCGCCGGCGATACTGCCGCCGCCGCTGGCCGAGTAGTATAGCCCTGCCAGCCGCCCGCGCTGCTGCCGCAGCCCCAACTCGGTGATGGAGAGCAGCGCCGGGGCCTCGAACGACGCGAACGCTATGCCGCGCAGCACCTGAGCCGCCGCCAGCCAGCCGAAGCTGGCCGTCAGGGTGTAGGCCAGAAAGACCGCCGCCATGCTGGTGATGCCGAACAGCAGCACCTGCTTGCGCCCGAATCGATCCGACAACTGCCCGGCAAGGATCATGCACGGCACTTCGACCAGCGCCGCCAAAGCCCACAGCCCGCTGGTTGCCGTCCGGCTGAAGCCCTGGTCCGCCATGGACACCGGCCAGAGGGCCACCACCGCGCCGGACGCGAGCATCCAGACGAACAGCAGCGCCAGGAACGACCAGAGCGCCCGGCGGCGCAGCGGGTCGAGCGGCAGCGCCGCGCCGGGGTCTGCCGGGATGGCGGGCACCGGACCGCGAAAGGCGCGCGGCTCGCGGATGCCAAAGCTGAGCGCGCACCCCAGGCCGTAGCACACAGCCGCGACGAGCAGTGGCGCGCGCAGGCCCACCCAATCCGCCAGGGCGCCGCCGAGCAGCGCGGTCATGGCGAACGAAAGCGAGCCGAACATCCGATATGTGCCCATCAGCCGGCCACAGCCCGCCTGGTCCTCCAGCAGGTCGCCGATGAGCGCCAGGCTGCCGGTCGTGTAGGCGCCCATCGCCGCGCCTTCCAGCCCGCGCGTCAGGAACAGCCAGCCGGCCCGATCGGCGGCAGCGCTGCCGAGGAACGCCAGGCACAGGCCCCCAGCGCCCAGCACCACCAGCGGCGCTCGCCGCCCGAGCCAGTCCGACAGCCGCCCCCACTGATACTGCGACAGCAGGCCAACCGCCTGCGCGACCGCCAGCACCAGCCCGATCTCGGCCGTCGTCGCGCCCAGGTCGCGGGTATAGACCGACATAAGCGGCGCCCACAGGCCGGTCGCCGCATACACCAGGAAGAGCACGCCGCTGAGGCGAATGAAGGCGCCGCGGTCGCGCACGCGGAGCCAGGCAGCCGTTTTCAACAGCTATCCCGTCGATGATCAGGATCGTGGGTGAGAATCGGCGGGGCCGAGCTCAGGAGTCAGAGGTCGGGAGCACGCCGGCACAATGCCGATTGCGCTTCCTGATTCAGGATGAACGACGGCCATCCGCCTCGGACTCCAAATCTTGAACCCTCCCACTCTGAACCCCGACCCCTGAACCCTACAACCCCGTCACCGCCGTCGAAACCGAGCGCTCGCGCACTTCTGCAGGGGTCACCTCGCGCCCGAGCTGGCTGGAGAGATAGATGCCCTCGCTGATCAGCGCCGTCGCCAGGGCCAGGCTGACGGTGTCGATCCCGGGGACGCGCCCCTGCAGCGTGGCGATCCAGTGCTGCTGCGGGCCATCGTAGGCGTCGTAGGTTGGGTCGCAGGCGTGCAGACGGAACTCGGCGCCGTCCAGATTGAACGTGCCGTCCATCTCCATGTCGGCCAGCGTTGTAAAGAACCGCAGTGGCTCGAGCCGCAGCCCGCCGAGGGTGCCGAGCACCTTGCTCGACTCGGTCCCCTCGTAGTGCTCGGCCCAGCTCACCTCGATATCCAGCGTCACCCCACCGGCGAGCCGCACGAAGCCGAGGCCGAGCTCCTCGACATCGTAGCCGCCGTTGGTGCGGCGATCCTCGTACATCGCGATCTCCTGCGCCGCGCGGCCGGTGATCGTCTCGACATCGCTGGTGCCGAGCAGATGCAGCATGGTCATGATGTAGTAGACGCCCAGGTCGATCAGCGCGCCGCCGGAAGCTGTCGCCTTGCGCACGAAATTACTAGTGCCATAGCCGTCCACGTACGGCCGCCCGCGCCGGCGGAAGCCGACCGCCCGCCCGTGGTACAGCCGGCCGAGCGCGCCGGCGTCGATCAGCCGGCGGGCGGCTTTGGTCTCGCGGCTGAAGAGCATGAAGTTCTGGATCGCCAGCCGCCGCCCGAGCCGCCGCGACGCCTCGTACATGCTGAGCGCATCGGCGTAGGTCCCGGCCATCGGCTTCTCGCAAAACACATCTTTACCGGCCTCCATCGCCGCGATACTGACCGGGGCATGGAAATTATTATGCAGGCAGACATCGACCGCCTGGATCTCCGGCAGCGCCAGCAGATCGCGGAAGTTCTTGAACGAACGCGGGATGCCGTACTGCGCGGCGACGCGCTCGCGCTCCTCGTCGGCCACGTCCGCGATCGCCACGATCTCGACATTCGGCATCTCGGCATACGTCTGTACGTGCCGCTTGCCGATCTGCCCGACACCGATCACACCGACCTTCACCTTCTCAGCCATAGAAGCCTCCCTGTTGCCGCCCGATGCCCGGCGGTGTAGAATGAAAGGGCAAACAATTGGACACTATACCAAACAATCGCCGGCTCGCAACCGGGCCAGGCGGCAAGGCGCTGCCAGGGAGCCCGCGGCCGGTATCACGTGGTTTACGGGTCGTTGCGCCGTTTACCTTTCGCGTCTTCTGAAGCTTTGAAGAGACGTGTCCGGTGGACACAAAGAACCATCTCCTCTCAGGCATGCTGCCCATTCAGCGAGATTGACGTGCGGCCGGCAGACAGCCGGCGGGGGCGCGAATGCCGCGCCCCCGCTGCGCACGGCGGGGCGGCACAGCCCTGCGCCACCCCGCGCCGGCTCCGATGATGGCCAGCTCCAGCTACTTCTGGTGCTCGCTCTTGATCCGCTCGAGCGCCGCGTTCACGTCGGTCTCAACCTGCGCCAGCACATCCGATGCCTTGCCAGCCGGGTCGTTCCAGAAGGTCGAGAGGCCGTTGTCCCACGTCGTGCTCAGCTCATTCTAGGCTCTGTCTAGCCCACCAGCAAGTGGTTGGACGACTCGCGGCCGTGCGAGAAGGCCCCGGTAAAGACCTGCTTCACCTGGTCGGGCGGGATGCACTTCTCGAACTGCTTGTAGTAGCCATCGAGCAGCGAAGCACGGACCGGCGGCGTGCCGGTGGCCTTGGTGTAGGCCGCCTGCTGATCTTTGGACGTCAAGAATTTCACGAACGTCCAGGCCAGCCTGGTGTTCTCCACCTCGACATACGCCAGGTCGTGGAATGTCTGGAAGGTATTGACCACGGCCGGGTCGGTGATCTTCAGCGGGCCGAAGAAGCCGGTCTCGAGCGCCTCGGCTGTCCAGAGATCCCTGCCGGAGATCATCGGCACGGCGTCGAACTTGGGCCACAGCTCGCCGGTGCCAAGCCCGTAATTGGCCGTGTTCGGATCCTCCGGGTTCTGGGTGAGCTTCGTGGCGAGGTCCAACAGCTTGTCCCACGTCCAGCTCTTGTCGTCCCGGTCGGTCGGCGGGTACGGGATCTTGGCGTCGTCGAAGATTTTCTTGTTGTAGAACAGGTAGGCGCCGATCGTCAGGAACCGAATGCCGTGCTGCTTGCCGCCCGATTGGTAGATCTTCCAGATCTCCGGCAGGAAGTCGCTTGCGCATATCTACCGTCCGTAGTTTCTTCGGCGACTCCCGCTTCGCCAGCGGAAGGTCGGCGAGGACGATCCAGAGCGGTCGTCTCGACACAGACACGCGATCCTCCCGCGCCCTTGGGGAGACACTTGGGGCGGCCACGACGCCGCCCGCACGCTCCAGATGATTGGCGCGCCTACGTCAGCGCCCGTGTCGAAGCACGCTCCACCAGAGTGGTATCGAGCGTCACCGCGGTCGGCGGCGCCTCCGGGTGCGCGGCCCGCTCTATCAGCCGCCGCACCGCCAGCGCGCCGAGTTGCTCGCGATAGACGTGACATGTCGTGAGCGCCGGGCGCACCAGGGGGGCCATCTCGATATCGTCGAAGCCGACGACCGAGATATCGGCCGGCACCTGGAGCCCACGGTCCTGCAGTGCGTGGATGGCCTCGACGGCCGCCTCGTCGTGGAAGACGCACAGCGCGGTGAAATTCGCCCCATGCGCGTCCAACCACCGGTCGACCACCGGCGCGGTTCCCCCGGGACCGACATCTTCGCAGCGCAGTTCGATCGGCTCCAGGCCCAGCGCCTCGACCGCGCCCCGGTAGCCCAACTGCCGGTCGCGGAAACTGGGATGGTCGAGTGGCCCGCGCAGGTGAGCGATGCGCCGGTGCCCCAGGCGCGCCAGGTACTCGACCGCGCGCCAGGTGCTGCCATAGTTCTCGATCAACACCCGATCAACACCGAGCTGGGCCAGGTTGTTGTCCACCAGCACCAGCGGTCGAGCAAGCCTCATCAAGCCACGGATCGTTCGCTCGGGGATCGTGCCCGCGGCGAGCAGCGCGTCCGCCTCGCACAACGACGCCTGCGCTCGCTCGTCGAACGTCTCGATCCTGATGTAGTGCAGCGTAATACCCAGTCGCCGGCACTCGTGCTCGACGCCGCTCAACACCGCAGCGTAAAACAGGTTGCCGCGGTCGATCTGGGCGATGTAGGCGATCTGTGCGACCGTGTGGCGCGCTGCTGGCCGGCGGCGGGTGTAGCCCATCCGCTTGGCGGCCTCGCGCACGCGCAGGCGCGTCTCCTCCGCTACCTGGGCGGCGTCTCGCAACGCCAGCGATACCGTGCTGACCGACAGCCCGAGCTCGGCGGCGATATCCTGCTGTCGGACCGAGGTGCTCAATGCCCGCTCGCAGCGACTTGCGATTTCAATTTGAATAAAATATCGCCGTCCACCAGAGGCCAAGAGCAAGCATTCACACGCCGACCCGGCATTGGGCTGTCCGCTATGAAGCGCTCTCCTTTGTGAAGATCGCTGGCCAATGCCTGCCAGCCGCGCCAGAGTGTGATAGCGTCAAGAGTGTGATAGCGTCAGATGGTGCAGGCCTGATACACGTGTCGGTGACACGGTGTGCAGACCGCATCCAGCAAACCAGATCGCGTTGTATGCTTCCCGAAAGCAGTGCGTCGGTGAGGTGAAATTCAAACGGCATTCAAATAGTAATTCAAACGGCTACGTTTGTCAAGAGCGAGGATGCCTGCCCACCGGCGGGCCGGACGCGCGCCATTCCCAGCCTGCAGAAGTCCTACGGCGCAAGCCGCCCATCGACCACCTGGCACACGGTGTCGGCGAACTCGCACACGGTGTGGTCGTGCGAGACCATCGCGGGCGTCACCAGCGCCAGCCCGATCTCTCGCAGGATCGTCAGGATGCTGCGTCCGGTGGCCGAGTCGAGCTCGCCGGTCAGCTCATCCGCGCGACCGCGACCTGCTGCTGATCGCTGCTCATCTCCGTCTATCTACTCACCGGACTATCACCGGTAGATAGAGCAATGGCACCAAACCCCTATATTCTATGGCGCCAATGTCGCAGGCATCCTGCCGAAGCGCGCCGCGTTGGTCGCGCGGTGAGCACGGCGGCACCGCCGCGTTAATGAGCGGACTGCCGGTTTGCGGCATGTGATAGTAAGTGATACCGAATGGATCCTGCGTCAGTGCTCCCAGTTTCGGATCCAGCCCAACTCCCTGCTGATCGCCATTGCCTGTCAAACCGCAACTGTTGTCTGTGGCGAAATTACCGCCGGCGGAGGCCGACAGCGTGCCATCGCCGTCGCAGTTGAGCCCGTTCGGATTCTGCAACACGGTGTCGTTCATGCGCGTGACCTTGCTGCCGCTAAGGCGAAACGTGAAAATGCCGCTAGAGTTGTCTTTGATCGTCACGCCCTGCAAGTTCGTCAGCGCTGCGTTGTACAATCCGCCGCCCTGCCCATTGGTTGCCGTATTGGTGCTCAACGTGGAATCGTGTATTTCCACATAGCCGCCCTCCGTACCGTTTGGTCCCGCACTCACGTACACTCCACCGCCGCCCAAAGCGCCCGTGTTGCGCGTGAAGGAGGAGCGGAGGATAGTCAGGCGAGCGTTGAACCGCGCAATGCCGCCCCCCACGCCAGCGGCGGTATTCACGTTGAAAACCGAGTCGGTCACCGTGACCACGGTCGTATCGACATTCGTGTACAGTCCGCCGCCAGACTGATCCGCGGTGTTCTGAGAAAAGGTAACGTGATCGATCGTCGCGCTCGCGCTGGTGAGACTGCCGCCCACGAACACCGCGCCGCCGAATCGTCCGTGGTTCGTGTTCAGGCGACTGTGGACGATGGTCATCCTGCCGAGATTCGCAATGGCGCCGCCATAACCCACACCGGGAATGTTCGTCGCGGTCGAATTCGTGCTAAATATGGTATTCGCGAGATTCAGTGTGCCGGCATTGTTGTAAATGGCGCCCCCATCGTGCGACGCCGAGTTGCCATTCAGCCAAAGTCCGCTGAGCGTGGCGACCGCGGTTTGATTCAGATAGATGGCGCCTCCGTCCTGCGCCGAATTGTTGTGCATCAGGCCAGCCGGGTTGCTGCCGCCGATGCCGGTGAAAACAAGCTCTCCCGACTGCATCCAGATCGCGCCGCCAGGGGCAAAATTAGGGTTCACCGCCTGGTTCGATATAAAATCACTATTCGTGATCTGCAACCTGGCAGTGCCCAGTGTGCCCGTGCAGATCGCACCACCGCTGCCAGCCGTGTTTTGGCGGAACCGGCTATTGACGATGGAGGTCACACCGCTCGTCCAGATCGCACCGCCACAATACAGATTGGAGGTTTGGCTATTGCTAATGGTGACATTGTTCAGCGATAACCTGCCGCTTGCACTGATCGCACCGCCGTCGCTATCCGCACTGTACGCACTGTCCAGTGTGATATCGTTCAGCGTTAGCGATGCTGGCGCAGGCACGTAAAACAGGCGCGTAGCCAAGCCACCGGCGATGGTGATGATGCCGCTACCTTGAATCACCGTGTCTTGTGTGATGGTGATCGGGCTTGTGACAAGAATGTTTGTTGGTCCACCACAGTTGAATGTCACTGTGCCGCCACCCGCTAAAGCAGTTGTAAGCGCGGCTTGGGTGCAACTGCCTGGCGTGCCATCTCCCACAACGCCGCCAGCATGCGCAACTTGAGCCGTGAACAATAGTGAGAACAAAACATTTACGATAACAAACGAAAGAACCCTGTTGGTCTTAGAAACTATCTCAAAACGTTGGGGTATATGGTACCATCCCGTGCAGCAGAAATGAGGAAGGAGCGCACGCACTGCCACGTACCCGAAAGCAACCAAAGGAACTGCCCACCATCTGGCGCGTGCCAGATGATCTGTGGG
>JBHOQX010000124.1:0-14105 GCA_042408595.1 Roseiflexaceae bacterium | reverse complement strand
GCGCGGTGTAGCGCGGGGCGCCGCCGTGCCGGGCGGCCCGGCGGTCGCGGTCGCGGCGGTCACTGCCGTCGCCAGCGGCGCGGGCAGGCCCTGCGGCGTCAGCGCCCCGCCGAGCGCCTGCTCGAGCTCCTCCTGCGGCACCCCCAGCGACGGGTCGAACAGCGTCAGACCGCCGATCCGCAGCGTATCGATCTCCCCATGGCCGAGCGTCAGCGCGCTCGCCGCCGCGAGGGCAAAGATCGCGATCCCCAGGGCCGTGACCTGCGCCGCCGCCAGCCGCGGCAGCAGCCAGCGCAAGGCGATCGCCCCGACGATCGGCAGCACCAGCGCGAGCACGAGCAAGATCACGGTGTAGGTGTTATTCATAAGAAGTGCTGCGTGCTGAATTCACGGGACTACGCAGTGGGGTGGTTTGGAGGGGCGAAACCCCTCCAAGATCTTAGCGCGCGCACGCGCGCCCAAAAAGAACGCTGTGGAGGGCCTGCGGCCCTTCACCCCTCCTGCGATGGGGGCGACCGCGTACATCCTGTCATGTATCATCATTTTGTTCATCTCTCGATCAGTTGCGCAACCGTGACGCCGTCGCCACCGTCCTGGCCGCCGCTGTCGAACGACTTCACCAGCGGGTGGCCGGCGAGCGTCTCGCGCACCATCTGCCGCAGCGCGCCGGTGCCCTTGCCGTGGATGATGCGCACATACGGCAACCCGGCCAGATACGCGTCGTTCAGATAGCGGTCGAGCCGGTTCGCGACATCGCCGGCGCGCCAGCCGCGCATGTCCAGGCTGATCGCCACATCTGGCGGGGGCGGGATGGCCGGGCGCGCTGGCGCCGGGGCCGGACGCTCGCTGCTTTTCTCGCGGCGCAGCTCGCCCAGCGCGGCCTGCATGCGGAAGCCCCCCACCTGCACGTCGGCCGTCTGCTCCTCCTCGTCCACCGACAGCACCTCGCCGCGCAGCCCGACCGAGCGCACCAGCACGGTGTCGCCGGGCTGGATCGGACGCGGGGCCTGCGCCTGCGCCGACGAGGGCCCCGTCTGCCGCGCCGGCGGCGCGGCGCTTCTCACCGCCTCTTGGGCATCCTGCAGGCGCTTCTCGGCCTCCTCCAGCCACTGCCGGGTCAGCGACACCGAGCGGAAATCGTCGCGCAGCCGGTGTAACTGGGCACGCACGTCGCGCAGCTCATCCTCGATCGCATCACGCGCCCGCTGCCACTCGGCGGCGCGCTGCGCCTCGAACTCGCGCAGCTCGGCGCTCAGGCGCTCACGATACTTCTCAGCATCGGCGCGCAGCTCTTCGGCGCGGGCCAGCTCGGCGGCGGCCTGCGCCCGCTCGCGGTGGATGCCGGCCAGCAGGTCCTCCACCTGCACATCCTCGCGCGCCATGGCGCTGCGCGCCCGCGCCACCAGCGCCGGGTCGAGCCCTAACCGCTCGGCGATCGCCAGCGCGTTCGAGCGCCCCGGCAGACCGATCGTCAGACGGTAGGTCGGGCGAAGCGTCTCGATATCGAACTCGACCGAGGCGTTCTCCACCCCAGGCGTCGCATAGGCGTACGCCTTCAGCTCGGCGTAGTGCGTCGTCGCGATGCCATAGGCGCCCAGCTCCAGCAGCCGCTCGATGATCGCCCGCGCCAGCGCCGCGCCCTCCACCGGGTCGGTCCCGGCGCCGAGCTCGTCCAACAGCACCAGCGCGGGCGGCGGCGCGGTCGACTCCGGGTCGCGCTCCCAGTCCACCTCCCACCGCGCCCGCGCCGCTTCCAGCTCGCGCAGGATGCGGATGATATTTGTCATGTGCGACGAAAAGGTCGAGAGGTTCTGCTCGATGCTCTGCTCGTCGCCGATGTCGGCAAACAGCTGGCCGAAGACCGGCAGGCGCGAGGGGGCGTCCGCCGGGATGTGGAGCCCGGCCTGCGCCATCAACGCCAGCAGCCCGGCGGTCTTCAGCGCGACCGTCTTGCCGCCGGTGTTCGGCCCGGTGATCAACAGCAGCCGGAAGGCGCCGCCGAGCCACAGGTCGATCGGCACAACCGTCGCCGGGTCGAGCAGCGGGTGACGCGCCCGCGCCAGGAACAGTTCTGCGCTCTGAGGTACGCGGTCTGAGTTCGCGCTGTCGGCTACCGGTCGAGCACGCTCCTCTGAACGTTGAACAATCTCCGGCTCCACCGCCCGCAGCGCGTTGGCGTAGCGTGCCATAGCCAGCGCCAGATCGAAGGCGGCCAGGGCATCCACGCTGGCGCTGATCGCTGCAGCCTCCGCGCCCACCCGTTCCGACAGCTCGGCCAGAACCCGGGCGACCTCCTCTTCCTCGGCGCTCTGCAACTCGCGCCAGCGGTTGTTCTGCTCCACGATCGCCAGCGGCTCGACGTACAGCGTCGCGCCGGACGACGACTGGTCGTGCACCAGGCCGCGGATCGCGCGCCGGTGCGCTGCCTTGACCGGCACGACATACCGGCCGTTGCGGACCGTGATGATCGGCTCCTGGAGCGCCTCGGCATACTGCGGCGATGTGATCAACGCGTTGAGCCGCTCCTGCAGGCGCTGGAACGCGATCCGCACCTCGGCGCGCAACCGCGCCAGCTTCGGGCTGGCGCTATCCAGCACGCTGCCGTCCTCGCCGATGGTCGACGCGATCGCCTCTTCCAGCGCCGGAAGATCGGCCATGGCGTAGGCCAGTTCGTGCAGCCGACCAAAGCGTTCCACGTCCAGGCGCAACACTGTCGCCCGTATCTGCCGCGCGCTGGCCAGCGTCGCCGCGATCTCGAGAAACGTGCCGGGATCGAGCACGCCGCCGCGCCGTGCCAGGCCCGTCGCCGCGCGCACGTCGCGCGCCCCGCCGATCGTGATCTCCGGGCGCTCCTCCAGCAGCCGGCGCGCCTCGCTCGTCACGCCAAGCCGACGGCGCACATCCGTCGGGTCGGTCGCAGGCAGCAACGCTAACGCCAGCTCGCGCGAGGCTGAGAACGCAGTGTGTTGCGCCAGGCGGGCGAGCACCTTGGGAAACTCAAGTGTTGTGAGCGTTTGTGGTGCGATTGTCATTGCCAGGATCGGAGACGGTAGAGGCTGAGGCAGCGAAGGTGGTAGATCGAGGCTGATAGGTGGCAGCTTGCCCGCCACGACCGCCATTTCCTCACCGCCCGCTGCTCGCTTCTAGCCGGAGTTCTTCCATACTTGCTTGAGCCGACGTTCGTCGTTCATACTCGAGGCGGCCTACCGCCCCAGCCGGAAGATGAAATCGGCCTCCGGCGGCAGCAACGGGCGCAACGTATTGTAGAGCAGCGGCAGGATCGCCCCACCGAAGAACGGCAGCAGTGTCGAGCCGCGTATGCCGTTCTGCAGCGCGATCATCAATGGTAGATTGATACTCGCCGCGGCATCCTGCCGGATGAAGAGGTCGCTGAGCAGAATCGCCAGCATGCCGAGGATCAACGCGCTAAGCGCCAGCCCCAGCAGTGTCCCGACGATCCGATCGAACACATCCAGGCTGGCCGGCAGGCGTGCGTAGCGGAACGTATACAACCCGGCGACTGTTAACAGCAAAAAGCTGACCAGCAGAATGACGCCGAAGGCGACGACGCGCGACACGTCGAACGACGAATTAAAACGCACCCGGAAGAACTCGCCCACCACCTGAAAATAAAGACTCGCCAGCAGCACGCTCACATAGAAGGCGATAATTGTCACCGCCAGCCTGATCGTCCCCTGGAAAAAGCCGATCGCCAGGCCGCCGAGCAGCAGCAGGATAAAAACAACATCGATGAAGTTCATGGCTGCGATCCTCCGCGTCGTGCATGGCGTTTCGCGCCGGGCGCGCCATTATAGCACGGCAGGCGGCCCGCCGCACATTCGGTCGAATGTCCGAGTTGACACGCGTTGGTGCCGCGTGGTATGATTCGTGCGACATGAACAAGCGCAGACTGCGCGCAGACGAGGACGAGTAGCACGGCTGCCGCCAACAGGGAGGGCGCGCCACCGACTGCGAGCGGGCCCGGGAACGGGCCGTGCGAAAACCACCTCCGAGCCGCTCCCTCAACGCCGGTGGCCAGTATGGGAGTGCGGGCCGGCACCCGTTATCAGCCGCAACGAGGAATGTTGAGTGCTGGCGCTGTGTGCTGAATGGACGGTCCCATTCACTCGTCAGCGTTCACCGCTCATCATTTGAACCTTGGGTGGAACCACGAAGCGACGCTTCGTCCCAATTGGGGCGAGGCGTTTTGTGTTGGCTGCTGAGCCCGCGGCCCGGAGGGCTCGCGTGTGCCGTGCCGCACCCGTGCCGCGGCGAGGGCCGATGCAGACCAGGCGGCGCGCCGCTCCCCCTGACAGGCCGCGGCGCGGCCCGGGAGGACACAACCATGACCTATCGCGCCAAACGACCTGAACGGCGCCGCAACGGCTGCCTGCTCTGGGCGGTCATCCTTGTCTGGATCGTGCTGCTGGCCGTGCTCGGCTACCGCGCCTTTCTGCAGCCGCGTGTCAGCCAGGAGCTCGGGCGGCAGGTCGGCCAGCAGATCGAGCAGCCCGCCCCGCCCGCCAGCGGCGCGCCGGCCCCACCCGGCGGCGCGCTGCCCACCGTCGTCGCCGCGCTGCCGAGCGGCGAACTACGGCTGGAGGAGGCGCAGGTCAACCAGTACCTGTCCGACCACGCCGCGGCGCTCTATCCGGCGGAGGCGGTGACCGTGCGCTTCGTGCCGGGGCAGGTGATCGCGCAGGTGCGAGCGCTCGGTACGACCAGCACCGCCCGCGTCGGCCTGGTCGCACAGAACGGCCGGGTCGCGGTCGTCAACCCACAGCTCGACGGCCTGCTCGCTCAGTTCATCTCGCTGTCGGAGTTGAGCCGCCCGATCGAGCAGCAACTGAACGACCAGCTCGCCGCGCAGGGCCGGCGGGTGACCGATATCCAGATAGAATCAGGCGTGATCGTCGTCAAGATCGATAATTGACTGAGAAGCCGGCTGAAACGAGAAGGTGCGGTGGGCGCAGCCCTCCAATACCCCGCTGGGAGCGTTTCAGACCGCCGCTAGGGAATGAATTCCGTGAACAATGACCGATGAACCATACGAGCATTGTCCGTCTTTCTCTCTATTTCAGTGCTCATTGTTCCGACACAGGAGGCACGCCATGCCAGTATCACCGAATAGCGACCCCTACTACCGCCTGCGGCATTCGGCGGCGCACGTCATGGCCCAGGCGGTGCTAGAGCTCTTCCCGGAGGGCAAGATCGCCATCGGCCCGCCGATCGAGAACGGCTTCTACTACGACTTCGACCTGCCGCGCCCACTGACGCCGGACGATCTGGCCGAGATCGAGGCGCGCATGCGGCGGATCATCGAGGGCGATTTTCCGTTCATCTACCGGGTTGTCAGCGCCGAGGAGGCGCGCGACCTGTTTAAGGACCAGCCGTATAAGCTTGAACTAATCGACGGCCTGGCGCGCGGCGCGGACGAGTACGGCGAGGCGGCAGACAGCGCCGACCCGAGCGAGGCGGCGATCGATGCCGCCCCAGGCAAGCCTGGCGGCGTCGTGATCTCGACGTACCGGCAGGACACGTTCGAGGACCTGTGCCGCGGGCCGCACCTGGAGCGTACAGGGCAGATCCCGATCGACGGCTTCAAGCTGATGCATGTCGCCGGGGCGTACTGGCGCGGCGACGAGAAGCGCCCGATGCTCCAGCGGATCTACGGCACGGCCTGGAACAGCAAAGAGGAACTGGAGCAGTACCTGTGGCGGCTCGAAGAGGCGAAGAAGCGCGACCACCGGCGGCTCGGCAAGGAGCTGGACCTGTTCAGCGTCTCCGACGATGTCGGCCCTGGCCTCATTCTGTGGCATCCCAAAGGCGCCCTCATCCGGGTGATCGCCGAAGATTTCAGCCGGCAGGCGCACCTGCAGAACGGCTATGAGTGGGTCTTCTCGCCGCACATCGGCCGGGCGCAACTCTGGGAGACATCCGGGCACCTCGGCTTCTATAAAGAGAATATGTACTCGCCGATGGATATCGACGGTGAGGACTACTACGCCAAGCCGATGAACTGCCCATTCCACATCCAGATTTACAAGAGTCACATGCGATCGTACCGCGACCTGCCCCGGCGCTACGCGGAGTACGGCACGGTCTACCGCTACGAACGCAGCGGCGTGCTCCACGGTCTGACGCGCGTGCGCGGCTTTACGCAGGACGATGCGCATATCTTCTGCCGGCCGGACCAGGTGGAGGAGGAGATCAGCCGGGCGCTGGAGTTCTCGCTCTATGTGCTGCGCGCCTTTGGGCTGACGGATTTCAAGGCCTACCTCTCCACACGTCCCGAGAAGTACGTCGGTGAACCGGCCGATTGGGACAAGGCGACGGAGGCGCTGCGCCGGGCGGTGGAGCAGCACGATATCGTCTATGAGCTGGACGAAGGCGGAGGGGCCTTCTATGGCCCGAAGATCGATCTGAAGGTGCACGATGCGCTAGGCCGCGAGTGGCAACTCAGCACAATTCAGTTCGACTTCAACCTGCCGCAGCGCTTCGGCCTGGAATACATCGGCGAGGACGGGCAGCCGCACCGGCCATACATGGTGCATCGCGCGCTGATGGGCAGTATGGAGCGCTTCTTCGGCGTGCTAATCGAGCACTACGCCGGCGCGTTTCCGGTCTGGCTCGCGCCGGTGCAGGCGGCGGTCATCCCGATCTCGGACGAGAAGCACGGTGCCTACGGGCGCGAGGTCGCGGCGGCGCTGGCGGCGGCCGGCATCCGCGCCGAGCTAGACGATAGCCGCGACCGTATGCAGGCCAAGATTCGCCGCGCTCAGTTGCAAAAGATCCCGTACATGCTTATAATCGGCGACAGGGAGCAGGCTGCCCGGGCTGTGGCGGTGCGGCTCCGCTCCGGCGAAGACCTCGGCGCCGTCCCGCTCGACCACTTCATCGCCCGCGTGCAAGGTGAAGTCGCCGCCCGAACCTAGCCCCTGGAGCGGTGGACGACGGACGATAGCTGACCAGGCCGATCGTTCGCTGCCCGCCGCCTGGCGCCTGTTCTGCAGAGGAGCGATTATGGGACGGTTCTTCCTCGGATTCACGCTCGGTGTGGCGATCGGCGCCGCGGCTGCCTACCTGGCCTCGCCGAAATCCGCCCGCAGCCAGATCGGCCAGACGATTCGCGGCGCGATTGAGGCAGGGCAGCGGGCCAGCGCCCAGCACGAGGCGGCGCTCTGGGCGGAGTACCGCAAGCGCCTGCCAACCACATGACCCTGCGCGCCGCCCTCCGCAACATCCACCGCGACCCGGCCTGGTGGCGGAAAATCCTGATCGGCGGCGCGCTGGCGATGACCGGTCTCGGCCTCCCGTGGCCGGCCGGCATGGTCGTCGAGAGTATGGAGAACATCCGGCGCGGCTTTCCAACACCGCTCCCGCTCTGGCGCGAATGGGGCAACCGCTACATTATCGGCTTCGGCGCGCTGCTGATCGATTTCGTGTTCTACCTCATCCCGCCGATGCTCACCGGACTCGTGAGCTTCTGTGTTCTGCTGGCGTTCACCGTCGGCGTGTCCTGGCAGAGCACCGCGTACGAGCCGTTTCTCTGGGCGATCTGGCTGGTGCTGGCGCTCTATGAGCTTGCCATGTTCGCGCTCGGCGTCTCGCCGGTCGGCCGCCTGATCTTCATCCGCGATGGGGCCATCGAAGAGGCGCTCAGCCGCGCGACCCTGCGCCAGGCACTCCACCCGATCGCAGTCGCGGAATTTCGCACGGCGCGCCTGCGCTCGCTGCCGGCCTACCTGCCGTTCGCCTTGCTCGCCGTCGCCGCCCTGCTCGCCTTTCGCAGCGCGCTCCCCGGGGCGTTCGCCCTCGGCCTGCTCCTGCTCTGGCTGGCCGCCAGCGCGCTGTTGTACGCGCACCTGGTTGTGGCTCAATTGTACGCCGCCAGCGCCCGCGCGCTCGGCCTGTAGCAACGAGTTTCTATGCCGCTCGCATTGATCGTTCACGGCGGCGCCTGGGCCATTCCCGACGCCGAAGTTGCCCCGCACATCGCTGGCTGCCAGGCCGCGCTGGAGGCCGGCTGGCGCGTGCTCGCCGGCGGCGGCAGCGCGCTGGACGCCGTCGAGGCCGCCGTGCGCCTGATGGAGGACGACCCGACCTTCGACGCCGGCATCGGCTCCGTCCTGAACCGCGAGGGGTCTGTCGAGTTGGATGCGGCGATCATGGACGGGCGCAGCCTGAACTCCGGCGCGGTCGCCGCCGTACGCCGGGTGCGCAACCCGATCACCCTGGCGCGGCGCGTGCTGGAGAGCGATACCGCCCTGCTCGTCGGCGAGGGCGCCGAGCGCTTCGCCGCCGCCGCCGGCCTGCCGCTGTGCGACCCGGCGGACCTGGTCGTCGAACGGGAGCGGCGACGGTGGGAGCAGCTGCGCGCAACGGGCGATTATCGGACGCAGGACGCCTTTGTCACTGCGACGCCACAAGATACCGTCGGCGCGGTCGCCCTCGACCGGCGGGGCGACATCGCCGCGGCGACATCCACCGGCGGCACCACCAACAAGCTGCCGGGCCGCGTCGGCGACTCGCCGCTGGTCGGCGCGGGCCTGTATGCCGACAATCTGGCTGGCGGCGCGTCCTCCACCGGCTGGGGCGAGTCGATCATCAAAGTGCTGCTCGCCAGAACGGCGACCGACCTGCTCGCCGCCGGGCACGCCCCGATGGACGCCGCCCGCGCCGCCGTGGACCGGCTGGCGCGACGTGTGGCCGGCTACGGCGGTTGTATCCTGCTCGACCGGCATGGCCGCGTCGGGTACGCCTTCAACACGCCGCGCATGGCCTTCGCCTATCGCACGGACACCGGCGACGAAGGCGCGGGGGTGTGACCACGGCAGCCTGAGAAGCTACCTGAAACAGAGAAGTTTAGCAAGTGCACTGCCTGCCCGATTCCTCTGTTCCACACGCACGGGCGGCGGGGTGTTGCGGGGCCTGAGGTCCCCTAAGGCCCCCGCTCAGAGCGTTGCAGACGGCCGCTGAGCGCCGGGCCGATCCTTGTATAATCTGCTCATGTATCTTAAGATTCGGTGTACTGCTGTCACCCGCTTCGCAATTTCCTGGAAGAGAGGCTCTGCCATGCGCGCACACCGTGTTCACCTGCTCGCCCTGCTTTCGCTGGCAGCCCTGCTCGCAGCCTGTGGCGGCCAGGCAGCCCCGGCGCCGACCGCCGCTCCACCCGCCACCAGCGCCCCGGCCGCCACCAGCGCCCCGGCCGCCACCGCGCCCTCGGGCGGCGCAGCCCCTGCCGACACGCTCCGCTGGTCGCTCGAAGGCATCAGCGACCTGACCTCGATCGACCCGGCCAAGCCCGGCGACGCGCCGACGATCACCGTGATTAACAACATCTTCGGCGGGTTGGTCCGCCTGAACGACCGGCTCGAGGTCGAACCGGACGGTGCCGCGACATGGAAGGTGAGCGCCGACGGCGCGACCTACACCTTCACCATCCGCGACGGCTTGAAGTTCGCCGACGGGACGCCCGTCACCGCGGGCGATTTCGTCTACTCGATCAACCGGGCGCTGGCCCCGGCGACCGCTTCCTACGGTGCGCCGTTCCAGCTTGGGCATATCGTCGGCGCGAAGGAGGTGGTCGAGGGCAAGGCCGCGGCGGCGAGCGGCGTCAAAGCCATCGACGACAAGACGCTCGAGATCAGGCTCGATGGGCCGCTGGCCTATTTTCTCTCGCAGCTGACCTTCCCATACACCTTCGCTGTGCCGAAGAAGCTGGTGGACAGCGGCGCGGATTGGGAGGCCAGGGCGTATGGCACCGGGCCGTTCAAGGTCAAAGCATGGAAGCGCGGCCAGTCCATCCTGCTCGAAGCCAACCCGAACTACTGGCGCGGCACGCCGGGCATCGCCAACATCCTCCACGTCTTCAATAAGGACAGCGAGACAGCCTACCAGCTCTACCAGACCGGCCAGCTCGACATCATGGGTAGCCAGCAGAATCCGGTGCCGGCGGCGCACATCGCCGAGGTGCAGAAGTTGCCGGACTTCAAAAGCGCGGCGTCGCTCGCCACCCGTTACATCGGCTTCAACAACAAGAAGCCGCCGTTCGATAACGTAGACGTGCGCCGCGCTTTCGCCCTTGCCACCGACAAGCTGACGATCGCCAACCAGGTGCTGGCCGGCGCGGTCGTTCCGGCGGATCGCATCCTGCCGACCGGGATGCCCGGCACGGAACTGCCGATCAAGCCGTTGGCCTTCGATCCGGCCGCCGCCAAGGCCGCCCTGGCCAAAGCCGGCTATGGCGCCACCACGCCCCTCCCGCAGGTCACGCTGGCCTACGGCCAAGAAGGCGATAACGAGACGGTCGCTCAGGCGCTCCAGGCGATGTGGGAGCAAAACCTCGGCGTGAAGGTCAATCTGCAATCCTACGAGCTGGCGACCTTTAGTAAAAACCTGGATACCACCTTCTACACGCCAACCCAGGGGCTCGACTTTTACCTGAGCATCTGGGGCGCGGACTATCCCGACCCGCAGAACTTCCTGTCGCAGCAGCTCCACACGGACACGCCCAACAACAACGGGCATTTCTCGGACGCCCAGTTCGATCAGCTCACGGAACAGGCCGACCGCATGGGCGAGCCATCGCAGTTGCAGCAGCGGCTCCAGCTCTACAACCAGGCTGAACAGATTGCAATCGACAAAGTCGGCTGGCTGCCGCTCTACTTCCCGAAGTTCCAGATCCTGCTGCGACCGCGCGTCCAGGGGTTCGTGGTGACGCCGAATGGCCTGATTGTGCCGGACTGGACCAAGGCGCGCCTGCAATAGGCGCGTGCTGTTCGACCGATTGGTGTGGCGCACGGGGCGGCGCCGACGAGCGGCGAACGACGCTAGCTGCCACCCGCTGCGCTCCGGCGTCGCGCGCGGCCGTCAAGCGCTTGGGCCGCGGAGCCCTGTGCCCCGCTGGAGAGCGGCCGCAGCGCAGCGCAAGGGCATACACAATGGGACACTTTCTGGGCCGCCGGGCTGTGAGCCTGCTGTTTGTGCTCTTCAGCCTCTCGTTTCTGACCTTTGTGATCGGCCGCCTGGTGCCGGGCGACCCGATCCAAGTACTGATGGGGCCGCGCCGCGACCCGGAAACCTACGCCCGCCTGCGCCATCTCTACGGCCTGGATCAGCCGCTGCTCCAACAGTACGCCACGTATGTCACCGGGCTGCTGCGCGGCGACTTCGGCCTCTCCTTCCGCTACGAAGGCCGGCCGGTTCGCGACATCATCGCCCAGGGCGTGGGCATCTCGCTTGGTGTAGGCGGTCTGGCGCTGCTCGTGAGTGTGCTCGCCGGCGTGCCGCTCGGCGTGATCGCCGCGCTTCACCCAAACACCTGGCTGGATCGGATCATCATCGGCAGCATGCTGGCGCTGTACGCCGTGCCGAGCTTTGTCCTGATTCCCATCATCTGGGCGATCAACCTGGCGCTCTACCGGGCCGGCCTGCCGTCGCTGCCCCAGGCCGGCTGGGGCACGCCGGCGCACCTGGTCCTGCCGGTGTTGGTTCTTGCTGCGGCAAACGTCGGTTATATCGCCCGCCTGACGCGTAGCGCCATGCTCGAGGTGCTGCGCGATGATTACGTCCGGACCGCGCGCGCCAAGGGGCTGCCGGAGCGCCTGGTGGTGACGCGGCATGTGCTGCGCAACGCGCTCCTGCCCGTGCTGACGCTGCTCGGCCCAGCGACGGCGTTCCTGGTGACCGGCGCGTTCGTCGTCGAGAACCTGTTCAACATCCCTGGCTTGGGGCGGATCTCGGTCGAGGCGATCGGCCAGCGCGACTACCCGGTGATTCAGGGGACGACGATCATTCTTGGCGTGGCGGTCGTGGTGATGAACACGGTGACTGATATCCTGTACTCCGTCTTCGACCCACGAATCAAACTGGCCGGCTGAGGAATGCGGATGGCATCGCACACGTTAGAGCGCATCCCCACCCTTGGGCCGGAGCGCGAGCCAGCACGCAGCAGCGGTTTCTGGGGTCGGCTGACCCGCAACCGAACCGGCTGTGCGAGCCTGCTGTTCATCGCCGTCGTCCTCCTGGCGGCAGTGTTCGGCCCGCTGATCTACCCGATCGATGCGACAAAGGTCGATTTCAGCAGCATCAACGCCGGGCCGAGCCCGGTGCACCCGCTCGGAACCGACCGACTCGGCCACGACACGCTTGCGCGCCTGCTGGCCGGTCTGCGCGTCTCGCTGCTGGTCGCTGCGCTGGTGGAGGCGATCAACATCCTGTTGGGCGCGACGCTCGGTCTGGTTGCTGGCTACTTCGGCGGCTGGCTCGACACCGGGATCGCGCGCCTCGCCGACATGCTCTTCGCTTTCCCGGGACTGCTCCTCGCGATCCTGGTCGCTGCGACCTTCGGGCAGTGGGTGACAGAGAACTACGGCAGTACCGCCCGCCTGCTGCTGGTTGCTGGCTCAATCAGCCTGGTCAGTTGGCCGTTGATGGCGCGCTATGTACGGGGGCAAACGCTCAGCCTGCGCGAGCGGGATTTCGTACTGGCGGCGTGCGCGATCGGCCGCAGTGAGAGCGGCATCCTACGTGTCCACATTCTACCGAACGTCACCGGGCTGATCATCACCGCCGCGACGCTCGATATGGTCGGCGCGATTGTCGGCGAGGCGACCCTCAGCCTGCTCGGCCTGGGTATCCAGGCGCCGAACACAAGCCTCGGCAAGATGATCGTCGAGGGCGTCCCCTTTCTGGCGCAGAACAGCCTGCTGGTGTTTGTGCCAGCCGCCATGCTGACGCTGCTCGTGCTGGCGTTCTCATTCCTCGGCGACGCGCTGCGCGACGCCGTTGGCAGGTGACACAGCGCGGAGGGTAGGCGAGCAGCGGCCCCCTCGCCCCTTGCAGCACGACGTCAGCCCGAAAGTCGGTATAATGCACCGGTGCTACCATCAAAAAGAAAGGAAGAAATCGTGGGGCCACAGCAATGGAGCCAGCCGCCGGCGATGGAGATCGACCCGGCGAAAACCTACCGGGCGACGATCAAGACCAACCGCGGCAGCATCGTGCTCGACCTCTACCCCCAGCACGCGCCGAAGACGGTGAACAATTTTGTCTTCCTGGCGCGGCAGGGCTTTTACAACGGCGTGTCATTCCACCGTGTCATCAGCAACTTCATGATCCAGGGCGGCGACCCGACCGGCACCGGGCGCGGCGGCCCAGGCTACCGGTTTGAGGACGAAGTGCGGGGCAATCCACTCACGCACGAGACGGGCGTCATCTCGATGGCGAACGCTGGCCCGAACACCAACGGCAGCCAGTTTTTCATCACGCACGGGCCACAGCCGCATCTCGACGGCAAGCACACGGTCTTCGGCAAGGTCATCCAGGGGCAGGATATTGTCAACGGCACGAGGCAGGGTGATACCATCGAAAGCGTAACGATCGAAGAGCGATAGAAGCTGTTCAGGTCGGGGTCTTGGAGGGCGCTCCCCTCCAAGACCCCGTTCGTTTCGCCGTATTGTCGGCAGCTGGACCGACGATGCAGCGAAGCGAGATTTCGTTGCGGGGCTTGCGGCCTTCCCTTCCCCGGCCGGAGGCTTGACAGCGAGCCACCTCGCCTCACCAGAGCGGGCGCACCAGGTGAAGGGGAAGAAAAAACACGGGCGGCGTTGCCGTCCGTGTTTCACATTGGCGGGGAGGGTGGGATTCGAACCCACGTGGGTTTTCAGGCCCAACTCGTTTTCGAGACGAGCACGTTCAACCACTCCGTCACCTCCCCGTATTCAGTTGTCGATAGCACAAGCGGCCGCGACCTGTACAGGCGGCGACCGCTCGGTTAGGTGGCGACCTCGGCGCGACTCGAACGCGCGACCTCTTCCTCCGCAGGGAAGCGCTCTAATCCACTGAGCTACGAGGTCTTAACTTTCACCGATCGACTCTATGCTAGCACAACCGGGCCAAAATTGCAAGTAAGGGCAAAGAAGGAGGGCACAAGAAGGCTATCTTCCTGTGCCCTCCTCTGGTCTGGTAGCGGCGGCAGGATTCGAACCTGCGACCTTCGGGTTATGAGCCCGACGAGCTGCCACTGCTCCACGCCGCGCTGATGGGCGCGCGGACCTACGCTCCCAGCGGGCTGCCGCCAGTACCATCGGCGCTGCGGT
>JBHOQX010000059.1:0-10311 GCA_042408595.1 Roseiflexaceae bacterium | reverse complement strand
CCCACAGATCATCTGGCACGCGCCAGATGGTGGGCAGTTCCTTTGGTTGCTTTCGGGTACGTGGCAGTGCGTGCGCTCCTTCCTCATTTCTGCTGCACGGGATGGTACCATATACCCCAACGTTTTGAGATAGTTTCTTAGCCCTCCACGCGCTCGGCGCCGAAAAACCGCAGCGCTGCCACGACGTACACCCGCGCCGCGCCGATCACGTCGGCCAGCTCCACGAACTCATCCGGCTGGTGCGGGATGCGCTTGTCGCCGGGGCCGTAGACCACCACCGGCACGCCGGCATCGCGCGCCAGGATCGTCCCGTCGGTGGAGCCGGGCACCCCGCCCAGCGCCGGCGGCGCCCCGTAGACCGCCGTGTGCGCCGCGGCGACCGCCGCCACGAGCGGGTGATCGACGGGCGTCTCGGTCGCGGGCCGGTCGTCGAGCACCTCCAGCTCGATGCGAAGCCCCGGCGCGGCTGCGGTTGTCTCGTCCAGCCGCCGGCGGATGCGGGCGAGCAGCGCGCCATGCTCGAGCGCCGGCACCGTGCGGATGTCGAGAAAGGCGTCGCAGACGTCCGGCAGCACGTTCATCTGGCTGGCGTCGCCGTCGAGCGGCGCACGCGCTGCGGTCGGGCTGAGGTATGGTCGGCCGAGCAGCGGGTGCGCGCCGTACGCCGCCTGGAGCTCGCGCTCCAACGCGGCGAGGCCGGACAGCGCCCGCACCATCCCCGCCAGGGCGTTCACGCCCTCCTCCGGCATCGCGCCGTGGGCCGCCCGCCCACGGGCCAGCAGCCGGAGCCGCAGCGCGCCTTTCTGGGCGATGCACAGCTCGCCGCCCTCCGGCTCGCAGATGATCGCGCCGGCCGCGCCCGCCGCGTGGCCGCCGGCGACCAGCGCCTTGACGCCGCGCATCAGGCCCTCTTCGTCCACCGGGACCAGCAAGCGGATGCGCCCGGCGAACGGTGCGCCGGCGAGCTGGAGCGCCCGCGTGGCGAAGAGCATCGCCGCAAGGCCGGCCTTCATATCCGCCGTGCCGCGCCCGTACATCCTGCCATCGACGATCTCGCCGCCGAACGGCTCGCGCGTCCACGCCGCCGGATCGCCGGGGGTGACGACATCCGTGTGACCCTCGAACAGCAGCAGTGGCCCCTCGCCCAGGCTGCCGGGGAGGTCGGCGACAACGTTCGGCCTGCCGGGGGCGACCTCTTCCCAGCGTGGCACGAGCCCCCAGGCGCGCAGTCGCTCGTAGACCAGTCGGGCGGCGGCCTCCTCGTTTGCGCCGGGCACGCCGGCCAGGTAGACACTCGGCGTCCGAACGAGCGCCTGGAGGAAGGCGAGCATCCTTTCGGCGTCGAGCTGCGCCAGCGCGCGGTTCGTGACACGGTCTTCGTGAGCCATGGCCGGCGTCCGTCTGATGATCCGAAGAGTGTATGCTACAATTATGCCACGCGAAGTGCAATTGCAAACCGATATGGCAGCGAAGCCAACAGAGGACGGCCATGCGGACGACGATCCTCGACATTCAGAAGATGAAAACGCGCGGCGAGCGCATCCCAATGGTGACCGCCTATGACTACACCTCGGCGCAGATCGTTGATCGCGCCGGTATCCCGCTGATTCTCACCGGCGACTCGCTCGGCATGGTCGTGCTTGGCTATGGCTCGACCGTGCCCGTGACCCTCGACGATATTTTGCACCACCTCAAGGCCGTTGTGCGCGGCAGCCAGCGGGCGCTGGTGATCGGCGACATGCCGTTTCTGACCTACACCACCGTCGAGCAGGGAGTGGCGACCGCCGCCCGGCTGATGCAGGAAGGCGGCGCGCAGGCGGTCAAGCTGGAAGGGGGCGCGCCGGTCGTGCCGGTGGTGCGCCGGCTGGTGGAGCTCGGCATCCCGGTGATGGCGCACATCGGCTACACGCCGCAGTCGGAGCACCAGATCGGGCGGCGGGTGCAGGGCCGCCGCGCCGAGGATGCCCGCCGGATGCTGTCGGACGCGCTGGCGCTCCAGGAGGCCGGGGCGTTCGCGCTGGTGCTGGAGCTGGTGCCCGCGCCGCTGGCGCGCGAGATCACCCGCCGGCTGCGCATCCCGACGATCGGCATCGGCGCGGGGCCGGCGTGCGATGGGCAGGTGCAGGTCTGGCACGACATGCTCGGGCTGTACACCGACTTCGAGCCGCGCCACGCCCGGCGTTACGCCACCCTGGCCGAGACAATCGGTGCGGCGCTGGCGAGCTACGCGGCGGACGTCCGCGCCGGGGCCTTTCCGACCGCCGAACATAGCGCGACCATGGACGAAGCCGCGCTGGCGGAGGCGCTGGCGGAGGTTGACAGGATGACAGGATGACGGAGGACGAACGACGAACGTGAGCTTTCCTGCACGAGTACGCGTTCACCACAGCGTGGCTAACTGTCGCCCATCGTCCACTGTCCATCGCCCTTCGTCCTTCGTCGAAGATCACGCACTACACCGAGATGCACGTCATCCCCACAATCGACTCCTTCCGCCGGGCGCGGGCGGAATACGGCACGCTCGGCTTCGTGCCGACGATGGGCTACCTGCATGAAGGCCACCTGAGCCTGGTGCGCCGCGCCCGCGACGAGTGCGGCGCGGTGGCGGTCAGCATCTTCGTCAATCCGACCCAGTTCGCGCCGCACGAGGACTACAACCGCTACCCGCGCGACCTTCCGCGCGACCTGCGGCTGCTGGAGGCCGAAGGAGTCGCGCTGGTCTTCGTGCCGGAGGTGGCCGAGATGTATCCGCCGGGGTTTGCGACCGAGGTACGCGTCGGCGGGGCGGACGACCGGCTGGAGGGCGCGGCCCGGCCCGGGCACTTCGCCGGCGTCGCCACGGTCGTCTGCAAGCTGCTGAACATCGTCCAGCCGACGCGGGCGTATTTTGGACAGAAGGACGCGCAGCAGTGCGTCGTCGTGCGGCAGATGGCGCGCGACCTGAATCTGCCGGTCGAGATCGTCGTCGCGCCGACGGTGCGCGAGGCGGACGGCCTGGCGATGAGCAGCCGCAACACCTACCTGACGCCCGAGCAGCGCGCCGCCGCGCCGGTGCTGTTCCGCGCGCTGACGGCAGCGGCCCGCCGCTACGAGGCTGGCGAGCGCGACGCCGAGGCGCTGCGCCGGGCGATGCGCGCCGTCCTCGCCGAGGAGCCGCTGGTGCGGCCGGAGTACGTCAGCGCCGCCGACCCGCTGACGCTGGAGGAGCTGGAGACGGTCGGGGAGCGGGGCGCGCTGCTATCGCTCGCCGCGCGGCTGGGGAGCGTGCGGTTGATTGATAATGTGTTGGTGGAGTGACCCAGAGTTGGAGGTCAAAAGATGAAAAATTGTAACTTCAACCCACGGTATTCTACGGGCAATACTTGAAATACTCCAGTTCGGCAGCGAGCGCTGTTGAATCAGCGTAAGCGCAAACTGCTGATTGTTTATCAGCTTATCAAGACCAGAAATGTCAAGTATCATTGCTAGATATGTTTCTATGATAGGTGTTAAAAAACTCATATGGTATCCGTTTTTATACTACCAAATCGGGTAAGACATACGATCAATATTGATTAGAATGTGTCATGAACACCAGGATACACCTGAAGGGCATTTTGTGTCCTCGATCCATAGCCGTGTCGCCTTCCCATCAGAACCAAACTCTACATTTAATCGTGCTCCTCGTTTATCGTCAATCTCAGCTTGGTTAGTTGAAGGCTATGATATAAAAAAGTCTCTATAAGTTTTATTAAAGGCGTCTTTCGTGTCGCCTGGCTTGAAACCTTCGGCTGTACTTATTGAACGGATGGATCACCGTAATCATTCTCACCACAGAATCATCCGACAGCGACCAAAGATTTACGATTATTCCCTGTTTAAAGTGCCATTCAGGAGTTCCCACACTGTGTGTAACAGTACGCGAAATTGGCTCACCTGCAACGTTCAGAACATCCGTTCCCGATGAGCGAAGTGCGATCATGCCGAGTTCAATTCCCAACGTCCGGCGTACAGTCACAGTAGGAGTTGCGCTGACTGACGCCAATAGCGACGTTGAAGGAATGGCGGAAGAGGTTGCGATGGTACGGATTGAAGTGGGTGATACCTCGTGTGTTGGGTTCGCTGGGTTAATGCCAGATGCGGTTATGCGACCACATGAAACGAGAAGACCAAGGAGAAGAATAGCTGCAACTAGTTTCTGGTATGCATCCATAGAAAGCTCGTTACATACGTTAATTCTTGACGGTAAGCGTGAGGTGGTAGATATTCCATTATCGCGCCCGGCGGCCATCCAACTCCCCCGCCGCCGCCTCGATCACATCCAGCGCCTCGAGCGCGGCGGGATCGTCGCGTAGCGGGCCGGCGCGCTCGCTCGCCAGCCGGTAGCGCAGCGCCGCCAGCAGCGCGCCGCGGCGCACCCCAACCTCGGCGCGGGCCCGCTCCAGCCGGCCGGCCAGATCGGCCAGCAGCGCCGTGAGCTGGTCGGCCGTGCGGTGCTGCGGCTTCGCCAGGCTGGCGCGTCCGTTCGCCAGGGGCGGCGCGCCGAGCAGCGCCTCGGCCAGCAGCCGCGCGCCGTCCTTGTCCAGCGGCTGGTTGCCGCTGCCGCATTTCGGCGACTGCACGCACGACGGGCAGCCGTCGGCGCAGGGGCAGTCGCGCAGCAGGTCTGCCGTGGCGCGCCACCACGCCTCGGCCTGCTGGAAGCCGACCTCGGCGATGCCGACGCCGCCCGGCACGCCGTCGTAGACGAAGATCGTCGCCAGGCCCGTCCCCTCGTGCAGCGCCGTCGAGAGCCCGCCGATGTCCCAGCGGTCGCACTGGGCGAAGAGCGGCAGCAGGCCGATCCCGGCGTGTTCCATCGCGTGCAGCGCGCCGGGCAAATCCGCGCCGGCCCGCAGAAGCGCGGCGGCCAGCGCCTCTGGTACCGTCCACCAGACCGCCTGGGTGCGGAAGGACTGCGGCGGAAGCAGGAGGTCGTGCTCGCTCAGCACCGCCTCGCTGCGGTGCTGCTTGCGGACATACCCGGTCACCTGGCGCGTTACGGTGACGATGCCGTGGCAGACGGTCGCCGGGCCGCTCTCGCGCTGCGAGATGACGCGCTCGATGGCGATCTCGGTCGTATCGCGCGTCTGAGTGTAATAGTCGAGCGTCGCGCGCCGGGCGATGGCCTCGGAGCCGTTCAGCCGCTCGACCAGCAGCGTGTCGCCCTGGTGCAGGTAGACCGCGCCGGGGTGCAACTCGAACGGCGCGCGGGTCATCGGTACATGTTCGACGACATGGCCGCTGTCGGCATCCCGCAGGGCGACGGACGCGCCGTCGGCGCTGCGGATGTTGACGTGGATCGCCGGCCGGCCCACGGCGACGCACTCGCCGTCCTCGGTCGGCAGAAGCCGCCCGTGGCGCAGCAGCCAGTCGCGCAGTGCGGGCATCGTCTTGCCGAACCAGGCGATATCGGCGTCCGAAAGCGGCAATTCGGCGGCCGCGCAGCAGAGCTGGTCGCTCAGGATGTACGGGTTGTGCAGCGCCACACGCGCCTGCTCGTGGGGCCGGGCGAAGAACTGCGCCGGGTGGCGCATGTAGAACTGGTCGAGCGGGTCGCTCTGAGCCACAAGCACCGCCAGGCTGCTGCCCTGGCTGCGCCCGGCGCGCCCGGCCTGCTGCCAGGTGCTGGCGACCGTGCCGGGGTAGCCGGCGATCACCACGGCATCCACCCCGCCGATGTCCACCCCCAGCTCCAGGGCGTTGGTGCTCACCAGGCCGCGGATCTCGCCGCGCAGGAACGCCTGCTCCAGCGCCCGCCGGTCGTCGGCGCGGTAGCCGGCGCGGTAGGCCGCTACCGCCGAAGGGCGAAGGGCCACGGGCGAAGGGCGAACAAAGGTGGGCGATGGCTGCTCGCCGGCGGTCTCCAGCGCCTCGCGCGCATAGCGCAGCATCAGCTCGGCGCTGCGGCGCGAGCGGGCGAAGGCCAGCGTCTTCACGCCGGCACGCACCAGCGCGGCGAAGACCTGGGCCGCCTCGACATTCGTGCTGCGGCGGGCGCCGCTGGCATTCGACGACGGGCGAACGGCCGATGGCGAACGCCGGCCGTGCCGCCCGGAGAGCTCCTCGTCATAGCCGGGGGTGCTGTCGTCCGCCGCCCGCCGTCTTCCGTCCTCGATCAACGGTGGATTCCAGAACACGAACGTGCGCCGGCCTTGGGGCGCACCGTCGTCGGCGAGCACCGTGACCGGCGCGCCAACCAGCGCGGCCAGGTGCTCCTCGGGGTTGGCGCTGGTGGCCGAGCAGCAGATGAACTGCGGCGCACCGCCGTAGTAGGCGCAGAGCCGCTGGAGCCGGCGCATGATCAGGGCGACGTGCGTGCCGAAGACGCCGCGGTAGATATGCGCCTCGTCCAGCACTACAAAGCGCAGCCGCGCCAGCCACCCGGCCCAGCGCCGGTGGTCGGGCAGCACGGTGCGGTGCAGCATATCCGGGTTCGACAGGACGATCTGCGCCGCGGCCCGCACCCGCTCGCGCGCCCGCGATGGCGTGTCGCCGTCCAGCGTCGCCGCCGTCAACGACGAAGGACGAAGGACGGAGGACGAAGGACGGTGAGCGGCACGGCCATCCTGTTCCTTCGCGCTACTTTCGTCGTTCGTCGTTTGTCGTTCGTCCGCCAGCGCCGCCAGCAGCCCCTCCAGGGAGCGCAACTGGTCCTGCGCCAGAGCCTTGGTCGGGAACAGCAGCAGCGTCCGGTCGGCGGGGTCGGCCAGTAGCCGCTCCAGCACCGGCAATTGGTAGCAGAGCGTCTTACCGCTGGCGGTGGCGGTGACGATGCCGAGGTGCGCCCCGGCGCGGGCGGCTTCGAGCGCGGCGGCCTGGTGGGTGTAAAGGCGCTCGATGCCGCGGGCGGCGAGCGCGGCGCGCAGCGGGGCGGGCAGCCCCGGGTCGCCGTCGGCGTAGCGCGGTGGGCGCGGCGGCAACGGCTCGGCGTGGAGGATGCGCGCGGCAGCCCCCGGAAGCTGGCGCAGCAGGTCGGCGGGGGGGGCAGTCTGGCTCATGGCCGAGTATTGTAGCACAGAAGTGCGGGGCGTGACCAACGACCCACCCCAACGTGGGCTGTCCGGGAGATGGCGGGTGCGCGCATCGGTATAGCTGGCTTTCGTCGCTGGTCCTTGGTTGTTGGTCGGTAAAAGCTGCCAAACCGCAACCTTTTGCCATTGCCGGGGGCCGGGTGCGGCGGGTATACTATTTGGTGAAGTGCCCTGGGAAAGGCCATGATCGAAGCCTGCGACCTGCATAAATCCTTCGGTGCGTTCGACGCCGTGCGCGGGATGACGCTCGCGGTCGGCGCGGGCGAGGTGGTGGCGCTGCTCGGGCCGAACGGCGCCGGCAAGACGACGACCGTCCGCATGCTGGCGGCCATCCTGCGGCCTAGCCGCGGCCGCGCCCGGGTCGCCGGGTACGACGTCGTCGACACCCCCCGCGAGGTGCGTCGCGTCGTCGGCCTGCTCACCGAGTTCCCCGGCCTGTACGGCCGCATGCAGCCGCTCGACTACCTGCGCTTCTTTGGTCAGTTGCAAGGCATGGCCCCCGCCGACTGCGACCGGCGCAGCACGGAGCTGTTGCATCGCTTTGGCCTGTGGCATGCGCGCGAGCGCCGGCTCGACAGCTACTCGAAAGGCATGAAGCAGAAGGTCGCGCTGATCCGCGCGCTGATCCACGACCCGCCCGTCCTCTACCTGGACGAGCCGACGACGGCCATGGACCCGCAGAGCGCCCGCACGGTGCGCGACGCGATGCTGGAGCTGCGCAACGCCCGCCGGACCATCCTGCTGACGACGCACAACCTGGCTGAGGCTGAGGAACTGGCTGACCGGATCGTGATCATCGGCGGGGGACGCATCCTGGCCCAGGGCACACGCGCCGAGCTGACGCGGCAGCTCCTGGGCGAGCCGGTGTGGCGGCTGCGCTTAGCCCGCCCGCACGACGCGCTGCCGGCGCTGCTCGGCGAGCTGGCGCGCGTCGAAGCCGCCGGCCCCGACTGGGCGTGCTACCGCTGCGCCGCGCCAGAGCGCCTGAACCCCCAGATCGTCGTGCGGCTGGTCGAGTGCGGTGTGCCCGTGGTCGCGCTGGAGGAGGAGCAGCGGTCGCTGGAGCAGGTTTATCTGCGGATCGTCGCCGAGCAGCATTGACGACGGACGACGGACCAAAGTCGACCATGCAATAGCAGTCCTATCTGATTCGTAAAGCTCAACGTCGTGCCACCTTCAGGCGGTACGCGGACGCCGCCTGAAGGCGACACGACAATTCACGCGAGATCGCTCTATGTTGAACGCGTACTCGTTAGAAAAGCTTACTTTCGTCCTCCGTCTTTCGTCTGTTTCCATCCCCCGCCAGGATCCATTGCGCATGAAGGATAACACGGCAGTTCGATGCGCTCATCACCGATTCTGACGATCATCCGCCGCGAAGTGAACGATACGCTCACGGACTGGCGGATCCTCGTGCCGATGGGCATCCTGGTATTCGCCTTCCCGCTGCTGATCGTCGCCGCGGCGAACGTGGCCATCTCGTTCATCGGCGACCGTGGCTCGGTGGTGCGGCTGATCCCGTTCGCCATGCTGCTGGTCGGGTTCATCCCGGCGTCGTTCTCGCTGATCACGGCGTTAGAAGCATTCGTCGGCGAGCGGGAGCGCAACAGCCTGGAGGCGCTGCTGGCGATGCCGATCAGCGACGAGCAGCTCTACCTCGGCAAGCTCGTGTCATCGCTGCTGCCGCCGCTCCTCTCGTCCTACGCGGCGATCACGGTCTACGCGTCGGCGCTGCGCGTCTTTCGCCCGGCGCTGTTCCACGAGGGGCTGCGGCTGGACTACCTGGTGCTGATCCTGCTGCTGATCGGTGCGCTGGCGGTGGTGATGGTCGCCGGCGCGGTGATCATCTCCAGCCACACCACCAGCATCCGTGCGGCCAACCTGCTTGCAAGCTTTGTGCTGTTGCCGACTGCCGCGTTGATCCAGGTGCAGGCGGTGCTGATGATCGGCGGGGCGTGGCGCGTGCTCTGGCTGATGCTGGCGCTGCTGGCGGCGGTCGCCGCGGCGCTGGTGCGCACCGGCATGGGCGCGTTCAATCGCGAGGAGATTCTGTCGCGCGAGCACGAGCAGTTGAGCCTGCGCCGGGTGGGGCAAACCTTCGGGCGCTTCTTCCGCGAGTACCGCCCGGCGGGCGTGCCGCCTGAGGCGTACGCCGGGCTGCCGTTTGCGCCGTGCCGCTTCTATCGGCAGGAGTTCCCGGCGCTGCTGCGCGAGCTGCGCCTGCCGCTCCTGTTGGCACTGCTGGCCGGGCTGGCCGGGCTGCTCTTCGGCGGCTACCTCGGCCAACACGCCCGCGTGCCACCGCTCGACGAGCTGGTAGCGGGGGTCGGCGGCTCGGCGCCGCCGGGGCAACGCCTGGCGCTTACCGTTCTGTTGCACAATGTGCGCGTCTCGCTGCTCTCCGGCCTGCTGTCGCTGTTTGTCTTCGGCACGCTCGCGTTTCTGGTCCCGGCGGTTGCTTTCGCCCAGATCGGCTATATTGCTGCGGCGCTGCAGGGAAGCTGGCTGGCGCTCGGCGCAGGCAGCCCGCTGCAGTTTGTGCTGGCGTATGTCGTGCCGCACGGGCTGCTGGAGCTGCCGGCGGCGATCCTCTGTGCGGCGCTGGGCATCCGCGTCGGCGCGTCGCTCATGTCGCCGCCGCGCGGCTTCACCGTCGGCCAGAACATCCTTTGGTCGCTGGCGCAGTTTCTCAAAGTCTGGCTGCTGGTCTGCCTGCCGCTGTTCGCGGCTGGCGCACTGGTAGAGGGCTTCGTCACGCCGGTGATTGTGCGCGGGCTGTACGGCGGGTGACTGGGGTGGCACAATGACAGGCTGGCACGGTGATGCAGGAGCGGAGCTTCCCCGCCCTGCCGGCTCGGGCGCTCGAAGCCGCCGCTTGTGGCCGGCGGGTGGGTTGGGGGCGCTACCCGTCAAGCGGGCGGCGCACGGCGCGATATTCGACCCCCGTCCCGCACGACCACCTGATCCGCGCAATGGTGAGCGACATCGACAAACTTCGGAGCGAACTCAATATGGACACACGTAACGTGATCCTGACGCTCGCTCGTATCTGGAGCACGGCCGCGACGGGCGTCATTCGCTCGAAGGATACGGCCGCAGATTGTGCGCTCGAGCGGTTGCCCCCACGCCACCGGCCGGCTCTCGCGCCTGCACCTGCGATCTCCCTGGGTGACCATTCCGAACGGTGGAACGACGTGGAGGATCGCATCGAGAGACACGCCGATGACGTGATCGCTGCGCTCAGAGGCCTGGTGGAAAC
>JBHOQX010000116.1:0-1208 GCA_042408595.1 Roseiflexaceae bacterium | reverse complement strand
CCATGGCGAAGCAGAAGTTCGAGCGGACGAAGCCGCACGTGAATGTCGGGACGATCGGGCACGTCGACCACGGCAAGACGACGCTGACGGCGGCGATCACCAAGGTGCTGGCGCTCAAGGGGGCGGCCAAGTACACCTCCTACGACCAGATCGACAACGCCCCGGAGGAGCGGGCGCGCGGCATCACGATCGCCATCCGCCACGTCGAGTACCAGACCGACGCGCGGCACTACGCCCACGTCGACTGCCCGGGGCACGCCGACTACATCAAGAACATGATCACCGGCGCGGCGCAGATGGACGGGGCGATTTTGGTGGTCAGCGCCCCCGACGGGCCGATGCCGCAGACCCGCGAGCACATCTTGCTGGCGCGCCAGGTGCAGGTGCCGGCGATGGTGGTGTTCCTCAACAAGGTCGATATGCTCGACGACGAGGAGCTGCTCGAACTGGTGGAACTGGAGTTGCGCGAGCTGCTGACCAAGCAGGGGTTCCCGGGGGACGAGATCCCGATCATCCGCGGCAGCGCGCTGGCGGCGCTGCAATCGACCAGCCAGGACATCAACGCGCCGGAGTACGCGCCGATTTTGGCGCTGATGGATGCGGTCGACCGCTACATTCCGACGCCGGAGCGGGCGGTGGACAAGCCGTACCTGATGCCGATCGAGGACGTGTTCGGCATCAAGGGGCGGGGGACAGTGGTGACCGGGCGGATCGAGCGCGGCAAGGTGAAGGTGGGGGACACGGTCGAGATCGTGGGGATGAACAGCGAGGCGCCGCGCAAGACGGTGGTGACCGGGGTGGAGATGTTCCAGAAGACGCTGGACGAGGGGATCGCGGGGGACAACGTGGGGGTGCTGCTGCGGGGGGTGGAGCGGACCGAGGTGGAGCGCGGGCAGGTGCTGGCGGCGCCGGGGTCGATCAAGCCGCACCAGCGCTTCACGGCGAACGTGTACGTATTGAAGAAGGAGGAGGGGGGGCGGCACACGCCGTTCTTCCCGGGGTACCGGCCGCAGTTTTATATTCGGACGACGGACGTGACGGGGGCGATCACGTTGCCGGCGGGGATGGAGATGGTGATGCCGGGGGACAACGTGGTGATGACGGTGGAGTTGCTGGTGCCGGTGGCGCTGGAGGAGGGGTTGCGCTTCGCCATTCGCGAGGGCGGCCGCACCGTCGGCGCCGGCGTCGTCGATAAGATTCTTGACTAG
>JBHOQX010000114.1:0-92462 GCA_042408595.1 Roseiflexaceae bacterium | reverse complement strand
CGATCTCGCCGACCCGCATGCGGGGGTTGAGGGCGCCGTATGGATCCTGGAAGACGGCTTGCACGGAGCGCCGATACGCCTTCAGTTCATCAGCCGTGAGCCGGACCACCGGCCGGTTGCGAAACGCGATTTCCCCGGCGGTGGGCATGTGCAGCAACAGGATGAGGTTGGCCACCGTCGTTTTGCCGCACCCCGATTCCCCCACCAGGCCAAAGGTCTCCCCGCGGCCGATGGCGAACGTGACGCCGTCGACCGCCTTCACGGAGCCGATGGCCCTTCGTCTGAAGAGCCTCCCTTTTACGGGAAAGTGCTTAGTCAAGTTGCGGACGGCTAAGAGGGGTTCCGACATGCTCCCGCTCCCCGCTGTTCGCGCTTCTGGCGGCCTCATACCGGGTCGGCAGCTACGTCGTCCATGGATGGGACGTACATCTTCGTGGTGTACTCCTTGACCATCCGCCATGTGTTGTACACCGGCGCGATCGTTGCGATCGACTCCTTGACATACGCCATCCACTCGTGCGGAATGCCGTCCGCGCCGCGCTGGTAGAACAGCGGCACGATCTCTGTCTCCAGCAGATGATAGAGGTGCTGCGAGTCGTGCCAATCCTGCTCGTCGTAGCTATTGTACTGGCGCTCCTCGCCGATCGCCCAACCATTTTTGCCATTGTAAGCTTCGGGCCACCAGCCATCCAGGATGCTCACGTTCACCGCGCCGTTGAGGGCGGCCTTCTGCCCGCTGGTGCCGCTCGCTTCCATCGGCCGGCGGGGGGTGTTGAGCCAGATATCGACGCCCTGCACCAGCTCGCGTGCCATGTACATGTCGTATTCCTCCAGGAAGACGATCCGCCCGGCGAAGCCGACCTGCTGCGAGAGCTGGTAGACATCCTGGATGAAGCGCTTGCCCGGGTCGTCGGCGGGGTGGGCCTTGCCGGCAAAGATGATCTGCACCGGCCGCTCCGGGTTGTTCAGCAGCGCCCGCAGGCGCTCGGGGTCGCGGAAGATCAGGGTGGCGCGCTTGTAGGTGGCGAACCGGCGCGCGAAGCCGATCGTCAGCGCGTTCTCGTCCAGGATCGGCCAGACGACCGGCGGGATGCCGAGGCGTGTGAGGCGCTGCTGGGTGCGCAGGCGGGCGAAGGCGACCAGCTTGCGCTTCAGCTCCTGGCGCGCTCCCCAGAGCGTCGCGTCCGGGATGGTGCGCACGTTGGCCCAGCGTGTCGGGTTGTCCAGGTCCTGCTCCCAGCCGGGGCCGAGCGCCTCGGCGTAGAGCGGGCGCAGCCGCGGCGCAAGCCAGGTGTCGGTGTGGATGCCGTTGGTGATCGCGGTGATCGGCACCTTGTCCAGCGGCTGATCCGGGTACAGCCACTGCCACATCTGGCGGGCGACCGCGCCGTGTAGCTGGCTGACGCCGTTGTGCCGGTTGGATAGGCGCAGCGCCAGCACGGTCATCGCGAAGGTCGGCCCCCATGCCTGCTGCTGCAAGCCCTCGGCCATGAACGACTCCATATCCAGCCCGAGCTGGGGCCAGTACGACGCGAAGTATTTCTGCATCAACTGGATGGGGAAGGCGTCGTTGCCGGCTGGCACCGGCGTGTGGGTCGTGAAAATCGCGCTCTCGGTCACGTGCCTGGCGGCGTCGCGGAAGCTCATGCCCCGCTGCACCAGCTCGCGCGCCAGCTCCAGCACCAGGAACGCTGAGTGCCCCTCGTTCATGTGGTAGACCGTCGGGTTCAGGCCCATCTGGCGCAGCGCGCGCACTCCGCCGATCCCCAGGACGATCTCTTGCTTGATCCGCGTCTCCTGGTCGCCGCCGTACAGCCGGGCCGAGAGGTCGCGATCCTGCGGATCGTTCGGGTGGATGTCGGTATCCATCAGCAGCAGGCGCGCCCGCCCGACCTGGAAGGTGTAGACCTTCGCGTAAATCATCCGCCCCGGCAGCTCGACGCTCACGATCACCTCCTCGCCAGAGGGGGTGATCGCCTGCGTGGCGGCGACATCGGCAAAGTTCAGCTTGCGATAGACGGCATGCTGCCAGCCGCTTGGGTCGATCTCCTGGCGGAAGTAGCCCTGCGGGTAGATGAAGCCCACGCCCACGAACGGGAGCCCGAGGTCGCTGGCAGCCTTGACGTGGTCGCCGGCGAGAATGCCGAGACCGCCGGAGTAGATCGGCAGCGACTCGTGGATGCCGAACTCGGCGCAGAAGTAAGCGATGAGGTGGCCCTGCTCCTGCGGGTAGGTGCGTGTCCACCAGGTGTCGGTCTGGTTCATGTAGCTGTCGAATGCCGCGAGCACCGCGTCGTATTGCGCCAGGTAGCTCTCGTTCGCCGCAGCGGCGTCCAGGTTGCGCTGGCGGACATCGCGCAAGAACTGGACGGGATTGTGGTAGACCGCCTCCCACAGTTCAGCGTCGATCTGCCGGTACAAGTCCTGCGCCTCGGGGCGCCATGTCCACCATAGGTTGTAGGCGAGCTCACGGAGCCGGCGAATGCGAGGCGGGCAGGGGGTGAAGAGCAAATCCGCGCTTGACAGGTTCACGCAAGAGCCTCCGTGCTGTGCTGCTGGTGCGGCGCGCCGCTACGGCGGCCGGTATCGATTCGCAAGGGGAGAGGGCTGGCCCGCGCGGCACACGGCGCTGTGCCTCCCACGCGACCGCGGGCCCGATTCGATTGTACCAGAGAACGGCGTTCTGTCCAGCGCGAGCGCGGCTATGCTATAATCGGCAGTTGGCCCGGGGACGGGCGCCGAGGCGCAGGGGAATAGCTGGTCGCGGTGTTGCAGCACTGGAGGATCGACATGGTTCAGGCAGGTTCAACCGGCGTGCAGCTCGCCGCCGATGGCTTCGAAACGCTGGACCCACAGGCCGGGCTGGCCGAGGCGCGGCGGCGGCTGGGGCGCACGTTCCGCCCCGGCGAGTTGGTCTGGCAGCTTGGCGAGCGGTTCGACCCGCAGACGCCCGCCTGGAGCCTGGATGTGCTGCGGCAGGGCGCGAATGGTCGTTGGGTGCGGCAGCGCTACCGCTACGACATGGCGGCGGAGGTGCTGTACTTCCTCGGCGAGAGCCCACTGTCGGACGCCGAGTTCCGCGATGCGCGCGCTAGCGGCGCCCTGTTCCGCCCGGAGTAGTCCATCCTCGACGCGTTGAGGCTCGGCGTTCACAGGTCCATGCGTGCAACGTGTCCCATGGGGTACGCCGCACGCAGCCCATGGTATTCAGCGCTCAGTGCTTCGGACTCAGGGGGTTGAACGTTAACGCTGGCTTCTGGTTGCTATCTCCTCGTTTCCCCCTTCTCGCGGCTGGCTGATGGGTCCTGCACTCTGATCCCTGGCAGCTAGCCTCCGACCCGTACCTTTTTGCCCGCGCCGTGCGGTACATCTGAGAGGGAGGCGAACGGGTGTGCCATTCGCGCGAGCCACAGCGGGGACGAGACGATGCTTGCCAAGGTGTACAGTTGCGCGGTGATCGGGCTAGAGGGCGTGCTGGTCGAGGTCGAGGTCGATATCGCACAGGGGCTGCCGGCGTTTACGGTCGTCGGGCTGGGCGACACGGCGGTGCAGGAGAGCCGCGAGCGGGTGCGCTCCGCCGTGCGCAACTCCGGCTTCACCTTTCCGATGAAGCGTCTGACCGCCAACCTGGCCCCCGCCGACATGCGCAAGGCCGGCCCGGCCTACGACCTGCCGATCGCTATCGGGCTGCTGCTGGCGTCGGAGCAGATCGCCGGCGATGTCGAGCGGGCGGTCTTCATCGGCGAGTTGGGGCTGGACGGCGCGCTGCGCCACACCGACGGCGTCCTGCCGATGGTGGCCGTGGCCCGGCAGCACGGCATGGAGACGGTCTATGTGCCGTTCGAGGACGCGCCGGAGGCGGCGCTGGTGGACGGGCTGATGGTCATCCCGGTGCGGACGCTGGCCGACCTGGCGGCGCATCTGGCCGGGGAGCGCCGGCTCACGCCGTACCTGGCGGAGGCGGGTGGCCCGCCGGAGGAGCCGGCGTTTCCGGTCGATTTCCGCGATATACGCGGGCAGGAGCACGTCAAACGGGCGCTGGAGGTGGCCGCAGCGGGGGCCCACAACGTGCTGATGACCGGCTCGCCCGGTGCGGGCAAGACGCTGATGGCCCGCGCGCTGATCTCGATTCTGCCGCCGATGACGCTCGACGAGGCGCTTGAGGTGACCAAGATTTACAGCGTCGCCGGACAGTTGCCGAAGGACACGCCGCTCGTCCGCCAGCGGCCGTTCTGTGCGCCGCACCACACCGCGTCGCTCGCCGGGCTGGTGGGTGGCGGCGCGGCGCGGGTGCGGCCCGGGCAGATCTCGTTGGCGCACCGCGGCGTGCTGTTTCTGGATGAGCTGCCGGAGTTCGGGATGAAGCTGGAGGTGCTGCGCCAGCCGCTGGAGGACCGGGTCGTGACCCTTAGCCGGGCGTCGGGAAGCGTCACCTACCCGGCGTCGTTCATGCTGGTCGCGGCGCAGAACCCGTGCATGTGCGGCTGGCACGGCGACGCGGAGCGGCAATGCACCTGCTCGGCGGCGGCGGTCACCCGCTACCAGAAGCGGATCTCCGGGCCGCTGCTGGACCGGATCGACATCCATATGGATGTGCCGCGGGTAGCGTACGAGAAACTAAGCAGCGACCGCGCCGGCGAGCCGTCCGCCGCGATCCGCGAGCGGGTGATCGCTGCGCGGCAGCGCCAGCACGAACGCCTGCGCGGGACACGCTGCCTGACAAACGCCGACATGGGCGCGGCGGAGGTACGGCAGTTCTGCCAGCTCGACAATCCGGGCCACAGCCTGATGAAGGCGGCGATGCGCCAGCTTCAGCTCTCGGCGCGCGGCTACCACCGGGTGCTCAAGCTGGCCCGCACGATCGCCGATCTGGCCGCGGCGGAACTGATCGGCCCGGCGCACTTGGCCGAGGCGTTGCAGTACCGGCCGCGGCGGGTGGAGTAGGGTGGCGGGATGCGGCGTTGTGGGTCGGTTCTGACGCCGCGACGAATCTGACTACTTCCCGATAAAGGATAGAGCTATACCCGACGCGGCGACCATAAGGTCGCGGATGTCCCGAGATCCGATCGTAGACCATCGACGCTGCACAAGGCCACCGGCGACCCGAGCCCCAGCTCCGGCTGGAATCGCTTCGTACGGACATTCGACAGCGACCAGGAGGTGCTGCTGGCCTTGCGCACGCTGGCGAGCGATGGGGGGAGGGTGCCGGGCCTCTATCGCGCGCCGGGCCAGCCGCTGTTCGACGCTGAGGATCGCCGGCTGCTGAGCGACGTGGCGCCCGTGCTGGCTGCAGGGGCGCGGCGCGGGCTGCTTGTGGCCGAGGCCGCCGGCCCTCACGGGCCGGAGTCGCCCGGGCTGGTCGCCCTTCGGGACGACTGGAGCGTCGAATCGCTGACCTCCGGGGCTGATCGTTGGCTTGATGCGTTGCCTGATGGAGATTGGAAGGCGCGCGGCCGGCTGCCCCCGGCGGTGCTATCCGTGGCGGGCCGGGTGCTGCGAACCACAACACATCCGGATGCGCCTGGGAGGTCGCGTTCGCCCGTGTGCTGACGCGCGCGGGCCGCTGGCGCGACGTGGGGATGCCTGAGCGAAAAGGAGTGACTCGCGCGGGCGAAGGCCGCCGTTATTGCGCGTCGAACACCGCGCCGACCTCCACGGCGAACCCGTCCAGCAGCACGGAGGTGGCCAGCTCGCCGCGGCGGAAGACGCCGTGGATGGCGTAGGCCGCGCCCCGGAGCGTCAGCGCCGTGCGGTCGTCCTTCATTCGTCCATCGTCCACCGTCGCTCAATGCGACAGCGGCAACGCCGACGGCTTGACCCGTTCCAGCGTGCCCACCAGCCAGAGAAAGACACCCGGCCAGGCCGGGAGCAGCGCCAGCGCCAGCACCGCCAGGCGGCCGCCCCGGCCGCGCCGGAGCGCCGCGAGCGCCGCGCCAGCGCACAGGCAGACGAGCGGCGCCAGGAAGTAGACGTAGCGCGTCAGCATGCCGGTCGTGAGGTGGATGGCGAAGAGCAACAGCGCCGCGCCGAGCCAGGCGGCCAGCACGGCGCGGGCCATCTGCGAGGGCGGCCGGGCGGCCAGCAGCGCTGCCCCGCCGAGCGCCGGCACGATCAACCAGGGCGGATAGGCTTGCCACAACGCCCTCGCGCTGAAGCCGAGCCGCTCCGGCACGCGCGCCAAAGCGAGAACGCCGCCGTGCACGGCGCCGGGCGGCGCAGCGGCGGCGAGTGCCGGCCCCGCCACGGCCAGGAAGTATCCCGGCACTGCGAACAGCAGCGCCAGGCCGACGCTCGCCAACGCCGCCCGCCAGCCCTCCTGCCGCGCGCCGGCCAGCGGTGCAAGCAGAAGCAGGAACGCCAGCGCGACCGCCGTGAGCGGCAGCGCGCCGATGTGCGTCAGGAGGGCGGCGGCGGCGACCACGGCGGCCACGGCGGCCAGCCGGCGGTCCGGCCGGTTCAGCAGCCGCAGGAGGAGCCAGAGCAGCAACAGCCAGAGCGCCTGCGCAATGATGTTGGTTGCGAAGCCCCACCAGAGGATGGTCATGCTAAGCGGCAGGGCGGCGGCGAGCCCGAGAGCGAGGACGGCGGCCCGCCCCGGCAGCCGCAGTTCGCGTGCGACGAGCAGCAGCAGCAGGCAGCCCAGCGCGTCGCACAGTGCCACGCCGACCTGCACCGCCAGCCGCGTCGAGGGAAGCACCAGCGCCAGTGGCAACAGTAGCGCGTAGCCGGCCGGTGGATTGAAGACCTGCCGACCCTGCGCCTCGGACGGGGTCGAGTAAAGGTACCACTGTCCGGAAGCCACGGTGTCGATCCAGCGCATGTGAACATCGACATCGTGGGCGTTGAAGAGCGGGTGTACCGCGCCAGCCAGCCGAAGCGCGAGCGCGGCGATCAGGATGGCCCATGCCGCCCGCGCCTGTCCGGACGTCATCCAGCGGCCCGTGTCGGCGACGCGCGCCCGGAACGCCGGGCCGGCCCACAGCGCCAGCGCCAGCGTCCCGATCGCGAGCAGCAGCCAGGCCCCGAGCGCCTGGCCGACCCACAACGGCTGGCGCAGGTTCGCCCACAGCAGCCCCCCGACCACTGCAGCAGCAGTCGCGGCGCTCCAGCCCGGCGTCAGGCCCAGTGCGAGCACCAGCAGCGCGCCGAGCGCCAGTAGCAGCGCCTGGCCGGTGAACTGCCATAGCCCGGGCCCGCCGTCGCCGGCGGCGCGGAGCGCCAGCCAGTCCACCGCCAGGCCGACCCTCCGCCCATCCCCCGGTGCGGCATATGGGTCGGCAGTGATCCCTACCACGCGATCCAGACCGCCGGCCGGCGGCAGCAGCACGCGGTAGATGCGCACCTGCGGCGTGGCGCGGAAGCGTGCGGCGATCCGCCCGCCCGCCTCCAGCGCGACGCTCGGCGGCGGGACGCCGGGCGGCCGCCAGCCGTGGGCGCGCAGCACCAGCAGGCGGTAGCGCGGGCTGAGGTGCGGCAGGCGCAGTTCGGCGCGCGGGCCGGTCCAGCGATAGGCTTCGGTCGAACTTTGCTCGATAGCGTAGACGCCGCTGAGGTAGGCGTGGTCGCCCCACGCGCCGACCTCCACCCGCAGCGCGGGCGCGGCCGTGAGGCTGAGCCAGAGGATCGGAAGCGCCGCCAGCCAGAGCAGGAGGAGCGGCATCGCCGTGTGGTCAATGACCCTGCGCCGGGCCGGGCCGATCTGCGATCTGCGGTCTGCGAGCTGCAATCTGGCTTACACGAATTCTGCTTGATGGGAAGCTATCTGCAACGGAAAGGTTTGGAGGGTGCTCCCTGAAGGCGGCACGACCGCCCACACTCGTGTATCAGTCGCCCGTCACGACGGGGGTCGGCGCGGCATCTGGCTCGTCCGGGCGACGCTCGAGTTGCCCGATCCGCCCTCCCGGCGTGAGCAGTGTGACCGCCAGCGCGCTCAACGAGGCGATCAGCGCGACGACGAAGGCGCTGCGGATGGCACTCGCCAACGCCGCGCGCACGGCTCCCTCCAGTTGCGCGGTCGCCGTCGTCGCACCCTCCGGGCTGAGCAGCCGGTCGACCAGCGTCACGTCCAGCCCGGCCGCCGCCAGCTGTGACGTCAGGATGATACTGAGCACGGCACCCATGACGCTCACCCCGATGACGCTGCCGATGCTGCGGCTGAACTGCATGGTCGAGGTCGCCGAACCCATATCGCGCCGGCGCACCGCGCTCTGGACGGCGATCAGGAACGCCGGGACGCACAGCCCCATGCCGATCCCCATCAGCGCGAGGGCGGTGCCGAGCGCGATGCGGCTGGTGCCGGCGTCGATCCGTGCGACGAACAGGCTTCCCAGCGCCAGCAGCGCCGTGCCACCGAGCGTGAGGACACGATAAGGCAGGCGCAGCAGCAACCGCCCGCCAACGATGCTGGAGATCACCCAGCCGATCAGCATCGGCGCGAGCACCGCTCCTGCGCCGGTCGCGCTGGTGCCGAGCACGGCCTGGGCGAAGAGTGGCACGAACGACGCGCTGCCGAAGAGGGCGCACCCCGCCAGCACCCCATGCACGCAGGCCACGGCGAAGACGCGGTCGCGGAACAGGGGGAGTGGCAGCACCGGGTCGGCGGCGCGCCGCTCCACCCAGAGCAGCGCCGCGACGCAGATCACGGCTGCGGCCAGCAGCCCCCAGCCGAGCGGCTGGCGAATGTCGAGCAGGGCTAGCATCAACAGGACGACACCGAGCGAGAGCAGCCCCACGCCTGCCCAGTCGATCGCCGGGCGGGCCGCCCCTATCGGCCGCTGTCGATCGACCCAGGCGAACCAGACCAGCGCGCCCGCGACCAGGCCGAAGGGGATGTTGATGAAGAACACCCAGCGCCACGACACCTGATCGACCAGAAAGCCGCCGAGCAGCGGGCCGACGATCGCCGAGATGCCCCAGACGCCGGAGAATAGGCCCTGCATGCGGGCGCGCTGCTCGAATGTGAACAACTCGCCGATGATCGTGAACACCAGCGGCAGTAACCCGCCGGCGCCGAGCCCCTGGATGAGGCGAAAGGTGATCAACTGCCCCATGCTCTGCGCCGCGCCGCAGAGCAGCGAGCCGGCGAGAAAGATGCCCAGCGCCGCGGCGTAGGTCGGGCGGCGCCCGAAGAGATCCGACAGCTTGCCGAAGATCGGCACGGTGGTCGTCGAGGCGACCATGAAAGCGGTGAAGACCCAGCTATACGTCTCCAGGCCGCCGAGCTGGCCGACGATCGTCGGCGAGGCGGTCGAGACGACGGTCGACTCCATCGACGCGAGGAACAGGCTCAGCATGAGCCCCGCGGTCACCAGTTGCACCCGCTTCCTGGACATGCGACTCTCCCGTACGGCGGCCTGCCGCCAATGACGAAACCGTCATATTGTACGTCATGCGCAGCGGGATCGTCTTCATTCGCGGGAAGTATCCTGCGGCCTGTACATGTGATCGGTGGGCACGGTGCGGCCGAGGGCAGGGGATGGACGGGGGCGGCGCAGACCGGAAGACGAAGGATGTCAGGGAAGCGTAGCCACGCTGCGGTCGCCGGTGGCCTGCCCTGGCCTGTGCATCGCCATCAACCGGCAACTGTGGGTAGGGTTCAGTTCCGGCCCGCCGCCCCACGCGTCCGCACCACGACCAGCGCATCCGCGGCGGACTCCGCACCCCAGACTTCGCCGGGGCGCCCGTGAATCTGGCGGACATGCGACGGGGTGCTCGGCAGCGGGATCTGGGTAAACGTCTCGCTCGCCGGGTCGAAGCGCACGAGCGCGTTCGCGCCGAAATCGCTCAGCCAGACGATATCCTGATCGTCCACGAACACCGCGTATGCCTGCGGGCGCTCGCCGGGCAGCTTCCACTCGCGCCATTCCTGCGATGCCGGGTCGTAGACGCCGAGCTGGCCGGCGCTCCACTCGCTCACCCACACCCGCCCGCGCGAATCCGCCCAGACGCGGCGGGCGCCCTGGTCGGGCGTCGACGGCTGGATCACCGCCGCGGCGCCGGTGGCCGGATCGATCCGGGCGATGTGGCTGCCGGCTAGCGACGCATAGTAGACGGCCCCATCCGGTGTGGCGGTGATGCCATATGGCCCGCGGCCACGCGGCGCGTCGAAGACCTGCATATCGCCGGTCGCCGGATTGAGCCGGCCGTAGACCCCGGTCTGCCCGGTGAACCACAAGGTGCCGGTGCGGTCGAAGACGGCGGTGTTGAGATTGACGCCGGGCCGATTCTCCGGCAGCGGGAAGACGCGCACCGCGCGGGTCGCCGGGTCGACCCGGACGATCGCGTTCAGCCCGCTGTCGGTGATCCACGGCGCGCCGTCTGGCCCGACGATCACGCCGTGCGGCGCGGAGCGCCGGCCGTCGCTATCGAGGGGAATCTCGCGCACTGCGCCGGTCGACGGGTCGAGCCAGCCGAGCTTGCCGGAGCCCTGGGCGGTGTACCAGACGCCGCCGTCGGCCGCGGGGGCGACATCGTGCGGGGCGGAGCCGCGCGGCACCGGGAAGCGCTGGACCGCGCGGACGGCCCCGGGCGCGGCAGGCGGAGCGTCGGTTGCGGCGGGTGCGGCAGGGGCAGCCGGGGTCGGGCGGGCGGATGCGGTCGGGGCAGTGGTGGGCATGGGCACGGCGGTGGCGCGTGTCGTGGCCGCCCGGCCGACCGCCTCGGTCGGCGCGGGGGATGCTGTCGGTTGCGCCGCCCGCCCGGCGCAGGCCGCCAGGAGCATGGCTCCGAACAGGATCGCCGGAAAGCCGTGAAGTCTCATCAGCGCTGCCCTTTCGCATCGGCCAGCGCTGCCCAGTCGTCCGGCTTGACCCGGGCCACCAGGCGGAACCCGCCGTCGTCAAGGGCGGCGAAGATGGCGGCCTCGCCCTCGGCCAGGGAGATCTGCGCGGTATACGAGATGTTGAATCCGTGCGCGACCAGCACCGTGTTCGTGCCGGCGCGCGGTGGCGCGGCAAGTAGGCGGCGGAGCGCCTCGACGCGCGCTGCCCGCAGGGCGCTCGGCACCCCGCTGAGATCGGTCGTGAGCACGGCGCGGCCAAACGCCAGTTCGGCTGTGTCGCGGGCGCGGCAGTAGCGGCTGCTGAGGACCTCGCCGACCGGGATGCCGAGCGAGCGGAACGCCGCGCCAATGGCGCGCGCGTCGGCGCGGCCCTTGTCGTTCAAGTTGCGTTGAAGCTGGCAGTTCTCCAGCTGCGCATCGTCGCGATCGGCCTGGGTCCTGTCAGTGGCGGCGTGGCGAAAGTAGAGGACGTATCCGCCGCGGTGCAGCGCGTTCAGGAGCTCCGCGCCGGCCAGTTCGCCGGTCGCGGCAGCGGTCGCCGGGGCGGGCGTCGCCGTCGGTTCCGGGCTGGCCGTTGGGGCCGGCGTGGCGGTGGGCTCGGTCGTCGTGGGCGGGAGGGGTGTGGCGGGTGGCGCGAGGGTGGGCGAGGGGGCCGCCGGGGCGGGCGTGGCGGTGGGCTGCGCCGCCTGCCCGGCGCAGGCCGCTAGCAGCAAAGCCACACTGAGTACCACCAACCGCTGCCGGTGTCGCATGAACGCTTGCTCGATGAATGCCGGACGGCCAGGGCGGGATGGGTGGGCGAATGCGGACAGTAGGACTCCATTATAAAAGGCTGCCCGCCGGAATGGCGGAGCAGCTGATGAGAAGATGATGAGAGGCGCCGGGGCGCGACGCATCCCACCCCGACGCCGCCTGTTCTACACCACCACATTCACCAGCCGGCCCGGCACGACGATCACCTTGCGCACCGGCCGGCCGCCGATGAACGCCTGGACTCGCTCGTTGGTCAGCGCCCAGGCTTCCAGCTGCGCCTGGTCGGCGTCCGCCGGGACGTTGATCTTGCCGCGCACCTTGCCGTTCACCTGCAGCACCAGCTCGATCTCCTCCCGCACCAACGCCGCCTCGTCCACCTCGGGCCAGCCGGAGTCGTAGACGCTGCCTCGCCCACCCAGCCAGGCGTGCAGCTCCTCGGCCAGGTGCGGCGCGAAGGGGGCCAGCAGCTTCGGCAGCGTGGCGGCGGTCTGCGCGAAGACCGGCGTGACCGCGCCGGCCTCGGCGCGGTGGCGCTGGGCCTCGTTCAGCAGCTCCATCAGCGCGGCGATCGCTGTGTTGAAGCGGAAGGTCTCCGTATCATGCGTCACCCGCCGGATGGTCTCGTGCAGCTTGCGGTACAGCGCCCGGTCGCTCTGGGACGCTGGACGGCGGTCGGCGGTCGCTAGCGTATCGACGATCGCCTCCATGTCGGGCCGGATCAGCGCGACGATCCGGTTCAGGAAGCGCTGCGCCCCGGCGACGCCCTCGTCCGTCCATTCCATGTTGTTTTCCGGCGGCGCGGCGAACAGCACCACGATCCGCGCCACATCCGAGCCGTACTGCCGCACGAACGGCCCGACCGGGATGCCGTTGCCAGCGCTCTTGCTCATCGTCACCGGGCCGGAGACTGCCACCCAGCCGTCGCCGTCCTGCTCCAGCGTGTAGGCGTGCGCCTTCAGCAGTTCGCGCGCCCGCTCGACGATCTGCGCCTCGGCGGGCAGCCCCAGCTTGCGGCGCAGATCCTCGGGGAAGCGCACGATGTCGAGTGACACCGACTCCAGCGGCGTGCGCACGCGCCGCTGGACCATGCCCTGCGTGAACAGCGCGGCGAACGGCTCGTCGGTCGGCGCCAGCCCCTCGTCGTACAGTACCTTGGTGATGAAGCGGGCGTAGAGCAGGTGCAGGATGGCGTGCTCGATCCCGCCGATGTACTGGTCGACCGGCATCCAGGTGGCCGCGGCCTCGCGCGAGAAGATCGCCTTGTCGTTTTGCGCGTCGGTGAAGCGCAGGAAGTACCACGACGAGTCGACGAAGGTATCCATGGTGTCGGTGTCGCGCCGGGCCGGCCCGCCCGTCTCCGGGTCGGTGGTGTTGACCCAGTGCTCGGCGGCGGCCAGCGGGCTTTTGCCTTTCGGCAGGTAATCCTCGATCGGCGGCAGGACGACCGGTAGGTGCTCCTCCGGCACGGGCTTGATCGTCCCGTCGGGCAGGTGCAGCATGGGGATGGGCGTGCCCCAGTAGCGCTGGCGCGAGATCAGCCAGTCGCGCAGGCGGTAGCTCACCGCGCCCTTGCCCTTGCCGTTGGCCTCCAGCCAGGCGATCGCCGCCTTGACGCTCTCGCCCTCGCCCTTGCCAGCGGGCACGCCTTCCAGCGGGCCGGAGTTGACCATCACCCCTTCCCCCGGCCAGGCTTCGGTCATCGTCGTCGGGTCGAGCGTCTGCCCCGGCGGCTGCACGACGACGCGGATCGGCAGGTCGAACTGCCGGGCGAACTCGAAGTCGCGCTGGTCGTGGGCCGGCACCGCCATGATCGCGCCGGTGCCGTAGCCCATCAGCACATAGTCGGCGATCCAGATCGGGATCGGCTCGCCGTTGACCGGGTTGGTCGCGTAGGCGCCGATGAAGACACCGGTCTTTTCTCGGGTTGTGCTGGTGCGCTCGATCTCGCTCTGCAGCTTCGCCTGTGCGACATACGCCTCGACCGCGGCGCGGCGGTCGGGGGTGGTCAGTTCCGCCACCAGCGGGTGCTCGGGGGCCAGCACCATGAACGTCGCGCCCCACAGTGTGTCCGGGCGGGTGGTGAAGACCTTGATGGGGATCGCGTGCTCGCTGGCCCCTGATCCCTGCCCCCTGATCCCTGAGACCGTGAATTCAACCTCGGCCCCTTCGCTCCGCCCGATCCAGTTGCGCTGCATGGTCTTGACGCGCTCGGGCCAGGCGGTCAGTTTCTCCAGGTCGTTCAGCAGGCGCTCGGCGTAGGCGGTGATGCGAAAGAACCACTGCTCCAGCTCGCGCTTCTCGACCTTTGCACCAGAGCGCCACGAGCGGCCCTCGCTGTCCACCTGCTCGTTGGCCAGCACAGTCTGATCGACCGGGTCCCAGTTGACCAGCGACCTGGCGCGGTAGGCCAGGCCCTTGCGGTACAGCAGCAGAAACAGCCACTGGTTCCAGCGGTAGTACTCGGGTGTGCAGGTGGTCACCTCGCGCGACCAATCGTACATAATGCCGGCGATCTCCAGCGAACGTTTCGACTCGGCGATGTTGTTGAACGTCCACTCGGCCGGGGGCCGGCCCGCCTTGATCGCCGCGTTCTCGGCGGGCAGGCCGAAGGCATCCCAGCCGAACGGGTGCAGCAGATCGTAGCCGCGCATCACGTAGTAGCGGGCCAGCGCATCGCCGATCACATAGTTTTTCAGGTGGCCGACATGCAGGTCGCCGCTGGGGTAGGGGAACATCTCCAGGATGTAGCGCTTGGGCGCGTTCGGGCGGCGGCCGGCGTCGAAGATACCTTCGCGCTTCCAGAACTCACGCCACTTCGGCTCGATCGCCGGATCGAAGCGGTCGGTTGTATGTTTGGTGGTGGTGTCGGTCATGCTCTGTGCTCCTGGTCGTGTGCTAGCGCGTCGGGCATAGCGTATCAGGTATTGACGAAGGCCGCATGGAGGATACGCAGTAATGGTAGACCTGTGATCACGGCCAGGCGTGCGTTCGTTCTGCGTCCATCGTCTTCCGTCCCCCTACTCCTCCTGCCGTAGAAACACCGAAAGATCGAGATCGCCGGGCGAGCGTCCGTAGCCGGTGAGCATCGCTGCGGCCTCGCTGCGGTGCTGTGTGCCGTGATTGACGACATGCACCATCAGTGCCCAGAGCGGCTGCGCGTCCTCCCTGCCGGCCAGGGTGCGGTAGCTCACGATCCGGTCGAGATCGCGCTCCGCCAGCCCGGCGATGAACGCCTCCTGCCGGCGCTCCTCCTCCGCCCACAGCACTCGCAGCGCGTTGAACTCGGGCTCGTCCAGCGCCGGCAGGAGCGCGCCGACCGGGTCTCCCCGCCAGCGGCGCAGCCAGAGCCACTCCGCGCCGAGCGTGTGCGCCAGCGTGCCGAGCAGGCTGCCGGACGGAAAGGGCGCCGGCGCGGTAAGTTGCTCGGCGGTCACTTCCTCGGCGCGCGCCAGGATGCGCCGGTTCGCCCAGGTGTTGTAGCGGTAGAGCAGGCGGATATCGCTGACACGCATCGTCGGTCTCCTGCACAGCCTATCGTGCGTCGTGCGAAGCGGATCACCAGCGACGGACTATGCACGACGCGCGATCCCATACACCTCCCGTGTCTCCCGTTGCAGCAGCCACCAGAGGCCGGCGATCGGCAGGATGAGCGGCATGTAGAAGTAGCCCGCGCCATACCCTGACCAGACGCTCGCGTACGGGAAGGGCCGCCACACGACGTCGACCGTCCCGACCAGCAGCACGCCGGCCAGTTCGATGCCCAGCAGCGCCAGTGTGGCCCACCAGGCGCGCGGCGAGCGGCGGCGCAGCCCGATGATAATCAACAGGTACAGCGCGCCGACGAACGCCGAGATGTGCGTCGGCGTCAGGTCCGGCGGGCGGCGGACGATGTACTGGTAGAGCGCCCGGCCCAGTGCCGACACCGCCCATAGCCCGTAGAACAGCGCCAGCGCATCCGACGCGCCGCGGGTTGGTGTACCGCTGTCACGAACACTTCTCATCGCAGCAGGTGAAGCGCCGCCCGGCGCCCCTGCACCGTGTATGTCCTGGGCCTCAGAGCGGCGGCGGCCGCCGGCAACGCGGATAGGCGACTCAGGGGGCTGCACCCGCCAACCGTCCCCATCGCGCACGTCCACAATAATCAAAAGGCCCCCGTCCCGCCAGGGACGAAGGCGCTGCTCCGTGGTACCACCCTGCTTCAGCGCCGGGCCATGCCCGACACCCTCGCATTGCGCGCTAACGGGCGCACCCGGAGCCGACTACTCTACTGCGTTCAGAGTTCAGAGTTCAAAGTTAATGATCGTAACGCTGAAATCTGCACTCTCAACGTTGAACAGACAGTGTTCCCCGGCCCGGCGCTCACACCGGCGAGTTCGGCGCTGGTGCAGCCTCGCACCGCCCGGCTGCTCTCTGACGCGTGCGCCTACTACTCCGGCATATGGCCGTTGTTCCCTGCCAGTATACCACAGAATGCGCGGCGTGGGCATCCGTCTTGCGGTGGAGATGAGAAGCCGTCTAGGACGGGGAGGTTTGGCGGGCGTAACTCTGTTCCACCGCGGGGTCGGCGCCGCAGGGGCGCTTTGGGATGCCGACGCCCCTCCATACCTCGGCAGCTTTCATTGCTGATCGCTCATCGCTGCGCTGGTAATGCCCACGCGTTATGCTTACAGGGTCTCGTCAGAACAGGGCGCTGCATGACACTCATCTACCTCGCTATCGCCTGGATGCTCGGCGTCGTCGCCGCGGACATGCTGCCGATCCCGCTGGCCGCGTTGCAGGCCGGGGCGCTGCTCGGCGGGCTCGCGGCGGCTGGGCTGTGGCGGCGCCCTGGCCCGCGGCTCGCGGCGCTCGCCCTGTGCTGCGCTGCGCTCGGTGGCTGGCGCGACGTGGCGGCCCGGCCCGTCGAGACGCCGCGGAGCGTCTGGCGGCTGGCCGGCCAGGGCCCGCAAACGCTCGACGGCTACGTGAGCGCCGACCCGAAGCGAACGGCGGACGGCCAGCAGGTTGTGCTGGCGGTCGAAGCGGTGCGCGCCGGCGCGATAGCCCGCCCGGCCGAGGGTCTGGTGCTGCTGAACCTGCCGGCGTATCCGGAGGTGCGCTATGGCCAGCGACTGCGGGCCACAGGCGCGCTGGAACCGCCGCGCGCCGCCCGCCGCCCCGGCGAGTTCGACTATCGCGACTACCTGGCGCGCAAGGGCATCCGCGTCCTCATCCGTGAGCCGCACGTCGCCCCGCTGCCCGGCGAGCGCGGCAATCCGCTACTCCGGGCGATCTTCGCGCTGCGCGAGCGCGCGCGGGCCGTGCTGCTGCGCGAGCTGCCGGAGCCCCAGGCCTCGATCGCCGTCGGCGTGTTGCTCGGCCTTCAATCAACCATTCCGGACGATGTCTACGCCACCTTCTCCGCCACCGGCACATCCCACATCCTGGTCGTCTCCGGCTGGAACTTCACGATCGTCGCGGCGGTGCTGGCCGGGCTGTGCGCCCGGGCACGGCTGCGGCGCGGGCCGACCTTCACGCTCGCGCTCGGCGCGCTGTGGACCTACGCCCTGTTCGTCGGCGCGACCGGCACCGTGCTGCGCGCGGCGGTGATGGCCAGCCTGATGGTGCTGGCGCGCGCCAGCCAGCGGCGCAGCGAGCCGTGGACGCTGCTCTGCGCGGCCTGCTGGGCGCTCTCGGCCTACGATCCGAACATGCTGTGGGACCTGGGCTTCCAACTCTCGGCGCTGGCGACCGCCAGCCTGTTCGCGTTCGGCAAGCCGGTCGAGGCGTGGCTGCTGCGCTGCCCGCCGCTGCGCTGGCCGGCGCTCGGCTGGGCCGCCGAGGCCCTCACCGCGACGCTGGCGGCGCAGATCCTGGCGCTGCCGCTGATCCTCTACCAGTTCGGCAACCTCAGCCTGGTGGCCCCGCTGGCGAACATCCTGCTGTTGCCGGTCGTCCCGCCGATGATGTTCTGGTCGGCGCTGGCGCTGGCGGCCGGGTTCGTCTGGCTGCCCGCCGGACAACTCCTGGCGCTCCCGGCCTTTGTGCACCTGGCCTGGCTGACCGAGGGTGCGCGGCTGCTGGCCGGGCTGCCGTGGGCGGCGGTGCGGCTGCCGCCCTTCCCGCTTTGGCTGCTGCTCGGCTATTACCTGATCGTCGGCGGGGCCTGGCTGATCAACAGCCGCGGCGGCGCCCCGCCTGTGCCGGGCGCTATCCTGACCCACCGCGAAGCGTCTGCATAGTGCTCCCTGCCCCTGGACAGCGATACGCCTCGCGCAACTTCTCATTGCATACTCATCCACCGCTGGTACACGCACGGACTGTTCTTGCATACAATGACAGCCATGCGCCTCTGGCAGCGGATGATCGACAATGGGTGCATATCACCGGCGAACCATGAATGAACGTACGCCGCGTATCGCCTACGTTCCCGGTCTTGATGGCCTCCGCGCCCTGGCGGTCATCGCCGTGATCTGCTACCACGCCGGACTGGAGGTGCGCGGCGGCTTTCTCGGTGTCGAGTCGTTCTTCGCCCTGAGTGGCTACCTGATCACGGCGCTGCTGCTCGCCGAGTGGCGCCGCGATGGCAGGGTTCATCTGACCGCGTTCTGGGCGCGGCGCGCCCTCCGGCTGCTGCCAGCGCTCGTCCTGCTGCTCGCCGGCGTGCTGTTGTTCGCCTTCTGGCTGCTGCCCGGCGAGACCGGCGCCCTGCCCGGCGATACGCTCGCGGCCCTTGGCTATGCGATGAACTGGCGGCTGATCGCCAGCGGCCAGTCGTACTTCGATCCGATGGCCCGCCCGCCGCTGCTGCAACATCTCTGGTCGCTGGCGGTCGAGGAGCAGTTTTACCTGCTGTGGCCGCTCCTGTTCCTGGCCGGGATGCGCCTGCTCGGCGCGCGCCGCCTCGCCATGCTGCTCCTGGCTGCAGCGGTGGGCAGCGCTGGGCTCATGGCGCTACTCTACGAGCCGGGGACCGATCCGTCGCGAGTCTACTACGGCACGGACACGCGTGCCGGCGGCCTCCTGCTCGGCGCAGCGCTGGCGCTCATCTGGTCGCCCGGGCGCGGGCAGAGCGCCGGGCGGCGCGCCGCCCGCCTGACCGACTCGGCCGGCCTGCTCGCGCTTGGCGGGCTGCTCGCCGGGTACCTACTGCTGGATGACGAGCATCCGCTGCTGTACCGCGGCGGGTTTCTGCTGGTGGCCGGGCTGACCGCGGTGACGATCATCGCGGCGACGCACGCCGGTGCGCGGCTCGTCCCGGCGCTGCTCGGCTGGCAGCCACTGCGCTGGATCGGTGTGCGCTCGTACAGTTTGTATCTCTGGCACTGGCCGGTCTTCGCCGTGACCCGCCCGTACGATGACCTGCCGGAGGGATGGTACCTGTTGGCGCTACGGCTGGCGCTCACCGTCCTGCTCGCCGACCTGTCCTACCGCTCTATCGAGCGGCCGGCTCGCGATGGTGCACTGCGCGACGCCTGGCACGCGCTGCGCAGCCTGGCGCTTGTGCTGGCGCAGCGCCAGACTATGGCGGCCGTGGCGGCGGATGGATCGCAGGGGGGCGCGCCGCGGCTGGGATCGCAGCGCCGCTCGCGTGGCCGGCGGCTGCCCTGGCGCCCGCGCCGCCTGCACAGCGGGGCTGCCGCGACACCGGAGGGGCGGGCCTGGGGGACAATGGCTCCGCGCCGGCCAGCGACGCCAGGCGACCGTGGGCGCTGGCGTGCGCATCTCACCGATTCGATCCGTGGCGTTTCGCGAGGAGAAAGGGGAAGCTGGTTGCTGTCGACCGCTGTCCGCCCACGCCTGGCGAACGTCTGTGTCATCAGCCTGCTGCTGATCTCGACCGCGACTTGCGCATCGAGCGTTGGAATTCCGGTTGCGCCGACGCCATCGGCGCCTCAAGTGTCGCCGGCGCCGCCTTCCGCTACCGCGGCCCCTCCAGCCGCGTCGGCGCCAGCTGTGCCGCCTTCGCCGACGGCCGCACCCGCAGCGCCCACTGCCGCGCTCTCGACCGCCACCCCGGAGCCGACAGCCCCGCCCGCGCCCGAGCTGCCGCCGTTCCCCGCGGCGCTCGCCGCCGACCTCCAGCGAATGCTGGACGAGACCGTGGCAGATGGAACCATTCCCGGCGCATCGATCGCGGTGCATCTCCCTGGCTACCAGCCCTGGACGGGTGTGAGCGGCATGGCGGCCCGTGGACAGGGGAGCCCCATGACCCCGGAGACGCGGCTACGGGCTGCAAGCATCAGCAAGATGTTCACCGCCGTTGTTGTGCTGCAACTGGCCGAAGAAGGGACGCTCGATCTCGAGACGCCGCTGGCGACCTGGTTTCCGGAGATCGTGCCAAAGGCGGATCGCATCACAGTGCGGATGCTACTGCAACACACCAGTGGCCTGTACGATTACCTGGAGGACCAGAAGTTCGTCAGCCAGGCATATGCCGCGCCGGAGCGCAGCTGGGCGCCGCAGGAACTGGTCGCCTATGCGGCACGCAACCGGGCCTCGTTCGTGCCGGGCGCGCCGGGCCGCTGGGACTATTCGAGCACGAACTACGTCCTCCTTGGGATGATCGTCGAGCGCGTCACCGGCAACACACTGGCGAGCGAGATGCGGCGACGCATCTTCGATCCGCTTGAGCTGAGCAGCACCTACTTCCCGCCGCAGGAAGCGGTCGAAGGGCCGCAGGCGCGCGGCTACTCGACCACCCGCGACCAGACGAACGTCAACATGTCGTTCGCCTTTGCCACGGCGAATCTTGTCTCGACGCCGAAGGATCTCCAGCGCTTTGGCCGGGCGCTGTTCGGCGGTGAGTTGCTCCAGCCCGCCACGATGGAGGCGATGCTGCAGTTCGTAAACGGCAATGGCTCCTACAAAATGCCGGAACTCGAATACGGCCTGGGGGCGATGCGCAACCGCCTGCCGGTCGGTGCAGACCTACCTCCCGAAGCAAGCCGCGTGCTCGGGCACATCGGCGGGTTCGGCGGCTTCCGCTCGGCGCTGTGGCACGCCCCGGCGAGCGGCATCACCGTCGCGCTCGGTGTCAACCAGGCCGCGACCGACCCGAACATCCTGGCGACAAAGGTGTTCGACGCGGTTCTGCGGGCGCAGGGGCAGTAGCCTCGGCCGCCGTGGTCAGTGAGCAGAATTCAGATCTGTGGTTCTGAACGTTGACCGCTAAACGCTGCGCTGCGCTGCGTTCTATCCGGTGCGAGTGGCACCAGTGATGCGGGAGGTCGCTATGAACCAGGTGCAGTCGGATGCCCTACGCGCGGCGGAGCGGTACGAGAGTTTTATGGTGCCGGCCTTTCTGGAGCCGTGGGCCGGCGATCTCTTGGCGCTCGCGCGGCCCGCGCCCGGCGAGCGGGTGCTGGATGTGGCCTGTGGCACCGGGGTGATCGCCCGGCACGTCGCGCCGCTGGTCGGCGCAACCGGCGCGGTGGCGGCGCTCGATCTGAACCCGGCGATGCTTGCGGTGGCCCGGTCGCTGCCGGCTCCCGCCGGCGCGCCGGTCGCCTGGCATCAGGGGAACGCGCTCGAACTGCCGTTCCCCGACGATTCGTTCGATCTCGTGCTCTGCCAGCAGGGGCTGCAATTCATGCCGGATCGCAGGCGCGCGCTGGCGGAGATGCGGCGCGTGCTCGCGCCGGGCGGGCGTGTCACGCTGAGCGTCTGGCAGGCGGTCGAGCGAAATCCGCTGTCACAGGCGATCGGCGACGCGGTGGGGCGGCGAATCGAGGCAACGGGGTTCAACATCGCCTTCTCGCTTGGCGATGAGCGCGAACTTCGCGATCTGATGGAAGGCGCCGGGTTCGGGCCGGTCGAGATCCTCGCCCGGGAGCGTACGGTGCGGCTGCCCGCGCCAGACCGCGTGGTCGAGTTGCTGATCCAGGGCGCCACCGCAGCCGTGCCCGCCCTGGCACAGATGGATGCCGCGGCCCGGCAGACGCTGATCGCCACCGCGCGCGCGGAGGTGGCCGGCTGGATCGGCGCGCACACCCGCGGCGACACGCTGGAAGCGCCCACCGCCGCGCTGATCGGGCTGGGCTGGCGATAGCCGGCGGGCGGAAGGCGGAGGGCGAACGGTCATTCGGCCGTCGCCGCGCGTGGTTGCTAGCACATGGGGGCAGGTTGGACGGCATCCCGGTGTCCTGGAAGCGTTCGGATATGACGCCAAGATGCAAGAATGCTGCGGTATCGCGGTCGAAACAATGCGCGCATAGCTTCTCTTCGCCATCAAACCGCTGTTGCGGCGCTTCACCATGTTGCTGACCCCCGGCGATCACTGAACATTGCTCGCCATCGGAGATACGACTTCTCTGCGGATCGCACCACGCGCCCTTGCGCCTGTGGCTTCGGTCACTCGCCCGGGCGAAGCGCCGCGCCAGCAGCGAGAGCAGCGCCGCGTCGCAGGCCAGCCCCGCTGCGAGCGCCGCCCACGGTGTCGGCGCGCTGGCCCGCGCCCCATCCAGCAGCACGTCCCGCCAGCAGAAAGACACCGCACAGCCAGCGCCACGGCTCAGCGATGAACAGCGCCGCCAGCGGCGCGATGAGCAGCACGCTCAGCCCCTTCCGTTCACCACAAACGCCATCTGGTCGCACACCTTCCATCCCAGCGCCGTGGTGTGTCGCCAAGACGATCGTCTTTGCGGCATCGCGGCGGGGGAGCGGGTCGGGGATCCAGATAGTTTGGCGAGGGAGTGAGGGTGAGACGATGTTGCTCGCGCCCTTGTGGCTTTGTTCGTTTGTTCTCTGTTCTTTGTTCTGACGCTCTCCAACCCCCATGGTACAATACCCGCATGACACCCGTCGAGGCTCTGCCGCCCGTCACCCGCGCACAGGCCGAACAGATCGCCGCGCGCCACGCTATCGGTCCGGCTGGAGATTCGCTTCGAGTTCGTCAATCTCGGCGGCGGGATCGACATCCCATGCCGCCCGGACGAGCGCCCCGTCGCTCCCCGTACCGTGTCGGACGGCAGCCGCGCCGCGTGCGAGCGGATCATCGCCCGTAACGGCCTGGGGCCGCTGGCCGTCTTCATGGCGTGTGGCTGGCTGATCATCGGGCCGCACGGCGCTCTCGTCGCCCGGGTGTGCTCCGTGAAGCGAGCCGACCGCTGCATCGCCGGGTTGGACGGACGCCGGATGACGGTCGGCTGTGCCGGGGCAGCGTACGGAGGACGGTAGACGAATGCAGCTCATAGAAGCTGTCTGCAACGGTGAGGTGTGGCGGGCTGCGTCCGCCAGATTCCTGCTGGTCTGCCGCGCTGCGGGGGAGGATGGCGGCTGGGGGCCGCCGGCCCCCAACCCCCTGCCAAGACCGCTTCGTTGGCCCGTGCGCGCGCCAACAACAAACCGCATGGAGGGCCTGCGGCCCCCACTTCCCCCGCCGGGAGCGTTTCAGAGAGACCTTTAGTGTTGAAGCAGGCAACATTGTGTGCGTGAGTGAGTGCATCGCATCGGCATGTGGTGCCTTTCATCTGCAATTGCATTAGGGAGAAAGCTGTGGAACAGAAATTCGCGGAACTGAAAGCGCGCCTTGTGGCGATCAACGATCTTGAGTCCGCCGCCGCGGTGCTGGGCTGGGACCAGGCCACCTACATGCCGCCGGGCGGCGCGCGGAGCCGCGCCCGCCAGCTCGCCACGCTGGGCCGGCTGGCGCACGAGCAGTTTACCGACCCGGCGATCGGCCGCCTCCTGGATGCATTACGGCCCTATGAGGAGCAGTTGCCCTACGACTCGGACGAGGCCAGCCTGATCCGCGTCACCCGGCGCGACTTCGAACGGGCGACGAAGGTCCCGCCGGCGCTGGTGGAGCGCATCTCCAGCCACGCCGCCGAGGGCTACTCGCTCTGGGCCGGCGCCCGCCCCGACAACGACTTCGCCCGGGTGCGCGACTCGCTGGAGACGACGCTGGAGCTGAGCCGCGAGTACGCCGAGTGCTTCCCCGGCTACGAGCATATCGCCGACCCGCTGATCGATGTCGCCGACTTCGGGATGAAGGCCTCGACCGTGCGCGCGCTGTTCACCGAACTGCGCGCGGCGCTGGTGCCGCTGGTGCAGGCGATCACCAGCCAGCCGCCGCCGGACGACTCCTGCCTGCGGCAGCGCTTCCCGAAAGCGGATCAGCTCGCCTTCGGCCTGCAGATCGCCCGCGACTACGGCTACGACCTCCAGCGCGGCCGGCAGGACGAGACCCATCACCCGTTCGCCACGCGCTTCGGCTGGGGCGATGTGCGTATCACCACCCGCGTGAACGAGAACGACCTAAGCGACGGGCTGTTTAGCACGCTGCACGAGGCCGGCCACGCGATGTACGAGCAGGGCGTCGCCGAGCGTCTGGATGCCACACCGCTCGCCAGCGGCACGTCGGCCGGTGTCCACGAGAGCCAGTCGCGCCTGTGGGAGAATATCGTCGGGCGCAGCCGCCCCTTGTGGGCGCACTACTACCCGCGCCTCCAGTCGGCTTTTCCGGCGCAGCTCGGCGGCGTCCCGCTCGAAACCTTCTACCGGGCGATCAACCGGGTGGAGCGGTCGCTCATCCGTACCGATGCCGACGAGGTGACCTACAACCTGCATGTCATCGTGCGCTTCGACCTGGAGCTGGAGCTGCTCGAAGGGCGGCTGGCGGTGCGCGACCTGCCAGAGGCATGGGGGGAGCGCTACCGCGCCGATCTGGGGGTCACGCCGCCGGACGACCGGGACGGGGTGTTGCAGGATGTGCATTGGTACGCCGGCCTGATCGGCGGGGTGTTCCAGGGCTATACCATCGGCAACATTCTCAGCGCGCAGTTTTTCCAGGCGGCAGTGGCGGCCCATCCGCAGATCCCGCAGGAGATCGCCGTGGGGCAGTTCGCCACGCTGCACAGCTGGCTGCGCGAGCAGATCTACCAGCACGGGCGCAAGTTCACCGCGCCGGAGCTGATCGCGCGTGCGACCGGCGGCCCGCTGACGATCGCGCCGTACATCGCCTACCTGCGCGAGAAGTACGGCGAGCTGTACGCGCTCTAGCTCGCTCATGCGCCGCCTGCCGCCTGCGGCACCGGCGGCCGAGGCGGGCGCACCTGGCCTCACTCCATCAGCGTCCGAGGGGTGAGCGCTGTCGGGGTCTGGCCGTGCGCCGCCAGGCTCGCGGCGTAGCGCCGCACGAAGCGCCAGACCGCGAGCGGGCGCTCGCGCTGCGGCAGGTGGCCGCAGCCCCGCAGCAGCAGCGCCGGCGCGCCAGGCAGGTTCTCGCGGAAGAACTCGAGCGAGCCGGCCGGCAGGAAACGGTCGCGCAGCCCCCAGATCAATGCGGCCGGCACGGGCAGGTTGCGCAGGTCGTCCGGGCGGAGGAAAAGGTGCTCGTCCGCCGCCGCGACAAAATCGCGGACGACCTGCCGCCGGAAGATCTGCTCGATGCTGCGCTGCGCGAACAGCAGCATCAGCGCGCCGAGCGGGCCGGCGATCTGCCGAATGACCTGGCGGCTCTGTTGCGGGTCGCGCATCGCCACCGCCTCGGCGAACGGGTCCCATGAGGCGTGCCCTTCCAGCGGCGCGCCGCCGGCGTCGATCAGCACGACGCCGCGCACCAGCTTCGGCGCAGCCCAGGCCAGCCGGACGGCCAGCCAGCCGCCCATCGAGTTGCCGACTATCAGCGCCGGCTGGCCGATCACGGTCTCGATGAAGGCGCGCAGCATGGCGGTCATCTCGTCCAGCGTGGCGAAGGTACGGCCCGGCGGTAGCGATGAGAGACCGTAGCCAGGCAGATCGACGGCGAAGACCGGGTGTTCGCGCGCCAGGAGGTACAGCACGATGGTCCAGGTCATCGCGCTGTCGCCCAAGCCGTGGACGAGCAGGATGGGCATGGGCCCGCCGGGGCGTACGGCCGGGCCTGCGGCGTAATAGGTGAGCGCCGCGCCGCCGCAGCGGGCCACCTCCTCGCGGACGCCGCGGCGCAGCAGCCAGCGGCGCAGCAGGCCGTTCACTAACGGCACCGCGATACTCGACAGCGGGTCGTAGAAGACGCTGACGCGCGGAAGCCGCCGCGCCAGGGCGTGCAGTGGTGAGGTCATGGTTCGTGATCGATGGTGTGTCATCCGTGTCGCCATGGCGGACGATGGCAGACGCAAGGTTGTATCACGTTCTAGGACCTGCCTTCGTCCCTCGGCGTCGTCCTGCCCGTCACACATCCAGCGCCGCCTGCTCCGGCCTGCCGTCGCGCTCCGGCGGCGCCGCCGGTGGCGCGCTCCCGCCGAGCAGGGCCCACAGCCCGTCCTCGTCGATCTGCGGGATGCCCAACTCGACGGCTTTCGCGACCTTGGTGCCGCCCGGCTCTGCGCCCACCAGCAGATAGCTGGTCTTTTTCGTGACGCTGCTGGTGACCTTGCCGCCGTGCGCCGCGATCAACTCCGCCGCCTGCTCGCGCGACATCGAGGGGAGCGTGCCGGTGATGACAAACGTCAGCCCGGCGAGCTGATCGCCGGCCGGGGCGTGGGCGGCCGGCGCCACATCGGTGCGCACGCCGACCTCGCGCAACTTGCGCACCAGGGCCTGGTTCGCCGGCAGGCTGAAGAACTGCACCACACTCTCGGCGACAGCCGGCCCCAGCCCGCGGATGGCCATGATCTCCTCCGGCCTGGCGGCCGCCAGCGCCTCCAGCGAGCCGAAGCGCTCGGTCAGCAGTTGCGCCGCCACCTCGCCGACGTAGCGGATGCCGAGCCCGACGATCAACCGCCAGAGCGGGCGCTCCTTCGATTCCTCGATCGCCGCCAGCAGGTTGTTGATGCGCTTCTCGCCGTAGCCCTCGAGCCCGCGAAGCTGCTCGGCCCGCAGCAGGTACAGGTCGGCCACATCCTTCACCAGCCCCTGATCGACAAACAACTGCGCCTGTCGCTCGCCGATGCCGACGATATCCATCGCGCCGCGCGAGACGAAATGCTCGACGCGCCGCACCAGTTGCGCCGGGCAGATGCCGAAGTTCGGGCAGCGCCAGGCGACCTCGCTCTCGGGCCGCTCCAGCGGTGTGCCACAGGCTGGGCAGCGCTCCGGCATGCGCCATGGGCGCTCGCTCCCGTCGCGTCGCGCCACCACCGGCCCGACGATGTACGGGATGACGTCGCCGGCGCGCTTGACGATCACATAATCGCCGATCCGGATGTCGCGCTCGGCGATGTAGTCAGCGTTGTGCAGGCTGGCGTTGCGCACCGTCACCCCGCCGATCACGACTGGCTCGATGATCGCCCCCGGCGTGACGACCCCCGTGCGCCCGACGTTGACCACGATGTCCAGCAGCTTGCTGACGGCCTCGCGGGCGGGGAACTTGAAGGCGATCGCCCAGCGCGGCTCGCGCCCGACGACGCCGAGCTCGCGCTGTTGCAGAAAGCTGTCGACCTTGATCACCATGCCATCGGCTTCGTACGGCAGGGTGTCGCGTTTCGCCATCCACGCCCGGCAGTAGGCCAACGCCTCGTCGAACGACTCGAAGCGCCGCGCGTCGGGGTTGACCGGGAAGCCGAGCGCCTGCAGGAACTGGAGCGCCTCCCATTGCGACTCCAGGCGTACGCCCTCGACCGGGCCGACGCCGTAGGCGAAGAAGCGCAGCGGCCGCCGGGCGGTGACCGAGGGGTCTTTCTGGCGCAGCGAGCCGGCGGCGGCGTTGCGCGGGTTGGCCGCCACCCGCTCGCCGGCCGCCGCCAGTTGCTCGTTCAGCCGCTCGAAGTCGGCGATCCGCATATAAACCTCGCCGCGCACTTCGATGGACGAAGGAACCGGCCATCGACGGCCGGCCTCGGACCATTGCCCCGCGCCGCCATCGGCGGACGATGGCCGGCGGTCGGCGGTCGGCTCGTGCAGGGTCAGCGGAATCGAAGGAATCGTGCGTAGGTTCGCGGTCACATCCTCGCCGATCTCGCCGTCGCCGCGGGTGGCGCCGCGCACCAACCGGCCGTGCTCGTAGGTCAGGGCGATTGCCAACCCATCGATCTTCGGCTCGCAGACCCATGCGATGCGGCTCGCGCCGTCGAGCAGCCGGACGACGCGGTCGTGCCAGGCGCGCAGCCCGGCCTCGTCGAAGGCGTTGGCGAGCGAGAGCATCGGCTGCGGGTGGCGTACCTTGGCGAAGCGCTCGGCGGCCGGCGCGCCGACCCGCTGCGTGGGCGAGTCGGGGGTGACGAGCTCAGGATGCTGCTCCTCGATCGCGCGCAGTTCGCGCATCAGCGCATCGTACTCGGCGTCGCTGATGATCGGGTCGTCGAGCACGTAGTAGCGGTAGTTGTGCAGGCGGATCTGCTCGCGCAGCGCTTCGGCGCGGGCGGCGGGATCGGTCGCGGGCATAGGGTGGCTCCGTCTTGCATGGCACAGCCGCGTCATTATAGCCGATCGGCTACAGCGGCGGCGAACATGCCCGCGGCCCATGGTACAATCGCTCGCACGTGTGCGCACAGCAGACATCGACCATGATACAACGCTTCGTGCTGGGAATCGATCAGGGGAGCAGCGGCAGCCGGGCGGTGCTGCTCGATGAGGCCGGCCACGCCGCCGGCTACGGCTACCAGCCGGTGCGCCGCGTCTTCCCGCGGCCCGGCTGGGTGGAGCAGGCCCCGGCGGAGATCGCCGCGAGTGTACGGGCGGCGATCGCCGCCGCGCTGGCGCAGGCCGGCTGCGCCGCCGCCGATGTGGCCGCCTGCGGCATCACCTCGCAGCGCGATACGGTCTTCGCCTGGGACCGCGAGACCGGCCAGCCGATCGGCAACGCGATCACCTGGCAGGATTTACGGACGGTTGCCCTCGTCGCTGAGACCGACGGCTGGGCGCGGGCCGGCGAGCGGCGCGAACGACTGGGGCAGTTCCCCGGCGCCTACTCGTCGGCCATGCATATCGCCTGGCGCATGCGACACGATCCCGCCTTTCGCCGCGCCGCGGACGAACAGCGCCTGCAACTCTCGCTCGCCGCCGGCTGGATCGTGCGGGCGCTCGGCGAGGTGCACGACCACGCGCTGGACTACTCGCTCATGCAGGGGATGACCGTGCTCGATGTGCGGCGCAAGCGGCTATGGGACGAATGGATCGACCACCTCGGCATCCCGCGCGCCGCCCTGCCGCGCCCGACGCCGACCATCCACGATTACGGGGCGCTGCTGCTGGCCGACGCCCGCGGCGGGCAGGCCGCCGTGCCGGTGTGCGCGATGATCGCCGACCAGCAGGCCGCCCTCTTCGGCTACGACTGCCGCGCCCCGGGGCAGGCTGCCTGCACGCACGGCACCGCGTCGTTTGTGAACGTCTGCGCCGGCCCTGCCGCGCCGCGGCAGGGCCGTCCGAAGGTCTACCTGGCCTGGGAGCTCGATGGCCGCCCGACCTATAGCCTGGAGGCGGATACGACCGTCACCGGCGCGGTGATCCGCTGGATGCAGGAGCAGATGGGCTGGCTGCGCGAGCCGGGCGACTTGGGGCGGCTGGCGCTATCGGTGCCGGACGCCGCCGGCGTGGTGTTCGTCCCAGCGTTCACCGGGTTGGGTGTGCCGACCGAAGACCGCACCGCGCGCGGGACGCTGCTCGGCATGACGCTCGACACGACGCCGGCGCACATCGCCCGCGCCTTCCTCGAGTCGATCGGCCAGCAGGTCGCCGAGATTTTGGAGACGATCCGGCTCGAAACCGGTCTCCAGGTCGAGCGCCTGCATGTCGGCGGTGGCATCTCCGCCAGCGACGCGGCCTGCCAGATCCAGGCCGATGTGCTGGGCATTCCGGTGGTGCGCGCGCCGGATACCGAGACGAGCGTGCGCGCCGCAGCGCTGCTTGCCGGCCTGGCTGCGGGGGTGTGGCCGGACGAGGCGCACCTGCCGCGGCTGCCCGGCCCGGAGCGGGTCTTCGAGCCGCAGCGCAGCCCGCAGGCCCGCATGGCCGCCGCCGCCGCCTGGCGCCGCGCCGTCGAGCGGGCGCAGGGGTGGGCAGAGGGGTGAGTTTGGAGGTCAGAGTTGGAAGTTCAGCGTTGTGAGTTGGTTCAAAGTTCGAAGGGTGTCTGAAAGATCTGCCAGCGCGGGCGCCTGGGGCCGCAGGCCCCTACAAGCGATCCTGCTCCGCTGTGCCGTCAATGGCTCAGCCGCCGATCGCCGCCAAACCGCTCCGTTGCAGACAGGGTCGCAGAGGTAAGAGTTTCCGCTTCATGTAACCGTTGCATTCTGCCTTTTGCACTCTAGCCGGAGGAGCGATGCCGGATCCACGTCTTGTCAAGCTTGCCGAGATTTTGGTGCATTACTCGGTCGCCGTGCGGCCAGGCGATTGGGTGGTGATCAACGGGAGCGTGATCGCGCTGCCGCTGGTGAACGAGGTGACCCGGCTGGCGCTGGAGGCCGGCGGGCACCCGACGGTGCTGCTCAGCGACGATGACCTCGAGGAGACCATGCTGCGGAGCGCCAGCGAGGCGCAGTTGCGCTGGATCTCCCCCTTCGAGCGCTCGGTCGCCGAGCAGGCCGACGCCACAATCATGCTGCGGGCGGCGAGCAACACCCGCGTGCTCAGCAGGCTCGACCCGGCCAAGCAGCGCGTCCGCCAGCAGGCCCGCGCCGAGTTGACGCGGATCGCGATGGAGCGCGCCGCCCGCGGCGAACGCCGCTGGGTCGTCACGCAGTTCCCCTGCGCCGCCTACGCCCAGGAAGCCGATATGAGCCTGCGCGACTACGAGGCGTTCGTCTATGCCGCGACCTTCGCCGACCAACCGGACCCGATCGCCTGCTGGCAGCGCGTGCACGATCAGCAGCAGCGGCTGGTGGACTGGCTGAACGGCAGGAAGCGGGTCGTCGCGCGCGGGCCGAACATCGACCTCACGCTCGCGATCGAGGGGCGGACGTTCATCAACTCGGACGGCAAGCGCAACATGCCGAGCGGCGAGATCTTCACCGGCCCGGTCGAGGACTCGGCCAACGGCTGGGTGCGCTTCACCTACCCGGCCATCCGGAACGGCGTGGAGGTCGAGGGCGTCGAGCTGGAGTTTCGTGGCGGGCGAGTGACACGGGCCAGCGCCCGCAAGAACGAGGCGTTCCTGCTCAGCCAGCTCGACAGCGACCCCGGTGCGCGCTACCTTGGCGAGTTCGCCATCGGGACGAATTATGGCATCCAGCGCTTCACCAAGAGCATCCTGTACGACGAGAAGATCGGCGGCACGCTGCACATGGCGCTCGGCGCGGGCTATCCGGAGACCGGCAGCCGTAATCAATCCAGTATCCACTGGGATTTTATCTGCGACATGCGGCAGGAGAGCGAGATTCTGGTGGACGGCGAGCTGTTCTATCGGAACGGGCAGTTTCAAATCTAGACATGGGGATGGGGAGACGCAGAGACCAGAGACGGCGACGTGCCGCTCCGTGGCGACCCGCCCCTGTGTCTGCGAGAACGAGGTATGGGCACCATTACGCTTGCGCGCCAGGGGATTGATATCGATGGCCAGCCGTTCTTCCTGCTCGCCGGGCAGGTGCACTACTTCCGCTACCCGCGGGGCGAATGGCGCGACCTGCTGCTGAAGGCCCGCGCCGGCGGCCTCAACACGATCGACACCGTTATCCCCTGGAACCGCCACGAGCCGGCGCCCGGCCGCTATGACTTCACCGACGAGGCCGACCTGCCGGCGTTCCTCGACCTGTGCGCCGCCGTGGGGCTGTATGTCATCGTCCGCCCCGGACCGTACATCTGCGCCGAATGGGAGAACGGCGGCTATCCCGCCTGGCTCACCGGCCTGCGCGGCGTCGCGCTGCGGGTGGATAACCCGATCGTCCTGGAGCATCTCGCCCGCTGGTTCGACACGCTCTTCGCCATCCTCGCGCCGCGCCAGGCGACACGCGGCGGCCCGATCATCCTCTCGCAGATCGAAAACGAGCACTGGGCCTCCGGGCGCTACGGCCACGACGGCCACCAGCGTACCCTGGCGCGCATGGCCCTTGAACGCGGTATGGACGTGCCGCAGTATACCTGCATGGGTGCGATGCGTGGGTTCGCCGAGTTTCGTAACGGCTGGAGTGGCATCGCCGAGAAATTGCAACAGACCCGCGCGCGCTGGCCCGACAACCCGATGATCGTCAGTGAGCTATGGAGCGGCTGGTTCGACCATTGGGGCGAGAGCCGCCATAACCACAAGACCGCCACGCGACTTGATGTAACGTTACACCAACTGGCGGCGGTCGGCGCCAGCGGGTGGAGCCACTGGATGTGGGCCGGTGGGACGAACTTCGGCTACTGGGGTGGGCGGACGGTCGGCGGCGATGCGGTGTTCATGACAACCTCGTACGACTACGACGCACCGGTGAGCGAGTACGGCGAGCTGACCGACAAATTTTACGTTGCGCGGCGACACCACCTGTTCCTGGCCACGCTCGGCCGGCCGCTCGCCGATGTGCTGGCAGATGCCGTGCCGGGGGGACCGACGGTCATCGCGCCGGCGGCGGTGGCGGGCCGCGGCGAGGCCGGCAGCGCGCCGTACCGCAGCGTCGCCGCTGGGGCGAGCGCGCCGCCGGGCTGGGCCGGCTTCGGCGCCGCCTTCCTGCAAAACCTGTCGAGCGAAGGCCAGGTGCATCAGGTCTTCCACCGCGACCCGCCTGCCCACCTGGCCGTCCCGGTCGAGGCGATGAGCATCCGGCCAGTCTTCGCTAATCTTCCCTTGCAGCTCGCAGCGCCCGAGACACACCTGTCACGCCGCACGCCGCCCGCCGTATGGCTGCTGGTCTACCATACCACCCGCATCCTCGGCTTCTGGCAGCGCCCCGCCGGCGATCTGCTCGTGCTCTACGGCAGCGAAGGGGAACGCGGTGAGGCCCGGTTCAACGTGCAGCCTGCGGCGTTTCAGGTCGCCGAAACCACTCCTTCCAACTGTGCGCTGAGAGCGCAGAACTCAGAACTCCTCCTTCAATTCTGGATCACCGCGCACCCCACCGTCGTGCGGCTCGACGCTGGCGGGCGACCGTTCACCGTCGTGCTGCTAACCACGGCGCGCGCCGAGCGTTGGTGGCCGGTCGAGGGCGGCTTTATCTGCGGCCCCGACCTGGCGCTGGAAGACCGCGGCGCGACGAACATCGACCGGCGTGGCGTGCGGCCCTTCTTCCACATAAGCGACAACGGCCAGGTCGAGCCGCTTGAAGCGTCTGTCGGCCAGCTATCGCCCGCATCCCCGCATGTCATCTGGGCATCAGCTCATTTTGTCTGGGAGACACTGCCCATCGCCGAAGCCGCCGACCCGGACGGCTGGATGCCGCTCGGCCGCCCGCAGCCGCTCGAGGAGCTTGGCTGCGACCTGGGGTACGGCTGGTACCGCGCCGTGTTCGAGCTCGACGCCCCCGCCGAGACGACGCTCGCCGCGCCCTGGCTGGCCGACCGGGCGCGCGTCCTGCTGGATGGGCGGGATGTGGGCTGGCTCGGCGTGGACCCGGGTGGGCCGCGTTACACGTTGCCGGTCGCGCTCGCCGCCGGCCGCCACGACCTGCGGCTGCTGCTCGACAACCTCGGCCGCTTCAACTACGGTGCGAACACCGGCGAGCGCAAAGGCCTGCTCGACACCCTCTACCTCGGCGGCGCGCAGCACGACCTGACCGATGGCTGGGCGGCGCTCTGGCAGGAGGCGGTCTTCGCCGGCGAGGCGATCGCCGGGGCGCATCCGGCGTTCGTCCGCCCCGACGCCGAGGACGTCAGCCTGGCGAACTTCCCCTTCCAGGGCCCGATCGTCTGGCTCTTGCGCTCGTTCGCCGCCCGCGCCGGCCTGGCCTATGTCCTGCACCTCACCGGCGACCGCAACCCCGGCGCGCTGTTCGTGAACGGCGTGAACGTGACGCGCTTCAGCCGGCACTACGGCGGAGGGTTCATCAAGGCCGACATCACCCCGCTGGCGCGCGATGGCGAGAACGTCCTGGCGCTTCAAATCAGCGGCTACGCCGGGGCTGCATGGCGCGCCGCGCTGCTGGAGTACGACCCGGCGCGGGCCCTGCCGGCGGCGTGGAGCTTTCGTGCCGGGGTGAGGGTTCAAGAAACCGGGATCACCGGAGGCAACCTGCTCCCTACACCCCGGTCCCTGAACCCTGCACCCCGATCCCCGCCCCCCGGGCCGGCCTTCCACCGCACCCGCTTCGACTACGACCCGGCGGTCCATGGCCCCGGCCCGTTCCGGCTGCGGCTGCCGGGCATGCGCAAGGGCCAGATCTGGCTCAACGGCCGTAACATCGGGCGCTACTGGCACGTCGGCCCGCAGGAATGCTACAAGCTGCCGGCGTCCTGGCTTCAGGCCGAGAACGAGTTGCTGCTGTTCGATGAAGAAGGCGGCGATCCGGGCGGCGTCGAGATCGGAGGGTAGACCGTGGTGCGAAGCACGGATGGTTTGTGCCGCCAGGCGAGCGCCGGTCGTGAAGTAAATCACACAACTGAAAAATGTGCTATACTACCAGGTGCCAGGCACCCTGCCAGACCAGCGGAATGCTCCCGGGCGGTCTGTAGCGCTCCTGCTTCGCGCCGCCGCGAGGCGCCCTGCCCTGGATCGTGCCGCTTCTCGCCGACCGTGTATGGGAAAGGATCGCGAGATGAGCGGAAATCCCTTTGGCGCGCGCACCGAGATCGACACGCCAGCGGGCCGACTCACGATCTACTCGTTGAGCCAGCTCGAGCGGGCCGGCGCCGGGCCTGTATCGCGCTTGCCCTTCAGCCTCAAGATTCTGCTGGAAAACTTGCTGCGCCGCTTCGACGGGCGCAGCATCACCGAAGAAGACATCCGCGCCCTGGCGAACTGGGATCCGACGAACGCCAACCCACGAGAACTGCTGTTCATGCCGGCCCGTGTGTTGCTGCAGGACTTCACCGGCGTGCCGGTCGTCGTCGATCTGGCGGCCATGCGTGATGCGATGGCGGCGCTCGGCGGCGATCCACAGAAGATCAACCCGCTTGTTCCGGCCGAGATGGTGATCGACCACTCGGTGCAGGTCGATATGTTCGGCTCGGACTACGCGCTGATGTACAACGTCGAGAAGGAGTTCGAGCGCAACCGCGAGCGCTACGAGTTTCTGCGCTGGGGCCAGCAGGCGTTCGATAATTTCAAGGTCGTCCCACCGGCCACCGGCATCGTCCACCAGGTGAACCTGGAATACCTGGCGCGGGTGGTCGAGACGTGCGACGGCGTCACCTTCCCCGATACGCTGGTCGGCACCGACAGCCACACGACCATGGTCAACGGCCTGGGCGTGCTCGGCTGGGGCGTTGGCGGCATCGAGGCCGAGGCCGCCATGCTCGGCCAGCCGCTGCCGATGCTGACGCCCGAGGTGATCGGCTTCAGGCTCACCGGCGCGCTGCGCCCCGGCGCCACGGCGACCGATCTGGTGTTGACCGTTACCGAGATGTTGCGCAAAGAGCGGGTGGTTGATAAGTTCGTCGAATTCTTCGGGGCCGGCCTCAGCAGCCTCAGCCTGGCCGACCGGGCGACGATCGCCAACATGGCCCCCGAGTACGGCGCGACCTGTGGCTTCTTCCCAGTGGACGACGAGACGCTGCGCTACCTGCGCGGCACCGGCCGCCCCGAAGAGCACATCCGCCTGGTCGAGGCCTACTGCAAGGCGCAGGGCCTCTTCCGCACCGACGACACGCCTGACCCGACCTTCACCAAGGTGCTCACCCTTGATTTGAGCACGGTGGTGCCGAGCGTCGCCGGGCCGCGCCGCCCGCAGGACCGTGTGCCGCTCACCGATCTGAAGCGTTCGTTCTGGTCGGCGATGAAGTCGGTGTTCAACCACGAGATCACCCCCAAGGATGTGCCCGGCCAGGGCTACCTGCGCTGGCTGAGCGAGGGCGGGCCGCCGGAGGAGCCGGCGGCGGCGCCGGTCGTGACGCGGTACAACCTGTATGAAGGCTACGGTGCGGATGTCCGCCAGAACGGCCATCGCTTTACGCTGACCCACGGCTCGACCGTGATCGCGGCGATCACGTCCTGCACCAATACCTCCAACCCGTCGGTGATGGTCGCCGCCGGGCTGCTGGCGAAGAAGGCGGTCGAGCGCGGCCTGCAGCGTCAGCCCTGGGTGAAGACCAGCCTGGCGCCCGGCTCGCGCGTGGTGACCGAGTACCTGGATCGTGCCGGGCTGACGCCCGCGCTCAACGCGCTCGGCTTCAACCTGGTCGGGTACGGCTGCACCACCTGCATCGGCAACTCCGGCCCGGTGGCGGACGAGATCGCCGCCGCGGTGAAGGATAACAATCTGGTGGTGAGCGCGGTGCTGAGCGGCAACCGCAACTTCGAGGGCCGGATCAACCCGGTGGTGCGGGCCAACTATCTGGCCTCGCCGCCGCTGGTTGTCGCCTTCGCGATCGCCGGGACGGTCGATATCGACCTGGAGCACGAGCCGCTCGGCACCGACCGCGCGGGGCGGCCGGTCTATCTGCGCGATATCTGGCCGAGCGAGCAGGAGGTGCAGGAGACGATCGCTCGCGCGATCGATGCTGACCTGTTCCGCAAGCAGTACAGCAATGTCTTCGCCGGCAACGAGCAGTGGAACGCGCTGCCGGTGCCCGCCGGCGATTTGTACGCCTGGCGTGCCGATTCGACCTACATCCAGAACCCGCCGTATTTCGTTGGCATGACGCGCACCCCCCCGCCGCTGCGGGCGATCACGGGCGCGCGCGTGCTGGCGCTCCTCGGCGACAGCGTGACCACCGACCATATCTCGCCGGCCGGGAGCATCGCCAAGGACAGCCCGGCGGGCCGCTACCTGATCGAGCGCGGCGTCCCGCCGTCCGAGTTCAACTCGTACGGCGCGCGGCGTGGCAACCACGAAGTGATGATGCGCGGCACCTTCGCCAACATCCGCATCCGCAACGCGCTGGTGCCCGGCGTCGAGGGCGGCTATACCGTCTACCTGCCGACCGGTGAGCAGATGGCGATCTACGACGCGGCCATGCGCTACCAGGCCGATGGGACGCCACTGGTCATCCTGGCCGGCAAGGAGTACGGCACCGGCTCCTCGCGCGACTGGGCGGCCAAGGGCACGGCGCTGCTCGGGGTGCGCGCCGTGATCGCCGAGAGCTTCGAACGCATCCACCGTTCGAACCTGGTCGGTATGGGGGTGCTGCCGCTCGAATTCACCGCGGGCCAGAGCTGGCAGAGCCTGGGTCTGACCGGGCGCGAGATCTTCAACATCGAAGGGGTCGAGTCGCTCCAGCCGCGCCAGCTGCTGACGGTGCGGGCGCGCCGCGACGATGGAACCGAGGTCGTGTTCCAGGCACGGGCGCGTGTCGATAATCTGATCGAGCTGGATTATTACCGACACGGTGGGGTTCTGCCGATGGTGCTGCGGCAGCTCGCCGGTTGATTCTGATGCGACGACGTGGCTGTGTTGGGTGGTGGACGAGGGACGAACGAGGAATGCAGGCGCTCCCGATGGCAAAGCTGCCGTGCGCTGGGAGAGACCGTGCCCCCATCCGCCCTTCATTGCCAGCGGGCCCTGGGACACTTGACAGTCGCGAGAACCACGGGTAACATCGGAGCGGCCATACCCCCAACCGGGCGCGGCATCTCCCGATGCTACTGAAGCAGCTACCGGCTCTGCGCCGTCCGCGGGCTACCGGGTATCGCGCCCGTTTTCGAGCTAGAAAGATGTTCTATGGCGCAAATCTTCCCCCGGCGCGCCAACACGATCGTCTGGCTGAGCGCCGCCGGCCTCTTCGTGTCGATCGGCATGCTGTTCTGGCTGATCTGGTTCCTCACCCTGTCGAACTGGGCGCGCCAGGTCGGGCCGACCTTCGGGCCGATTCCGCAGCCGGTGCCGTTCAGCCATGCGCTCCATGTGGGCAACGTCAAGATCGACTGCCGCTACTGCCACAGTCGGATCGATCAATCGTCGTATGCCAACATCCCCGCCACCGAGACCTGCATGACGTGCCACTCGGTGATCCGGACGGATAGCGCCAAGCTCGCACCGGTGCGCCAGAGCTGGGCGACGGGCGTTCCCATCCAGTGGAACAAGGTGCACGATCTGCCCCAGTTCGTCTATTTCAACCATCAGAGCCACATCGCCAAGGGGGTCGGCTGCACGACATGCCATGGCCCGATCGGCACGATGGGGTACAACGAAGACCCGTCCAAGGGGCCGGTCGGCGGCGTCTACAAGGTCCAGCCGCTCTACATGTCCTGGTGCCTTGGCTGCCATCGCCACCCGGAGCAGTACGTCCGACCGAAGGACCAGGTGTTCAACCCGAACTATGTGCCGCCGGCGAACCAGGCGCAGCTTGGCGCGCAGCTCGTCGATCAATACCGGATCCGCGGCGCGAACCAACTGACGAACTGCGCGATCTGTCACCGGTAGCGAGCGGTCCGCATCGGCAATCTGGCATCTGCAATCGCATACGCGCAAGGCAGGCAATGAGCACTGAACTCGATCTAGCGGCGATCCGCGAGCGACTGGCGAAGGCGACCGGGCGCACCTTCTGGCGCAGCCTGAACGAGCTGGCCGACAACGACGCGTGGCGCGAACTCCTGGAGCGCGAGTTCCCGCGCCAGGCGATGGCCATGGACGGCGTGATGGACCGTCGCTCGTTCCTGAAGGTCGCCGGCGCGTCGCTGGCCCTCGCCGGGCTCACCGGCTGCGCCTATGGCATTCGCCAGCCGCGGGAAAAGATTCTGCCGTACGTCCGCATGCCGGAGAATGTGATCCCGGGCACGCCGCTGTTCTACGCGACGACGCTGACGTTTCAAGGCTATGCGATCGGGACGATCGCTGAGACGCACGAGGGCCGCCCGACCAAGCTGGAAGGCAACCCGGATCACCCGGCCAGCCTGGGCGGCAGCAGCATCTTCCATCAGGCGTCGCTCCTGACCATGTACGACCCGGAGCGGTCGCAGAACGTGCTGAACAAGGGGCAGACCAGTTCCTACGATGCCTTCAAGCAGGCGCTCGCGCCGCTGTTGGAGGCCAAGCGTGGTGCTGGCGGGGCCGGCATGGCGCTGCTGACCGGTACGGTCACCTCGCCGACGCTGGCGAGCCAGATCCAGGGGCTGCTGGCGGCGCTGCCGCAGGCGAAGTGGTACCAGTACGAGCCGGTGAACGGCGACAACGCCCGCGCCGGGGCGATTCAGGCCTTCGGCGAGTACGTGAACACGGTCTACGACTTCTCAAAAGCGCGGATCGTCGTGTCGCTCGACGGCGACTTTCTCGGCGCGGGGCCGGCGCAGATTCGCTACGCGCGCGATTTCGCCGCCCGCCGCCGGCCGCAGACCAACAAGGAGCAGACGGTTCGGCTGTATGTCGCCGAATCGACGCCTTCGCTCACCGGGTCGAACGCCGATCACCGCCTGCCGCTGCCGGCCGGCCAGGTCGAGACGATCGCCCGGGCGCTGGCCGCAGCGGTCGGCGTGGCGACGGCCCCGGCGATCCAGGGGCTGCCGGACGCGCAGCAGCGCTGGGTGACGGCCGCCGCGCAGGACTTGCGGGCGGCGCGCGGTGCGAGCATCGTTGTTGCCGGGGAGTGGCAGCCGCCGGCGGTGCATGCGCTGGCGCACGCGATCAATGCGGCCCTGGGCAATGTCGGCCAGACTGTGAGCTACATCGAGCCGGTCGAGGCCGGCCCGGTCGAGCACACCGCCGCGTTGCGCGAACTGACGCAGGCGATGGACGGCGGCCAGGTCGATCTGCTGGTCATCCTCGGCGCGAACCCGGCCTACAGCGCCCCGGCCGATATCAACTTCGCCGGCGCGCTGTCCAAAGTCGCCACGAGCATCCACCTCGGCCTGTACGCCGATGAAACCGCCGCGCGCAGCACCTGGCACATCCCCGAGACGCACGAACTGGAGCAGTGGGGCGATGCGCGAGCCTTCGATGGGACGACCTCGATCATCCAGCCGATGATCGCCCCGCTCTACGGCGGCAAGTCGGCCTACGAGCTCCTGGCGCTGCTCAGCGGCAAGGAGGCGTCCGGGTACGAGGTCGTGCGCGGCTTCTGGCAGGGGCGCGGCCTGGGCGGCGACTTTGAGCGCGCCTGGAAGGAGACGCTGCGCAAAGGTGTGATCGACAACACCGCCGCGCCGGCGAAGCAGGTGGCCGTCCGCAGCGATTTCGATACGCCGACGCAGGGTGGCGGGGGCGCGGGCTTCACGCTGGTCATCCGCCCCGACCCGACGATCTACGACGGACGGTTCGCCAACAACGGCTGGCTGCAGGAGCTGCCCAAGCCGCTCTCCAAGGTGGACTGGGACAACTATGTGGCGCTGCGACCGGGCGACGCCGAGGGGCTTGGTGTGCGCAACGGCGACGTGGTGGAGCTGCGCGCCGGCGGCCGAAGCGTGCGTGGGCCGGTCTGGATCCTGCCGGGCCAGAGCGAAAAGACGGCGACGATCACCCTCGGCTACGGCCGCCAGAACGGCCTGATGTCGAACGGGATCGGTTTCAACGCCTATCAACTCCGCAGCGCCGCTGCGCCGTGGTTCACCAGCGGCCTGGAGATCGTCAAGACCGGCGAACGCTACGATCTGGTGACGAGCCAGGACACGCAGTCGATGAAGGGGCGCGAGATCGTCCGCACCGCCACGCTGGAAGAGTTCCTGAAGGATCCTGCGGAAGCGCTGCACATCGAGAAGCACAAGGCGATCTCCCTCTACCCCGAGAAGCAGTTCCAGGGTGTTCAGTGGGGCATGACGATCGACCTGAACGCCTGCATTGGCTGCGGCGCCTGCACCGTCGCCTGCCAGGCCGAGAATAACATCCCTGTGGTCGGCAAGGACCAGGTCGGGCGCGGGCGTATTATGCACTGGATCCGGGTGGACCGCTACTACGAGGGCACCAACCTAGACGAGCCGGCCACCTACCATATGCCGGTGCCGTGCATGCAGTGCGAGAACGCGCCGTGCGAGTCGGTCTGCCCGGTGGCGGCGACGGTGCATAGCGCGGACGGGCTGAACCAGATGGTGTACAACCGCTGCGTCGGCACGAAATACTGCTCGAACAACTGCCCGTACAAGGTGCGCCGCTTCAACTTCTATCAGTACAATGACGAAACCAGCGAGTCGCTCAAGCTGATGCGCAACCCGAACGTCACGGTGCGCTCCCGCGGCGTGATGGAAAAATGCACCTACTGCGTGCAGCGCATCGCGGCGGCGCGGCAGACCGCCGAGGCGGAGGGGCGCGCGCTGAAGGACGGCGATGTGCTGACGGCCTGCCAGCAGGCCTGCCCGACTCAGGCGATCGTGTTCGGCAACATCAACGACCCGGCGAGCGCCGTCAGCAAGAGCAAGGCGGAGCCGCTCAACTATGGCCTGTTCGCGGAGGAATTGAACACGCGGCCGCGCACCAGCTATCTGGGCCGGATCAGCAACCCCAATCCGACGCTGGTGAGCGAGGGCTGATGGCGCACCGGGCGTCTGCCGCGCGGATGCCCCGGCGCACCCTAGACGGAGTAGCGTATGCAGCAGTCACAACGCCTGGACAGGCCGGTCGTGGCCGACCAGTACGAGCCGCTGGTCGGGCCGCAAAACACCTACACAACCGTCTCCGACCGGATCGGCAATGTCATTTTGACGCCGTTCCAGCGGACGCCGCGCGGCTGGGTCTTCGGCTTCGCGATCGCGTTCCTGATGCTGATGCTCTTTTTCTATGCCGTTACGACGCTGATCACGGTCGGCGTCGGCATTTGGGGTATCAACATCCCGGTCGGCTGGGGCATGGATATCATCAACTTCGTCTGGTGGATCGGCATCGGCCACGCCGGGACGCTGATCTCAGCGATCCTGCTGCTTCTGCGGCAGGACTGGCGCACCTCGATCAACCGCTTCGCCGAGGCGATGACGCTGTTCGCTGTGGCCTGCGCCGGGCTCTACCCGATCCTGCATTTGGGCCGACCATGGCTGGCCTACTGGATGCTGCCCTACCCGAACTCGCTGGGCATGTGGGCCAATTTCCAAAGCCCGCTCGAATGGGACGTCTTCGCGATCTCGACCTATGCTTCGGTCTCGCTGGTGTTCTGGCTGGTGGGGCTCATCCCGGACTTTGCCATGATGCGCGACAAGGCGCAGAATATCTGGGTCAAGCGAATCTTCGGCATCGCGGCGCTCGGCTGGCGCGGCTCGGCGAAGCACTGGAACCGCTTCGAGATCGCCTCGCTCATCCTCGCCGGCCTCTCGACGCCGCTGGTCGTCTCGGTGCACTCGATCGTCAGCCTCGACTTCGCCGCCGGCATCGTCCCGGGTTGGCATGTGACGGTCTTCCCGCCGTACTTCGTCGCCGGTGCGATCTACGCCGGGTTCGCGATGGTGCTGCTGCTGATGATCCCGGTGCGCGCCTTCTACCGGATGAAGGACTTCGTCACCGACAGGCATCTGGACGTGATGGCCAAAGTGACGCTCGCCACCGGGCTGATCGTGACCTATGGCTACATGATGGAGATGTTTTTTGGTTGGTACAGCGCGAATCCCTTCGAACTCGCCCTGGTGGAGAACCGGCTGTATGGGCCGTACGCATGGTCGTACTACGCGCTGCTGTTCTGTAACTTCCTTGCGCCGCAGGTCTTCTGGTTCAAGCGGATGCGTCGTAGCATTCCGGTGCTGTTTATTGTCTCGCTGATCGTGAGCGTCGGCATGTGGCTGGAGCGCTGGGTGATCATCCCGGTCAGCCTGACACGCGACTTTATGCCATCGGCGTGGGGGTATTACACGCCGACCGTGTGGGACTGGGCGACGTATATCGGCTCGTTTGGCCTGTTCTTCACCCTGCTGTTCCTGTTCATCCGGCTGGTTCCGATGATCGCGGCGTTTGAGATGCGGCACCTGCTGCATAAGGAACACGAGATGCTCGGGCATGAGGGGGCCGCCCACGGGCCGGACGGCGCGCACGGCGTCGGGCGGCCCGTGCCGACCGGCGTAGCGGAGGGCTGAGGCGATGCGAGCACTACAGCGACGCGGCGCGGCAGCGCCCGAACTGCCGACGCTCTACGGCCTTGCAGCGGAGTTTGGCGATTCCGAGGCGCTGCTGGAGGCGGCCCGCCAGGCCCACGCCGCGGGCTATACCCGAATGGACGCCTACTCGCCGTTCCCGATCGAAGGGTTGGATGAAGCGGTTGGGTTTAAGGGGACGAAGCTGCCATGGGTGGTGCTGGTCGGTGGCCTGACCGGCCTCGGCCTGGGGATTCTCATGATCTGGTACGCGACGATCATCGATTACCCGATCCTGATCAACGGGCGGTCGTATTTCAACTGGCAGACCTCGATTCCGATCTTCTTCGAGATGACGATCCTGTTTTCGGCGTTCACGACCGCGATCGCGATGGTCGTGATGAACGGGCTGCCCCGGCCGTACCATCCGATGTTCAATGTGCCGAACTTCGAACGCGCCTCGCGGGATGCCTTCTTCCTGGCGATTGAAGCGACCGACCCGAAATTTGACCGGAGGGGCACCAGGCAGTTCCTTGAGAGCCTGCACCCGAAGGCGGTGAGCGAAGTTGAGAACTAGAGGCAGGGATGCAGATCATGCCTGAACGTGCTGCCCGGAGAGGGTCGCTGGGACAGATTGCGCGGCTCGGCCTGCTGCTCGGCTGTGTCCTGCTGATCGCGGCATGTCACCTCGACATGTACGATCAACCGAAGCAGGTTCCGTATTCGGAAAGCGACCTGTTCCCGGATAAGGCCGCAGCGCGCCCGATCGACCCGAACATCGTCGCGCGGAACGCCAATCTCGACCCGGCGGTCACCACCGGGAAGAACGGCGACCAGTTCCTGGCGACCAACCCGCTCCCGGTCACGCCGGAGTTGCTGGCGATCGGCAAGGAGCGCTTCACCATCGTATGCGCCACCTGCCACGGTGTCAATGGCGATGCGAAGGGAGCGGTCGCGGCGAGTTACTTCCGTCCGCCGCCCGCTTCCATGTATCTCCAGCGGCTGCGCACCGCGCCCGATGGGTACCTGTTCAATGTGATCACCTACGGCAAGGGCCAGATGTATCCGCAGAACTTCCAGCTTACGCCAGAGCAGCGCTGGGCGGTGGTGGCGTACATCCGCGAATTGCAGAAGAACCCGCCGCAGGGTGTCGTGGCGAACCCAACCGAGGTGCCGAACCCGACGCCGCGCCCGCCGGGGACGGTGCAGCCGAATCAGCCGGAGCTGCCGGCCACGCCGGCACCCTAGCGCGCTTTGTGGAGAGGCTACGGACGCGAGGTTCGTCGTATGCTGCCAGACACGCATGACCCGTGCGTGAGAGGCGGTCTGCTTAAGCTGCAAGCTACGATCTGCAATCGCACCAGAAAGGAGAGGCGGCAACGCGGGTGACGCGCCGGGCCGCCGGAACCTATGGCCGTTGAGACGACAGCACAACTGCGCGCGCGCGTCGATCGCCTGCAGCGCATCGCGTTCATCATCGGCATCCTGGGGATGGTCGCCCTGGGAGTCTCCCTGCTGATCGAACCGGACACAACCCAATTTTTCCGCTCGTACCTGTTCGGCTATATGCACTGGGCGCAGTACGCGCTCGGCCCGCTCGCAGCGTTGCTGTTGCAGTATCTCACCGGCGGGCGCTGGGGGTTGCTCGCGCTCCGGCCGCTGGAGGCATCGGCGCTGACGGTGGCGCTGCTCGGTGCGCTGACCATCCCGCTGCTGGCTGGCCTGCCGGTGCTGTACGAATGGGCGCGGCCGGAGGTTGTCACGCCCGGCAGCGCGCAGTACGACCCGATCATCGCCTTCAAGCAGCCGTATCTGAACGTGCCGTTCTTTATCATTCGGCAGGGGCTCTACTTCGCCCTCTGGATCGGGCTGGCGGTGCTGCTGCGGCGCTGGTCACTGGCGCAGGATCGGACGGGCGACCCGAAGTATGGCCGCTGGATACGCATGGTCAGCGGTCCGGGGCTGGTGCTCTATTGTTTGGCGCTCACCTTCTTCTCGTTCGATTGGGGCATGTCGCTAGAGGCGCACTGGTTCTCGACGATCTACGGGGTGATCTACCTGGTCGGCTGCGGGATCACGGCACTGTGCCTGATGGTGCTGGCGCTCTGGTTTCTCCGTGCCGCGCCGCCGTTCTCGGAAGTGGCGACGCCCAATCGCATCCACGATTTCGGTAAGCTGCTCTTCGCCTTTGTCATTCTCTGGGCCTACACGAATTTCGCGCAGTACTTCATCATCTTCCTGGGCAACCTTCCGGAGGAGATTACGTACTATCTGGCCCGCACAACCGGCGGCTGGGAGTATGTCGCTTACGCTATCATCCTGTTCCAGTTCATCGTCCCGTTCTTCTTGCTGCTGTCGCGCCGCACCAATCGGATGATTCGTACGATGCTGCTGATCGCGCTGTTCTTGCTGGTGATGCGGGCGATCGATATCTACTGGAAGATCGTGCCGGCGTTCAGCCCGGGCGCGATTACGCTCCACTGGGAGGATGTCGCGGCGCTGGTGGGGATGGGCGGGCTGTTCATCGGCGCGATGGCCTGGAGCTTCAAACGCGCGCCGGTTTTTGCCGTCAACGACAACCGCATGCCGCTCTATCAGAAGGATTTTCCGGTCGATGAGCGCGAGGTGAGCTGGAACACGGTGGCGCCGCAACGCGGTGGTGCGCGATAGCCGCCAGCACGTGCAGGTGTGGGCGGGGTAACTCCGCCCACGCCGTTGTTCGCCGGCGGCGCAGGATATCTGCCGAGTGCTCGAGCCCCCAACCCCCTGTCGGAAGCGTTGCAGACACGCCGTTATACCACCAGATCCATCAACCCCTCTAACACATAGTCCGGCTGGATCTCCGAGACGGCCAGCAGTTCGTGGGTCGTTTCGCCCGTGAGCGGCAGGGCGGTCGCCATGCCGGCCGCTTTCCCCATCGCAATATCGGTCCCCAGACGGTCGCCGACCATCAAGCAGCGATCGAGCGGCAGCCCGACCAGCTCCCCGACGATCTCAACCATTATCGGCGAGGGCTTGCCGACGACCACCTCGACTGGCCTGCCGGTGCAGGCTTCGATCGCCGCGGTCATCGCAGCGCAGTCCGGCTCGCCGCCGCCCGGGACCGGACAGTAGCGGTCGGGGTTGGTCGCCACAAAGCGCGCCCCGGCGCGGATCGCGTCGAAGGCGATCTGAAGTTTCTGGTAGGTAAAGGTGCGATCGAAGGACGAGATGACGACATCGATCTCGCCGGGGCGCTCGGTCAGGCGGAAGCCGGCGGCAGTCAGGTCATCCTTCAGCGGCTGCTCGCCGACGACGAAGACCCGGCTGCCGGGCGCCTCGCGCAGCAGCCAGCGCACCATCGCCAGGGAGGAGTTGACGATCTCATCCGGCGTGGCGGGGATACCCATCCCGCTCAGCTTCCGCGCGTACTGCTCGCGGGTTTTGGTGGGGTTGTTCGACAAAAACACGACGCGCCGGCCGGCAGCGCGCAGCGCGGCCAGCGCCTCTGGCGCGCCGGGGAGCGGGGTGTCGCCCAGGTAGACCGTGCCGTCCAGGTCGAAGACGTAGCCGTCAAAGGCGGGGATGTGCATGGCAGGCCCGTTCGTTCAAACACGCCGGTACGTGCCGGGCATTCTAGCACACCACCAAGCATGGCCGTTCGTTACCGGGCGGCGGATGCGGCGCGGCGTGGGCGGGCGGCCATGCCGGCCGGGCTGGGTAGGGCGGCGCGGAGCAGCGTCAGTTCGTCGGCCAGGCGGCGCGCATCCTTGTCGCGTGCGGTGCGCCGCTCCAGATAGGCCGCGCTATGCGCCAGCGCCTCGTGCAGCCGGACAAGCAGCGCCAGGCCGGCGGGCGGCTCGGCGGGCGGCGCTGGCGGCATAGCGGCGGGCGGGGCCGCCCCGCCGCTGGCGGCATGGTCGGCGATCGTGCCGGCCAGGGCGGCAAGCACGTCGCCAAGGTGCGGTTCGCGCGCCAGCAGGCCGTGGGCGCTGGCAGCCAGCGCCGGGTGCAACGCGATCCGCTCGCCTTCGGCGGAGGCAAGGCCCATGTCGAACAGCCGCCGCAGGTCGTCCTCGGCCAGGTCGAGCGCTCGCAGCGCGAGCTCGGCCTGTGGCAGCCACGGACGCCCTTCGAGCGCCCGCACCAGCGCCGCCGCGTGCTGCTGGTTGTCATCCAGCCGCCGCCAGAGCTCGCCCTCGGCCCAGTCGGCCACGGTCGCGCGCCAGTCATCGGGGCGGGCCAGGCTGCCAGCCCGGCAGAGGGCCGTGGCCACCAGTCGCAGCGGCGCAGGTAGCCCGCCGGTCGCCTTGTAGAGCGCGCGCCACTGCTCGGGTGGCAGCGCGGGCGCGCCGGCCCACAGCAGCCGCGCCTCGGCCTCGCACAGCCCCGGCAGCGCCGGCCAGGTGTCATCGTTCGGGGGGCGCTGCCGGCTGATGACGAGCGCCCGCGCCGCCCGCTGCCGTGCGAGCTCGGTCAGCATGGCGATCACCGGGGCCGCCTCGGCACCGGCGATGTGCGTGTTGTCCAGGATCACGACGGCTGCCCGCTCCAGCAACAACGTATGGAGCCGTTCCAGGGGCGAATTGCCCGCCGCGCCGACCCCGGCGGCCACAAGCAGCCCGGCGGCGATCCCCGCCGTGGTTGCATCCGCGCCGGGGCGGCAGGTGTGCCAGAGGATGGTCTGGCCGTAGCGGCGGCCCTCGGCGGCAAGCTCGGCGGCGAGCGCGGTCTTGCCGCTACCAGGCGGGCCCCACAGCCAAGCGATCCCCTCGGTTTGGAGCCGCCATGCGTAGTACGATTGCTCCTCGCGCCGGCCGACAAAATCGGCGCTGCGCGGCAGCCGCTGGCTGGCGAGCGTGGCCGGCGCCTCGGCCATGCCTGCCACGATCCGGGGGAGCGCCTGCGCGATCTGCCGCAGCCCCTGGCGCTTGGCGCGGCTGTAGGTGCTGGCGCTGAGCGCCAGGTCGCGCTGGAGGTCGGCGCGGACCTGGCCGGCCTCGTACTCGCCGGTGCAGATCAGGTACGGCCACCAGTTGCGGTCGATCGCGGAGACCTCGCCCGCCGGGCGTAGCCGGTCCAGCGCGGCGCGCAGCGCCTGCTGAAGCATGGTGCCGCGGACGAGCGGGTCGCCCGTCTCGGGGAAGAGTTCCTGTGCCAGCAGGCTTGTGCCGAGCGTCAGCGGCGGGTCCTCCGGCAAGAGTGTCAGGGCGGCGCGCAGGGTGCCGAGGCGGTCCTCGGCCCCATCGCGAGCGATGGTGCTGGCCCGCAGGCGGCTGAGGATGCGATAGGCGGTGCGCCGGCTGAGCGCCGGCCCGTCTGGGCCGAGCATGGCCTGGGCCCGCCGCCAGAGCCGGTCGCCGCCCGCCTGCGGGTCGGCGGCGAGGGCCTGGGCCAGCGCCGGCTCGAACCGCTCCCAGCGGCGCGGTATCGCGCGGCGGGCGGCGGGGCGTGGCCCGGCCAAGGCGGCCAGCCCGCGCTGGCGGAAGGCGCGCAGAATATTGCGGGCGGTGCGCTCGGAGACGCCCGCGTTGGCCGCGGCCTCGCGCTGGGGCACGCCCTGCACGAGGATCGCAGAGAGGAGCCGGTAGCGGCTGAGCGCCTCGCGGTTGCTGCCGAACCGGGCGGCGAGCTCGGCTTCGTCGAACGTCGGGAGGGGTGGGTATGACATCGGCACAGCGGCCCCCTTCAGCCATGGATAATCAGTTGGTGACACGGTGTCCAGCAGCCGGTTTGATCCACGGGCGTGGCGTTCGCTTGCCTACCGTCCTGGCCTACAATCGCCGCTCGTCTGTCCACTGGAATCGACGCTATGCACGGTTGCCCCAGGATCGCAGCCCTAGTGGCGACCCGTTCGCTCCGTTGGCGTGGGTGGCATCTTCCTGGCCCGAACTGCCGCGGCGCTGCGGCCAGCCAGATTAACCGGGGGTTCCGGTGTGAGCGCGCTCTGCCACAACGGACAGGCCGTTGTGAACGCTCACCGGGATGTCAGGTTAACATACCGCTGGGCCGGACGCAAGGCCAGGGAACGCGCCAGAAGGCGATCACGGGCTGGTTGTGATGGGGATGTAATCGTGCCGTTGGGGAGTGGCAATCTGAGCCGATGACATGATTACCGGGAAGCGGGAGACGGGGAGTCAAGGAGACCGGGAGCTCAGGCGCTGGTCCTGGAGCGCTCATCTCTCAGGGCGGACGCGGCGGGGAGGTATGGAGGGGCGAAGCCGCTCCACGACGTACGTCCTGGCATACTTCCTAACGCTGGTGCATCATGCATCATTCGATCAATGCGTCAGCGGCGTCATGGAGATACTGCCGTCGGCGAAAGCCGTGCTGAGCCACAGGGCTGTGCCGGAGAGGCTGATGATCAGCGCAGCAGCCCAGGCGGCGGCGCGCCCCACCCGCCCGTGGTCGGCCAGCCGCCCGAGCGGCAGCGCGACGATCGCCAGCACCAGCGGGAGCGCAAAGTAGAAGTAGCGCACCTGAAGCTTGAGCGTGATATCCACCAGGAAATACAGCACCACGGCGAGCACCATGGCGAGGACGACGGGCAGTCGTTCGCGGCGTGACAGCGAGCGGGAGAGCAGGAGCAGCCCGAACGGCAACAGCGCCACGCCAAGATCGCTGTAGGCCAGACGAAAGCCGCGCGCGAGCAGCGGTGTGGCGCCCGGCAGCAGCGCCCCGCCTGCCTCGCGCCCGACCACTGCGCCGGTGTGGCTGAGCGTCTGCGCGGCGATGTCCAGGTACATGAACCATGCTGCGCCGAGGCAGGCCGCCGCGAAGAGCGCGATCGCCTTCCACAGGTCGGGATACGGCCGGCGCAGGGCCAGCAGCAGCATGAATCCCACCCAGGTGATGCCGAGGATCGCCACGCCGATGTGTGAGAAGACGCCAAACATCAGCAGCAGGATGGCGAGCGCCCAGCGGCGGAAGCCGGGGCGCGGGCCGGCAGTGAGCAGCACAAGCGCGATCGGCGCGGTGAACCACTGGCCGAAGATCTGCGCCGCGAACCCGTAGACCAGCGCCGCATACGAGGCGATGTTGCCGAGGAACAGCAGCACGCCGAAGCGTGCCGCGTCGCGCCCGCCGCCGAAGCGCCGCACCAGCATCGCCACGAGCAGCGCCGTCGTTCCGTCGAGCAGCGCCAGCCCCAGCTCCATCAGCGCGCCGATCCGTTGCGTCAACAGCAGGCCGGGTATCAGGAAGAGGTATGGACCGGTCGGGTAGATCGTCTGCCCATCGCCGAACTCGCTCGACCCGGCGATGATGTACATCTGCCCGGCCGCGGCCATGAGCTGCCGGCGGACGTTCCGCCCGAGATCCTGGCCGTCGAACGTCGGGTAGAGCACGCCAGCGAGCCGAATGGCGCAGGCGAGCAGCATGATCGCCCACAGGATGCGGACCTCGTGCCGGCTGCCGAGCCAGGCCAGCCGCTCCGCGAACGGCAGGCCGAGCCAGGTGAGCGCGGCGAGCACCACGGCGGCGACCGCCAGCGCCGGCAGGTAGGCGTAGGCCAGCAGCAGCAGCGCGGCGAGCAGGGCGGCCAGCCCGAGCGCCAGCAGCGCCAGCGTGAGCGCCTGGCCGCGCCAGCCCAGGCCGAGCCGGGCCGCAGCGAGGTGCGCGGCGAGCAGGATGACGAGCTGGGCGAGGAGCTGCCCCGGCGCGGGCAGCGGGACAGCGGCGCGCGGCACGTCGACGCGGAAGCCCTCGATCTTGACCCCGAGCGCCCGGTTGTCGCCGGGGAGCGTCATGGGCTGGCTTTCAATCGTCAACGCGCGTTCCGCCGAACCCCCGGGGATCAGCAGCCGCAGGTGGCGCGGCTGAGTCGGCGCGGCGAACGCGGCCCAGGGCCGGCCATCCAGCCGTAGGTGCGCCGCGCCTGCCTCGGGTCGACCGCCCAGTTCCAGAGTCAGCAAAGCTGGCACGCCCGCGCCAACCGGCCCGAGCACAAGCTCGCTGCGGGAGGTCGTCCAGCGGTAGCTGCGCCCATCCGGCGCGACTTCCTGAACGTTGGCGCCCCTGAGGAAGAAACCGTCGCGGTAGTTGCCGATCGCGACGCGGTAGCCGCCGGGGTGGAGGGCGAGCGCTGCGGCGTTCGCCGCCAGCAGCAACAGTGTGGCGAGCAGGAAGACGAGCGCGGACCGGCCAAGCTGCCGGCCCCGCTCCGCGGTGAGCCATTGGGTGCGGGCGACTTCTGCCCGTGAGATTCCTGGCGATTGTGTCTGTGTGCTTCCTGCCGCCATTGCGCCCTGACGCTTACGCCGGGCGCGCCGCCCGGCCGCAACGCATTATACGGCATGTCGCTCGCCGTGGGCGGAGGAGTTGCGAGCGCGGCCGCGCCGGGAAGCATGGCGCGATAACGGCGGGAAGAGATCGCCCCTGCTGCGCCGTGCGCCGTTCGCGCCCTTCTGGTTCATCCGACGGCTTCAGGCATGCTCGCCGTGGGCGAGGGCGCGCGCCAGGGCGTTGTGCCGGGCGATCAGCGGCGGCAGGTCCACGCCGAGCAACGCACCGTCGCGGATGCGCACCCGGCCGTTGATCACGCTCAGGTGGGCCTGCTGCGGCGCGCAGAAGACCAGCGCGGCGAGCGGATCGTGCACCGCGCCGCCGGCCATGCCGATCGTATCGGCGCGGAAGCCGACGATGTCGGCGGCCATGCCCGGCGCGAGCTGGCCGATGTCGTCGCGCCCGAGCACCGCCGCGCCGCCGCGCGTCGCCAGCCAGAGCGCCTGGCGGGCGGAGAGCGCCGCCGGGTCGCCGCCGACGCGATGGAGCAGCAGCGCCTGGCGCGCTTCGGCCAGCATGTGCGAGCTGTCGTTCGATGCCGAGCCGTCCACGCCGAGGCCGACCCGCGCGCCGGCCCGCAGCAGGCGGCGCAGCGGCGCCACACCGGACGCCAGCCGCATGTTCGAGGTCGGGCAGTGCGCCACGCCGGTGCGCGTGCGCCCCAGCCGGTCGGCTTCTTCGGCGGATGGATGGACGACGTGGGCGTGCCAGACATCCGGCCCGACCCAGCCCAGGTCTTCGGCGAGCTCGACCGGGGTGCGCCCGAACGTCGCGGCGCAGTAGGCCGCCTCGTCGAGGGTCTCGGCCAGATGGGTATGCGCATGCACGCCGTAGGCCCGCGCCAGCGCCAGCGACTCGCGCATCAGATCGGGCGAGACCGAGAACGGCGAGCAGGGCGCGAGCACGATCCGTAGCATCGCGAAGCGCGCCGGGTCGTGGTACTGCTCGATGAGGCGGCGCGAGTCGCGCAGAATCGCGGCCTCGTCCTCCACCACCCGGTCGGGCGGCAGCCCGCCGCGCGACTCGCCGACCGACATGGCGCCGCGGGCGGCGTGGAAGCGGAAGCCAAGCTCGCGGGCGACGTCGATCTGGTCGTCGAGCCGCGCCCCGTTCGGCCAGATGTAGGTGTGGTCGCTCGAGGTCGTGCAGCCGGAGAGCATCAGCTCGGCGATCGCGACCGTGCTGCTGACGCGAATGGCGTCGGGCGTCAGGCCGGCCCAGATCCGGTAGTGGGCGCGCAGCCAGTCGAAGAGATTGGCGTTCTGCGCCGCCGGCAGGTTGCGCGTCAGCGTCTGGAAGAAGTGGTGGTGCGTATTCACCAGGCCGGGGATGACGATCAGCCCGCGGGCGTCGATCACCTCATCGGCGGTGGGCGGCAGTGTGTCGGTCGCCCCGACCTGCGCGATCGCCGGGCCGTCGCAGAACAGCCCGCCGCCGGGGATGCGCGTGTCCGCGTCGTCCATCGTGATCAGCCAGTCGGCGTTTTGTAAAAGGAGGGTTGTCATAGGTTTCACGTGTCAGGGGTGTGCCCAGGCCGAACCGCGCCGCATCGGGGCGCACCGCACCACACCACAGCGCCCCGGGCGTCGCTCACGCCGCCCGGGGCGCCCCGCCGCCCGCACGTCCTAGGGCATGGCCGCATGGATCGTCGGATGGCACGGGCATCATCGTTCCTCGAACAGAATATCCTGCGCGCCCTGCCACAGCACCAGCCGGCCCAAGTCGGCCAGGTGCTCCTGCCCCTCGATGACCGTCAGGAAGTGGTTGCCGGCGAGCTGGCCCATCTTGCTGGCGAAGCAGGTGCTGCCGTACGGGAAGAGGATCTCGGTCTCGCTGTAGCCGCCGGGGTAGAACAGGATATCGCCGCGCGACGGGTGGCTGGTGTGGTGCTCGAAGCCGACGCCGAGCTTGAAGTCGCCGAGCGGAATCCAGCAGGCTTCGCCGCTCCAGCGCGCGTGGATGATCTGCTGGCGGTACGGCAGCAGCGTGCGGAAGGCGGCGCAGGTCTGCGGCGCGGCGTCGAGCTCCATGCGGGCGATGAAGACATAGGGGCCGGCGGTGATGCGGAGGTTGGTCATTTCCTGCTCCTCTTGCCTTGCTTTCGCGATTCAAATGCCACTTGGAGAGGCGGGGTAACCCCGCCCCCTACGCCCGCACCCGACCAGCCCTCGGTGCCCCTGCGCGGGTCGCTACCTTTTGATGCGCCTCGTGCGCTTTATGGTTCGTCAGCCGCGGCAAGCGCCGCCAGCACCCGCTCCGGCGTCATCGGCAGGCAGGAGAGCCACACCCCGGTGGCGTCGTGGATGGCCGCGGCGACCGCCGCGGCGAACGGGACGAGCGCCATCTCCGCCATGCCGCGCGCGCCGAACGGCCCGTTCGGGTCGGCGGACTCCAGGATCACCGGCGTCACCTCAGTCGGCATATCGCGCACGGTGGGCAGCAGGTAGCTGCTGAAATGCGGCGTCAGCACCTGCCCGTCGCGGATCTGGAAATCTTCCAGCAGCGCGAAGCCCAGCGCCTGCGCCAGGCACCCCTCGATCTGCCCCTCGACCTGCTGGCGGTTGATCGCCCGCCCGACATCGTGGACGCTGATGATCCGGCGCACCTCTACCTGCCCGGTCAGCCTGTCCACCTCGACCTCGACCGCCTGCGCGACGTAGCCGTAGCAGTAGTTCGGCACGCCGGCGCCGGTTAACGGGTCGGATGGGGTGGTCGCCGGAGCGCGGTACCGTACCGTCGCGATCGCCGGGCGCTCCTCGTCCTGCCACTGCCGCAGCGCGGCGCGCGCCGCGTCGTGGACGGCCCGCCCGCCCATCAGCGTCATACGCGAGGCCGAGGCGCTGCCGGCGTTCGGCGCTTCGGCGCTGTCGTCGGTGACCATCTGCACCTGCTCCAGCGGCAGCCCGAGCGTTTCCGCGGCGATCTGGCGCAGCGCCAGGTGTGCGCCCTGCCCGACATCCGCCGCGCCCACCCGCACCACCGCCTGCACGATCTCCGCCCCGCCGTGCAGCTCGACCGTGGCCGTCGCCTGCTCCGGGTAGCCGAAGGAGTAGCCGACGTTCTTGATGCCGCATGCGATCCCGATGCCGCGAGCGCGCGTCTCGGACGCAGGACGACGGACGACGGGCGAACGCTGGCTATCCGGTACGGACAGGTGTTCGCTGCGGTACGGGCTGCTTTCATCCTCCGTCGCTCGTCGTTCGTCCAACTCGCGCTCGCACCGCTCCAGGCAGGCAAGCGCGCTAACCCCGGCGGGCAGCGGGTGGCCGGTCGGTTCGCGGCTGCCTTCGCGGTAGATGTTGCGCCGGCGCAGTTCGGCCGGGTCGATGCCGAGGGCCTCGGCCAGCCGCGCGACCATCCCCTCGGCGGCGAACTGGGCCTGCGGCGCGCCGAAGCCGCGGAACGCACCCGCCGGAATGTTGTTGGTGTAGACCGCGTAGCCGTCCACGTGGATGTTGTCGATCTCGTAGCAGCCGCTGGAGAAGAGCGTGGCGCACTTCACCACCTCGACACTGGTGGAGGCGTAGGCCCCGCCATCGGCCACCACCTCGGCCTGCACCGCCGTGATCCGCCCGTCGCGCCGCGCGCCCCAGCGGCAGCGGATGCGCATTGGGTGGCGCTTGTGGTGGCCGATCATCGACTCCTCGCGGCTCCAGCGCAGCGCCACCGGGCGGCGCAGCTTCCAGGCGGCGAGCGCCAGCAGGTGCTGGATCGACAGATCCTCGCGCCCGCCGAACGCCCCGCCGATCGCGGCATAGCGCACGATCATCTGCTCCTCGGGCAGGCCGAGAATCTGCGCGATCTGCCGCCGATCTTCGTGCAGCCACTGCCCGGCGGTCTCGACCACTACCCGCCCGGCCGGATCGATGGAGGCGATGCCGGCCTCCGGCTGGAGGAAGGCGTGCTCCTGCCAGGTGGTCTGGAACTCGTCTTCGAGGACCACATCTGCCTCGGCGAAGCCGCGCGTCACGTCCCCTTTGCGGATCGGCATGTGAAACAGGATGTTGCTGCCGCGTCCGGGGTGCACCAGCGGCGCGCCGGGCTGCATCGCCGCGTGCGGGTCGGTGACGGCCGGCAGGTCGTCGTAGGCGACGTGCACCAGGCGCGCCCCGGCCTCCGCCGCGGCGCGGCTCTCGGCGGCGACAAGCGCCACCTTGTCGCCGCTGAAGCGCACGACATCGCCGCAGAGCACGGGCTGATCGTTCTCGATCAGCCCGTAGGCGTTGAACGGCACGTCGGCGGCGGTCAGCACTGCGACGACGCCGGGGTGCGCCAGGGCCGCCGCGGTGTCAAGCGCGCGGATGCGGGCGTGCGGCCGCCCGGCGAAGACCACTTTCAGGTGCAGCATCCCCGGCTGTGTCAGGTCGCCGGGGTAACGCGCCGCGCCGGTGACTTTGCCGGTCGCGTCCGGGCGTGGCAGCGATTCGCCAACGGATGAAGCCATGGGTCGCTCCTGAAATGCGGCGGACCATGAGGAATCGTGGCGGGCGCAGCCCGCCACACCTCCCCGTTTCAAACAGCTGCTCACGAGTCAGCGGCCCCCGTTCCCTCCGCCCGAAGCGCTTCAGGCAAGCCTTGCAACGACGCATGGGTGTCAGGCCTGCTCGTTCGGGTTCGCGGCGGCAGCGGCGAGCACGGCATCCAGAATCTTCCGGTAGCCGGTGCAGCGGCAGATGTTGCCGCTCAGGGCCGCCTGGGCCTCGGCGAGCGTCGGCTGGCCGACCTCCTCCAGCAGCTTCGCGCCGGCCATGAGCATGCCGGGGATGCAATAGCCGCACTGCACCGCGCCGTGGCGGATGAACGCCGCCTGGAGGGGGTGGAGCGCTTCGGGCGGCGGGCGGGAGGCGGTAGACGGTGGCGCCTGGCGGATCGTCGGTCGTGTGTCTTCCCGCCGCCCCGCCCCGGCCAGCCCTTCGATCGTCACCACCTCCGTGCCGTGGGCCTGCGCCGCCGGGGTGAGGCAGGCCATCACCGCCTGCCCGCCGAGCCAGATGGCGCAGGCGCCGCATTCGCCCTCGGCGCATCCCTCTTTCGTCCCGGTCAGCCCGGCGTCCTCGCGCAGCGCGTCGAGCAGGGTTTTGCGGTGGGCCCCCGTCAGCGTGTATGCCCTGCCGTTGATCCGGGTCTCGACCGCATCCAGGGATGGAGGATGAACGGCCGACGCCGGAGCGCGCGCCTGTTCATCCTGGGCGGTAGCCGGTGGCCGGTGGCCGGTGGTCGGAGCGCGTCCCGTCTCCAGCAGCACCACCCGCTCCGGCCATCTCTCGCGCTCGCGGCCCGCGGCGATCCGGCGTAACGCTTCGTTCACGAGGTTCCCGATGGCCGCCAGGCGGTACGCCGCCGAGCCGCGCACATCGTCGATCGGGCGGGCCGCGGCCCGCGCCAGCCGCCCCGCCTCGGCGCAGACCTCCGGGGTGAGCGCCCTGCCCGCCAGAAACGCCTCGGCCTCTGGGGCGCGCACCACCGTCGGCGCGACGCTGCCCAAGGCGATCCGCGCCTCGCCGATCACGGCAGATTGCGGATTGAAGATTGCTTCTTCCCCATCCGCGATCGACGATCGGCCATTTGGAATGTCGAACGTCACGACCACCGCCACATTGATCACCGCGATCGCCTGGGCGCGGCGCAGGCCGAGCTTGAGAAAAATGCCGCGCTGGTTCGCGCCGAGCGCCGGGAAGCGGATCTCGCGCAGCACCTCGTCCGGGCGCAGCTCGGTCCGGCGGACGCCGTGGTAGAAGGCGGCGAGCGGCACAACCCGCTCGCCATCCGCGCTCGCCAGCGCCAACTCCGCGCCGAGCGCCAGCAGCGGCGTGATCGTGTCGTTCGCCGGCGAGGCCGTCACCAGGTTGCCCGCCACCGTGGCGCGGGTGCGGATCGGCGGCGCGCCGACCTCCAGGCAGGCCTGTGCCAGCGGCAGCGCCGCCGCCCGGCACCCCGGCGAGGCCAGCACGTCGTTGTGCGTCGCCAGCGCGCCCAGGCGGATTGGGTCGCCATCTGAATCGACATAACGCATATCGGGGATGCGGGTGATATCGATCAGCGTCTCGGTCGGGCGGATGCCGCGCGACAGCTCGACGGTCACGTCCGTTCCTCCGGCGACGATCCGGGCGCGGCCGGCGTGCTGGCGCAGCAGTGCGAGGGCATTGGCCAGGGTGGTGGGTTGGTAGTAGTGTTGCCACATAGGGTGTATCGTCCGTGTCTGGACGTCAGGATCGATGACGAAGGACGAACGTCGCTGAGCCCTCAGATGAACAGCGTTCCCAGAGGTATGGCCGACATTCGTCTGTCGTTTATCGTCCGCCGTCGTCCGTCATCAGCAGCAGGAAACGCTCCATGGCCTCGATCGCCGCAGCGACATCTTCTGCGGCGACGGACTCCGCCGGGTTGTGGCTGATGCCACCCGCGCAGCGAATGAAGAGCATCGCCACCGGAGCGATCGGCGCCAGCATGACGGCATCGTGGCCCGCGCCGCTGGGCAGCGCCAGCACGGGGTAGCCGGCGGCCTCGATCGCCCGCGCCAGCCGCGCCGTGAGCGCCGGGTCGCACGGGGTGGCGGGGTGCTCCTGCGCCACCTGCCAGTCCAGCGCGACGCCCCGCGCCGCCGCGATTCGCGCCGCCGCGGCGCGCAGGTCGCCGGTTGCGGCCTCACGGGCCGAGTCGTCGTGGTGGCGCACATCCAGGCTGAGGGTAGCGCGCCCCGGAATAACATTGCTTGCCCCCGGCTCGGCGGCGATCTGCCCGACCGTGGCGACCAGCCCGGGTCGCTCGCGTGCTAGGTGCTCGGCGGCCAGGACGAACTCGGCGGCCGCGCAGAGCGCGTCGCGGCGCAGCGCCATCGGCACGGTGCCGGCGTGCCCGGCCTCGCCGCGGAAGCTCAGCGCGTAGCGGCCCTGCCCGGCGATCGCCGAGACGATGCCGAGCGGCAGGCCGCGGGCTTCGAGCACCGGCCCCTGCTCGATATGCGCCTCGCAGTAGCCGAGCAGCCCGCCGGGATGCCGGTCGGCGGGGATGGCCGCCGGGTCGCCGCCGTCGGCGCGGATGGCTTCCGCCAGGGTCACGCCGCCCTCGTCGCGCAGGTCGAGCCAGGCCGGGTCGAACCGGCCGGCGAGCGCGGCGCTGCCGAGGTAGGCGGTGCCGAAGCGCACCCCCTCCTCGTCGGCGAAGGCCGCCACCTCGACGGCGAACGGCAGGCGGCGTCCGGCGGCGTGCAGGCGCTCGACACACGCCAGGGCGGCCAGGATGCCGAGCGGGCCGTCGTAGCGCCCGGCGTCGCGCACCGAGTCGAGATGCGAGCCGAGCAGCAGCGTGCCGGCAGCGGGCCGCGCGCCGGTGTAGCGCCCGATCAGGTTGCCAACGTTATCGCGCCGCACCTCCATCCCGGCCGCGTGCATCCAGCCGGCCACGGTCGCCCGGGCGGCCGCCAGCGCAGGCGTCGCGAAGCGCCGCGTCAGCCGCCCCGCCTCCTCGCTCCAGCGCGCCAGTTCGTCGCAGCGGGCGAGAGCGAGAGATGCGTGGGAGATGATGGGTGATGGGTGGTCGGTCACGGCGGTGTTCCCGGTGGCCAGGCGCCAGCGCCTGCAGTTCACCGTTCAGGGTGCTAAATTCAGAACGCTGAGCGCGCACAGAGCACAGGAAATCCTCCACTGGGAGCTGACTAAACTCGCCTTCAGCGATATGCGCTCACACCGCTCGACTGATAGGGCGTATGTGATCGTCCGCAGTGCGGGAAGTGTAGCGGGCCGCAGCCCCGCCACGGGTTGCTCTTTTGTAGGCGCGCACGCGCACTGAAGAAGGGGTCCTGGAGGGGCGTCGCCCCGCCAGATCTCCCCACCGCGTCTGTTGTTGTCATATTAGTCGTTGGTTTCGATATAGGCAACTACAGAACCGACTGGCACCTCACTCTGGGCTGCCGCGCTGATCTTCACGACCACCCCGGCAGCTGGGGCGTCCACATCGGCGGTCGCCTTCTCCGTTTCGACGGAGAACAGCAGGTCCCCCTCCCGCACCGTCGCCCCCTCTTCAACATGCCATTGGGTGATCAGTCCTTCGGTCATCGTCATGCCGAACTTTGGCATATGCACAGATACGAGTGCCATGGAATGCTCCCTCTTTCCTGTCTCTGCGGGCCGGCGTCTCTTTGCCTGGCCGGGCTCTCTGGTGGGCGCGGCGCCCCGCTTTTCGCACTGACGCGTGGTCCCCTATCCTGGCGGGCTGGCGTCAACACGGCCAATTCCTTCTAGCTGCCCGCCAGATGCTGAATCATTCTCAAATAGACTTCGACCCCACGGGTAAGTTGGTCGACGCTGATGTATTCGTCCACCACGTGGAACTGCGCCGGGTCGCCGGGGCCAATCACAATCGAAGGAATGCCCAGGTCGCCGGCGCTGCCGCTGCCGTTGGTGCAGTAGGGAATAGCGCAGGTCTTCGGCGGCAACCCTGCCGCTTCGATACTGGCACGGGCCGCCGCCACCAGTGGGTGGTCCTCCGGCACATCCCAGGCGGGGTGAAAATCGTCGCCGCGCAGGGTGGCCCCGGTGTAGCACGGCACCGACACGTCGAGGTAGTCCACCTCCACTTGATCGATCCCGGTCAGCGCGGCGCGCACCTCGGCCAGCACGCTCTCGCGCGTCTCACCCCGGATGAGCCGCCGGTCCCAACGCACTGTACATCGATCTGGAATGATGCTGGTGCCGGGGTAGGGCGAACTGACGATTTCCACCAGTTCGAGGACGGTGGGCCCCAGCAGCGGATCGTCCGTGGGGGCCAGCTCACGCAGCCGCTGGATCGTTTCGACCATACGGTAAACGGCGTTATCGCCCTGCTGTGGCACCGAACTATGGGCAGGGCGGCCGTGGGTTGTGACGCGGATCCCGGCGCGCCCCTTCTGTCCGATCCCGGCCTGGAGCCGGGTCGATTCGCCGATGATCACCAGGTCGGCCGGGTGCTGGCGCAGGATGGCGTTCAGCGCCGGACCTTCTAACTCTTCTTCCGCCACCGAAGCTGAGACGGTGAGCGTGCCGCGGAGCCGGTGGCGCGGGGCAAACGCCACCGCGCAGATCATCGCGGCCAGGGGGCCCTTCATATCGGTCGCGCCGCGCCCCCAGATCTTGCCATCGGCCAGGTCGGCCGCGAACGGCTCGTGGGTCCACTGCCCCGGCAAGGTGGCTGGCACAGTATCGAGATGCCCATCGAAGTGCAGCCGCAGGCCGGCGCCGCCATGGATACGCCCGACCACGCTGCCGTACTCGTCGACGAACACCTCGTCGTAGCCGAGCTGCCGCATCCAGCGTTCGGCCACCGCCGCCGCCGCCGCCTCGCGCCCGGCCATGCTCCGGGCGCGCACCAATTCGCGGCACAGATCGACCACCTGCTGCTGTTGTGATGGTGTACGCATGGATCAGCGACCTCGACATGCTTGCCGAACAACACACTCCCTGGCACAATCGGCGGCGAGGATGCGCGCCCGTGCGGCTGGGTTGGTGGCGCCCTCGGTGGCGATCAGCAGCACCCGCGTCTCGGGCGACACCCGCAAGTGTTGCCGCAGCGCCGGCGCGTCCGGGCCAAACAATGCCTCGGTGAGGCCGCCTAGCCCTGCCGCGCCGGTCTCGCCGGCCGTCACACCAACAGCCGCCAGGTCACGCACGGCCTGGCAGGCCCGTGGGTCGTCGATCGCCACAAACGCGTCGATGCCGGCCGAGATCACCGGCCAGGCGATCAGCGACGGCATGCCGCAGTTCAGGCCAGCCATGATCGAATCGTGCGGGCCAGGGACCTCCACCACCCGCCCGGCTTGCATGGAGGCCAGCACACAAGCGGCGCTGGCAGGCTCCACGCCCAAGATGGCCGGACCCCGCTCACCAGCCCTGCCGCGCCGGTAGTGGCCCGTAGCTGCCGCAGCCAGCGCGCCCACCCCCACCTGCACCACCACCAGGTCCGGCCCTGGCTCGCCACGCTGCGCCAGGGCGGCGTCGACCTCGCCGAAGATTGTGGCATACCCCTCGATCACATAGCGCGGAATCTCTTCGTAACCGGGCCAGGAGGTATCGGAAACGACCAGGCAGCGCGGGCCGACCTCCTCGGCCGAGCGGGCCACGGCATCGTCGTAGGTGCCATCCACCACGATCACCTCAGCTCCTTCGCCGGCGATCGCAGCGATACGAGCCTGGGCAGTACCGGCAGGGACAAAGATCCGTGCCCTAAAGCCCAGCAGCCGCGCCATCCGCGCCACCGCGCGTCCGTGGTTTCCGTCGGTGGCGGCCGCCAGCGTGAACGGTCGTAGTGAGGTGCACCGGGCAGACAGCTCCTCGATGGTATGCCACTGAGGGAGGCCGCCAAGCCGCGCTTCAAGCGCCCGGTAGGTGGCATACGATGCGCCAAGGATCTTGAACGACGGCATGCCCAGGCGCCGCGACTCGTCCTTCACCCACACCTGTCCGACGCCCAGCAACCGAGCCAGTTGCGGCGCGTCCACCAGCGGCGTCGGCGCGTAGTCGGGCAAGCGCTGGTGGAAGGCCAGGGGCGCGGCGCCCGGCTCGATCCCGGGCACGCGACGCACTGCTTGATTCAGATAGTATCTGGTCATAGAGTTGGCTCCCAGCCAGCATAGAACCGCCGAATGAATGGCCCAAGTGCCTGCGCTGCCTGGGCCATCGGCCGTTCCGGCGCATCGGTTTGGGCTGCTAGCTCTGCCCGGAGAGCCGCCACGATCGCACGTTCGTCCAGCGTTGTCGAACGCCCTTCGCGCACCACCCATCGTCCGCCCACCATCACATGGGCCACGTGGCGGGCGTCGGCCCGGCGCAGCAGCGCCGCGAACGGATCGACCCATGGCGCCAGCCACGGCTCGCGAACGGCGTTCCAGTCCAGCAACACAAGGTCGGCCAGCGAGCCAGGGGCGAGCCGACCAAGCGGCGCGTGCGCTCCAAACGTCGCCGCAGCGCCGCCGCTTGTTCCCAGGCCAAACACCAGCCGTGCGCTGATGGTGGGCGCGTCCGCGCCCGGACGGTTCGCCAGAGTCCAGGCCAGGCGCAGCTCGCGCAGGTAGTCCTGGTCTTCATCGAGCGCGTGGCCATCCAGGCCAATCCCAAGAGTCACGCCAGCGCCAAGCAGTCCTGGCAGATCAGCGATGCCGCTGCGTAGCCGCAGGTTCGAGCTCGGATTATGCGCCACGGCCACCCCCCGTTCCGCCAGCAGCGCGAAATCGTCAGGATCGGCCCACACCATGTGTGCCAGGGTAAGCCACGGCCCAAGCGCGCCGATCGCGTCCAGATGGCGCACGAAGGAGGTGCCCCAACGTCGGTGGGCATAAGCGCGCTGGTAGCGCGTCTCGAGCAGGTGCATCTGCACACGGGTATGGTGCCGCCGGGCGAACTCGACTGCCGCACTGATCAGTTCATCGCTGCACCATGGTCCGCCGGCCGGGCTGACCTGGATATGCACCCGGCATCCGTCCGGATCGTGATAGTGTGCAAGCAGATCGGCGCAGAGCGCCAGGTAGGCGGCGCGCTCCAGTGGGGGGCGCGCCGCAAAGGCACGGGCTGGCTCGCGCAGGTCGGACGGCAGCTGGGCCAGAAAGGCTGCGCAGTCATCGTAGATCAACTGGTTCTGGTCCACGATCGGCGGGTGAAACGCCACGCGGATGCCGGCATCAGCATAGCCGCGCAGGGTCGCCTCGGCCTCCGCCCCCATCGTCTGCCATCCCCGCGGATTATGGCTGTGAGCCACCGCGCAGACCCCCGAGCGCACCAGGCGCAGGCCGTCGAACGCCGCCGCCAGGTACGGATCGATCGACGGTTGAGTCGAGAGACCAGGCAGCCAGATCTCCAGCAGGTCGTCGGGCACGCCCAGGGATGCCGTGCCAAGGCCCCGGCCATGGTCGTGGCTGTTGACCATCGCCGGCACCAATAGCAGCCCATCCCCACCGAAGACCGCAGCATTCGGGTAGCGTGGACGCAGCGCGTCGTAGGGGCCGCCTGCTACAATCCTATCACCCTCAACCACCACCGCAAAGCGGCTCTGTGGTGCAGCGTCGGCGTCTGGGAGGGCGAGCTCGGCCCAGATGAGGATCGGCGTCACAGTTTCACCCAGACCGATTTCAATTCCGAGTACAGCTCCATGCCCTGCCGGCCCAGCTCGCGGCCGTAGCCGCTCTGGCCAGTGCCGCCGAACGGCACCGCCGGGTCGAACCAGTCGTAGCTGTTGATCCAGACCACGCCGGCCCGCAGGTGTGCGGCCATTCGGTGCGCTCGGCCGAGCTGGTTGGTCCATACGCCAGCGGCAAGGCCGTAGGGCAAGGCATTCGCCCGCCGCAGCACCTCGTCGTCGTCCTCGAAGGCAAAGACGGCCAGCACCGGGCCGAAAATCTCCTCCGCGCCGATCGGCATCTCGTCGGCCACGTTGTCGAAGACGGTCGGTTCCAGATAGTAGCCGCTCTGCAACCGATCCGGCCGCCCACCGCCCGTGCGCAGGCGCGCGCCGTCGGCGCATCCGCGCTCGATGTACCCGAGCGCCCGGTCGAGCTGCGTCTGTGAAATCAGCGGCCCAAGGTCGGTCTCCTCGGCTAGCCCGGGCCCGACCTTCAGCTGTTGCGTGCGGCGCACCACCGCCTCGAGCACCCGCTCGTAGACACGTTTGTGGATGTAAAGCCGTGAGCCGGCGACGCAGTTCTGCCCACTGTTGCTAAACGCCGCCCACACGGCAGCTTCAGCCGCGGCCTCGAGATCGGCGTCGTCCCAGATGATGAGTGGGGATTTGCCGCCGAGCTCGAGCGAGACGTGCTTGAGGGTACCGGCGGCGGCGCCGGCGATCGCCCGCCCAACCTCGGTAGAACCGGTGAAGGCGATCTTGTTGACATCCGGGTGGCAGCTGAGGGCGGCGCCGGCGGTCTCGCCAAAGCCGGTGACAACGTTCAACACCCCCGGCGGAACGCCGGCTTCGAGCGCAAGTTCGCCCAGGCGTAGCGCGGTAAGCGGCGTCTGCTCGGCCGGCTTGAGCACCAGGGTGTTGCCGCAGGCCAGCGCCGGGCCGATCTTTTGTATGGCCATTACCAGCGAATAGTTCCAGGGGGTGATCGCCGCGCACACGCCCAGCGGCTCGCGACGGGTGTAGACGTGAAAGCCAGGCGACGAGACGGCGTAGGTCTCGCCGGTGAGCTTGGTGGGCCAGCCGGCGTAGTAGCGCATCTGTCCGATCGCCACATTCGCATCGACATTGAAGGCCACCCGGTAGGGCTTGCCGTTATCGAGGGTTTCGAGCTGGGCCAGCTCGGCGCGGTGTTCGGCCATCAGATCGGCAAAGCGATGCAGCAGTCGTTCGCGCTCGGCTGGCAGGAGCATGGACCAAGCCGGAAAGGCCGCCCGCGCCGCCCGCACCGCCCGATCCACATCCTCGGCTGCAGCGGCTGCGACTCGGCTCAGCGGCAGCCCGGTGGCCGGGTCAAGCGTTTCGAAGGTTGCGCCGGAAGCCGCAGGCAGCCACGCGCCGTTGACCAGCAGGCCGTGCTGGCGCGCCAGGAACGCCCGTACCTGGGGTAAGACCTCGTGCATACCGTTACCTTTCGGCGAGCGTCCGTCGGGCCGCCGCTACGATCTCATCCACCGATGGAATGGCCGCCTGCTCGAGCACCGGGCTGAACGGCGGGGGGACGGGCTTGCTGCTGACACGCTGCGGAGGCGCCTTGAGATCGTAGAACGCCCGCTCGGCTACCACTGCGGCCCATTCGCTTGCCGCACCACAGACCGGGTGGCTCTCATCCACGGCGACCAAACGGCCGGTCTTGGCAACGCTCGAAAGCACTAAATCCTCGTCCCACGGCTTAAGTGTGCGCAGGTCGATCACCTCAGCCTCGATCCCCTCGCCGGCAAGCAGCTGGGCTGCCTTGAGCGCGCGATGGACCATCAGTCCGGCCGCACAGATCGTGATATCGCCCCCGGCGCGTTTGATCTCGCCTGAGCCCAGCGGGAGAAGGTACTCGTCGTCGGGCACCTCGCCGCGCTGGCCGCCAAGCGACAGGTGGTTCAGGAAGACCACCGGGTTATCGTCGCGGATGGCCGCCTTCAACAACCCCTTGACATCATACGGCGTAGAGGGCATCACCACCTTGATCAGTGGCATATTCATAAAGAACGGATGCACCGACTGGCTATGGTGCGTGCCGGCGCTGCTTCCGCTGCCGTTTTGCACCATATAGACCAGTGGCAGCGTGGTTTGCCCACCGAACATGTAGCGCATCGCCCCGGCTTGGTTAGCGATCTGGTCGAACGCCAGGTACAGGAACGTACCGAACATGAGATCGACCACCGGGCGCAGGCCGGTAGCGGCCGCCCCGACGCCGGCCCCCGCCACCGCCAACTCGGAGATCGGTGTGTCGATCACGCGCTTATCACCGAACTCGGCGTGAAGACCGCGCGTGCCGGCGAAGACCCCCAGACGCACATCTTCGCCGATCAGGAACACCCGTTCGTCGCGGCGCAACTCTTCGGCGAGCGCCTCGCGGATCGCGGCGATATAGGTTTTTCTAGCCACAGTCTGCGCTCCTCACGCTAACGGCTCCTCTCGAGCGCTGCTATCGCGCCTCAAACCGGAGCGGCAGCGATACTACCCCGCGCACGGCCGCCGCATCGTGCCAGACGAGCTGCTCGGCGGCGAGTTCAAATGATGGCACCTCGCGCAATAAGGTCGCCAAAGCTGTCTGGCCTTCGGCCCGTGCCAGGGCCATTCCCAAACAAAAGTGAATGCCCAACCCGAACGCCAGCCGGTTGTTGACCCGTGTGATGTCCAGCCGATCCGGCTCCGCGCAGTAGTCCGGGTCGCGCAGCGCCGAACCGAGCACCAGCGCTACGTGGTCGCCGGCCCGGAGTCGCTTCCCCGCCAGCACGACATCTTCAAGCGCAAAGCGGAAGGTCATCTGCACACAGCTGTCGTAGCGTAACAGCTCGTCGAGGGCGGTCTCAAGGAGAGCGGGCTCCTTCCGCAGTCTGTCCAACTGCTCTGGGTGGCGCAGCAGTGTCAGCACCGCGTTGCTGATCAGGTGCATCGTCGGGTCGTTGCCGGCCGTCAGCAGCATCGTGATCATACCCAGCACTTCGTCTTCGCTGAGCCGGCGCCCATGTTCCTCGGCCTGCAACAGCCCGCTGATCAGATCATCCCGGGGGGAGCGCCGGCGCAGGGCGATCACGCCGCGCAGGTAGTCGCACAACTCGACCATAGCCTGGGTGCCGCGCCGCCGCACCTCGTCGCTCTGCCGCAGGTCGATGGTCATGGCTAGGTCGATCGACCACGGCATGAATAGCCGGTAATCTTCAGGCGGGATGCCCAGGATTTCGGCGATCACCAGCACCGGCAGCGGGCGCGCATAGTCGGCCACCAGGTCGATCTGGCCGGTGGGCAACTTTTTCGCCAACAGCGCTGCGGCGTGGACAGCGATCCGCGGGACGATCTGTTCGACCATGCGGGGGGTGAAGGCCTTGTTGACCAACGCCCGCAGGCGGGTGTGGGTCGGCGGGTCGCGCAGGATCATCCAGTGCTGGCTCATCTCGGCCAGCGGGCGATAGGCTTCCGGCACAGGCGACTGGGCGTCGGGCGGCACGACGCGCCACACCTCGCGCCCGAAGCGCGGGTCTTTGAGCGTCGGCAGCACCTCGGCGTGGCGGAACAGATACCAGGTTCCGCGACGGTCTGGGTCGCCGGGCGCCCCCCAATGCACCGGGTCGTGCTCGCGCAGCCAGCGGTAGTGCGGGTAGGGATCCGGCAGCACCGCCGGATCGAAGGGGTTATAGCGTCGCATGGGCAGCCTCGCTGGAGTCAGCCGATGGGATCGCCGCCGAACGCGCCACGCAGCCCTATGATGATGCGGCCGATCTCTACCATCAAGACACCACGGACCACGCGCTCACCGCAGTACCAGCCCCTGCACCTGGCGATGGGCGTGGCTACCAGGAGCTGCGCGGGTCGCTCAGGCCCTGACCCACCGGACAGCGATGGTTCCTGACCAAGCGCAGCGGGCGGCTCGCGTGCCGCCTGGCGTGACCGATGGGAGGCAGGCGCCCCGCATCAGCCTGCGCTACGCCCGTCGCAGTCGCGGATCGACCACGTGATAGAGCAGGTCGACGGCTAGATTGACGATCACATAGCAGAACGCGACGAAGATCACCGTCCCCTGCACGATCGGGTAGTCGCGGCGCAGGATGCCGTCGAGCAGCAGGCGCCCAACCCCCGGCCAGGCGAACACGATCTCGGTGATCACCGCCCCGCCGAGCAGCGCGCCGAACTGTAGCCCCTGCAGCGTCAACACCGGCAGCAGCGCGTTGCGCAGGGCGTGGCCGATCACCACGGTGCGTTCGCGCAGGCCACGCGCCCGCGCCGCCCGCACATAGTCGGCCTGCAAAATCTCCCGCATCGCCGCGCGGGTCATCCGGGCGACAAACCCCGCCGAGGTCAGCCCGATCGCCAGGGACGGCAGCAGCAGGTGGTGCAGAAAGCTCCAGAACGCCGGCCAGTTACCTGTCAGCAGCGTGTCGACCAGCATAAAGTTGGTGATCGTCGTGTAGGGGATACCGGCCGTGATCCGGCCGCCCACCGGCGTCCAGCCTAGCCGCACCGAGAAGACGACGATCAACAGAATGGCCACCCAAAACCACGGCACCGACATGCCGACCATCGCAAAGCCGCGTACGCCGTAGTCCAGCCAGCGGTTGCGGGTGACGCTCGAGACCACGCCGGCGCCCACCCCCACCACGGTGCTGATCAGCAGCGCCGCCACGGCCAGCTCGATCGTTGGCGCGACCCGTTCGCCAAGCAGCCGCGCCACCGGCACCCCCGAGCTGAGCGCGATGCCGAAATCACCCCGCACCGCCGCGCCCAGAAAGGTCAGATACTGCCGCCAGAGCGGCTGGTCGAGGCCCCATTCGGCCCGCACCCGCGCGATCTGGTCACTTTCGATCATACGGGCATTGAGCACGTCGAGCGGGTTGCCGGGCGCCAGGCGCAGCACAAGAAATGTAAGCGTCACTACCGCCCAAAGCACCAGCGGCAGCCAAACGATACGCTGCACAAGGTACCGCATCAGCGCCTCCGTAGCGCAGGATCAAGATGGTCGCGCAGGCTGTCGCCGATGAAGTTGACGCTCATCACGGTCAGGGCGATCGCCAGGCCGGGAAAGAACGGCACGTGCGGCGCATCGAACACCAGCCGCTGCCCGTCGCTCACCATCATGCCCCAGTCGGGCGTGGGCGGCGCCACGCCCAGGCCGAGGAAGCTGAGCGCCGCCGAGGTGCTGAAGGCGGTCGCCAGCATCCCGGTCGTCTGCACCAGCAGCAGCGGCAGCATGTTCGGCAGCAGATGCCGACGCATGATCTGCCAGGGGCGACACCCTAAACAATGCGCCGCCAGGACATAATCCTGATGGCTGATGCTCAGCACGAACGAGCGGCTGAGGCGTGCAAAGACGGGGATGAGTGCGAAGGCGATCGCGATCACCACATTCACTAGGCCGGCGCCAAGGGCCGCGACGATCAGGATGGCAAACAGGATCGCCGGGAAACTGAGCACCACATCCATGAAGCGCATCAGCAGGTTATCAACCCAGCCGCTGGCGTACGCCGCCGCCATGCCGATCGCCGCCCCCAGCAACAGCGCCACACCCACCGAGGTGAAGCCCGCGATGATCATCGGGCGGGCACCGAACAGCACACGGGCGAGAACATCACGGCCAAGCTCGTCGGTGCCGAAGGGGTGCGCCAGGCCGGGTGGCGCCAGCCGTTCGCGCACATTCGGCACGGTTGGGTTGTAGGGGGTGAGCTGGGGCGCGAGCACGGCGCCGAGCAGCACGGCCAGCAGAAACAGCACCCCCAGCACGCACAGCGGGTCGCGCCACGCCAGGCGGGCAGCGCGCCGGAGCCAGCCGTCCTGCGTCTGCCGGCGGGCTTCGTTCGCCGGGCTCGATCGCGTCGAGATCGCAGCCATTGGTTCGTTCCTTACCACGCTGCAGCCATGTCGGCGCAGGTGGACGCCCCGGCGGGGCATCCCTATGGGCGCGCCGCGGCGTGTCGGGACGGCCGAAGCATGCGCCCGGGCGCGCCAGCGCCACGAGGGCGCGCAAAGCAGCCCACCGTGCGCGCCCCCACACGGATCACCCAGCGATCGAGACCTTATGCAGGAAGATCCGCTCCGACGATACCGCCGACGGCGGGGTCACCACGACATTCTTTGCGATGGCAAGCGGCTTCTTGTAGTAGGCCAGCGTGACGTAGGGCATCTCCTCCAGGATCTTCTGCTGGATGGTGGTATAGATCGCCACGCGCTTCGCCGGATCGCTTTCGGAACGGCCCTGGTCGATCAGCACCGAGATCTCCTGGCCCCATGCCGTCTTCGCTACACCCGTCTCGAATTGAGCACTCCCCTGCGACGAATGCAGCAGCCGCACTTTGTTGTCTGGGTCGGGCACCCACAACGAGCGCTGGTTCATGTTGAGCTGTGTCTCGCCGGTGAACACCTTGTTGCTGTAGGCGCCGGCCTCGAGCTTCTCGAGCCTGATCTTGAAGCCCACCGCCTCCAAGTCGCTCTTGATCAGCTCGGCCATCAGCGGCCAGAAGCGGTTGTTCTCAAACGAGAAGGTGATGTCGATCGGCAAGGGCAGGCCCGACTTCGCCATGTGCGCTTTGGCCTTGTCGATGTCCTGTGTGCTAATCTTGCGGCCCTGTTCCCAGAAGCCAAGCTCCACCGGGCTGATCAACGTCGAAGGTAGCTCGCCGAGGCCATACAGCACGCCGTCGATCAGGTTCTGGCGGTTGATCGCATAGTTGATCGCCAGGCGCACGTCACGGTTGTCCATGGGCTTCTGCAACTGGTTGAGCCCCAGGAACAGGGTGACGAGCGGCGGGCCAGGCTCGACTTTGAACTTTGTATCGTTCTGGAGACGCTGGATAGCCGAGGCGGGCGGGTAGGGCGCGAAGTTCACCTCGCCCGATTCGAGCGCCGCAAGCATCGCACCCTCGTCGGCGTAGCCGCGCACCACCACCGTATCGAGCGGCGGGCGCCCGCCATCCCAGTAGTTTTCGAAGGCCCTGAGCGTTACTTCCTGGCCCGCAACAAACCGTTCGAGCTTGAACGGCCCGGCGCCGACCGGGTTCGTGCCCACCGCTGCCCCGTAGGTATCCATCGCCTTGGCGCTCATAATCGCCGCGGCGGGGTGGAACAAGCGGTACAACTGGGCCGCGTCCGGCTCCTTGAGCACCAACTGCACCGTCATATCGTCGACGGCGGTCAGGCTCTTCCAGTTCGACTGCCCGTACTCGGCGTTCATGTACAGACCCTTCACGTAGCTCTTGTCCTGCGGGTTGGTCATGCGGGTGAGGCTCCGCACGACCGCGTCGGCGTTCAGGTCGGTGCCATCGTGGAATCGGACCCCCTGACGCAGTTTGAAGGTGTAGGTCTTGCCGTCGGGCGAGATCTCCCATGTTTCGGCCAGGCCCGGGCGAGGCGGATCCGACCAGTTGATGCCCGGGCGGGTCAGTTTGTCGTAGACGTTGTCGAGCACATTGCTGCTGCCAAACCCGTTCCACAACCCCGGCTCGAGCGACTCGCCCACCGACTCGGCGGCGAACACCAGCGTGCCGCCGGTGCTCGCGCCGGCGGTCGCCTCGATCACAGCCGTCGGCAGCGGGGTCGCGGGCGGGGGTGGCGCTGCGGCCGGAGCAGCCGTCGCCGCCGTGGTGGCCGCGGCGCGTGGTGGCGTTGGGGCGGGTGCGGCCGGCGCGCCACAGGCGGCCAGGAGCGAGGCCGAAGCAGCCCCCGTGAGGGCCAGAAGGAACCGGCGTCGGCTGAGCCGGGTGGCGCCCTGCGCCTCAGGAGTCGGTTGATCCTGTGTCATGGTACTTCCCTTTCCGTGAGCCATCTGGTGCCGTGTGCGCATCGCAGCGAGGGGTGCATCCATGCACGGGCTGCCGTTAAGCCGAAGGCGAAGCCTCCTCGACCCACATGTCTTCGTAGAGGGTTTCGATCGGCGGATCGGGGCTGGCGCGGGCGAAGGCGACTGCACCAGCCACCGCTTGGGTGATACGCTGGTCCAGCTCCTCCAGGGTATCGTTCGGCACAAGGGCGTGGGCGACAATGATGCGGTGGAGTCGGGCGATTGGGTCATTCGCCTCCATCGCCGCCACTTCTTCCGGCAGGCGATACTGCTGCCCGGCCAGGAAGGCCTGCTCACCCTCGGCGTGACCGCTCCTACGGTGTGTTTTGGCCTCGATCAGGGTCGGCCCACCACCGGCGCGGGCGCGCTCCACCGCCGTCTTCGCTGCTTCGTACACGGCAAGCGCATCGGTGCCGTCGACGATCACACCGGGGATGCCGTAGCCGTCGGCGCGGTCGGCAATGTCTCGGATGTTCATCGCACGGATGGCCGGCGTAAACTCACCGTAGTGGTTGTTCTCGCAGACAAAGATCACCGGCAGCTTCATGGTGGAGGCCAGGTTCAGCGATTCGTGAAAACTGCCCTCGTTCGCTGCACCATCGCCAAAAAATGAGACCGCCACCTGGTCGCTGCCGCGGTACCAGGCGCTCAGCCCGGCGCCGACTGCCACGGGGATTCCTCCGCCAACGATGCCGCAGGCACCAAGCATCCCGATGCTGAAATCGGCGATGTGCATCGATCCGCCCTTGCCCTTGCAGTAGCCGGTGGCCTTGCCGAATAACTCGGCCATCATGCGGTTCATATCGCCGCCCTTGGCCAGTACATGCCCGTGGCCACGGTGCGTGCTGACGATATAGTCGTCGTCGCGCAACGCGGCGCACACCCCTGCCCCGACCGCCTCCTCGCCGACATAGAGATGCACGAAGCCGGGGAGCTGGCCCTGCGCAAACAGCGCGCCGACCTGCTCTTCGAAGCGGCGGATGCGCAGCATGCGCGTATACAGGTCGAGCACGTTGTTAGAACCTATGTTCATCCTTGCCCCCTGTGCGGTGTGCGCATGAGCCGGTAGGCGAATGAGCGGGGTGGGATCAAGCGGGCTTCTCAGCGGCTGTCTGAAGCGGAGAGATCTGGAGGGCTGCGCGCTCCACGACTCCTGATGTCCCATCGCGCGGTCGGCGAGGTGAGGATGTCGTCTGGGGGGCCGGCAGCCCCAACACCCCCGCGGGGCGCGTTGCAGACAGCCTCTCAGATACGTCCAGTCACCTGTGCCCTCTCCCCTCCCCCATCGCTCTCGGACCGCTCTACCCGCTTCAGGTTACCAACTCTGCCGCCGTGAGCGCCAACACGCGCGTAGCGGTGACAATCTGCGCCACCTCGATCCGCTCGTCCACCATCGGCCAGATCGGGATGTAGCCTGGCCCATATTCGACGCACGTTATGCCAACTCCTTTGAAATGGCAGGTGTCCGCCGTCGCCCCAATACGATGCCCGGCGCCTACCACCGGCGTGTGCCCGGTGACCTGCTCGTGCGCGCGGATGAGCGACGCGACAACCGGCGCGTCCACCGGTGTCGCGTCGCGGGCCGGCATGTTCGGCTGCTGCGCGCTCTGTGGGATGATCAACTCGGCCTGAAACTCGGGGTCGTCCGCAGCGATCCGATCCAGCAGCGCCTGCAGATCCTCACGAACGCTCGCCTGAGTCATTCCAGGCACGATCCGCAGATCGAACATCAGCGTGGTCGTATCCTGAAAATGCTCGATATTGCGCACGGCCATGGCCGGAAAGCCGGGGAGAAGCGCATGCGGCGTGTAGCGCAGCCAACTGCCTGATGGGATCTGCTGGTATGACGGGCCGAACGCGGCGATCACCTTGGTGATCTTCTCGATCGGGTTGACATATGGCACACGATGCTTGAACTCGCCGCGCACCCGCACCTTGCCCTGCACATACCCTACCGAGATCGTGCCAACGTCGAGGTTGCTGGCCTCAGTCACAATGCAATAGTCGGTACGTACGCCGCTGGCGATCAAATGCTGTGCTCCGACGCCGCCGCCTGTCTCGGCCACGACGCACGCCACCACGACATCGCCTTTGAGCGGTCTTCCGCTGCGGCGGAGCGCCTCGGCGGCCATCAGCATCGCCGCCACCCCACCTTTCATGTTGATCGCGCCCAGACCGTACAGGTAGCCGTCGACTATATCGCCGGACCAGGGGCCGTGGGTCCATTGCTCTTCGCGAAAGGGACGCCCATTCCAGTCGCTGGTGTCGGTATGCCCACACAGCATGACGCTTGGCCCGCTGCCGTCGCCACGCAGACGCCCGATCGCCTGGTGGGTAACGCGCCCGTCCCATAGAGGGACCGCCTGCAACTCAACCTCGAAGCCGCGCTCGGCCAACCAGCCGGCGATCCACCGCCCCACCTCAGACTCTTGCCACAGGGGCGAGGGGATACGGATCAGTTGTCGGGCCAGATCAACCGGTTCGTGTGGGTTGAATGTTGCAAGAATCGGGTGCTCCACGTCCTAACCACTCCTTGCGCCCAGAGACTGGCGTGGCGCGCCACAACCGTGCGCGCTTGAGGGTATGTGAAGCGGACGAGATCGCGCCTGCCTGCTGCGACGGGATCGATCCGGTGAACTATTCCTGAACAACCGCCCACACGTCGAAGCCAACCTGCGCCCCGCCCCAGAGTTCATTGACGCCAATGGTGTTGCGGGTTGGATAGGGCGGCGCGAAGTACTCACGGTAGATCCGGTCCATCTCGCCAAAGCGCCCCATGTCGGTGAGCGATACATTGACCCGCACGACCCGGTCGAGCCCACATCCGGCAGCCGCCAGCACGGCACGAATATTGTCGAGGGCTTGACGCACCTCGGCCTCGAAGCCGCCCTTAACCACGCCCGAGCCATCGGGGTGCGTGCCGAGGTAGCCCGAGGTGATCACCAGGTTGCCAACCTTCAGTGCCTGGCTATAGCCGCTGCCTGGAATCGGCGCAGCGTCGGTCAGGATCGGTGTGAGTTCCATAGGCACCCTGTACTGCGCAGTGCGTGGCGCTACCCCGCCACGAGCTGCCCACCGTCAACCGGGAACACCGCCCCGGTGACAAAGCTACTGGCGTCCGAGGCAAGGAACAATGCCATCTCTGCGATGTCTTCCGGTCGGCCGGCGCGTTGTAGCGGCTGGGATGCGATGATCGCTGCCCGCACCTCGGGGGGCACGCTCGCCGTCAGCGGTGTATCGATATAGCCAGGGCAGATGCAGTTGACGCGCACCCCTTGTGTGCCATAGTCGAGCGCGACCTGGCGCGTGAGATGAATAACAGCGGCCTTGGCCGCGCAGTAAGCCGCCTGGGCCGGGCGTGCCACCAGTCCGAACGTGCCAGCCGTGTTGATGATGCATCCACCGCCCTGCCCCAGCATGGCCGGGATGGCGAAGCGACACCCCAGGTAGACGCTCTTCAGGTTCACCGCCAGCAGTGCGTCCCACGCATCTTCATCAAGCTCGGTGATGCGCGCGGCCCGGTTGGCGCCGGCGTGATTGAACATGATGTCCAGACGGCCAAACATCGACAGGGCAGTCTCGACCAGGTGCGCGACGTCGCCGGAATGGGTGACGTCACAGCGGACAAAGCGGGCCACCCCGCCGCTCGCGCGGATCGCCGCCGCCGCCGCCTCGCCGCGTTCGGCGTCCCGGGCGGCGATCAGCACATGCGCTCCCTCGGCCGCAAAGAGGTGTGCGCTCGCCAGGCCGATCCCCGACGAACCTCCCGTGATGATCGCGACTTTGCCTGCCAATCGTTCACCCATACCGCCTCGCGAGAACAGCGAAGAGAGAGCCACTCCCCTCCTTCCCTCCGTTCTTACAGCACCATCCAGCCGCCATCGACGTACAGCATAGCGCCGGTGATATACGCCGACTCATCGGATGCCAGAAACAGCGCCGCATCGGCGACATCGCGGGGTTGACCGATGCGCTTCAGTGGGATCTGTCGCATCCACTCCTCGACGGTTGCTGTGTCGCTGAGCGCCGGACGGGTCATCGCCGTCTCAATAATGCCTGGCGCCAGGCAATTGGAGCGGATACCGCGCGGGCCGTATTCGAGCGCCAGGCAGCGCGACAGGGCCGCCACTCCCGCTTTGGCGGCACAGTAGTGCGCCGAGCGGGTAAAGGCGATCGAGCTGCTGATCGAGGCCAGGTTGACAATCGAGCCGCCCCGCCCGGCGTCGAGCCAACGCCGGATCACTGCCTGGCTCACCAGGAACACGCTTGTCAGGTTGGTGTCGATCATGCGCCGCCATTGCTCGTCGCTCATCTCCTCGAAGGCCGCGTTGAAGAAGATGCCAGCGTTGTTCACCAGGATATCGACGGTGCCAAACGTGGCGAAGGCGCTCGCTACCATCGCCTCCACCTCGCGGCGGGCGGTCACGTCGGTCTGCTCGGCGGTCGCCCGCACGCCGAGCTCGCGGCAGGCCTGCGCCGTGGCCTGCACCCCGGCTAGATTGACGTCGGACAACGCGAGGTTGCACCCTTCCTCTGCGAAGCGCAGGGCGATCGCCTGGCCATTCCCCGCCGCCGCCCCGGTGATGATCGCACTTTTGTCTGCGATGCGGGCCATCGTCACGCCTCATCGAAGAAATCGCGTTTGATGATCCCCACGAGCCAATCCACAATCACCGCGTACCCCTGCTCGCCGGTTTCCTCGGTGGCGAGCGAGGGACTCCCGATCGAGCCGACCGGGGTGAGCGCCTTGTAGCTGCGTGTGGGGTAGAACAGCCCGCCGCCGGTCTTCATATGCTCGGGGCTCTGGATTTTGCGCAGCTCGTGCGGCTGGAGGTAGAACGTCTGCGCCTTGCTGAGATCGACGAGCTCGGGATGGGTGGCGAGGATGCGCGCCGTCTCGCCCTCGCCACCGTGCGATTCGCCCTTGCGGCTCTTGCCAAGGCCAGCAGCGTAGGCTTTGGCCAGTTCGACCATCCAGTTCATCACCACCACGGTCGCGTCAGGTGTCTCGTTGACGACATCCTGCGCGGCGACCATCATCTGCGGCAGGTTGCCGTCGTGGCCGTGAATGAGGCAGAGATTGCGAAAGCCATGCTGGTACAGGCTCAGCATTACCTCCTTCAGCACCAGGATGAGCGTGCTGGAGGTAAGGGTGATCGTACCCGGGAACCCCATATGGAAGGTCGAGACGCCGAAAGGGATCGTCGGGCCGATCACCACCGGGCAGTTGAGCGCCGTGAGCGCGGCGGCCGTGCGACGGCAGATCTCCCGCGCTTCGAACATGTCGGTGCCAAGCGGCAGGTGTGCGCCATGGTCTTCGGTGGCGCCTACTGGGATCAGTACTGTCCTGGTGTGTTCAAGCGCAGCCGCCACCTCGGCGCTCGTCATCTCATAGAGCGTCTTTGGACCCTTGATGATATATAAGTCATCGGCATCGCGCGCCATGGCTGACCTCCGTTCTGCAGGCGACACACTCTTCGCCGCGCTACTTCGCCGCGCCATCGTCAGTGTTGGCGTTGAGGTAGTTGTAGACGGTGAAGCGTGACACGCCAAGCCGTTCGGCGACCATCGTCACCGCTTTCTTGATCCGGAACGCGCCGCGTTCGGCCAGCATCTGCACCAGTTCGATCTTCTGCGCTCGATTCATGTGAGCGATCGGTGTGCCGATCTCGAGCGCTGCTTCGGCGATCATCACCTCCAGCGACTCGGACAGGTCGCGGGTAAAGGTTTCGCTCACCTCGGCGTTGGCGCTATTGTGAAGAAGCCGCCCTAACCACCCTTCGACCTGCGCAAGATGGGTGACATCCACATTCACGCAGAACGCGCCAAACACATGGCCTGATGGGTCGCGCAGAAACGCTGATGATGAGCGCAGCGTCTTGCCGTCAAGTGTGTACCCTGGGTAGCCGTACAGATCCTGATCGGTGCGCCCCGCCCGTACCGCCTGCAACAGCAAATCGGTGGGCCCATCGCCAACCTTGCGGTTGGTGATATTCCCGGCGATGTGCACGACTGAATGTTCTATGTGGGTGAAATCATGCGTCACGACTTCACAGATGTCGCCAAAGGTTTGCACGATCACCTCGGCAAGCTGCCGGCAGAGGGCGAACACCTGCGCCCGGTACTGGCGCTCGCTGCTCTGCAGATCGACTGCCGTTAGCGCATCGGTACCATGCGAACCAGCCTTCGCTGACATACTGCTCCCTTGCACCACAATGCGGACCCGTCTGCATCGCGCAACCGCTCTTCGAGGGGTAGGCGTGCTGCCCTGTGTTCTGCCCACGGCGAGGCAAGACCCCTGCAGGGCCACCATCACTGGCGAGGTTTGTGCATTAGAACCAGGTTGACATCGGCTGAAACTATGCTATCATAAGATCTACAGACTGTCAAGACCTTCTACAAAATGTGTAGAGGACCATGCTGGATCGGCCTTGTATCGATCGCGTGTTTGGCTTGACAGACGGGTTGGTTGGCCTTTATAATCCCCGCTGTCCCGGCAAGCTACAGGTCACGATCCTTCACACACACTGCGTTGGCGCCGCTGCTAGATACCGGACCGCGGCGGTCGCTTGGTGGTTGTGCCTAGAACACTGTACTGCAGAATGACATACCGCCACAACTCGGGCCTGCCAGAGACCGCGCGATCTCCGTTTTTCAGGCTTCTATGGACATTCTATACAATAGACTCAGGCGGCGACGAACCTCGCGACTCCTACAACAGCGGAGCCGTATGGAGACACAGCTCGGTCCCGTGCCGTGATGCTCTGCGGCAATGGAATACCCGTATGTCCGCAGCTGACATATGTTCTGAGGCATGACACAGGAGGTCGCATGTTTTCCAAACGCATCCTAGCTTTTGTCAGTGTTGCCCTGCTGCTGCTAGCCGCCTGTGGCAGCACCACCGCGCCATCGTCGGGTGGCACAAGCGCGCCAGCCATGGGAGCGACCGCGGGTGTCGCCGCGCCCCAGGGCGGAGCGCTGACGGTCTGGACCAAGTTCAACGACCAGAATCCCCAGAATGACCAGGATAAATGGCTTGCAGCGACGATCGCGGCTGCCAAAATCGACGCCGGCCTGACGATCACCAATGTGACTCAGGACTACGCCCAGATCAACAGCAAGCTGAACCTGGCCGTGACCTCAGGTGGGGACATCCCTGACCTGTCGTATATCGATAGCCAGCAACTCGGCTTTTTTATCAAGAACGGCACCCTCGAAGATCTGACCGACTATGTCAAGAGCGCGCCTTGGTACAGCGACCTCAACCCGGCCGCGCTCAAGGCCTGCACCGCGCCTGATGGCAAGATCTACTGTGTGCCCGGCAACCTCACCAGCCGGCTCACCTATTATTGGACCGAGCGCTGGCCGAACGGCTTTCCTGCGGACATTGAGGCATTCCTGAAGGAGGCGGCTCGGCTTAAGCAGGAGCATCCGAACGAGTACGCGATCACTTTCAAGGGGAGCGAGGTGGCGTCGGTCGAAGGGTTCTACTTCTCGTTGATCCATTCATTCGGTGGTGTCTATGCCGATACCAAGGGCAAGGCGGCCTGGGCCAGCCCCGAAACGGCACAGGCGGTCGCGTTTGTGCGCGCACTGTTCGCCAACCGGTACGCCCCGGATGTGGCGTTGGCCCCTGGATTCGACAACGAGAACCCTATGAAGGATGGCACTGCCGCTGCGTTTGGCGCCGGCTCCTGGTCGTATATTTACCTCAACCCGCTCAAATCGCCCTCCGGCGCGGAGTTTCCGGCCGACTCATCTGCCGTGAATAAAGCCTTCGAGGCCGGCAAGCTTGGCTTCGCGCCGACACTTGCCGCGCCCGGCAAGCAGCCGGTTACGCTGATCAGCGCTTCGGGGTGGGCCATCCCGAAGGGGTCCAAGCACCAAGAGTTGGCGAAGCAATTCATCAACTATCTGCTGGAGACCAAGCGCAACGCCGATTATGCTGTGGCCTACGGTGGCTTGCCGGTGCTCAATTCGTCCTACGCCGATGCACGCTTTCAGACGCCCTACTGGAAGTTTGTGAAGGAGAACCAGGACAAATACGGCGCGCCGATCGAGCCGCTGACTGATTATGACAAAGCGCTGACCAAACTCGCTGAGACGATTAATAAGCTCGTTCTGAATACGAACGCCGATATTCTGACCGAACTGAAGGGGGCGCAAGACGCATATAACGCGGGACAGTAGGCAGCCTATTATGGATGTTGCAACGCCACGCGCAGCGGTGAAAACCGGGCGGCGCCGTCGATTCAGTCGCGCGTTTCAGCGCAGCCTGCCGTTCTGGTTCCTGCTGCCGTCGCTGCTGATCCTGCTGGTGATCCAGGTCTACCCCAGCCTGTACTCGGTCTATCTGGCCTTCCAGCGCAAGCAGGATGGGGTCGAGCGCTTCGTGGGCTTGCAGAACTTCGTGATCCTGTTCAGCAGCGGCGACCTGCGCGAGAGCCTATGGAACACGCTCGTGTTTACCGGGTTCTACCTGGTGATCACGCTGGTGCTCGCCTTCGGCGTGGCGTTGCTCCTCAACCGCCGGGTGCGCCTGACGCCGCTCTATATGGTGCTGCTCTTCATTCCCTGGGTGCTTTCGGACGTGGTCGCCGGCACGATCTGGCGCTGGATGTTTATCCGCGATTATGGCCTGATCCAGGAGCTGCTGCAGCCGCTGGTGCAGCGCACGCTGCTGGCCGATCCCGCCGGCTCGATGGCGATCGTGATCGGCTCGTCGATCTGGCGCTCGCTCGCTTTTGCCGCGCTGCTGCTGCTGGCCGCGCTACAAACCGTGCCACGCGAGGTAACCGAGAGCGCGGTGATCGACGGCGCCACGCGCTGGCAGCTGTTCTGGCGCATGACCTTGCCGATCGTCCGCCCCCAGCTCTTGGTAACGGTGCTGCTGCTTTCGATCCGGGCGATCAACTCGGTGGGGCTGATCCTGGCGATCACCGGCGGCGGACCGGTGCGGGCCACCAGTACCCTGAGCTTCTACCTGTATCAGGAGGCCTGGAAGTTTGGCGACTTCGGGGTGGGGGCGGCGATCGCCGTGATTATGTTCGGGCTCAACCTGGCGCTGGCGGCGATCTACCTGCGCCTGCTGCGCGTGGAGACCTAGCGATGGTCACGTCTCGCTTGCAAAAACGCACCGATGCAATTATTACGAACGTGCTGCTGGCGCTGTTCTGCGCGATTATGATCTTTCCGGTGGCATATGTGCTGATGACTTCGTTCAAGACCAAGGGTGAAGTGTTGACCTCGCCACCCACCTTCTTTCCGCTGGTCTGGTCGCTGGATGGCTATGCACAGGTGTTCCGCAGCAACATGCTGCGCTACTACCTGCCGAACACGCTGATCAACTCGACCGCCTCGTCGCTGCTCGTCACCCCGATCGCCGCGTTGGCCGGCTACTGCTTTTCGCGCTACCGCTTTCGCGGCAGCCGCGCGCTCGAGATCGCCATCCTTGGCATGATGATGCTCCCGGGGCTGACCAACCTCATCCCGCTGTACCGCATGGCCAGCGACCTCAAGCTGCTCAGCACCAACCTGGTGATGATCGGGGTCTACACCGGTGGCGGGCTGCCGTTCAGCATCTGGATTATTCGAAGTTTTTTTGACAGCATTCCCAAAGAGCTTGAGGAGGCCGCGCTGATCGACGGGGCAACGCCGTTCGAGGCGCTACGGCGCATCATCGCACCGCTGTCATCGCCAGGGCTGCTGGCGGCGTTCCTGCTGAATTTTGTTGATACCTGGAACGAGTTTCTTGCCGCGGTAGTGCTGCTCTCGAAACAAACCGCGAAGACCGCTACGGTCGGCTTGCTCGATTTCCAGTCGCAGTTCGAGGTGGCTTACCACGTGCAGGCCGCGGCCTGTGTGCTGATCATGCTGCCGGTGGTGGTACTGTTTCTGTTGCTGCGGCGGGTGTTCTTCCAGGCCCTGCTCGAGGGCGCAGTCAAGGGATGATGCCATGGATCAGGCTGCGGTCGAGACGAAGATTGCCGCAATGGCCGATGCCATGATGCGCCAGGATGCCGCAGCAGTGGTGGCGCATTTTGCCGACGATGCGGTGATGATCGCCCCCGCCGGTCGGTTTGTGGGCAAGGCAGCTATTTACGAAGCCAGCCGCGCTTTCAACCGCGATTACACCAACGTCGTTATCACCCTCAAGCAGGTGATCGTGGCCGGCAACAAAGGGGTGGTGGAGTGGAGCTTCGCCGAGACGCGCCGCGCCGATGGCTACACCCACCTGATGGAAGACGCGATCGTGTTCGAGCTGCGCGACGGCCTGGTGACGTACTGGCGCGAGTACTTCGACCCGCTGCAAGAGCGCGCGCTCTAATCCTTGTTAGTGTTGGGAGGTTCAGCCATGTCGCGGAGCCCACGTCACACCCTTGCCGCCCTCGTTCTCCTCTCGATCGCTGCCAGCGCCTGCGGCGCTCCGGCAAGCACACCCGCCGACGGCGGGCCCACCAACCCCGCACCGGCTACCGTAGCTGCCCCCAGCGCCGCCCCCGCGGCAACAGTTGCGACCGAGGCAAGCGCGACCGTGGTCACCTGGTACTACTTTGATCAGAATAACACCGATGAGCAGGCCAACGAGCGGGTCGGCAACGCCTACATGCGCGAGTCGATCCAGCAGTTCAACCAGGAGTTCGCCGGCAAACTCAAGCTGGAGAACCAGCCGCAGGGCTACGACTTGGCGACCAAACTGGTGACCGCGGTGCAGAGCGGCGGCGACGTGCCGGATGTGATGGCGCTATTCGACGCCGACCTGCGTCTGTACATGCTCAACAACACCATCCAAGACGTGGAGTGGGCCAGGAACGAGCCGTGGTTCGCCGACCTGGACCCGAAGGCCGTCAAGGTCTGCACCGTCGACGGCAAGCTGATGTGCATCCCGATCGCGCAGTCGCCCTGGATGGTGATCTACTACACCGACATGTACCCGGACGGCTTGCCACGGACTCCTGAAGCGCTCCTCGAAACGAGCAAACAACTCAAGGCGAAGGGCCAGTACGCGCTGACCTACTGGGCCAACACGGCGTTCGACGGCGAGGGTGCGGGGCGCTACTTCTTCATGACGCTGGCCTCGTTCGGCGGCGGCTACGATGATGGCAACGGCAAGATGCTGCTGAACCGCCCTGAGAACATCGCCGCGATCGCGTTTATGCGCCAAATAGTGGCCGGCGGCTATTCGCCTGAGGCGGTGTTCGCTGGCAACTTCGAGGAAGAGCAGAGCTTCAAGCAGGGCAAGGCCGGCGCGTTCCCAGTGTCCTACGCGGTGGCGCGCAACTATCTGCACCCGTTGACAACCCCTGGCGGCAAAGCTTTCAAGAGCAACTCGCCTCAAGACATTGAGGATGCGGTGAGCAGCGGCGCACTCAAGGCGGCGCCGTTTGTCGCCCCCAAGGGAAAGATGCCCGGTTGTGGGCTGCAGATTTACGGCCTGACGGTGCCGCGCACGGCGAAGAACGTCGAGGGAGCTAAGACCTACATTAACTGGATCATGAAGAAGCCGAACCAGATCGACTGGATTAACCGCACCAATGGCGGCCTGCCCATCAGCAATGCGCTCAAGTCGGATCCCGCGTTCAACGGGCCGCTGGCGAAGGAGGCGCTGGCCGCCGCCAGCGCGAGCGAGTGCCGCCCCTGGTACGGCTCGCTCACCCACATTCCCGAAGCTAAAACCCTGATCACCAAAGTGATCTACGACCTGCTCAAGACCGACCCGACCGGCGATAGTGCTGCCGCGCTGACGGCCGCGGAGAACGAGTACAATAGACAATTTCCCTAAGCGTAGCATCTTCCCGGAGATCAAACCGAACTTGCCGCGCAGCAGCCAGAGGGAGTCAAGATGGTGCAGCGTAAACAACGTCTAACCGTGTTGCCCTACGGGCTGCTGTTACCCGGCCTGATCGTGATCGCCTGCATTCAGCTCTACCCGGCCCTGTTCACTGTCTATCTCGGCTTCCACAGCCTGGAGCCGGGCACGGGCGTCTATGTCTTTCGCGGGCTCGGCAACTTCCAGCGGCTGCTGAACACGGGCCTGTTTCTTGAGAGCCTGACACACACGACGGTCTTTCTATCGGGGTATGTGGTGCTGACGCTGGGCGGCGCGTTCGTGATTGCGCTATTGCTGAATCGGCGCCTCCGGCTGAGCGGCGTGGCGATCACGCTGATCTTCATCCCCTGGGTGCTGTCGGACGTGATCGCCGGGGTGGTGTGGCGGCTCTTTGTGGTGCCGGATTACGGCCTGTTCGCGCCATTCTTCGCCAACCCGGCCCTGTTTGGCGGGCAGGGGATCTCGGTGTTGACATCGCCACCGCCCCCGCCATTGGTGCGCGGCATTGCCTTCCCACCGGCGCCGGCGATGCTGTGGCTCATCCTAGCCTCGACCTGGAAGACGCTCCCGTTTGTGAGCCTGCTCATCCTGGCAGCGTTGCAAACCGTGCCGGGCGAGGTGCTGGAGAGTGCGCGGATCGATGGGGCCAGCCGCTGGCAGAGTTTTTGGGCGATCACGCTGCCGCTGATCGTGCCGACGGTGCTGGTGGCGCTGTTCAACATCCTGATCGGCGGGATCAATGGGGTCGGGATGGTGTTTAGTATGACCAGCGGCGGGCCGGGGAGCGCGACAACCGTGCTGAGCTATCTGCTCTACATGATCGGCTTCAGCCGGATCGATGTTGGCCTGGCGGCGGCGCTCTCGCTCTGCATGACGCTGATCAACATCGCGCTGGTGGTCCTGACGATCCGTATCTCGGGGGTGCGAGAGGAGTAGCGGCGTGGCACGCGGTCCCAACCTACCCCGGCCGGCTGGCGTTGCCCAGCATACTGGCGTTGCGAGCATTCCGCGCACGGCCCGCCCGGCCCGCGCCAGCCGGCGCGCGGCGGGGAGCCGTGTAACCACCGCGGTGCTGTTGAACGGTTCCCTGGTGCTGATCTGCCTGGTGATGCTGTTCCCGATCTTCAGCACCTTGGTGCTGTCGCTCAAGCGTGAGGCCGATGTGCACCGCGAACCGCCGCTGCTGCTGCCGTGCGATACCCCTCGGGCGATCTTCGACCCGACGGCGTGCCGCTTCGTGGCGGAAGGGTATGCGCGGGTGTTGCTGCTGCGGCCAAGCGAGACGGCGCCGGGCTTTCGGATCGAGGGGCGGATCTTCACGGCCTACCTGCCAAATACGATCGGCTACGCCGGGTCGGCGGCCGCGCTCGTGACGTTGCTGGCTGCGCTCTCGGCCTACGCCTACTCGCGCTACCGCTTCCGCGGGCGGCGCATCATGCTGGTGGGCACGCTGCTGGTGAGCGGCGTGCCGCTGCTGACGATGCTGCTAGCGCTGCTCCAGCTGGGTAATGTGCTGCGCCACAGGTTGCCAGGCTTCGACGACCGGCTGTTTATGATCGTGGTGTATGTCGGGTTCGACCTGCCATTTGCGATCTGGATCGCCAAGAGCTTCTTCGACGCGATTCCAAACGAGTTGGAGCAGGCGGCGCTGATCGACGGCGCAACGCCGCTGGGGGCGCTTGGGCGGATCGTGGCGCCGCTGGCCGCGCCGGGCCTGTTCTCGGTCTTTCTGCTGTCGTTCGTGCAGGTGTGGAACGATTTTACGCTCAACTACGTGCTGTTGAACAAGCAGGCCCTGCGCGGCGCGATGTATGGCGTCTACGAGTATATTGCCGCCTCCGGGATCGCCTATAACGCGCTGGCGGCGGCCTGCGTGCTGGTGGCTCTGCCGGTGGTTGTCATGTTTCTGTTTGCGCGCCGCGTGTTCTTCGTGGCGATGCTGGAAGGCGCGGTGAAGGGGTAGCTGCTTGCCGGCCCGCTCGCGACCTGCACGGCTCTGCGCGAGGGGCGTTTCGTGGGGAGGTGCCAACACCTAACTGAATAGCCGAGCCGTGTCAAGAAAGGAGCACTCCATGCGGAGCTCACCCAACTTCCTTGACACACCCACGCTTGAACGGCGGATCGCCTGGCTGCACGCCCTGCGGCCCGAGACCGCGGTGGAGGCGATCGCGCGGGCGCTGCTTGACGGCGCCGACGAAGACACGCTGTGGGCCGCTGGCGCGCTGACGGCGGCGCGCTATCTCAACAACCAGGCCCGCAATCTGCTCGGGTTCGTGACGCACGCCATGATCGGCTGCGAGGACGCCCGCCGCCTCGCGCGCGGCCAGCCGCAACGCACGCGCTGGCTGCTGATCGTCCAGGCGCTCTACCAGGTGGTCTGTGACCTGCACGACCCCTGCTTCGCCCCCTCGCACCTGCCGCCGTTCTGGCCCACCCGCGAACGCACGCTCGACGAGACGATCACGCAGCTGCGCAGCGATGTGCGCTTCGGCGAGTATATGCGCGCCGACCATCGCTTGAGCGCACTGGCCGAAGACATGCCCCACCCTGCGCTGGTCGATCTGCTGCTCGACATCGGCCTGGAGGGGATGATCACCGACGACCATACCCTGATCACGCCGGTGCTGTCGCTGGGCATGCTCGAGCTGGTCGGCTGGGAGCAGGGATTCCCCATGTTGCGCTGGGCGCTCAGATATAGCGCCAGCTTTCCCCGCGACTTCCGTCCGTACGACCGGGCGCGCGAGTTGCAGCGCGCCTACGGCCTGTGCGATGGCGCGCCGGCAACCGCGTTTCAGCCCGACCGGGTGGCCGGGCTACGGGCGGCCTTTCATGTGGCCCCGCCCTGTGAACGGCCCGAGATCGCCGCGCGGGCGCTGGCCCGCCATGGCTGCTCACCCCAGACGGTGCTGGCGGCCGTAAGCCTTGCCGCCGCCGACTGCTACCTGATGGCGAAGCCGGTGCCACACCAGGATTATGACGCCGTCAGCCGCGAGGTGGCGCCGATGCATATCAATACGACGACGAATGTGCTGCGCGCGGCGCTGCACGTGATGCGCCCGCCAACCCAGGCGCTCGCGGCGATCCAGGGCGGCAGCCTGATCGAGCGTGGCCCAAGCGTCCTAGATGAGACGTTCTGCTTCGTGCCCTTCACGCCACGCTGTCCCTATCCCTACCAGGAAGATGTCCAGCTGTTGCACGGCATCCCGCCCGAGTCGCTGCTGCACACGCTGCGCGAGGCGCTGCCAGCCCACGACTACCGCACCGCGACGGCAGCTGTGCAGGCCTATGCCGACACAGGGGCCCCGCCCGAGCCGCTGATCGCCCTGTTGACAGACGTTGCCTGCACCGACAATGGGACGCTGCTGCATAATTTCAAGCACTTGCATGCCACTGTCGAGGAGTTCTATGCCTGTCCATTGCCGGACCGGTGGAGCTTCCTGATCGCCGCCGTGCGGTTCATGGCCTGGTACGCCGGGTTAACCACCGAGGCCTACGAGCGCGCTATCGCGCTGTTCGACCGGGCATGAACCGTCGGGCCCCTGAGACAAAAGTGCATGCGTCGCGGTTGAGAACAGGGGACGATCTTGCGCACCGGGTTCCCCAGATGGATCCGGCGCAGCGGTACGCCCACGGCGGCCAGACTGGCGGCGGGCGAAACATGTTGCGCCTGCTCCGCACCAGGAGATTGTAGTGACGAACCTCCTTGCGTTGGTCGTGTTGGTCCACGACCAACGTGTAGGTGCGTTCGCTTGCGCAAGCCCGGCCGGCATCGCGTGTTGCCGCTCATTTGGGCGAGATATAGCTGAGACTAGCTCCCCCGGTACGTCGAATACGCCCACGGCGACACCAGCAGCGGAATGTGGTAGTGCGCCGCAGGGTCGGCGATACCGAAGCGCACCGGGACGCGGTCCAGGAACGGCGGCGTGGGTAGCGCCGCGCCAAGCGCCGCGAAGTACGCGCCGACGGCGAAGACCAACTCGTAGACGCCCGCCTCCAGCGCGCCGTCGAGCAGCGGTGCGTCGAGCCGCCCGTCGGCGTTGGTGCGAGCCGTCGCGAGCAGCCGCGCCGCGCCCCCCTCGCCGAGCCGCCAGAGCTCGATCGCCAGCCCGGCCGCCGGGCGGCCGTGCGCGGTGTCCAGCACATGGGTCGTCAGCCGCCCGCTCATCGCCGCTCCACCGTCCCTTCGATCAGGCCGTACGGCTCGCTCGTCGCATGGAAAATCTCGTTGTTGTTCGGCAGCCCGAAGCGCCCGAGGTCGTACAGTAGGTGGTGCCTGTTCGGCAGCGCGAAGTGGATGCGCGCGACCTCCGGATGTGCCTGCAACACCGCCCGGCCCATGCGGTAGAGCGTGTGCTGGACCGAGGGACTGTAGTGGTCGGTGAACGTCTCGAGAACCGTCGCCCGGACGCTCGTCCAGAGGCGGTCGAAGTCAAGCTCCGCCTGGCCATACGTCCACTCCGCGGTGATGTTGGTCGCCAGAATGCGGTCGCTCGTGTCGGGGAGCGTCGTGTACGCGTCGCGGTAGAAGTTCTCCCATCCGGAGTTGGTTGTTTTCAGGACCAGCAGGTTGTCGATTCCGGCTTGCACCTGCCGCCCGCCGCCTGGGTCGCCGCGGATGGCGGCGGTGCGCTCGCCGGCCTCGCGGACGAAGCTGTGCGCGTGGGGGCGCCCGCCGGCCTCGATGCGCCGCCAGAGGTGCTCGACGATCCGCACCTCCGCCGCTTCCACCGTCGGGCCGGCGGCGAGGAAATGATCGACCAGCGTCAGCCCGAACGCCTCGATGCTCGCCAGCGGGTGGCGCTGTGCCAGGGCGTAGATCGTGTTGCGCATCGTGTCGGTCGCCAGCAGCGCCCGGTTGTCCCCCGCCTCGTACGTCGCCCGGAAGTCGCCGCTGAGCGCGACGGCGACCGTCAGGTCGCGTAGATCGTGGCGCTCCGCGCCGCGCGCCACCTTGACCAGGCGCACCTCGGCCTTGCCGTAGCGCATCGATCCCATCCCGATCTCGCTGCCTCCGCCAGCCATGCCGCCTCCTTGTATGGCCCACGTCTGCGCCAAAGGTTCATCTCTCACCGTCTGCGCGCCCTTCGTGCGCCTGGTGGGCGATAACCCCATCCGCCAGGCGCAGGCGGGCGATCTCGCCGATCTCGGCCAGCGCGGTGGCGATCTCGCGGGCGCGGTCGTTCGCCAGGCGCGCCGCGAACGCCCGGAGAATGCTCTCCCTGGTCTGGCGGCGGACACAGATCACGAATGGAAAGCCGAAGCGCTCGCGGTAGGCGCTATTCAGCGCGGTAAAGCGGGCGAACTCCTCGGGTGTGAGCCGATCCAGCCCGGCGGAGGCCTGCTCGCGGGTCGATTCGGGCGTGAGGTCACCGGCGACCGCGGCCTTGCCCGCCAGGTCGGGGTGGGCGCGGATGAGCGCCACCTGCTGCTCCTCGGGCGCGCGGGCCAGTGTGTCGCAGAGCGCACGGTGCAGCGCTGCGACCGACGCGAACGGTCGGGCATCCCACGCGGCGCGCTGCGGCCACGGCGGCCCCTCGAAGACGAAGCCGAGCGCCTCCGCAAACGCCTCGCGGTCGAGCCGGTTGAGCTGGTCGAGGGTCAGTGGCGGCTTCATGACATAGACGGGTAGATAGGTAGGCGGGCAGGCGATCGGCAATCATCCGGCTCCGCCGTTATAATCCGCAATGCGTGAGATGTCAAGCGTGGTTGCGGACGGTAGACGGTGAACCGATAAGGGGAGGATAGATCGAGGATAGGCGGCAGAGGATAGTGGTTCGAAGAGTGCAACAAACCGATGCTGCCCTGCGCACCGCGCCGTATGCCTCTTTCTCACCCTGTCATCTGGTCATCGTGTCATCTGGTCATCCTGTCACGGAGGTCGCCATGCTCACCGAGCCCTTCATCGCGCCGCTGTCGGTCGCCGACGGCGATCTGACGATCCGTAGTTACCGGCCCGGCGACGGCCCGGCGCTCCTGGAAGCCACGGTCTCATCGTACGAGCACCTGCGCCCGTGGATGCCGTGGGCGACGCGCGAGGACACGCCGGAGGCGGCCGAGGCGCGGGCGCGCCGCTTCGCCGGCAGCTATCTGTGCAACGACGATTTTGTGCTCGGCATCTGGCGGGGCGCGCATCTGGTCGGCGGCACCGGCTACCACCTGCGCTGGGGCCCGCTGACGACCGGCGTGGCCGAGATCGGCATGTGGATCCGGGCCAGCGCCGCCGGGCAGGGCCTGGGCGCGCGCGCCCTGGCGTTGATGCTCGACTGGGGGTTTGGAACCTGGGGCTGGGAGCGGCTGGTCTGGCGTTGCGACACACGCAATCGCGCCAGCATCGCCGTGGCGCGCAAGAACGGCCTGACGCTGGAAGGGACGCTCCGCGCGGACGAGTTCGGCGTGGACGGGCAGCGCCGCGACACGCACGTCTTCGCCATGCTGCGCGGCGAGTGGGCGGCGCGGGCGCGGCGGGAAAACGACCTCACCCCTTCACCGCGCCCAGCTTGATCCCGGCGACGAAATAGCGCTGCAGGAACGGATACACCACCAGGATCGGGATGGTCGTCACAATGATCTGCGCCGCGCGGACCGAGCGATCCGAGAACTGATTAAATTGCGACTGATCGCGAATGATCTGCGACGTATCGAGCTGCACCGCGACCGTCCGCAGAAAGGTCTGGAGCGGGTAGTTCTCGGCGCGCGTCATGTAGATCAGCCCATCGAACCAGGAATTCCAGTGGTACACGGCGCAGAAGAGGGTCAGGGTTGCCAGCGCTGGCAGCGAGAGCGGCACGTAGACGCGCCACAGGCGCTGCCAGTGCGAGGCGCCGTCGATCACCGCTGCATCGTCGAGCTCCTGCGGGATGTCACGAAAGAAATTCATCAGGATGATCACGTTGAAGATCGGCAGCGCGCCCGGCAGTATCAGTGCCCAGACGGTGTTGAGCAGCTTGAGACTGCGGATGACCAGGAACAACGGAATGATCCCGCCGGAGAACAGCATCGCGAAGATCAGCAGCCACATGATGACGGTGCGGCCGCGCAGCTCGGAGCTGCCGCGTGAGAGCGGGTAGGCGGTCAGAATGGTGATCAGCATCATCAGCGCCGTGCCGATCACCGTGCGCAGGACCGAGATACGCAGACCGTTCAGGAACGCCCCCGCTTCCAGCACCTTGGCATAAGATGCGGTGGTGAAGCGCACCGGCCACAGCGTAACGAACCCGCCGACCGCGGCGGCGCGGTCGCTGAAGGACACCGCCACGATATGGATGAGCGGGATCACACACGCCGCCATCAGCAGGCTGAGCACGGCGTAATTCAGGCTGCGCAGCAGCAGCGCCCGCCAGGAACGATCAACAACCATGCGATGCCCCCTCAGAACAGCCGGTAGTCGGCCCAGCGGTCGGCAGCCCAGTAGCCCAACGCGATCAGGCCGAAGCTGAGCACCGAGCCCACCAGCCCGGCCGCGGCCGCCAGGCTGAACTGCGCCCCGACCAGCCCGAGCCGGTAGATGTAGGTGTCAAGGATGTCGCCGGTGGCATAGACCGCCGGGTTGTAGAGCGTCAGCACCTGGTCGAAGCCGGCATTCAGCACCGACCCCATGCTCAGCGCGGCGATCAGCACGATCGTGGAGCGGATGCCCGGCAGCGTGATATGTCGAGTCTGCTGCAACGTGCCGGCGCCATCGATCGCCGCTGCCTCATAAAGCTGCGGATCGATACCGGTCAATGCCGCCAGATAGATAATCGTGGCCCAGCCGACCTCTTTCCATAGGTTGGTGACGATCAGCGTCGGGCGGAACCAGGTATTATCGCCGAGGAACAGAAACGGCCCCAGGCCCAGCGCGCCCAGCGTGCGATTGACCAGGCCGTTTTGCGATAGCAGATCGATCAAAATACCGCCTAATACGATCCACGAAAGAAAATGCGGCAGATAAATCGTTGTCTGGACGATCCGCTTGAACGCGACCAGGCGGACATTATGGAGCATCAAGGCGACCAGGATCGCCGACACCTGCACGGTGACGATCTTGCTGATCGCGATGATCAGCGTATTGGTAAAGACGCGCCAGAAGTCGGCCAGCCCGAACAGGCGAACGAAATTGTCCAGCCCGACCCAGGGCGAGCGCGTAAAGCCCAATCCGGGGTTGTATTTTTGAAAGGCGATGACCACGCCGTACATCGGGTAGTAATGGAACAACACCAGCACGATCAGCGCCGGAATCAGCATCAGATACAGCGACCAGCCGCGACGGACGGATGTGCGCCAGGCCGCACGGGCTGGCGTCGCCGGCAGGGCGCCGATCTCGGTAGGCTTGGTGGTGGCCATAAGGATGCTCCGGCGGGCGGGCAGCTCTGTGGCTGCCCGCCCGGCTGCGGGCCAGCGCTTACTTCTTGTGCTTGGCCCACCAGTCGTTGACCTCGGCGGTGATCTGGTCGCCACCGCCGGCCTTCCACTTCTGAACGAACGAATCGAACTCGGAGAGCGGCTTGTCGCCCTTGATGATGCCGATAAAGGTTTCGGTCATCATCGTCGCCAGCTCGCCGCCCTTGTCCTTCATGGTCGCTGTCGGCAGACCGGTAAATAGGTTCGGAATGCCTTGCTCCTTCGAATGGTCGACGGCGAACAGGTAGGCCTTGCGCTGGAGCGTCTGCAGACCGGTCGGGTCGTCCAGGACCATCTGCTGCCAGGCATCCAGCTTATCCTTCGGCAGCTTGGCCCATTCTTCGATCGTCTTGTACCAGTTGTACTGGCGCAGCGGGTCGGTGCCGCTGTTGCCGCGGGTGCCGATCGGGCCGTAGAACCAGGCGTGGAAGTCGCCATTGTCGATCAACTCGACTTTATCCCCGTTCCACTGGTAATTGTACTCCTCCCAGCCGTGAAAGCGGTTGGCCGGATTCTGCACCAGTTGCGCCAGCCAGTTGGTCTGCTTGAGGATCGCTTCCACATGCGGCGTGCCCTTGCGGAAGCCGAAGACGTACTCGCGGATCGCGCTGATGCCGACCTTGCCTTTTTTGCCATTCGGGCCGGCGGGGATATCGCTAAACGTCCACTTGGCCGACGGGTCGTTTTTCAGGCTGTCTGTCCCGCCGTAAGTCGCACCGAAGAAGGGCGAGAAGTGCAGGCCGCAGCGGTTGCCGCCCACGATCCCGGCCACGTCCGGCTCGGAAAGGGTAACGAAATCCGGCGAGATCACGCCATCCTTGTACCACTGGCGCACCAGCGCCAGCGCATCCTTCATCTGTGGGCGGATGGGGTCGTACATCAGCCCGTCGCCCTCTTTCGTCCAGGGGTGAGTGATCGAGTCGCTCGCGATGACGCCGAACGCGCCGAACACGGGGTCCAGGCTGCCGTACCAGGCGGTCAGGTTCTTGCATGTGCCCAGCCCGATCGTCGAGCCCTTGGCGCCCTGGCCGAGTTCGTTCTTTTTGAAGGCCAGCGCGACCTTGGCCAGCTCGTCCAGGGTGGTCGGTGGGGGCAGGTTGACCTTCTCCAGCCAGTCCTGGCGGATCCAGAGCAGTTTGTCGTTCTGCGACGCCAGCTCGATATACGGCATGCCCATCTTGCGCCCGTTGACTTCGGCGTAGGTCCAGGCGGCGTTGTTATCGCGCGCCAGCGGCTCCTTAACCCACTTCTCGTCAGCGACTTTGTCGAAGATCTCGGTGATATCCTCGAGCATGTCGGCTTCGAGCAGGGTGGCGAAGTTGCTGAGCGAGAGGGTCTCCAGCAGGTCGGGCAGGTCGTTGCTGGCCATCGCCAGAGTCAGCTTCTGCTGCTGCTCCTGATCGTCGTTGAACAGAAAGCCCGGCTTCCATTCGATGCCCAGTTCTTGTTTGACGAAGCGCGTGAAGGGGTTGTTGTCGATGGTGTCGCCCTTGAAGTACTTGGTATCCACCCCGCGGCGGCTGGAGGTGATCGTCACCGGCGGATTGAGCGGCATGCCCTCGGGCTTGGGCGGCAGGACGGTCGTCCAGCCCCTGGGGTGGTTGGGGCTGCCAGGCGTGACGCCGATGATGAAGGCACTGCCCGCGGGCGCGGTGGTCGCGGCGGGCGCGGCGGTGGCAGCCGGCGCCGTGGTCGCGGCCGGGACAGCGGTGGCGGCGGGCGCGGCGGTGGCGGC
>JBHOQX010000108.1:0-62555 GCA_042408595.1 Roseiflexaceae bacterium | reverse complement strand
GCCGGCGTGGGCGCGCTGCCGGCGGCGGGCTGCCCGCCCGGCGCGGCAGGCGCGGCGCTCCCGGCGCCCGCGCTCCCGATGCGGCCCCCAGCAGCGGCCTGAATGGCGATCACGCTCGGGCGCGGGATCGGCGCCGTACCGGGCCAGGTGCTGAGCGGCTCCGCGTACGTGCCGCCCTCGCCGGGGTGCTGGATCGCCAGAAAGACCGTCGTGTTGTCCGGCGTGAACTCCGGCCCGCAGATCTCGGCGCCCGGCACGGTGGCGTAGAACTGCCGCAGGTAGCCGCGCTCGCTGCCCTCGACCGGCACGGCGTAGAACCCGTCGTTGTTCTTCAGCGCGCTGAACTGGCCATCGGTGGCGATCCACAGGTGGCCGGCCCTGTCGAACGCCACGTTGTCCGGCGCGGCGATCGGGCTGACCCTGTCCTTGGGATAGCCGGCGAAATAGGTCGACTCATCCGCAGGGTCGCCCGCGAGCAGGAAAATATCCCAGGTGAAGGTCGTCGCGGCATGGTCGTTGTTGGCCTCGGTGATCTCGATGATGTGGCCGCTGCGGTTGTTCGCCCGCGGGTTGGCCCGGTCCGTTCCGGGGCGCCCGGCGGCGCCGCGCTGGGTGTTGTTCGTCATCACCGCGTACACCTTGCGGTTCACCGGGTTGACCTCGACATCCTCCGGGCGGTCCATCTTGGTCGCGCCCAGTTTGTCGGCAGCGAGGCGGGTCTTGATCAGCACATCTGCCTGCGAGGTGAAGCCGTTCTCCGGCGTTAGCGGCCCCTGGCCGAAGACCAGCGGCCGCCACTCGCCCGTGCCGTCGTCGCGGAAGACGGCGACGTACAGCGTGCCCGCGTCCAGCAGGTCCATGTTCGCCGCGCGGTCGGACGGATTGTACCGGCCGGCGGTGACGAATTTGTAGACATAATCAAAGCGCTCGTCATCCCCCATATATCCGACCACCTGGCCGCCGGGGGCGACGACGAAGGTCACGGCCTCGTGCTTGGTGCGCCCCAGCGCCGTGCGTTTCTTCGGCGTCGAGCCAGGGTCATAGGGATCGACCTCGACCGCCCAGCCGAAGCGGAACGGCTCGTTGGGCTCGTCCGGTATGTTGAAGCGCCGGTAGAAGTCCTCCCAGCGCCGCTCGGACGCGTCGGTCGGAATGCCGTAGCGCTTGTGCACCGCCTTGCGCGGGTCGTCATCCTTGAGGAATTTGGCGTTGCCGAAGTATTGGTTGAAGTTCTCTTCGCCGGAGACGACCGTGCCCCAGGGGGTGATGCCGCCGGCGCAGTTGTTCAGCGTGCCCAGCACCCGGGTTCCGGTCGGGTCGTCGCGGGTTTTCAGCCAGTCCGCGCCGGCCGCCGGCCCGGTGATGGCGATCGGCGTCGTGCCGGTGATCCGGCGGTTGGCGCCGGCGTCACGGTCATAGACCCAGCGGCCATCCACGTTGCGCACCTGAACGATCGACATGCCATGCGCAGCCAGCGCGATATCCACGATCTCTTTGGTCGTCGTCTCGGGCGTCCAGTTCGGGAACATCAACTCTTCGTTGGTGTACTCGTGGTTGACGACCAGCAGTCCCAGGTCGGCCCGGCCGGATCCGAACGGCACCGGGAGGAAGCCGACGTAGTCGTTGTTGTAGCCGAACTGCTTGCTCTGGGCCGCCGCGCTCAGGTTGGCCGGATCGAAGGCCGGCGCGTCCGGCAGAATGGGATCGCCCCAACTGAGCAAGATCGCCTCGGTGTAGCCATCCGCCAGCAGCGGGTCGGGCAGGCCCTTGCTCGGACCGACCGGCTTGAATGTCAGGGCGAATTTTGTGTCCTGGGCTGCCGCGCGTTCGGGCGCGCCAAGCGCCGCCGCGCCGATCACCACGGCGCTGGCGGTCACGGCGCCCTTGAGAAAGTTGCGGCGACTCAGACGGCGCTCCATCACATCGGTGAATACCTCGCCAGCGCCGTCGGTCGAGAGAATCTGGTCACGGTCGTTTCCAGCCATCGGTAGCGCACTCCCTTCGTCGGATGGGCTCGCATGGCGGCGCAGCCGAACGTACCGGCATAACCTGGCCGGACGACGCCGCACGATAGCGCTGCCCCGGCGTTTCCGCCCACGGAATGTACCTATCATCGCCAGCGCGCGTTAACGTTCTGTGGTCGAGAGGTTAAGATCTGATTAGTCAACGTTAAGGCGCGGCGGCGCTGGTCGATCCACAGCGATGGATGCAAGCGCCGGCGGCCCGCCACTGTGATACAATGCCAGGTGTCAGGCAGTCGCCCTCCGCAGGAGCGGCGTGGGTGGAACGAGCAGCATGGAACGGGCGCGACCCATCCCATCGTGGCCGCCGTCCGCGCGGCGGGCGGCCCGGTTGGCCGGGGCGGCGGCGCTGAGCGCGGCTGGGCTGCTGCTCGGTGCAGCGGCCTACGCCACGGCCCGGCTGAACACGCCTACGCCCCGCTCGTTCCTCGACCAGTACACTTTCTCGCCGTTCGAGACGCAGGTCGAGGGATTTGAGACGGTCACGTTCCGCACGGCGGACGGCGTGCGGCTGAGCGGTTGGTGGCTGCCGCGCCCCGACTCGGAGCGCGTGATCGTCGGGCTGGCCGGGCACCGCAGCTCCAAGTCCGACCTGCTCGGGATCGGCAGCGGGCTGTGGCGCGCCGGCAACAACGTTCTGCTGTTCGACTGGCGCTCGCGCGGTGAAAGCGATATCGCGCAGCACTCGCTCGCCTACTACGAGCTGCGCGACGCCGAGGCCGCGGTGCGCTACGCGCTGGAGCGGGCGCCCGGCGCGCGGCTTGGCGTGGTCGGCTACTCGATGGGCGCGGCGATCGCCGTGCTGCTGGCGGCGCGCACGCCGGAGGTGCGGGCGGTCGTGGCCGATAGCCCGTTCACCGGGATCGCTGATGTGGTCGCCCACGGCGCACAGCGGCTGCGCGCCCCGGCCCGGCTGGTCGTCCCGCTGGCCGACCTGATGACCCGGGCGCGCTACGGCTATCGCTTCGACGATGTCCGCCCGATCGCGGCGGTAGCGGCGATCAGCCCGCGGCCGCTGCTGATCATCCACGGCACGCAGGACACGCTCATTCCGGTGAGCCACGCCTATGCCATGTTCGAGGCCGCCCGACCGCCGAAAGAGCTCTGGCTGATCGAGGGCGCGGAGCACTGCGGCGGCTATTTTGTTGATCGCCCGGCCTATGTTGCGCGTGTCGCCGCCTTTTTCGCGGATTGGCTTCTGAGGGCCAACACCGAGCCGGTGTGGCACGCTGAAGGGGCTGCCTGAGAAGCCGCCCGAAACGGGGAGCCTGGCGAGTGCAGCCCTCCAGGCCTGCCGCACTATCGGCGGCCACCGCCTCCTCTCGACACTCAGGACGCGACATACCGAACCTGGAACTGGCGAACGCTGAACGTTGAACGTTGAACGTTGCACTCTGCACTTTGAACTCTGAGAGGCTGTCTGAAACGCTCCCAGCGGGGGTTTGGGGGCCGCAGGCCCCCGTTGGAGGGCGCAGCCCTCCAAACCTCCCCGTTTCAGACAGCTTCTGAAGGCTGCACTGCCATGCGCTTCGATATCCTGACCCTCTTCCCGGACATGTTCGCCGGGCCGCTGACGGAGAGCATCATCAAGCGGGCCATCCAGGCCGGCCTGATCGAGGTGCGGCTGCACAACATCCGCGACTACGCCACCGACCGCCACCGGACGACCGACGACGCGCCCTACGGCGGCGGGGCCGGCATGGTGATGAAGCCCGAGCCGCTCGCCGCCGCGATCCGCGCGGTTGTGCAGGGCGGGGAGGCCACCGGATCGGGAGGCGCGGAGATGGCCGCTGCCGGCCCCCTGCCTTCGCCGCGCCTCGCCGCCCCTTCGCGGCGGGAGTTAGTGATCCTGATGTCGCCGGACGGCGAGCTGTTCACGCAGCGCGTGGCCGAGGAACTGGCGGCCTACGACCGGCTGGTGCTGGTTTGCGGCCGCTACGAAGGGGTCGACGAGCGCGTACGCGAGGCGCTGATCGACCGCGAGCTGTCGATCGGCGACTATGTGCTGACCGGCGGCGAGTTGCCGGCGATGGTTGTGCTCGACGTTGTCGCGCGGCTCGTGCCCGGCGTGCTGGACGCTGAGTCGACCGTCGAGGAGAGCCACAGCGACGGCCTGCTGGAGTACCCGCACTATACCCGCCCCGCCGTCTGGGAAGGGCGGGAAGTGCCGGCGGTGCTTCTCTCCGGCCACCACGGCGAGGTCGCCCGCTGGCGCCGCCAGCAGCGCCTGGCGCGTACGCTCGGGCGCCGCCCCGACCTGCTGGCGCGCGCGGCGCTCACGCCCGCAGATCGTGACTATCTGATCTCAATCGGCTGGGCCCCGGATGCGGAGCAGCGCGATGCGCTTGCCTGAACTAATAACCTACCTTATAATTGGCGGCACGATTGCCGCTGTGTGCGCCGTGCTCCTGCGCGGCCGCCGGCCCGATCCATCGCCCGGTCGCCAGCAGAACGCCTCCGTCCGGAACCAGGGCAAGGGAGATCAACTGATGTTCGGCAACAACAAAAAAGCGCAGCCCGCCGCGCCCACGGTGATCAACGGCAAGCCTGAGACTGTCGTCGGCGCGAACACCAGCTTCGTCGGCACGATGAAATCGGATGGCAACGTGCGGATCGACGGCTCGGTTGAAGGAGACGTCGAAATCCTGGGCAACCTGATCATCGGCGAGACGGGCCGCGTGATTGCCACCATCAAGGCTCAAAATGTGCATGTCTCCGGCGCGGTCAAGGGCGAGATCACAGCGGTCGAGCAGCTTGAGATCTCTCCGACCGGCAAGGTCTGGGGCGATATCATGACCGCTGCGCTGCATATCGAGCCGGGCGGGCTGTTCCGCGGCCAGAGCGCGATGACGACGAACATCGAAGAGCCGCTGCTGTTGGAAGCTCCCAAGCCGGCACGTACCGAGTAAGGACTCTCCATGCCGCGACGGCGCGCCATTCGAACGGAGCGCCCGGCCCTCGCCGCCCGGCTGCCTATCCCGCGCGGCCTGGGGCATTCCGGCGCGCGGCTGGTGACGCTTGCGCTGATCGGCCTGTCGCTCTGGCTCCTCTCCTCGTTCGTCGGCCAGGTGATTACCGGCGCACAGATGGACCGGCGCGCGGCCGAGCTGCGAGGCGAGATCGGCCAGCTCGAAGCCGAGCGCAACCAGCTCGCGACCCAGGTCGCCTATGCCGAGTCGCCGGCCTACGCCGAGAAGATCGCCCGCGAGCAGCTCGGCTACGCCCGCGACGGTGACACCGTCGTGCTGCCCACGCTCCCCGAGGCGACGCCGACGCCCGCCGTGCCCACCCCAGCGCCGATCGCCGCCCCACCGCGCGAAGCCAATTGGCGCGCCTGGTTGCACGCGCTGTTTCCCTAGGGGCTCAGGTTCCCCGTTCCGTTGTCACCCACACTGCGAGAAGCAAATCGAGGTTGGAGATTCGAAGCCTCTATGCCGATCCCCAACGTTGGATGTGGCAGGCTCTTCTGCCAGCGCAGCGGGGCGGCGGTTGTCCTCATCCGCTTGGCCCCTTCCAGGGGGTTGAGGGGCGGGTCGATGTTGATCACCCCATCCCTCTCTCCGCACCCGGAAAGAGCGTGCACGGATGGCGGCTGACAGCAGCGCGCATCGCGGGCGACAGTCGAATGCCAGCATCATAATCCCCCTCTCCCGCGTACGGGAGAGGGGGCAAGGGGGAAGAGCCGCGGGCGTAGCCTCTCGCGGATGACCGTGATAGGCCCCGATGCTCTGTTCGCCCGAAGCCGCACACAGGGAGAGACAGAGCCCGCGGCCCCCGCCTCCTTCGCAGCGCTACAGGCGGGTGGTCTCGCCGGTCGCCGGCGGCTCGGCGGGGGCCGGCGGGGTCGGCGGGGTAACCGGGACGCGCTGGATGGTGATGGCGCGGGCGCTACCGCGGGCGCGCACCCGGCCCAGATTGCCCTGCACTACCGCGTCGATCCGCTCCTCGCGGCCGCGGGCCAGCAGGCTCGCCCCGGCGAGCAGCAGGATGCCGGGGAACCAGAAGCCGGTCAGCGCCAGGAGCGCCAGCCCCACCCCCCAGATGCCGACCTGCACTGCCTCGCTGGTGCGGCCGATCGCCCGGCGCACGACATAGCCGATCACGCCGCCGGCCGCCAGGATCAATGGAAAGATCAGCCACCACAGGTTCAGCCAAGCCACGATTGCGAGGCCGATCAGAAAGACGCCCAGAAAGGCTGTCTGTCGCTTGTTGATGTTCACGTTCGTCTCCTTTATCGCTTGTTCGGCGGCGCCGGGAGGTTCGCCTGCCGATTGTACGGCGGCGGCGCGGCGAATGTTGCGGCTTGCGCGCTCGCGCCGTCTGCGGCATACTGGCGACATGCAGCTGATCGAGCAGCACCAGCCGGCGGTGTTCGAGAGGCCGGCCACCGCTCCGCTCTCGGCGATTATTGTCACCTGGAACGGCCTGCGCTTCCTGCCGGCCTGCCTCGATGCGCTCGCGCCGCAGCTCCCGGCGGGTGGCGAGATCGTGCTGGTGGACAACGGTTCGACCGATGGGACGGCGGACTGGGCGCGCGCATGCTACCCGGATGTGCGGCTGGTGGCGCTGCCGCGCAACACCGGCTTCGCCGGCGGGGTGGCCGCCGGCCTGCGCGCGGCCTGCGGCGCGCTGCTGCTGCTGGTGAACAACGACGCCTTCCTGGAGCCGGGCACCGTCGCCGCGCTGACGGCCGCGCTTGACCGGCCGGAGATCGGCGCTGCGGGCGGCGTGCTGACCTTCGACCACCGGCCGGACCTGGTCGCCTCGGCGGGCATCCGGGTGCAGCGCGATGGCCTGGCGCTCGATCTGTGGCCGGGGCGCCGCCTGGCCGATCTGCCGCCGGCGCCGTGCGAGATCTTCGGGCCGAGCGGCGGGTTGGCGCTCTTCCGGCGGGCGTTGCTGGAGGATATCGGCCCGCCGGAGCCGTCGTTCTTCGCCTACCTGGAGGACGCCGACCTCGCCTGGCGCGCCCGACTGCGCGGCTGGCGCAGCGTGCTCGCCCCGGGCGCCCGGGCACGCCACGTCTACTCGGCGACGGGGGAGCAGGGGTCGCCGTTCAAGCAGCGGCTGCTGGCGCGCAACCGGCTGCGGCTGATCGTGCGCTGTCTGCCCGGGCCGCTCCTCGGGCGCTGCCTGCCGGGCATCCTGCTCTACGACGTGCAGGCGGCGGCCTACGGCCTGGCGACGCGGCAGGCGGCGATGGTCGCCGGGCGGCTCCAGGCGCTTCATGAGCTGCCAGCGCTGCTCCATCAGCGCCGAGCGATCCAGGCGCGCCGCACCGCCCCGATCGCGGTGCTGGCCCGCTGGCTGGAGCCGGCTTCGCCGCCGTGGGCCGCGCTGCGCGAGCAGCGCCGGCTGGATGCCCTGCTGCGCGAGCGACCTGCCCCGGGCGGCCGCGGGTGAAGGCCGGCGAGCATCGGCCAGGAGACCGGGAGACCGGAAGGCGATGCGGATGTCGCCTCGATTCCTACACCGAAGGCTGCTCCCGCTTCGTCCCGCGGGGATGGCGCTATCGGCCGGCGCGGCGCCGGGAGAGCGGATACTCGGGGTAGACGCCGATGACGTGGGCGCGCAGATACCGGCCCTTGGAGTCCGCCGCGAGCAGGCCCTCGTAGACACCGCGCGGCACACCGGTGTAACGGTAGGATTTCCCGCTGTTGAACACGATTTCTAGCTCTTCTGTCTCATCATCATAGCCAACGGCGTGGATCATACTCGATTCGACCGTAACCAGCTTCATGGCAACCGCCTTTCTATCCCTTCACGTAGGATAGTTTTTGGGTGATCAGGCCGTTTTTCACCTCGAAAGTATCAACTCCGCGGACATGCCCCGTACTTCCTGCAAGATCGGTCCAATCATAGCGCCAGCGCATCACGCAGCGGTTGCCGAGGCCGAAAATCTCCTCGATCTCGATGTGGGCGTGCGGTGAGTCGTGGAAGAACGCTTGCCAGAACCGGGCCACCGCTTCCCTGCCGGCGTAGCGCGTGCCGTCCGGCGCGGGGGCGGTGTTGTCGAAGACGCAGTCGTGCTCATCAGCCGCATCATTCCATCGACGTCATGGCGGTTGAACGCCTCGTTGAACGCCAGGACGACGCGGATGGCGGATTCGATCCGCGACATGCGGGCCGGGCTCATGGCGCTGCCTCTCCAGGCTGCTACTCGGGGCTATGTCTCTGCGATCGCCCGATGCGGGTAGGGGGGAGGCGAGTCGGGCCGTGCTGGGAGAGGACAGGCGAATGTGGGCGCTCGGCCAGGCCGGCGCGCCGTGTTCGTGGTTGGTGGGCCGGGTGGGATTCGAACCCACGACCCTCGGCTTAAAAGGCCGCTGCTCTACCGCTGAGCTACCAGCCCAACCACTGCTATTATAACATACCTGCGGCGTCGGGATGCCCTGCAAACGGTATGTGGTACAATATCGCCACTGGGTGCGTATGCACAGAAAGGCAGGGTTCGTCGTGAGCGACGCACGCTACGATGTGATCATCATTGGCGCGGGGCCGGGCGGGTATGTGGCCGCCATCCGAGCTGCGCAGCTTGGCTTGAAAACGGCAGTGGTCGAGCGGCAGTACTGGGGCGGCGTCTGCCTCAACATCGGCTGCATCCCGACCAAGGCACTGCTGCATGCCGCCGATCTGCTCGACGAAACGCGCGAGAGCAAGCGCTTCGGCGTGATCGTCAAGGAGGTCGGATTCGATTGGGATGGCGTTCAGAAATACAAAGATCAGGTCGTCAAGCAGATGACCGGCGGCGTCAATTTTCTGATGAAGAAGAACAAGATCGACACGTACAACGGCACGGCCCGGCTCGTCGATCGCTCGACCGTCGAGGTCACCGACGGCGATGGGAAGAAGACCAGCCTGACGACGCGCAACATCATCATCGCCACCGGCTCCGCGCCGCGCGAGCTGCCGCAGATCGGCGCGAGCATCGACGAGGACCGGATCATCTCCTCCACCGGCGCGCTCGCGCTGCCGGCCCCGCCCACGTCGCTGATCGTCGTCGGGGCCGGGGCGATCGGCTGCGAGTTCGCCTCGGCCTACCGCGCCTTCGGCAGCGAGGTGACGGTCCTGGAGGCGCTGCCGCGGATTGTCCCAGTGGAGGACGAAGAGATCAGCGCCGAGTTGACGCGGGCCTTCAACAAGCGCGGGATCGCGACGCATACCAGCGCGAAACTTACCGGTGTGGACCGCAGCGAGTCGCAGGTGGTGGTGAGCTTTACCGACGCAAACGGCAAGGAGCAGAAACTGGCCGCCGAGCGGATGCTGCTCGGCATCGGCCGCGCGCCGAACACCAAAGGGCTCGGTCTGGAGGAGCTGGGCGTGGCGCTCGACGCGCGCGGCTTCGTCAAGGTCAACAGCCGGATGCAAACCAATGTGGAGGGCATCTACTCGATCGGCGACTGCGCCGTGACCACGCCCTGGCTGGCGCACAAGGCCTCGGCGGAGGGTATCCTGGCCGCCGAGGTGATCGCCGGGCACGATCCGCAGCCGATCGACTACCGCAAGGTGCCGGCCTGCACCTACTGCTCGCCGGAGATCGGCAGCATCGGGCTCACCGAAGCCCAGGCGCGCGAGCAGGGATACGATGTGAAGGTCGGCAAGTTCCCGTTCTCGGCCAACGGCAAGGCGACGATCCTCGGCCAGCGCGTCGGGTTTGTCAAGATCGTGGCGGACAAGAAGTACGACGAGGTGCTGGGCCTCCATATCATCGGCCCGCGCGCCACCGAGCTGATCGCCGAGGGCGGCGTGGCGCTCTCGCACGAGGCGACCAGCGAGTCGCTCGCGCGCACGATCCACGCCCACCCGACGCTCTACGAGGCGCTCGGCGAGGCGGAAGAGGCCGCAGCGCACGGAGCGGCGATTCACATCTAGCGGTTCAAGAAGCAGAGTTCTGTGGTTAGAACTCTGCCGGCAGTGCGACGTGCAGCAAAGTCGTTTCATTTTGCGTAACGTTTCATGGTGCACGCTGCACGCTAAACCCGGGACGCCATGCCTGTCATGATCAACCTGACCACCGCCGAGCACGGCGGCAAGGTCGCGGCATGTGGGACGCACGAGCACTGTGGGATCGACTGCGACTGCGGCTGCCCCTACACCGGCATGGAAGCCAAGGGCCGCGTCGAGCTGATCGCCGAGGTCGAGGCGCGCTACCCCGGCGAGTGGCTCGCGTTTGTCATCCCGCCGGGCGAGGACGAGTTCGCGCCCGAGCGCGGGATGCTGGTCGTCCACAGCACGGACGACGCCGAGGTGTGGGACGCGGTGGCGCGGGTGACGCACAATCAGGTTGTCCACGTCTATTTCAACGGCGCGCTGGAGTCGTACCTGGCGTGGGCCGGGGGGGATGGGGACGGTTCGTGAATGGCTCAGGCGTGGCCGCCGCCCGACGACGAAGGACGAAGGACGAGGACGAGGACGACGAAGAACGAACAGCGGTGTTACCTGATGTCGAGGTGTTGAACGCAGGTATGGCCTGCTTTCGTCGCCTTCGTCCCCTCGGGCTGAGCCTGGGGACGAAGCCCGGCGGTCCCCTGTAGGGGGCAGGCCGGGGTTCGTCCTCCGTCCATCGTCGTCTCCCGTCCGTACCAGACCATGGGCCCAGAACATAACCGCCCGCGCCGCGTGCTGCTGCTGGCATCGGCACACTCGTACCGGGTGCAGGCGTTCGTCGCTGCCGGGGAGCGCCTGGGCGTGGAGACGCCGGTCGCGGTGGATATGCCGCCGGAGCTGGCGGCGCTCTGGGGGCAGCGCCTCGGCGTGCCGTTCGCCGACCGGGCGCGGGCGATCGCGGCGATCGCCGGCTACGCGGCGGAACGCCCGCTGGCGGCGATCCTCGCCGTGGACGATAGCGGCAGCCTGCTGGCGGCGGAGGCCAGCGCCGCGCTCGGTCTGCCGCACAACGCGCCGGATGCGGCGCTCGCCGCGCGCAACAAGCACGCGATGCGCCAGCGGCTGCGGGACGGCGGCGTGCCCGTGCCGGAGTTCCGCCTCTGCTCGACCGGCGACGACCTGGCCCAGCTGGCGCGGGAAGTCCCCTACCCCTGCGTCATCAAGCCCCTGGAGCTGAACGGCAGCCGCGGCGTCATCCGCGCCGACGACCCCGCCGCGTTCATCGCCGCGGCGGAGCGGTTGGCGGCGCTGCTGCGCGCGATCGACCCCGACCCCGGCCCAAAGCCCTTTCTGGTGGAGGGGTTCATCCCCGGCGTCGAGGTGGCGCTGGAGGGGCTGCTGGACGGCGGGCGGCTCCAGGTGCTGGCGCTGTTCGACAAGCCCGACCCGCTGGACGGGCCGTTCTTCGAGGAGACGCTGTACGTCACCCCCTCGCGGCTGCCTGCGGCGGCGCAGGCGGCGATTGTCACCTGCGCGGCACAGGCGGCGGCGGCGCTCGGGTTGCGGATGGGGCCGCTGCACGCCGAGTTGCGGTTGAACGACGCCGGGCCGTGGCTGGTCGAGGTGGCGGGGCGCTCGATCGGCGGTAACTGCTCGAAGACGCTGCGCTTCGGCACGGACTCGACGCTGGAGGAGCTTATCCTGCGCCAGGCGTGCGGCCTGCCGATCGAGTCGCTGAGCCGGCAGGGGGCGGCGGGCGGGGTAATGATGATCCCGATCCCTGGCGCGGGCATCCTGCGCGGCGTGGCGGGCGTCGCGGAGGCCGCCGCCGTGCCGGGGATCGAAGCGGTGGAGATCACGGCGCGGCTGCACTACCCGCTCGTGCCGCTGCCGGAGGGCGACAGCTATCTGGGGTTCATCTTCGCCCGCGGCGCGACGCCGGAGGTGGTGGAGGCCGCGCTGCGCGCGGCGCATGCGAAGCTGCGGTTCAAGATCGCGCCGGCGATCGAGCTAAGGGCGGAGCCCAGGGGCTAGGGGGGAAAGGCCGGGGGCTGCGAGCGGCTTGCGCGGCTTCCCTTGTCCCTGGCCCATTGCCCCTGGCTTCTACGCTCACTTCTTGCGCTGCGGCCCGCCCTTGCCGCCCTGGCCCGGCGGTGTCCAGCCTTCTGGCATCCGCGCGCCCTCGCCGAAGTAGAACTCTTCCATCTGCTGCATCAGAATCTGCTGCGCCTGCGGGTCGGCCAGGCTCAGGCCATAGTGGTTGATGATGATTGTCGCCTGCTGCGGCCACATGTCCCACGCCTGCTGCGAGACGTGCTCGTAAATCCGCTGCCCGAGCGGGCCGGGGAACGGCGGCGCGTCGAGACCGGGAAGCTCGCGGCCAAGTTTGACACACTGGACCATCCGCGCCATCGTGTTACCTCGCATGACACATTCGGAATGTATGCCATCATTATAGCAGGGAGTTCAGCGTAGAGGGTTCAGGGTTCAACGTTGGATGGGGAGTCCTGCACGCTGAGCTTCGCACGCTGAATGCCATGCGCCTCCTCTTTCTCGGCACACGCTGCCCCTTCTCGCTGGCGGTGCTCGACACGCTGCTAGGCGCCGGCGTGGAACCATGCATCATTGCCGTGCCGGGGCCGCCTGGCGCGCCGACGCGCCGGCTGGAAGCCCCGCCGCTCATCGGCCTGCCGCTGGCCGGGCGCTACGCCGAGCGCTCGATCACGACGGCGGCCTGGGAGCGCGGGACGCCGGTGCTCGAGCTTGGCGCGCTGGATACGCCCGACACGCTCGCGGCGCTGGCGTCGTTCGAGCCGGATGTCGCCTGCGTCGCCTGCTTCCCGCGGCTGATCCCGCCGGGGCTGCTGGGCGTGCCCCGCCACGGCTTCCTGAACGTCCACCCATCGCTGCTGCCGGCGCACCGCGGTCCGGAGCCGCTCTTCTGGACGCTGCGCGCCGGCGATCCGGCCGGCGTGTCGGTCCACCGGATGGACGCCGGCTTCGACACCGGCCCGATCGCGGCGCAACAGGCCGTCGCGCTGCCGGACGGCATCTCCGGGGCCGAGGCGGAGCGGCGCTGCGCCGAGGCCGGCGGGCGGCTCTTGGCCGCCACCCTGCGGGCGCTGGCGAAGGGGACGCTTGCGCTCCGCCCACAGCCGCCGGGCGGCAGCTACGAGCCGCGCCCGTCGCCGGCGGACTTTGCGCTCGACACCGGCTGGCCGGCGCGGCGGGCGTTCAACTTCATGCGCGGCACGGGCGAGTGGGGCCTGCCCTATCCGGTCGAGGCCGGCGGCGAGCGGCTGCTGCTCGCCGGGGCGCTCGCGTTCGATGCCGAAGGCCGGCTGCCCGCGCCGTACGTGCGGGAGGGCGGCCGCATCGCGGTGCAATTCACGCCGGGAGTGTTGTTGAGCCTTGAGGCTTGAGGCAGGAGACTGGGGGCTTGACAACTCAGAACGCACAACTCTGCTATACTACGCACAGATGTTCCGCACATTCGGGCGATTCTGTGCAACACGAGGCCATGATGCTGGACACGACCGAGGCGCCCGCCCACCCGCCGGAGCTGGTCCCCGCCGCGCTGCCGGCGGCCGTGCTGGCGGCGATCACCGCCTGCGCCGACGCCTGCCGCGACACCCTCAGCCGGCTCGAAGGGGACCGCGAGCAGCTGCGCGCCGCGCTGAGCCGGCGCATCCGCGCCGTGCCGGACGGCCCGGCCCGCCGCCTCTGCGCCGTGGACGGCGCGCACGCCACGGTGCAGGCCGCCGGGGCGACCTTCGCCGCCGCCGCGGCCGTGGCTGTCGAGGAGGACGCACTGACCGACCAGGACGTACTGGTGCAGCTCCTGCCGCCCATCGAGGAACTGGAGACCATTCTCGGCGGCGTGCGGACGATCCTGGAGCTGCGGCTGCTCGCGCGGCGCATCCGGGCGACAACCAGCGGCCTGTTCGTGCTCGACGGCTCGTTCTACTCAGTGTTGCTGGAGGTCAACCGGCTGCTGGTGCGCTTCGCCAAAGACATGCGCCAGCCGCGCCCGCCGACCTGGTGGGAAGCCTTCCGCCCGCCGATCGACGCCTTCTTCGCGGAGCAGGACTGGCGGCTCATCCTGTCCTCCCGGCGTGTCGTGGCGCACCCCAAGCAGGCCACCGCCGCCGACGATGTCGCCCAGCTCGCGCCGCACATGTCCGGCGCCGTGACCGACCGCACGCTCTGGACGACGGTGCTGGAGCCGGGCGAGTATTCGCTTCCCGCGCCGCTGATCAAACAGGATCGGCCGCACCTGCTCACCGGCTACCGCTCGCCGGGGGTCCCCAACTTCGGCGAGGTGCGGGCGGCGGTCGAGCAGGGGTATGGGCAGCTCTACGTGATCTACTACCGGCCGGAGGCGGCGATGCCGGCGTTCCGGCTGGAGCTGCCGGCGGCCCTGATCGCCCGCGAGCCGTTGGGCGCGGTGCTGGCGACCTTCCGCGCAGCGCTGCGGGCGCAGGCGGTGCAGGAGCCGCTGCCGCAGTTCCTGGCGGATGCGATCTGCCGCCAGATCGGCTGCGCGCTGGAGGCGACCGCCGAGGGCGCGCGTACGACCTTACAGAACGAGTTCGGCCTGCCGCTGGTGCAGCGCTACCTGGGGCCGTACCGCACGCCGCGGGGGTGAGCTTCGTACCTTTCCCCGCCGATGACGCCGAACGGCGCCAGCGCGCCGCCCTGCAGCGTGCCGCACGGGTCGTAGCTGGTCGTGCCCGGCCCGGCGCTGCCGTCGGTCTGGGTCTGGCGCACCGAGCCGAGCGCGTCGGTCGCGTACCAGGTGCGGCTCGCGCCGCTCACCGCGGCCAAGCGTTCGTTCCCCGTAGAGGTCGTTGGTTCCTGCCGCCTGCAGCACCTGGCTGAGCGGCGCGGCGAGGTCCTGGGTGGAGCGCGTCGTGCCGCCGGTCGTCTGTGCCACGAGCACGCCGTCGCCGGTGTAGCTGTTGCTGGTTACGCCAAGCGCGGTCAGCCGGTTCAGCGCGTCGTAGGCATAGGTCGTGGTGCCGTCGCGCTGGTAAAATGCGGCAAGAAGTCGGTGAGGGTGACGATATCAAGGCCGGTAAAGGCGCGTAAGGCCGTTTATTCTGCAATATGGTGTCAAACTTTGGCATGATTCTACTCTGTGAAAGAATAAGCCGATAAGCATATCAAAAACCTTGATACTATCTAATATCTATTAATAGAATAAGTAACACCATAGATTAGGAACTAACGCGCTATACTAGGAGGTTGAACCCGTACTAAGTAATTCCCAAAGACGGCTCGAAAGTTGAACAGCTTCTTCTGGGGTTAGTACAAGTTGATGACCATATTCTTCAATTACGACAAGATTATGCCCATTAAATGTGTATGTGCCATGAATTAGTTCGTTTCGTATCCTTCTCGGTCTTTCCCACTCGTGCTTCTCAATAGCGTTTTTATTCTTTTTCAACGCTTCCTTAAGTGGAACAATAAGTGCAAAGTAGATCAATGCTGAAAATCCAGGACTATACAGTAAGGCTCGGGGGTCGAAGCTAAGACCTTCCACGAATTTTCTGAGAGTGATATCAGGATTATTATTGAGCTGAGTCTCCATCTCGACTAGAAGACCGCTTAATGCTCTTGATATCATAAACGGTTCGATATTCTTTTTCATTTATAGACCTCCTGGAAAGTAGGCTCTGTCTGACAATAGGTTAGGGCGCCAGAAGGCGCAGATAGCGCTCAATGAAGGCAAGCTTGACGATCTGGAGATAGTTGACGGCGAGCTTCTCGAAGCGGGTCGCCAGGGAACGGCATTCCTTGTTATGTGCCACATCCACCGCCCACGCCCGCTGTTCCCACGGGGTTGCGGCGGGTGTTTTGCTGAAGCTGTGGCAGGCCGGACACGAACGGTTGGACGAACTGAAGGCGATCACTTGGGCCTGGCTGCGCATAAATGTAGCGATGACCAAAGCGCCCCTCGGGGGGGAAAAGACCGGCCCCAATCCGACCGACCGGGGCACAGACGGCGTGAAACGCTCGTTGGTGACGGAGGGGCACGGCGTGTCGATTGATGGCGCGAGGCGCCATGAGATGAAGCTGGTGCGTGCGACCAGCGTGCGCAGCGTTGTGGAGCAACCCAATCCGACCGAGGCGCAGCCGCAGGGCATGGGTGTGGCGAACGGCTACGCCGATGCTGCGGTGCGCACGATCCGCGCCGCGTCCGGCTTCATCGCCCACATACGCTCGTGGGGCGAGGCGGCGAAGGCACTGGCGCGGGAGGCGGGGCAGCAGGCACGGCACTGGGTTGTCGAGCGCAGCCATATCTGGCGCACTCGGTTTCGTCGCCTGCTGGTCCGCTGGGAGAAGGAGCCTGCGCACGATCTTGCCGTCCTCCACGTTGCCTGTGGCGTGATCGCCTTCCGCGCTGCGGGGTTACTTGGATAGGCTTTTGGTATACTCTGGCTTGACGAGATATGCAATACCTGGAGAGCAGAACAAAAGTTCGATAACATTGTTCTGTATCCGACATCATGGAGCCACATCTATGCCAGCCGAGTCGCCCAAACTCCTTGATCGGGTGCGCTATGCCCTGTGTATCAGGCACTTTGCCATCCGCACGGACGAAGCTTACTGGTTCATCCGGCAACTTGTGTTACATTATGCGGCATCTGCGTTCGGAGGAGCCGCATGCCAACCAAAGTCCATCTCCGTGACCTGACCGCTGGGGAACGGACAGCTGTTGAGAAGCTGGCTCGCTCACGAACTGAGGAGGCACGCCTTGTGGAACGTACCCAGATCGTGCTCGCCCACGCAGACGGGACCCGCCCAAGTCATTCGCTCGGCAGCTTCGTATCAGCCGTCCAAAAGTGTCTCTCCGGCTCAAGCGCTTCAACGCCCACGGTCTGTCGGGACTGCACGACGATGCTCGCTCAGGACGTCCTGCCACATACCTGTCCGACCAGATCCGTGAAGTTATCACGGCGGCCCTGACCAAACCACAGGAGCTTGAGCTTCCGTTTGCGAGCTGGACACTCGACCGCCTCGAAGCGTATCTGAATGAGCAGAAGGGCATCCCTATCAAACCCTCACGCATTGACGAGATCCTCTCTGCCGAGGGGTTGCGCTGGCGGCAGCAAGAGACCTGGTTCGGCGAGCGCCTTGACCCCGAGTTCGCCGAACAAAGGGGCGCATCGAAACGCTCTACACCGCAGCGCCCGAGCGAAGTGTAGTCGTCTGCCTCGACCAGATGGGACCGGAGAGTGCCAAGAGCCATCGCGGCAAGTAGCGGGTGCGACCAGCGCCCTCGCAACACGAGAACGGTACGAAGATGCCCGCCGAGCGCGCCACCCAGGAGATCGATCATGGTCGTCGGGGCAAAGGCTACATCTTCGGCGCCTTCCGTCCCGCGACGGGCGACGCCTACACCCGACTCTACGACGGACGAACGACAGCCAACTGGGTTGACTTTCTCGGGCACGTCGAGGCGTGGGGAGGAGCCGAGACTGAGCGTATCTATGCGATGGTGGACAATCTGAATGTGCATCGGGCCAGCGACGTGTTGCTGTTCGCGCTGCCTCACCCACGCTGGGAGTTCGTGTGTCAGCCGAAGTACGCCGCCTATCTGACCTCGATCGAGCCATGGTGGAAGGTGCTGCGCTCACTGGCACTCAAGAGGCGCCGCTTCGCGAGCTGGGATGCGGTCTGCCAAGCCGTGGAAGCCGCGATCGCCTCCTGGAACAAGCACCAGCACCCGTTTGTGTAGGGACGGCGCCGCCACCATCGGCCCAAGCGCAAGCCCGGTGTCGCCGCCGCCCCGAATGTCAGATGAGTTGCCGGATGAATTAGCGATGGCGCCGTTCCAGGGAACATCGGGAGGCAGGGGCGCACAGGGGCGCAGGATCAGGTGCGCAGCCGCCCCGGCGCGGACCGCGCCCTAGAGCTGGACCAGCCCTGCGCGGTCCGCCCACAAGGCCGTCTCGGCCCACAGACCTATGCGCGTGCAAGGGTTTCGGAGGGGCTCTGCCCATCCGCACCTCTCCACCGCGTACATCCTGTAACGGTGTAGAATGGCGCCGGGCGCGCAGTCAGGCCAGACGACAACGCATATCAACCGATGACCAGAGACACCCTATCTGACCGGCGGCCATCCCCCCGCCGCCCCACCTGGATCGAGATCGATGTGGATGCCATCGGCGCGAACGTGGCTCGCCTGCGGGCGCTGGCCGGCGTGCCGCTGTTGGCGGTGCTCAAGGCCGACGGCTACGGCCACGGCGGGCCGGCGGCCGCGCGGGCAGCGCTGGCGCGCGGTGCGGCGGCCCTGGCGGTGGCGACGCTCGGCGAGGCACGGGCGCTGCGCGCGGCGGGCATCGCCGCGCCGATCCTGCTGCTCGGCTACACGCCGCCCTGGCAGGCGGAGGAGGCGCTCGGCCTGCACGTCACCTGCACGGTATTCGACTACGACTTGGCGCGGGCGCTGGCGAATGCCGCTGCCCGGCGTGCGTGCACAGCTTCCATCCACGTCGAGGTCGATACTGGGATGGGCCGCCTGGGGGTCGCGCCGGAGGCGGCCAGCGGCTTCGTCGCCGCGCTGCGCGACCTGCCGGGGCTGGAGGTCGCCGGCATCTACACCCACTTCGCCGCCGCCGACCGGCGGGACGAGGCGGACGCCCGGCGGCAGTTGCGCCGCTTCGCCGCGCTGCTGGACGACCTCGCGCGGGCCGGGCTGCGCCCGCCGGTGGCCCACGCGGCCAACAGCGCGGCGCTGCTGCGCTTCCCGGAGGCGCGCTTCGACATGGTGCGCCCGGGCATCGCCTGCTACGGGCTGGCCCCGTCCGCGGAGACGCCGCTGCCCGCGGGTTTCCGCCCGGCCCTGTCGTTCTACAGCGAGGTCGCGCAGGTCAAAGATGTGCCGCCCGACGTGCCGATCTCCTACGGCGGCGCGTTTGTGACCCGCCGTGCCTCGCGGATCGCGACGATCCCCGCCGGCTATGCCGATGGCCTGCGGCGCAGCCCGCCCTGGCGCGCCGTGCTGGTGCGTGGCCGGCGCGCCCCGGTCGTGGGGCGTGTCACGATGGACGCCGCGATGATCGACGTGACCGACATCCCCGGTGTGCGCCCGGGCGATCCGGTCGTGCTGATCGGCCGCCAGGGGGCCGAGGCGATCACGGCCGACGAGGTCGCCACATGGCTCGGCACGATCAGCTACGAAGTGCTGGTCGGCATCTCGCCGCGCGTGCCGCGAGAAGTGCGGCTCGGCGTGCCCGAGCCGGCCTCGCGCGGGATGATCAGTCGCTGGCCGGGCTGAAGCGCGCGGGGGTCGTCCCCGATCCCGCCGCGGTTCACCGCGTACAGCTCGCGCCAGCGCTCCGGCTGGCCCCAGAGGCGCCCGGCGATCCCCTCCAGGCCGGCGGCCATATCGGCGACCTGCACCGTGTAGACCTGCACGGCGCCCCCCGCGCCGGCCAGCCCATCCTCCGGGATGATCAGGTGCTGCCCGGCGTGCACAATGGTTGGGTTGTTGCCGATCACGGAACGGTTCGCCGCATAAATCGGGAACCAGGCGGCCTCGTCGCCGAGGAGCTTCTGCGCGATGCCAGGCAAGCCCGCTGCCTCGTCGGCCGCTTGCACGGTGTAGACCACATGCGGCATGGCATCCTCCACACTCCAGCCATCTCACTGATTGTAGCAGGCGACGAGGTCGGGCGGCCCGGTGGGTTGGTTAAACCGGCCTAACCGAAGGTCGAGGCCGAATCACACCAGCTTGCGCCGGTAGGCCAGGGCGATCGCTTCGGCGCGGGTCGCGACGCCGAGCTTGGAGAACAGGCTGCCGATGTGATACTTCACGGTCGCCGTGCTGACGATCAGGCGTTCGGCGATCTGTGCGTTGGAGAGCCCTTCCGCGAGCAGGTGCAGCACCTCGCGCTCGCGTTCGGTCAGCTCGGGCGTGTCGTCGCGCATGCTCTGTATCAGCGCCTCGGTCGCTTCCGGCGCGAGGGTCGTGCGGCCCGCCGCGGCGGCGCGAATCGCGCTCTACCGCGTGACGCAGGAGGCCCTGCACAACGCTGCCAAACACGCCCGCGCACGGCACGTGACGGTCGCCGTGGCCGTCGTGCCGCCGTGCGACGCCGGCGTTGCCTGGGCCGGCTGTGTGACGATCTCGGTGGTGGACGACGGGCGCGGCTTCGCGCCGGCCACATCGCCCGCCGGCCACTTCGGTCTGGCGATGATGCGCGAGCGCGCGGCCGAGATCGGCGCCTCCCTTCAGATCGCCAGCGCGCCGGGCGGCGGCGCGGCGGTCTCCGTCCGCTGGCAGGGGGCGCAGCGTCCTGCCTGAGCGACAGGGTGGTGCCACCCGCGACCGTCTATCGCCCCGATTACGGCTGCAACACCACCTTCACCGCGTCCAACCGGCCCTTCGCCAGGTCGTGGATGAGCTGCGGCCCCGCGTCCAGCGGCGCGATGCGCTCGATCAGCGGCGCGACCTGGAGCCGCCCGGCCGCCAGCAGCTCGATCGCCTGCGCGAACTCCTCGCTCGTAAAGGCGTACACGCCCCGGACCGTGATCTCGCGGGTCACGACCTGCTGCATGGGTACCGTCACCTCCGGCGCCGCGTTGCCGATCCAGGTCACGTGGCCGCCAGGGCGGACGACGGCCTGGGCCTGTTGCACCGTCGGCGTGATGCCGACCGCTTCGATCGCGGCATGCGCCCCGCGCCCGCCGGTGGCGGCCTGCATTGCGGCCACCGGCTCCTGTTCGGCGACGTCGATCGCGAGGTCGGCGCCGAGCTGCCGGGCCAGCGCCAGGCGGTGCGGGCTCCGGTCGGTGACGGCGAGCGTGCCCGCGCCGCGCAGCCGGGCGACGAGCAGCGCCAGCAACCCGATCGGGCCGGCGCCGATGATCGCCAGGCTCTCGCCGACGCGGAACGGCGTCTGGTTGACGGCGTGGAGCGCGACGGCCAGCGGCTCGACCAGCGCGGCCTGTTCCCACGGCAGGGCCGCCGGCTTGCGGTGCAGCTGGCGCGCCGGCGCACGGACAGCCTCGGCGTAGGCCCCGTGCTGGTGCATGCCGATCATCGTCCGGTTCAGGCAGATATTGGCGCGGCCCGCTTGGCACATCTCGCACGCGCCGCAGGTGAGGATCGGATCGACGATGACCGCGTCTCCCACCTGCCAGCCAGCCACATCTGGGCCGACGGCGTTGATCGTGCCGGCGAACTCGTGGCCCATAGCGATGCCGGGAAAACGCCGCCCGGTGGAGCCGGTGTAGCCGTGGATATCCGAGCCGCAGACGCCGACCGCCCGCACGGCGACGATCACCTCGCCGGGGCCGGGTGCAGGCGGCTCGATCTCGCGCAGTGGCATCTGCCAGGGGCCATCGTAGACAAGTGCGCGCATCGCTTCCTCTCAACGTGCAGCCAGATGATTCTGTGGGCGGCCGGGAGCCCTCATCCCCTGCACGGACGCTTCTCAGGCAGCTTCCTGCAGCAGGGCGATCGCTATTGTACCGCACGACGGCTTGCGCGGCATCTGTATCGCGTGTACTATACGTATACCGTCTGAGCGACAACGAGGAGGGAGCGATGAAAGCCTATTCCAAGCCGAGTGACGAGGAGCTGCGGCGCAGGCTGACGCCGCTGCAATACCACGTAACGCAGGAAGAAGGCACGGAGCCGGCCTTCGCCAACGAATACTGGGACAACCACGCCCCCGGCATCTACGTGGATGTCGTCTCCGGCGAGCCGCTCTTCAGCTCGCTCGACAAGTACGACTCCGGCACCGGCTGGCCGAGCTTCACGCGGCCGCTCGAGCCGGACAACATCACCACCCGCACCGACCGCTCGCTGTGGATGACGCGCACCGAGGTGCGCTCGCGCCACGCCGATTCGCACCTGGGCCACGTCTTCAACGATGGCCCCGCACCGACCGGCCTGCGCTACTGCATGAACTCGGCGGCGTTGCGCTTCATCCCGGTCGAGCGGCTGGAGGAAGAGGGCTACGGCGAGTACCTCAAGCTCTTCCAGCCGGACGCCGGGTAGCGCCGCGCCGGTCCCCAGCACGCAACCCAAAGGGTCGGTGGGCGATGGGCGAGCGGCAGCCCATCGCCCACCACCGCCCCACCCCTGCCCTCGGGAACCTTCCCCACGCCCCTCACGTCTATCACCGGGCGCCGGTGGCGGCCGTGCGCGACGCACGTGCCGCCGATATGTAGCAATCGCCGCATCTCCCGTACCCTGGCCCGGCGCCGGCGTGACTTCCGCGGGCGCGCACCGTCTTGTCCTGGTGTGCACCACGAGACCGCGAAGGCGGAGAGAGGATACATGATGCGTGGGTTCAAATCGATCGTTCCGGGCTGGTGGGTGGCGCTCGCCCTGCTGCTGCTCCTGGCCCCCAGCCTGGCTGCCGCGCAGACCAGCGAGCGTTGTTTTCCGGAGACCGGCTTCTGCATCAGCGGCCGCATCCGCGAGTTCTGGGAGCGCAACGGCGGCCTGCGCGTCTTCGGCTACCCGACCGGGCCGCAGCAGGCGCTCCCGACCGACAACGGCGCCACGGTGCAGGGGCAGTGGTTCGAGCGCGTACGCCTGGAGCTGCACCCCGAGAACGCCCGCCCCTACGACGTGCTGCTCGGCCGCGTGGGCGTGGAGGCGTTGGCCGCGCAGGGGCGCGACTGGTTCGCCTTCCCCAAAGCCGACCCGAACCAGGTCGACGCAGCGCGCTGCCGCTTTTTCGCGGAGACGAGCCACACAGTGTGCGACGACTTTCTGGCCGCCTTCCGCCGCTACGGGCTGAACCTCGGCCGGGCGGGCGTGACCTCTGAGGAGAGCCTGGCGCTCTTCGGCCTGCCGATCTCGCAGCCGCTGACCGAGACGATCGAAGGAAAGGAGTATCAGGTGCAGTGGTTTGAGCGCGCACGCTTCGAGCTGCATCCCGAGAACCCGGCGAACTACCGCGTGCTGTTCGGCCGCCTCGGCGCGGAACTGACCGGCTTCGGCGGCGGCGCCGCGCAGCCGGGAGGCCTGGCCGGCTCGTCGTGGGTGCTCGCGTCCTACGGCCCGCCGGATGCGCAGACCCCGGCGGCGGGCGAGCCGGCGACGCTGGCCTTCGGCACCGATGGCCGCGTGACCGGCACCACCGGCTGCAACAACCTGACCGGCCCCTACTCGGCTGCGGGCGGCAAGCTCACGATCGGGCCGCTGGCCACGACCCGCCGCGCCTGTCTGAGCGATGCCGCCAATGCGCAGGAGCAGGCGATCGTCGCCACGCTGAACGGCGCCGTTGGCTACGAGCGGACGAGCGACCGCCTGCGTATCACCTCGGCGGACGGCAAGACGGTGCTGACGTACACCGGCGCCGCCGCGCCGGCCGGATCGTCAACCTCGCCGGCGCTGATCGGCACGCAGTGGACCCTGACGGGGTACGGGCCGACGGCCAACCAGACTCCTGCGGTCGCCGACAAGCCAGCGACGGTGGCATTTAACGCGGATGGCTCGCTGACCGGCTCCCCCGGGTGCAACGGTTTTGGTGGTGGCTACAGCCTTGCAGGCAGCCAGATCACCTTCAAAACGATCGCTGGGACGCTGATCGCCTGCGAGGGGCCGATCGCCGACCAGGAGCGGGCGATCTTCGCCGCGTTCCAGGGCGCACGCTCGTTCACCATCCAGGGCGATACGCTGAAGATCCTCTACGACAACGGCAACAGCGCGCTCATCTTCACAGCCGGGCCCCTTCCAACGGCGGGGCGTCCGCTGGTCGGAACGACGTGGAAGCTTGACTCCTACACGCAGACGGACAGCGCCAGGCAGGCGCGGATTGTGACCGCGGCCGTGGCCGACAAGCCGGCGACGGTCACCTTCAAGGCCGATGGCACCCTGAGCGGAAACACCGGGTGCAACGGTTTCGGCGGCAGCTACACGCTGGCGGACGGCGCGATCACGTTCGGCAACATCATCTCGACGCTGATCGCCTGCGAGGAGCCGGTCGCCGACCAGGAGCGGGCGATCCTGTCCGACTTCCAGGAGACGCGCTCGTACACCATCCAGGGTGACACGCTCACCATCACCTCCGACAACGGCCAGCGCGCGCTGACCTTCACCGCCGCGGCCGCCCAGGCGGCGGTGACCGGCACGGTGGCATACCGTGAGCGCAGCGCGCTCCCGCCCACGGCGACGGTGACCGTCCAGCTCCTGGATGTTTCGCGGGCGGACGCCCCGGCGGCGGTGATCGCCGAGCAGGTCATCCAGGCGGACGGGAAGCAGGTGCCGTTCAGCTTCTCGCTGGCCTACGATCCGGCGCAGATCGACCCGCGCCACACCTACAGCGTGCGAGCGACGATCAAGGACGGCGACCGGCTGCTCTTCACCAGCGCGCAGGCCTACCCGGTGATCACCAACGGCAACCCGACGAATGTCGAGATCGTGGTACAGCGGGCGTAGCGCGGATCGAGGCTGCCGGTCGGGCGGTCGGAGCGGCTATCCGCCCGGCCGCCCGGCGGCCACCCCGGCGCAGAGGGCGAGCGCCGCCAGCGAAGCCAGCCCGGCAAGGCCGACCAGGCGCGGCCGGTACTCGAAGACGACGGTGTGTTGTCCGGCAGGGACGAGCACGCCGCGCGCGAAGGCGTTCGCCCGCAGCAGCGGCGCGGCCTTGCCGTCGATGGTGACGCGCCAGTCGGGGTCGTAGCTCTCTGCCAGAACGACGACCGCCGGCGCGGCGAGGTCGGGCCGCAGCTCCACCCGGTTCGCCCGCGCCGCGACGACCGGCACAGGCGTGACCGACGCGGCGGGGCCGCGCAGCCGGGCCACCGTAGCCGCATCCTCCAGCACCACCGCCCGATGCGGATCGAAGCCGCGGTCGAACACCGCGTCCTCGCTCGCGCCGGTGGCTGCCAGCACCGCCGCCGTGGCGGCATAGGCCCGCGGTAGCGCCGTGTCGTTGCGTGAGACGAGCAGCGCGCCGTCGCGCAGCACCACCGGCAGTTGGGCGCGTGTCGCCCGGCTGCGCACCGGCTGGTGCGAAAGGACATAGCGCACGTTCATCACGTCCATCAACCGCTGGCCCCAGTCCGTCACCACATAGCCGCGGCTGGTCGGAGTCAGGCCGGCCAGGCCGCGCTTGAGGAAGCGCTTCTGTGCCTCCGGCAACAGGTCGTCCATCCCGCCGACGACGCGGATCCCATCCACCATCGCGGTGTTGGCCCACAGCGTGCCGTCGAGCGTGAGCGCGCGGTAGTCGGCGCTCGCCTGCCGCAGGCGCGCCAGGGCCGGCGTCTCCGGGTAGATCGCCTGCGGCGGCGTGAACCCGTTGTAGCCATAGCCATAGAACGCCAGTTCGGCCAGAGCGACGGCGAGGAGCGGGGCGAATGACCAGCCCCCGGCCACCGTCGCCTCTGGCCGCCCTATCCCCGACCCCTGACCCCTGACCCCCGCTCCTCCAAGCAGCGCCAGCGCCCCCAGCACGCCGCCCGCCGCCGGCACAAACAGCCGCCAGTTGCCAGGTTGGTAGACTGCGGCGATCTCGGCCCGGGCCGCCGGGCCAGGGGCGAATCCGAGCGCCCAGGCGGCCCGCGGGCCGCCCCACAGATCGGCGACGACCGCAAAGCTTAGCCCGGCGAGCGCCAGGAGCAGCCCGGCAGCGACCAGGCGGCCGCGCAGGCTGGCGGCGCGCAGCCAGTCCAGCCCCAGGCCGGTCAGCACGGCGGCGGCGAGCGCGACCGCCAGGCCGAAGCGGAAGCCGTAGGCGACATGCAGCAGCGGCAGAAAGCCGAGCAGCCGCAGGCCGGGCAGCGGGTACAACAGCAGGAGCGCGGCGAGCAGCATCACGCCGAAGAAGCGGGCTGCCCGGCGGTTGCGCCCGCGCAGCGCGCCCATGATCGCCAGCCCGAGCGCCGCCAGGCCGACATACGGTGTCATTTCGTTGTAGTTGGTGAGGTCCGGCGCCCAGTTGTAGATGCGCTCGCCGCGCGGCGTGCCCCAGAGCTGCGGCGCGACCAGCAGCAGCCAGTGGCGCAGGTTCTCCCAGCCGGCGCGCCGCAGCCCGCCGAGCGGCGCGTAGTCGCCGTGTAGGGCCGCGCCGTAGTCGGCGGCGAAGCCGCGCTCGGTGAAAGTGTAGCTCTGGCGCACCAGCGCCAGCGTCGGCGCCCACTGCACCGCGGAGAGGGCCAGGCCCAGCGCGAGCGCCACGGCGGCCAGCGACCACCGGGTCAGCGTGCACGGCCGTGCGCCCCACCGCGGACCTGCGGCGGACGGAGGATGAGGGACGAAGGACGAGTGCAGGCCATCCAGCATAATACGATCGTCATCCTGGCCAGGTGTACGTCCGTCCCCCGTCCCCGGTCCGCCACCCGTGGCAGGCTCGCCATCTGCGGGCCGCTGTCCATCGCGCGGCGCCCATGCAACCGCGAACGCGACGCAGATCACCATGAAAAAGAGCGACATCTCCGGGTGGCCGCCGAACATCTGCGCCGCCACCACTGCCGCCAACCCCAGGAAGCTGGCGCGGTGCCGGTGGAGCATCCGAAGCCAGCGATGCAACCACCCGCCGCTATCCTGCCGGCCGGCTTCCGGCTCCTGGCTGCCGACCAAGGGCGAAGGCCCATCTGCCCGTCTGCCCGGCTGAGTATCTGACGGTCTGCCTCCTGGCGCCTCGCTGAGCAGCCGGTGGATCAGCCAGAGCGCCAGCGGCAGCAGCGCGGCGACGTTGTGGATGGCGAAATGCAGCCAGACGACGTTGAAATCCGCCAGGGCGTAGACGCCGCCCGCGAGCAACGCGGCGGGCCGTGAGATGCCCAGCCGCCGTGCGAGCAGGAATGTCCCCAGGCCGGAGAGGGCGATCCGCAGCAGCGCTGCGGCCGCCCAGTAGGCGTGCGGGCCGAGCCAGAAGGTCAACAGGTTGACCGGGTAGAGCAGGGCCGCCTGGTTTGCCGCGAAATACGGCATCCCACCGAAAATGTAGGGATTCCACAGCGGGAACTCGCCGGCGCGGAGCGAACGGATGGTGAACACCAGGTACGGGTAGTAGAAGCCGGTGATGTCGCCGAGGAGCAGATTCGTGCCGGGGGCCAGGCTGGCCGGGCGCAGCGCCGCCCAGGCCGGGTCGCCCTGAGCGTAGGTGTTCAGCAGCGGCAGCGGCACGCTGCCCGCGACGATGGCCGGCCAGAGGAGCGCCGCCGCCAGCCCGAAGTAGAACGCTGCCGCCCAGAACCATTCCTGGCGCGGCAGGCGAAGGCGTTCGTAGCGGTAGGTCGAGTGGGCCGTGATACGCATGGCAAGCCCGGTGATGGAATCGGCTACTGATCCTGCGGACTATCGTAGCAGAGTCGCCGCCGGCAAATCTATGATGCCCGGCTGACAAAGATGACGGCAGGATTACGCGCTGCTGCTGGCATATGTCTTGCACCGCATCCTGGAACCCGACACGTCGGCGGGATGGTCGGGGCGTCTACCGGGCGATCGCCCCGCCGGGTACGATACAGATGAAGGACGAATCCAACTACTGAAAGGACGATGATGACCCTCTCGTCCGTTCCATCCCAGGGCATGGCGTTTATCGATCCCGCCCTTCACTGTGTTGAGATCGACGAGCCGTGCGCCAGGCTGTTCGGCCAGGCGCCGGACGCGGTGCGTGGGCGTGCGCTCGGCGACGTACTCCCCGACCTGACGCCGCTGCTCGAGCCGACATTGCGCGCCGCCCTGCGGGGCGAATCGCCTGCGGAAGTTGCGCTTCCGGACGGCGCTGCGCGCCTGCGTTGCGAGCCGGTACGCTCTCGCTGTGGCGTGATCCTCGGCGTGGACCTGCTCGTTCAGGCCGAGGCGGATGGTGCACAACCGGACGCTGAGCCGCATCCATCGCCAATGCAGGATGAGGAACGTGCGCTGCTCGACACGCTGATCGACTCGTTGCCGTTTGGGCTGGCGTTTCTCGATCCGGACCTGGGCTACGTCCGCATCAACCGGGTGCTCGCGGCGCTGAATGGCCTGCCGGTCGAGGCGCACCTGGGGCGGAACATGCGCGACATCCTGCCGTGCCTCGCCGCGCGTGTCGAGCCGCGCGTCCGGCACGTGCTGGAGCGCGGCGAGCCGATTGTGGACGACGAAATGCTGCTGGAGAACCCGGACGACCCCGACTCGCCGCGCAGCTTTCTCGTCAGCTACTACCCGGTAGCGCTGCCCGATGGCCAGCCGGCGGGCGTCGGTGTCGCCGTTATCGAGATCACCGAGCGCAAGCGTGCCGCGCAGCAGATCGCCGAGCTGAACCGCCGGCTGGAGCAGCGGGTCGCCGAGTTGCAGACGATCATCGACACGCTGCCGGTGGGCGTGGCTCTGGCCGATGACCCGGAATGTCGCCGGATCACGGTCAACCGGCCGGCTGCCGAGATGCTTGGCATCGCGCCCGGGGAGAACGCCGCGCCGCCCGCAGCGCCGGACGAGCCGCCGGCCTACCGCACTCTGTGCGACGGCCGTGAGCTGCCGCCCGACGAGCTCCCCATGCAGCAGGCGGCGGCGCGTGGCGTGCGCGTGCGCGACACCGAGCTCGAAATCATCCGCGCGGACGGCAGCGCCGTGGACGTTCTGATGAATGTCTCGCCGCTACTCGATGCCCAGGGCCGGCCACGCGGCGCGGTCGGCGCGCTGCTCGACATCACCGAGCGCCGGCGCATCAGCGCGCAGCGCGAATGTCTGGCCGAGGCCGGGCGTCGCCTGTCGGGCACGCTCGATCAGGCGGCGCTCCTGCACACAACGGCCCAGCTCCTCATCGAGCGCATGGCGGACTTCGCCCTGGTGACCCTGCTGCGGCCCGACGGCACGACCGAAACGCCGGTTGGCGCGCACATCGACCCGGATGACGCGGCGGTGCTACACGCGTTCGGCGCACTGTACCGGCCCGACCCCGCCGACCCGCTCGACCCGGCGGGGGTGGTTATCCGCACCGGCCAGACGCTGCTGGTCGCGATACTGACCCCCGGTGGCGCCGACTCGCTCGTGCAAAACGCCGTCGGGCGGGAGCTCCTGCGCCGGTTGGCACCGCGCTCGCTGCTGATCGTGCCGCTGGTGGCCCACGGGCAGGCGCTTGGCGCGCTGACGCTGGCCCGTACCCGCGGCGCACCGCGCTACACCCGCGACGATCTGGAGCTGGCCGAGGAGCTGGCGCAACGCGCCGCCCTGGCGCTCGACAACGCACAGCGCTATGCGGCGGAGCAGCGTGCCCGGCGCGAAGCGCAGGCCGCCGTCGCCGTGCGCGACCAGTTCCTCTCGATCGCGTCGCACGAGCTGAAGACGCCGCTGACCATCCTGCTCGGCAACGCCCAGCTGCTGCAGCGGCGCCTGGAGCGCCACCCCGGGCTGGATCTCCGCAGCCAGCAACTATTGCGGGTGATCACCGGGCAGGCGCGCCGTCTGGCGCAGATGATCCAGGCGCTGCTGGAGGTCTCGCACATCCGGCAGGGGCAATTCACGCTGGTGCGCGCCCCGCTCGATCTGGTGGCGCTGGTGCGGCGCGTCGCTGAGGAGACCCGCCCCGGGCTGACGCAACATACGCTCGTGGCTGACTTCCCCGATGGGCCGCTGGTGGTGCATGGGGATGAGCTGCGTCTGGAGCAGGTGCTGCAGAACCTGATCAGCAATGCGGTCAAGTACAGCGCCGGCGGGACGATCCTGCTCCGGCTGCGGCGCGCCGGCGGGCGGGCGCGGCTCGAGGTGCGCGACCAGGGGCGCGGCATCCCCGCCGAGGCGTTGCCGCATATCTTCGAGCGCTACTACCGCAACCCAGATACAAACGCCGGCGCGGGATTGGGCATCGGCCTGTTCGTCGTCCGGGAGATCGTCGCGCTCCACGGTGGCGCCGTGACCGCTACCAGCCAGGTCGGCGCGGGGAGCACCTTCACGGTCGAGCTGCCGATGGCGTCGTAGCCATCCGGGCAGCAGGTGACCGCCGGCCCGGACGACGCGCTCCTGCCGCCCTACGGCACCTCGCCCGCCGCCCGCAGCGCGCCCAGGTACTCGCGGACGGCCAGATAGGCCGGGCGCGGGCTCCAATCGCCGTTGACAATGCTGAACGACGCCTGCTCGTGCAGCGGCCGGCCCTGCTGGGCCCAGAGCGGCGCGAAGTTCAGGTTCCACAAAAACATCGCGCCGACCCACGGGTACTGCTCCTTCACCCGTCGCATTGCCCCGACGATATAGGCCGCCTGCTGCTCGTAGCTCACCTGGTTGCCGAACTCGTAGCCCGGCGAGTCGTTGCGCGTGGCCCAGCCGAACTCGGTGATCCACATCTGCCGGTCGCCCATGCCATAGGCTTCCATCAGCCTGCGGTAGTCCTCGATCCGGCGGAAGTAGAAGGTGCGGTCGTCCGTCCAGCCCTGCGCCTGGCTTGGGTGGTCGGGCCAGAGGGTGTCCGGCGGGTTGGCCGAGCCGCCGGGGTGCACGCCGATCACATCGACATAGTTGCGGATGATGCCGTTCTGGTAGCTGAACATCGCGCGGTAGTAGCTCAGGTCGTCCACCGCCACGCCGGGGGCGTTGGTCGCCGTGCAGGCCGGCGCGCCCGAGACGACGATGATGTTCGGATCGACCTCCTTGATGCGGGTGTAGGCTTCCTTGAGGAGCTCCACGTACCGCCCGCCGTCCTGCACCGAGACCTGCCCGCCGTTCTCATAGGCCAGGTTCTGCTCGTTCCAGATCTGGATGGCGTGCACCCGCCCGCGGTAGTGCTCGGCGAGCGCAGCGACGAAGTCGCCCAGGTTCTTCGGGTTGGCCGGCATCCCATTCTGCCCGTTCGTGGTGTAAAAGCTCGGCGAGCTGGTGATCGAGATCAGCAGCTTCAGGCCATAGGCGTTCACATCGTCCACGATCCGGTCGAGCTCGCCCCACGGGTAGTTCTTCGACGGCCCTTCCTGGTCGCTCCAGTGGATCTGCTGGCGGATCCAGCCATACCCGGCCTGGCGCGCCAGCCAGAGCGGGGTGTCGCGGTCGGTGTAGAAGAGGTGCGCCTGCACGCCGAACGCAAGCCGGTCGGTGCGCAGCGGGAACGGCAGCCCGCCCGGCCCGGCCGGCCGGGTGGTCGGCGTCGGCGCGGGCGGGATGGTCGGCGTGGGCCGGGCGGTCGGACGGGCGGCGGGGGTGGTGCGCGGGGTGGCCGGCGCCCGGCGCGGCCCGAGCACGATCGTCGTCGGCGCCGGCGTGGGCGTGGCGGGCGTCGGCGGCAGCACGGCGAGCAGTTGCAGGCTGCAACTGTTGAGTACAAGGTTCAGCAGTGCGAGCGCGGCGGCGGCGATCAGCAGGGCGCGGGGCGGCTTCACGGCGGTGCTCCTCCGGCGGCGGTGTCGTGCGGCGTGGCGGCGCGGGTTGCCCGCCGCTTCACTGTAGCAAAGCGGCGCGCCGGAGGAAACAGCCCGAGTTTACGGCAGGGTGACTCGCGGCTGGCGGGAGGGTGATAATTGGATGAGAATGCTGTTCGGATCAGGCGCGGAGGGCGTGCGTCCGTCGCCGGCCAGCGACCACTGGCAATCTACAGCCCACCGTCCGGCACGTCGCCCGCCACCCGCTCCACCGTCACCACCGCGTTGTAATCCGGGATGCCGGCGACCGGCGAGCGTAGGTCGCGGCGGATGATGGTGTTCCCTTCCGGCCAGTGGACCTGGAGGTTGCCCGGCGCGACCGGCGCGAGCAAGACCCGCCCGCGAAATTCGCCGACCTCGTTGCGGAGCAGCACAGCATCCCCGGCGCGCAGCCCGAGCCGCCCGGCATCGGCAGCGGCCATGAATACGGCGTCGCGATCCGCGCCGGTGAGCGCGTCGCGCTGCTCATGGACCATGCTATTGAACTGCTTGCCGCGCCGGGTCGTCACGACGAAGCTGCCGGGCGGAACCTGGCGCCGCGGCAGCGCGACGGCGCTGAAACGCGCCCGGCCGTCCGGCGTCGGAAAGCGCCACCCCTCGCACAGGCGCGCCCCGCCGTACTGAAAGTTGTCGCCGGCCTTCACCAGATGCTGGATGCCGTCGTACTGCGGGACGACCCGGGCGATCTCGGCCCGGATCGCCGCCGTGCCGTCGTCGCGCAGCAGGCCGGCCAGCTCCGGGCGCACGCGCCGGGCCAGGTCGAGAAACACCGCGATCTCGGAGCGCGCCCACGGAATGCGCGGGCCGGGGATCTCCGGGCTGAAGATCACCCGCCGCTCGGTGGTGGTCTCAGTCACGCCGCCGGGGATCTCGTAGCGCGTCGTCGCCGGCAGCAGCAGCACGGTGTCCGCCGGGTCGATCAACATCTGGCTGGAGAGCACGATATCCATGTGGACACGCAGCGGCACGCGCTCCAGCGCGGCGCGGACATACGCCGGCTCGGGCAGCACCTCCACGAAATTGCCGCCGACCGACAACAGCACCTCCAGCCGTCCGTCCGCCGCGGCGTCGATCATCTCCGGCGCGGTCATGCCGCGCTCGTGCGGCACGGGAAAGCCCCATAGCGCCTCCAGCCGCCGCGCTTCGCTGGCCGAGATCGGCACGCCGCCGGGGAAGACGGTCGCGTAGGCACCCATCTCCGCACCGCCCTGCACGCCGGAGTGGCCGCGGATCGGCATCACGCCGCACCCCTCGCGCCCGACGAACCCCCTGGACAGCGCCAGGTTGATGATCGCCCGCACCGCATCCTCGCCGGTCGCGTGCTGTGTCACCCCCATGCTCCAGACAAAGATCGCGCGCTCTGCCCCGGCGACCATCCGCCCGAAGGCCGCCATCTCCTCGCGGCTCAGCCCGGCGGCGCGCTCCAGCTCGTCCCATGGTTGCCGCGCCAGCGCCGCCGCCATCTCCTCGAAGCCGGTGGTGTGGTCGCGCACAAAGGCCCAATCCAGCGTGCCATCGGCGATCATGTGCTTGAGCGCGCCGTTCAGGAACGCGATGTCGCCGCCGATGTTGATCTGAAAGAAACGGTCGGCGATCCGTGTGCCGAACAGCGCGCTTTCGACGTTCGACGGCACCCAGTAGCGCTCCATGCCCGGCTCGCGGTAGGGGTTGATCATCACCATCCGGGCGCCGCCCTTTTTGGCGAAATGCAGGTATTTGGTGGTCAGCGGCTGATTGTTGGCCGGGTTCGAGCCGATGAAGACGATCAGGTCGGTTGTGAGCCAGTCGGTGTACGAGCAGGTCGTCGCGCCGACGCCGAGGCTCTCCTTCAGCGCGACAGTGCTCGGCGCGTGGCAGACGCGCGCGGCGTTGTCGATCGCGTTTGTGCCGATCGCGCGCATCGCCTTCTGCGCGGCGTAGTACGCCTCGTTCGCCATGCCGCGGCTGGTGAGGTACGCGGCGACGCGCGCGGGGCCGGCGGCGCGGATCCGCGCGGCGACCAGATCGAGCGCTTCGTCCCAGCCGATGCGGCGGAAGCCCGGCTCGCCGCGCCGGCGGACCATGGGGAACGGCAGGCGGCCCAGGGCGCGCAGTTCGTCGCTGCGTTTCGCCCGCAGCGGTGCGATATCGTCCAGCAGGCCGGCATCGAGGGCGGGCATGGTGTTGAGGCGCAGCAGCCGCAGGCGGATGTTGCACAGATGCACGCCGTCGAGCGTCCAGTCGTGCAGGCCGGCGGTGCCGAGGGCGCAGCCGTCGCAGACACCCTGCGCGAGAATGCGCCAGGCGTAGGGAAGCTGGTCGCGGTTTTCGACGATCGCCTTCCAGATCTCCAGGTAGTTGTTCGGGTGCTGCTCGCCGACGCCGAACGGCTTGAGGCTCGCCCAGTTGCGCGGCGTCCAGCCCTTGCGGTAGCGCGTTGCGGCCATCAGTGGCTCCTTTGGCGGAGAGACGCCTTGCGGCGCGGGATTCGTGCGAGAGAGAGCATGATACCACGCCATGGAGGGCTACGGCGCGCGGCGGAACCTCAGGAATTTGGAGGGCTGCGCCCGCCACACCTCCCTGTTGCAGACAGCTTCGCAGCGCGACCATTCACGCAGCGGCGCTATCGTGGCCGCATAGCGGCTACCCGCCGGCGATCGCGCCGACGATCATGAACGGCTCCTTGCCGCTGGCGACCGCCTCCGGTAGCGGGGCGTCCGGCGGCTCGTGCGAGAGATCCTCCTCGCAGGCGAAGAAACGCACCAGTGCGCGCCGCTGCTGCGTGGCCGGGTCGCGGACCATGCCGCGCAGCACCGGATACTGTGCCTCCAGCGCGTCGAGCACCGAGCGCTGCGTGACCGGCCCTTCGACCTCGACCTGCACCTCGCTGCCCACGCGCGCGAGGGTCCGTAGATGGGCTGGCAGATAGACGCGGATCATAGCAGCGTTTGCACCTCGACCGACAGCACCGCCGGGAGATCGCGGACGATCGCGCGCCAGCTGTCGCCGCCGTCCGCCGAGGCATAGACCTGCCCGCCGGTCGTGCCGAAATAGATCCCGCACGCGTCCAGCGAGTCGACCGCCATCGCTTCGCGCAGAACGTTGACATAACAATCACGCTGCGGCAGGCCGTTCGTCAGCGCCTCCCATGCATCGCCGCCGGTGCGGCTGCGGTAGACGCGCAGTTTGCCCTCCGGCGGGAAGTGCTCCGAGTCGCTCTTGATCGGCACGACATAGACCGTCTCCGGCTCGTGAGCGTGGACGGCGATCGGGAAGCCGAAGTCGGATGGCAGATTGCCGCTGATCTCGCGCCACGACTTGCCACAATCGTCGCTGCGCATGACATCCCAGTGCTTCTGCATGAACAACACGTTCGGGCGCGCCGGGTGCATGGCGATGCGGTGCACGCAGTGGCCGATCTCGGCGTCCGGGTCGGGCAGGAAACTGGAGTGCAGCCCCCTGGTGATCGGCTTCCAGGACGCGCCGCCGTCGTCAGTGCGGAAGGCGCCCGCCGCCGAAATCGCCAGGTAGATGCGTTCTGGGTTGGTTGGGTCGAGAACGATCGTGTGCAGGCACATGCCGCCGGCCCCCGGCTGCCACAGATGGCCCTTCGCCTGGCGCAGGCCGGGGAGCTCTTGCCAGGTGCGCCCGCCGTCGGTCGAGCGGAACAGCGCGGCGTCCTCCGCGCCGGCATAGACCACGTCCGGGTCGATCGGAGAGGGCTCGAAGTGCCAGATGCGCTTGAATTCCCAGGGGTGCTGCGTCCCGTCGTACCATTGATGCGTGCCCGGGTCCCCGCTGTAGACGAACTCGTGCCCAACCGGCTCCCAGGTCTGGCCGCCGTCGTCGGAGCGCTGCACCGTCTGGCCGAACCAGCCGCTCGACTGCGAAGCGTACAACCGATTTGGGTCGACCGGCGAGCCTGTGACGTGGAAGATCTCCCAGCCGGCGAAATGCGGCCCGTTGACCTCCCAGCGCTCGCGTGCACCATCCGAGGTGAGAATAAACGCGCCTTTGCGCGTGCCAACCAACACCCTTACGTCTGCCATCGCGCGATCCTTTCTGTTCGGCCGGACGCGATGCGCCCCCATAGTTGTGAGATCGGCGGGTTCGGGGTGCATCGCATGCGCCTCTATGGTTCCACCTGCGTCGCGATCCACCAGGTCGTGCCGCCGGCATCGCGCACGCCGCCGCGGCGGTCGGGATCGTCCTTCTTCGTTGGCTCCTGAATTGGCTTTGCTCCCATCGCGAGCGCGCGGCGGTAGGTCGCATCCACGTCCGGCACGTAGATATGGACATGCGCCGGCATGGCGGGCCAGTCGCCTGTCCGATCCGCCAGCATAATGATCGTGTCGTCGATCTGTATCTCAGCGTGCGTGATCTTGCCGTCCTCAGTGGTGTAACGCCGTCGTTCGACGGCGTCGAAGACCGCCTTCAGGAAGGCGATCGTCCCGTCTGCGCCATCAACGATCAGGTAGGGCGCGACGCTGCTGTAGCCATCGGGTTTGAAAGAGACTGTCATCACCTCGCTCCGTTCAGATTTTCAACTATGACACGACGGTCGTTTGGCGCCGCCCGGAAATGACGGCGTATCCAGCATCTCCGCCAGCCGCCGGCACAGGTCGGCTCGCGCAGCGCGCGCCAGGTGGTACTCCCTCAGATCGTCGCGCGCCAGGATGCCGTCGACCAGCATCGACCCCGCCGCCGGCCCGTCGCGCATCGCTAGCGCCACTGCGTCGTTGAGCTCGACCACGGACAACGGAGCAACCCGCATCAGAAAGCCATACAGACCTCACGATTTCCTCTCAGCCGGTCGCTGCAGAGGCTGGCGCGGCCGTGTGCGCGGCGGCGATCGCCGCCTGGAGCGCAGACGGCCCAACCGCCGTAGTGACCAGCGCTTCCCGCGTCAGTGCCACCCCCTCGGCGATCTGCGCCTGGTTCCAGCGCGAGCGATCCTGATCTTCGAGCAGAATCAAGTCGCCCTCTGGCGACGTTCGGGCGGCGCGCCGGGCATCGTGCAAGCGCATCAGCGTGAGCAGGCCGCGCACCTCCGCTTCGGGAAGCAGCCGCCCGCACCGGATCGCCTCACCGGAAAGGTCGGGACGGGTCCGCATGTCGCCGGTCGAGGCGACACATCCCTCGTTGCAATGAGATCGATCACCCGCAGCACGCTGTCGAGTCGATCCGGCAGTTCGGCGCAGGGTGGCACGTGATACGGAAGGTTGACAGACACCCATCATCCGGGCATCACCGGCCAAAGCGCCGGGCGGAGCGCGCTTTCGCCCGAATCGCTTCCTGCTCGCGATCCCTGGGTGGCGCGGCCGTTTCGAGCGCGGCGAGCAGCCGGGCCACGCCTGCGGCGATGTCGTCGACCGCCTCGTCGAAGGCGGCCTGGTTCGCCTGCGAGGGACGGCTGAACCCGCTGACCTTGCGGACAAACTGGAGCGCGGCGGCGCGAATCTCCTCCTCGGTCGCCGGCGGCTCGAAGTTGAACAGCGGCCTGATGTTGCGGCACATGGCGCATCGCCTCCTGCAGATGGTTCGGAGAGAACGGCGCGGTGTCGGACGAGGGTTTCCGGTCCAGTATAGCACAAATGTTCGATATTGCAAGCGGCAAATGCCTACTTGCAGCGCCATGCCAACGTCCGTGTGCACGACGAGCGAAGCCCCCGTCTCAGGCAGCTTCTGTTCGGCGCGTTGCAACCGAACACGCACCTGCCGATCGCCCTCTGTATGCCGGCGCCGCCAGACTAGCCGCCTGCCCGTGCCTCCGGATGCGGCCAGGGGCCGTAGGGCCGGCGCCAGCCCTGTGCGCTGCGCCCACCTATCGGTCCCGCGACGGAGCGCGCCTCCGCCCTCCGTCTCCGAATAGGGCCTGGTTTGGGACAATCCATCACTCCCTTTTTTCCTGCTTCGAGCGCTTATCAGCGCCGGCCTAAGCGCTGTAATTGCGCCGATACGGCGACTTGAGCGTAGGCCGCCGGCAGTGCCCCAGCAGGGTAACGACGAAAAGGGGTTTTCCATGACACTTGCTATCCAGCCATCTGGGCCAGCGCGCGGCCACCATTCGAGAGCCGACCAGTTCCGCGCTCTCCGCGCACAGCTCTCCGGCCAGATCATCACCGCCGACAGCGCCGACTACGACACATCCCGCGCAACGGCCCTGTTTGGCCCCGACCGCCGTCCGCTGGCGGTGGTGCGGGCCGCCACGCCGCAGGACGTGGCCGCAACCGTGCGCTTCGCCCGCGCGCACTTGCTGCCCCTGGCAGTACGTAGCGGCGGCCATAGCGTCGCGCACCTGAGCGTGATCACCGGCGCGGTTGTCGCTGACCTGTCGGGCATGAAGCAGGTCAGTATCGATCCGGAGGCGCGCATCGCCCGGGTGCAGGCCGGCGCGACCTCCGGCGACCTAGCCGGCCCGGCCCACGCCCACGGCCTGGCGCTCTCCACCGGCGACACCAGCTCCGTCGGCATGGGCGGGCTGACCACCGGCGGTGGGATCGGTTTCATGGTGCGGAAGTACGGCCTCGCCATCGACAATCTTCTCGCAGCACAGGTGGTCACCGCCGAGGGTGAGATCATCACTGCCAGCGAGACAGAGCACCCCGACCTGTTCTGGGCTATCCGTGGCGGCGGCGGCAATTTCGGGATCGTGACCGAGTTCACCTACCGCCTGGCGCCGGTCGGTCAGGTGCTGGCCGGCGTACTGCTCCTGCCGGCTACCCGCGAAGTGCTGCGCGGCTATCTGGAGTACGCGGTCGGCGCGCCGGAGGAGCTGACAACGATCGCCAACGTCATGTACGCCCCGCCGGCGCCGTTCGTGCCGGCGGAACGGGTCGGCGAGCTGGTACTGCTGATCCTGGTCTGTTGGACCGGCGACGAGGCGGACGGCCAGCGAGCGCTGGCGCCGCTGCGCGCCCTGGCCGCGCCGGTTGCAGAGTTCGTGAGGATGATGCCCTACCCGGCGATCTACACTTTCACTGCGCCGCAAGCCGAGCCACATGCTGCCGCCATCCGCTCGATGTTCGCCGACGACCTGAGCGATGCGGCGCTCGACGCTGTGCTGGCGGCAATGCGCCAGCCCAGTTCGCCCTTCAGTCTGGTGCAGTTCCGTGGTCTGGGTGGGGCCATGGCGCGAGTTCCCGTCGATGCCACCGCCTTCGCCCACCGCCGCCAGCCCCTCTTAGTAGCGATTATCGGGCTATGGGTGGACCCGGCGGAAGAGACGACCAGGCACACGGCCTGGACCGAGGCGCTATGGCACGCCATCCGTGCGGAAGGGTCCGGCGTGTACGTCAACTTTTTGCAGAACGAAGGGGCTGAGCGTGTGCACGAGGCGTACCCGAGCGCGACCTACGCCCGGCTCGCGGAGATCAAAGCGACATATGACCCGAAAAATCTCTTCTGCTTCAACCAGAATATCGTGCCGAAGCTGTAGTGCCACAGAGGCTGTTCTGGAACGGGAGGTGCTGCGGGCGAAGCCATATCGAGGGTTCCGTGGTTCGCGAGCGTCGGCGTTCACCGCCGACGCTCGCGAACCCGGCGGCATCGGCCCGGTCACGCAGAAGCTCAGCATCGTCTGCTGGATGGCCGCGAGCGGGAGCGACCCCTGCATCGCGAACTCCTGAAACGTCAGCATGTCGGGGAGAGAACTGGCCATCGCACCGACCCTATGACGAACTGCCCGACCGGCGCGTTAGGAGAGATCGAACCACTTGCGTAGCGAGCGGTCAGGCTGCTGCGCATCTGCTGACGTCAATCGATCAAGCCTTGAGAAGCTCGGCGTCCTGGTCATCCTCGGCTCTTCAAGCGCTTGCATCACTCACCTCGTTCATCGACTGTTCCCTATCCCCGAGTGTCTGTCACCACAGCCCCAACTGCACCGGCGCGCGCCGCCCGTCTAGCAGGACAAACGGCGCCGCCCAGCCGACCGTCACCCCGAGCGCCTTGAGCTGCGACATGTCGCGCAGCCGCGCCTCGCGCCGTGCGGCGATAATCTTGTCGGCGCTCTTCGGCCCGATACCCGGTATGCGCAGCAAGATGTGACGAGGTGCGCGGTTCACCTCAATGGGCTCGTGCAGGTGCGCCTCGGCCCAGGCCTGCTTCGGCGTCTTGTCGCGCGGCAGCAGCCCGCGCTCATCGAACGGCAGCTCGTCGAAGCGGAAGCCGTAGTCGCGCAGCATGAAATCGGATTGATACAGCCGCAGGGCGCGCAGCGGGTCTTCGGCGGGCTGGTCCTGGAGCGGCGAGCGCTCGATCGGGTGGAAGGCCGAGAAGTACGCCCGCCACAGCCCCAACTCGCGGTGCGCCCGCTGGACGGTCTCCAGCAGTTCGCGGTCGCTCTCGCCCACCGCGCCGACGACGAATTGCGTGGTGAGGCTGCGCGCTGCCCGGCGGCCTTCGGCGCGCGCCTGCCGCATCAGCTGCGCCGCCCAGCCCATGCGCCGCCACATGCCCTCGGCGAACTCCTTCTCGGGCGCCAAGTCGCGCAGCCGGGCCGGGTTGGGCGCCTCCAGGTTCAGGCTCACCCGGTCGGCGAGCGCGACCGCCCGCTCGATCAGGTCGTATGATGCGCCGGGGATCAGCTTGAGATGGATGTAGCCGGTGTAGCCCTCCTTCAGCCGTAGCCGTTCGACGGTGGCGAGCATCTTCTCCATCGTTGTGTCGGCGTCCGGCACGATCCCCGACGACAGAAACAGGCCGTCCACCCGCCGCTCGCGCTGCAGCGAGATGAAGGTCGTCGCCAGCTCGTCGGGTTTGAAAGTCGTCCGTTTGCGACGGATGGCGCAGGAGGTGAAGCAGTACGTGCAGGCGTAGCGGCAGGCGTTGGTCTGGAGCACCTTGAACAGCCGCGTTTTGCCGCCGTCCTCCTGCGTAGCGGTGTAGATGAAGCCGGTGGCGTGGCGGATGCCCTGCTGGATGCTCTGCGTCGCCGGCACGTCGGTCACTTCGTCGGACGCCTCACTGCCGAGGATGGCAAGCTTTTGCCCGATGTCCGGCTCGACGATGACGGTTGTCATGGCGGCTACTCCACATGCGAACGCCTGTGCTGCAAGTATAGCACAGGTGTGCAAGTGGCCGGCTGCGATAGCGGGCGGCGCGCGGGCGTCTCAGTCGCGCTCATCCGCCGCGCGGCCCACCCCGAGCGACTCGCCGGCGAGCTTGAGGGCGATGCGCGTCTGCAGCAGTAGGTGTTCCAGGACGCCCGGGTCGGGCGCCTCGACCGGCAGCGCCATCACGAAGTGGTTCAGCACTTCCGAGCGATCGCGCAGCAGGTCGGCCCAGGTCGCAGCGGGGTGGTCGCGGCGGTAGGCTTCCAGGTGCAGCCCGGCGAACTCGCGGAGCTTCTCGCGCGTGTCGGCGGTCAGATGGGCCGCCGCCCCGGCGACATAGTGGCGCGCGCCGACCGGCACCAGATGGGCGATCAGCACCTCGCCCGGCGCCACCTGCCGCGAGGCGGCGCGGTCCTCCACGGTGGCGGCCGTGCCGTCGAGCAGGTCAACGACGCCGATCTCCTGTCCTTTCACCACCCGCTCGGCGACGTACGGCCGCAGCCGCACGCCGGCCCAGCCAGCCAGCAGGCGCGCTTCGTCATCGGTCAGGTCGAGCGTGCCCTCGCCGGCGGCCAGCCGCTCCACCAGGGTGCGACCGTCGTCCAGCGCGTAGTCGAACGCCAGCCAGGCGAGGAAGCGCTCGGCGCCCTTGTCCTCCAGCTCGTCCAGCTCGCCGAGGTGCTCCGGCGTGTACTTTCCGTCCCAATAGCGGGCGAGCGCGGCCGGGATGGCCTCCGTCACGCCCCGAGCCGCCTCCAGCAGCTTGGGCATCAGCGTGTCGTACGCCTGGCCCAGGCGGCGCTGCTCGGCGCGAGCGGCTTCTTCGAGCGGCAGGTGGCAGTTTTTGTACTTTTTGCCGCTGCCGCACGGGCACGGGTCGTTGCGTCCGGGTTTCGCCATGGATTCACTCCACTGTGAGGTTTTCGCGGCGGAAGGATAGCACGACGCGTGGCGGGCATCCAGCAGCGGCGCCGCGCCGCATCACCCGGCGTACACCGCCTCGCGCAGGCCGCGGATGTAGCCGATAGCGTACAGGCGGCCAAAGGCCGAATAGCCGGCGTCGGCGTTGCTGTCCCCCTCGACCGTCGGCACGTGGTCGGGGCGGAGCACACCGTCGAAGCCGATCTCGCGGTAGGCGCGCATGCAGGCCAGCATGTCGGTCTGGCCGTCGTCGTGCCAGGTTTCCTCGAACTTCTCCGGCGTGCCGCGCACATCGCGGAAGTGGACGAAGAAAATCTTCCCCTGCCGGCCGAACTGGCGGATGACGGCCGGGAGGTCGTCGGTCATCAGCGTGAAGTTGCCCTGACAGAGGGTGATGCCGTTCATCGGGCTGGGCGCCAGGTCGAGCAGACGCTGGAAGTTTTCGACGCTGCGCATGATCCGCCCGACGCCGCGGATCGGCGAGAGCGGCGGGTCGTCCGGGTGCATAGCCAGGCGCACGCCGGCGCGCTCGGCAACCGGCAGCACCCGCCGCAGGAAGTACGCCAGGTTCTCCCATAGTTCGTCTTCGCCGATCGGGCCGAGTTCGGTTGGCGGCGCGGCCTGCATCAGCGCGTGGTCGTAGCTCGTGACCAGCGAGCCGCCGCGCGAGGGCGTACTGGTGCTGGTGCGCACCCAATTGAAATCGGTCATCCATTCGTAACACCACACCGGGATTCCGAGCCGGCCCATGTTCTCCAGCAGCGTGCAGACCGTGTCGATCTCGGCGTCGCGCCCGGGCAGGCCGCGCTTGGCCAGGTTGAGCGGCGGACGCGCCTCGATCACCGCCAGGCGGAAGGCGGCCGCCTCGTAACGCTGCTTCATCCGCAGCAGTGGCTCGTAGTCCCAGGGTTGGTCGCCATCGAGCAGATCGGCGGGGGGCAGCCCCCCCACCACCACATCGACGCCGGCCTGCTTCGCCAGCTTCCACAGCGGGGAGGGTGTCGGGGGGATGAATTCGGCGATTTCGAGCATGAACGTTCCGTCCTTCCGGGGTCAGTCATCTTGCAAGGCGGCGCTGCGCCCGCCGTCGATCAGCACGGTGCTGCCGCTGATGAAACCGGCGAGCGGGCTACAGAGAAACGCGCAGAGTGTGCCGATATCCTCCGGCGTGCCAAGCCGCCCCACCGGATGCAGGCTGACGATCTGCCTACGCTTCGCGGCTGGATCGGCAAAGGTGTTGAACCAGGCGTCGCTGAGCGGGGTTTCAACGAAGCCGGGTGCGATCCCGACGGTGCGAATACGTGGCCCCCACTCCAGCGCCAGCGATTGAACCAGGGCTGTCAGCCCGGCTTTAGCGACATTATACGGAAAACAGCCAGGCAGCGTGGCGTAGGCGTGGTTCGAGGCGATCACGATGATCACCGGGTGGGTACCGTGCTCCAGGTGTGGCCGGGCGGCCTGCGCAAGCCGCCAGTGCGCCGCCAGATTCAGGTTGATGTTGTCGGTCCACTCTGCTTCGGTACAACGAGCGGCCCCGGCGAAGATGTTGCGCCCGGCGTTCGAGACGAGCAGATCGATCCCACCAAGCGTCTCGGCCGCCCAGGCGACGAGTTCAGCCGGTGCGTGGGCCGTGCCGAGATCGATCGCCCGGTACCAACCGCGCCGATTGGCGTGCCGCACGCCGTTGAGAAACACCTGCGCGCCCGCGCTCATGGCGTCGTCCAGGCCACAGCCAGCGACATCTGCCCCGGCCCGCGCCAGCGCCGCCGCGATCCCCGCGCCGATCCCGCTGCTGACACCGGTCACGAGCGCGCGCGCATCCCGCAGATCGATCGCGAGTCCGTGCTGATCACCGGACATGTCACCCTCCGTTCGTCGATCGGTCATTGTTCGTCGCTCCTCCGGCAGAGGGGAATGGCGATCGGCGCTTGCCGCCGTCGTCGCCGAGAGCGACCTCGTGTGTCAGATGTTTGACGATGCGCGCCTGCCAAGCTAACGCTGAACTCCCACCGGCCCGCGCGAAGGAGTGCGCCGCGATGCCGCATATCGCAGCCTGTCCTTTCGCATGACTGGCAGTCGGATTGCGATCCGACACCGCATTGCGGCGGGCTGCCGGTGCGAGCACGTCACGTACGGGCGATGCGGCGCGGTGGACCACCGTGCAAACCTGTCCTCAAGCGGCTATCTGAAAAGCTTCTGGTGGGGGCATGAGGGCCACGGGCCCCCGAAAGCAAGCTTGCTCCGTCGCGCGGGCGGCGGCTCAGCCGCCGCCCGCGCGACGGAACACAAGGATCGTGGAGGGCTACGCCCGCCAAACCTCGCTGTTGCAGACAGCTTCTAAGACCTTCTGCCGAGTATATCATGCGTGTCGCGAACGGGCTTAGATCGGCATTAACAGTGCTTACTCGCCCTCTCTCTCGAGTCGCCACGGTGGAGGTCATCACTACCCCTCCACATGTCCGATCGCATTTACACATAGAAGCCGGCGTGCGGCAGGCGCACCCCTGGGTGGGCCTCCATCACCTCCTCGACCAAGTCGACCCCCAGGCCTGGTCGGTCGGAAAGGTGAAGCACACCATCTCGCACTTCGAGCGGCCGATCGATCACCGTGTCGCGCCACGGCACATCGGTGAACATGTATTCCAGGCGATACAGGTTCGGGATGGCAGCGCACACATGGGCGCTGGCCAGCGTGCTGAGTGGCCCGTTCGGGTTGTGCGGCGCGATCAGGACGTTGTACGCCTCGGCCATCGTGGCGATGCGCTTGAGCTCCGAGGGCCCGCCGCAGCGCGTGACATCCGGCATGACCACGTCGCAGAGCTGCTGCTCAAGCACCGGCCGAAAGCCGTAGCGCGTGTAGTGGCGCTCCCCCACGCACAGCGGCACCGCTCCTGCGATGCGCCGCCGGATCGCCGCCAGCGTCGCAACATTCTCCGGCCCCACTGGCTCCTCGTACCAGGTGATGCGCAGCGGCGCCAGGCGCTCCGCCATCGCCACGGCCATCTGCCCGTTGAGCATCGCGTGGGTCTCGATCATCATGTCCAACTCCGGCCCGATCGCCTCGCGCACCGCCTGAGTCACGGTGTAGGCACGCTCCTGCTGTGCTGGCGTCAGCCCGAGGTTGGTCGCCAGGTCCTCGCCATAGAGATAGTTGACATGGGCGAAGGGGTCGAACTTGAGCCCACCGAAGCCCGCCGCGCGCACCTTGGCCGCTTGGGCCGCGTAGGACTCGGCGGTGTGCTCGCCGCCCGTGAACCAGTAGTTGGCATACAATGGGATAGCGGTGCGAAACGCGCCACCCAGCAGTTCGTAGCAAGGGACGCCAAGCAGCTTGGCTTTGAGGTCCAGCAGCGCCATATCCAGCCCACTGATGGCACACAAGCTGGCACCGTAGGGCCCAATCCAGTTCAAGTCTCGGTAAAGCTTAGTCCAGATAAAATCAGTGCGCAGCGGGTCCAGCCCGAGCACGCGCTCGCCGACGTGACGCACGGCTGCTTCGATGATCGGCGATCCAGGCCAGTTGGTCGCCTCGCCCACGCCAGTGTGACCGCTGTCGGTATACACCTTCAACAGTGTCCAGTTATACTTGACGCCTTCCACGAGCCACACCTTGACCTCAGTGATCTTCATCGGTGCACATCCTTCTGTGGAACGGGCAGCAGCGGAGCGAAGGCGTCGAGAAAGGCGTCGATCAGCGCGTGCTCGGTGGCGTCGAGCGTGTAGCAAGGGTGGCGACAATAATCGCTGGCGATAATACCCCGCCGTTGGAGAATGGTCTTTTCGGCCTGGATGATCAGTTCAATGGCTTGCATCCAGTAACTGATATATGGTAGCAGCCTGGTGTGCAACGCCACCATGGCCGGGCGGTCCCCTGCACGAAACAGCCGGTCGAGCTCGACATACACCTCGGCAAACGAGCAACCAGGCTGGACACCCCACGCGCCACGTACCAGCACATCGGGAAGTTGCACGCCCGCATAGCCGACGAGCGTTCCCAAGGTGCCGCCCGACGCCTCGCGGATGTGTGTGATATACGGCCCTGGCGGTTGCGTTTCTACTTTGATCATAGCCACGTTCGGCAGCTCCTCGCGGAGCCGGACGAACAGCTCGGGAGCGAGGCGCACCCCCGTCTGCGCAGGCGCGTACTGAATAATGACCGGCACACTGACACTGGCCACCACCCGACGGATGTGCTCCAGGATCGCAGCGTCGCTCGGCGCGAGAAAGAACGGCGGGAGCAGCATCAGCGCGTCCGCGCCGGCCGCTTCGGCCGCCTGTGCTCGCGGTACGGCCACTTCCCAGCTATGGTCGGTGATCGAGATGATGCCTGCTACGGTCGGCTGTTTGGTTGTTTCGGCGAGCAGCAGTGCCTGGAGACGATCCCGCTCGGCGTCGCTCAGCTTGTAGAATTCGCTGGCGAAGCCGAAGAGTGTCAGGCCGCGCACACCGGTACGGGTGAGGTGGCGTACAAGCGCGGTGAAGCTATCCTCGTCAACGGTTCCGGTTGGGGTGAACGTCGCCGCAACGATGGGGATGACGCCGGTCAAGTCGTTCGTCCGCTGCTGCATCAGCGCCCTCTTCGTCTCCTAGTCCTGCACCGGTTCGCCCAGGCTCATGGCGATCGTGTCAAAGTGTTGTGCCATCGCCTCTGATGCCGCCGCTGCATCACCACGTACGATCGCCGCAACCACTCGCGACCGCTATGTTCGTTGTGCAGGCTGCTCATCTTGCCGCCGAGCAGGGGGAGGAGTGTGAGCGACGACCAGTCGGCTGGCGGCGGGCATCGCCTTAAAGCCGTCCATCCAGAACACCGCGAATTCACTCAGAAGCTGTCTGCAACGGGGAGGTTTGGCGGGCTGCGCCTGCCAAGACTCCCGATGTTCCGCCGCGCGGTCGGCAGCGCAGCCGCCGACCGCGCGACGGGGGAGGATGGCGTCTGGGGCGCCTGCGGCTCCCGACACCCCCGCTGAGCGCGTTATAGACCGCCCTCAGGAACTGCTCGATCTGCGCCTGCGCGCTCGTCCAACGTGATAGCCGGGTTACGGTAATAGTAGCTGGTGATGTTCCCGCCCTGCTACAGGCTGACCTTCTCGGACGTGTTCCATAGCGTCGATACTAGACCGGCAGCAATTCGTGCAGCCGCTCCGACTCGATCTGTGGGTGCTGGTCCTGTAGATAGCAGGAGACTGTCTGGTGGTCGCTCAGGCGAAAAAGCGGCGGCGGTGTCTTGCACTTGGCCATGGCGAAGGGACAGCGGGCGTAGAACTTGCAGCCGGTGCTGCGCTCGCCAAGCTCGGATTCCCTGGCCCGTATCTCCGTTTCGCCCCAGCGCCGCGACAGATCAGGCCAGGGGATCGAGTCGATCAGCAGCCGGGTGTAGGGATGTTGCGGCCGCTTGATCACGGTTTCGATGTCGCCAGCCTCCATCACCGAGCCGCGGTAGAGCACTACAATCGACTTAGCGATGTGGTAGGCGGTCGTCAGATCGTGGGTGATGTAGATGATCGAGACGCCATAGTTGCGCTGGAGCGACTGGAGCGTCTCCAGGATGCTGGCCCGAAGGGAGGCATCGACCATGGACACCGGCTCATCGGCCACGAGCAGCTTTGGCCGCAGCACCAGCGCTCGTGCTACGTTGATGCGCTGCCGCTGGCCGCCGGAGAGTTGGTGCGGGAAGCGGCCGAGGATCTCCTCAGGCCGCAGGCCGACAGCGGTCAGTGCCTCGGCCATCCGCTCACGTACCTCGTGCTTGTTGTTAGCGAGCTTGAAGCGTTTGATCGGCACCGAAAGCAGGTGATCGACGGTGTAGAATGGGTTGAATACTGCGAACGGGTCTTGGAACACGGCCTGCACCTCGCGCCGGAACGTCAACCGCTCTTCGCCGCGTAGTTTGTTGATATCACTACCCTTATACAGAATCTGGCCGGAGGTCGGATTGATAAAGCCAAGCAATAGCATGGCGAGTGTCGTTTTGCCACTGCCGCTCTCGCCGGCCACCGTCAGAATTGTCGGCTCATCTTGGTTCAGTTTGAACGACACGTCATTGAGCGCCGTTGTCGACGTCTTGTTCAGCACACCGCGCGAGTATACCTTCGTGACGTTCTTGAACTCCAGCAATGGTGCCATTGATATGACCTTTCGCGTAGAGATGACACGCCACCTTTCGCCCATCAGCCAGTGTTAGGACATCTGGGCGCACGCTCGTGCAGACCTCCATCACCTCGGCGCAGCGCGGGTGAAACGCGCAGCCACTCGGCAGGCGCAGCAGCGAGGGGGCGATACCAGGGATGCTCTGAAACACGCCTTTGTTGTCCAGCTTCGGTAGGCTGCTGATCAGCGCGCGGGCGTAGGGGTGTGCCGGGTTGAGGAACATATCACGGACGGTGCTCACTTCCACGAGCCGGCCGGCATACATCACCGCCACCTTGTCCACGAACTGCGCCATCAGACCCATGTCATGGCCGATCAGGATGACGGCCGCGCCGATCTGCTTCTGCACCCGATCGATCGTCTCCATCACCTGTCGCTGTGTCACCACATCGAGCGCGCTGGTCGGCTCATCGGCGATGATGACCTTTGGCTTGAGCAGGATGCCGATCGCAATACAGACGCGCTGCTTCATGCCGCCACTCAATTCATGCGGAAACATGCGGAAGACGCTCGGCGCGAGATCGACGGATTCGAGCGCACGCATGCAGCGTGCTTCCAGCGTACGTCGATCGCTCTGTGGGTCGTGGGCTCTGATCGCGTCCATCATCTGCGCGCCGATCCGCATCACCGGGTTGAGTGAGTTCATGGCGCCCTGCGGGATGTAGGCAATCGTGCTGAGGCGCGCTTTGCGCATCTCCTCGTCGGAGAGCTGCATCAGGTCGTCGCCGTCCACGATCACGCTGCCAGCTTCGATCCGCCCCGGCGGCTTGATCATGCGCATCATCGCCAGCGCCATCGTGCTCTTCCCAGAGCCAGATTCCCCCACCAGGCCGAGCTTCTCGCCGGCCTCCAGATCCAGGTTGATCCCGTCCAGCGCGATCGCTCGGCCAGCGTCGGTGTAATATGAGACCTGGAGGCCTCGGATCTGTAGTATACGGCTCATAGTCACATTACTCCGACTTGCGTACGCGCGGATTTGCCAGCTCGTCGAGCCCCATATTGATCAGGGCTAGCGAGGTAAGGATAAGCACCAGCGCCAGTGCCGGCTCCAGCGGCCACCACCACCAGCCGTTGAAGAACGCGCCCTGCGTCTGTGCTGCCCAGACGATGTTGCCGAGCAACGGCTCGCGTAGCGGGCCAAGGCCGACCACGGCAAGGTAAAATGAGGCGAACACTGCTGCGAAGACCTGCGTGACGAACGCTGCCGCGATGAACGGCAATAGGTTCGGCAGGATCTCCTGGAAGATGATCCCCATATCGCCCACGCCGGAGAGCTTGGCGACCGCAACGAACGGCCGCTCCTTCATCGTCAGTACCTGTGAGCGGATGACGAGCGTCGGCCCCATCCAGGCCAACAACACCACCACCAGCGCCATCGTGTAGATCGTCACCAGCCGCTTGTCCAGTGAGCCGGCGATCACGACTTGGATGAGAAAGGCTGGGATGGGTGTCAGAATCTGGCAGAGCCCTTTGATGCAAGCGTCGATGAGCCCGCCGAAGTAAGCCGAGATGAACCCAAGCACCACGCCGATAGTCGTACCGATCGCGCCTGCGAGCACGCCGATCAGCGCTGTCTGCCACATCCCGACGACCATCGCGGCCAGCAGATCGCGGCCGAAGAAGTCCGTTCCGAATGGGTACTTCAGGCTTGGCGGCTGTTTGGAGCGGACGGACAGCGGGTAAGCGTTCTTGGTGTCGATCGTGAGCAGGCCGATCACGGTGAAGGCGATCAGCAAGAATAGAATGAAGAGCCCGATCGCCAGGCTCTTGTTGCGGCGCATATAGCGCAGTGCCAGTATCATCCTGCTGGGTTGCCGCACGTCGGTTTTTGGAAGAGCGATAGTTGCCATCAGAACCCCCTACTCTGGCAGGTTTCGCTGCGAAACAGTGAGAGCATCGGTCGGCGTCCTCACGTATGGCGAACGCGTGGGTCGATCAGTGGGTAGAGGAACTCCACCAGAACCATCAGGGTCGCAACGGCGATGGTAATGAACAGCACGATGCCGTAGATCACCGGGAAGTCGTTCTGCTGAATCGCCTCGATCAACACCGAGCCGACGCCCGGTAGCCCGAAGATGCCCTCGACGACGATCCCGGCGGTCACCACTGTGCTCAGCGCCAGCGCTAAGCCAGTGACTGCTGGCAGCATGGCGTTGCGTAAGTAATAATCGCGGAAAATCACCAGCCCGCTCAGCCCTTTGTGCTCAGCAAAGTTTACATAATCTTCGCCCTGAATCGTCACGCCCATGCCGCGCATCGACAGCACCCAGCCACCGACAGAGCCAAAGATCAGCGAGACCGCTGGCAGGATCTGGTGGCGGAGCATATCGAGCACGAACGACAGTGACCAGCTCGGTTGGATGCCGATCGAGTAGGCGCCGCCGAGCGGCAGAAGCTTGAGGCGGAAGGCGAGGAAGAACAGCAACAGCACGCCAAGGATAACCGGCGGCACCCCCTGCAGCACGATGAATGGAGTGGCGAGACCACGCAGCCAGCCGGGCGAGCGCGGCCAAGCGGCGATCGCGCCGAGCAGGTTGCCGAGTACGAACGCCACGATCGTGCTGACGAACAGCAGACCCATTGTCCACGGTGCCGCTTCGAGAATAAGATCCCAGACGGTTTTGGGGAACTTATTCAGTGACACGCCGAGATCGAGACGCGCGACGCTGCTCATATAATCGACGTATTGCTCCAGCAAGGGCTTGTCAATGCCAAATTTCTGGTTGTATGAGGCGACAATCGTTTCGAGATCCTGCGGCGAGAAGCCGCCGGTGCGCGCAAGCTGCGCGAAGCGCTCACGGATCGGGTTGCGGCTTGAAATACGCGGAATAAAGAACGTGATTGTCGATGCCGTCCAGATGACCAGCACCAGAAAGAACAGGCGCCGGACGACAAGACTCAGGCTCACCTCTGCTCCTCCTTGAACTCCTCCACCAGCTTCCACGTTGAAACGACCGGGCGCTAGCGCAGGCCGGATGCCCGGAGCGGGTGTGATCTTGGTGGGGGTATCGACAATACCCTACCGGGTGTGGATGCTGGCGCGGGTATACGATGAAAATCGGGCGCCGCCAGTTGGTTCCGGCCGAAGTGAAGCGCGCTGCTCCACCTCGGCCGGAACCAGCCGTCAGCGATCTGTCCGCTTACCGAGCCGGCTTGAGAGCGGTGACCACCAGCATACCGGTATGCGCCCAGAAAGCGCCATTTGTGCCATCCGCAAGGTTATCCCTCGTCGGCCAGTTGGTCCAGTACGTCTGGTTGTAGGGGATGCGGTGCAGCCACTGGATCACTGGCACGTCGATCTGATCGCGCCAGTAGATCTCCAGCGCCTTGACGGCATTCTCCTTGAACTTCGGATCGTCCGAGGAGAGCGGCGCCATCTCGTCCAGCAGCTTGTCGAACTCCGGGTTCTTGTAACGCGAGAAGCGATTGTTGCCGGCCGAGGTACCGACGGCTGCACTGTAGCGGCTATGGAACAGCTCGAAGGCCGCGTACGGGTCTTTCAGGCTGGCGCCGTGGCCGAACATATAGAGGCCCGGATCGCCGTTGGCCATGTGGTTGTAGGCGTCGTTGCTGAAGTCCACCGCCGCGTCGAACCCGCCAGCCCGCAACATCTCCACCAGCACCGGGACGATGTCACTATGGATGCCCTCAAAGCCGTGGATCGTCGCATTGACCGTCTTGCCGTCCTTTTCCCAGAGGCCATCGCCGTTCTTGGTGAAGCCGGCTTCCTGCATCAGCTGGGCGGCCTTGTCGAGATTGAACTCGCGCGGGTTGTACTTCTGCTCCAGCGCCTTGACCTCGGGGCTGTCTACGAACTTCTGCAGCTCTGGGTAGAGCGGGAAAGGGTAGACCGTCGAGATCTTCGCGCCCTCGTAGATTACCTCGTCGATCTTGTCACGGTCGATCGAGAGGCTAATCGCGTGGCGCACACGCGGGTCGTTGTACGGCGTCAGCTGGGTGTTCATCCAGAGCGAGTTCGGCCACCAGTCCAGGTAGCCGTATGGCGGCTCGTTGCCGGTGTGCGTCGTGACCTTCGGGTTGTTCTTAAGGATGTTGCCAATCACGGCGCTGCGCATGTCCAGCGTCGCATCCATTTCGTTGTTTACGACGCGCTGAGCGACCGTCTCCATGTTCTGGCCGATCTGCCCGCCGATGTTGACCATGATGATTCGCTTGACGGCCGGCTCCTGCCGCAGCCCGGCCTTGATCGCCCACCAGTCCGGTCGCAGGTCGAAGATCTTCTGGTTCTTGTCCCACAGCACGAGGTTGTACGGCCCGGAGTGCGGCATGTCAAGGCCGCCCGGCGTCGCGTTCACGTCCTGCTGCTTGCTCAGGTAGTGCTCGGGGACGATCGGAATGCCGGTGTCGAATTTCAACGTCAGCACTTCGAAAGCGAAGCGCGGTGCCGGGATTTTGAAGCTCACGACGACGGTCTGATCGTCGATCGCTTTGACATCCCGCACGTACTGATCGAACTGGGCGTGGTAGGGCAGTTTGTCGTTCTTCATCTGCCCTTCGAAGGTGTAGATTACGTCCTTCGACGTCACCGGCACACCGTCGCTCCATTGGGCCTCCTTGCGGAGCTTGATCGTCAGTTCGGTGAAGTCCGGCTTGGTATAGGTCATGCGCTCGGCTAGCCAGGGGATCTCTTTGTTGGCGAAGATGCCGAAGTAGGAGAGCGGTTCCCACATCATGGCATTGCCTTCTTGGTGGGTATAGCCGGGCACAGCCCAGGGGTTCGTGACACCGATCGGGGAGCTGATGCTCCAGCCGAGGACGAGCGTCTGGTTGCGCGGAACTTCTTTCAGTGGGCCAGCGGAGATTGGCCCCGGCTCAGCGGTCGGCTGTCCTTCTGCTGGCGCGGCGGTTGCTTTATCCTGTGCCGTTGGAGCCTGTGTCGGCTGCGCTGTCTGTCCTGGCGCAGGTGCTTGTGTCGCCTGGGATGCTTGTGGCGCCGCAGGCGTGCCGCCGCATGCAGCTAGCACCAACACCATGAGCGTGAAGGTGCTCAGGAACTTGAACTTCAACATTGGAGCGTGTCTCCTTCGACAAAAGTAGTCGGCCGGCGTCATCCTGGTGTGCGTAAGTGTTCAGATCAGTGCTTGGCGTGGCACCTCCTTGTGTTTCCATATTGCCTTTTTTGTGGTGGAATGGTACAATTGTACGCGACCTTCAATAGTGTGTCAACTATGATTTTCGGAAAAGTCATCAGATCACTTCTGATCTGGCGGCGGACTCGCTATGTGAGCCCGCCCGCCCTGCCGGCTTTGTCCACCGCTGTGGCCAGCGAGGTGGACGACCTCTGTGGCACCGATCAGCCACTCCAGCGATCTGCACGATGCCAGCGATAGGGAGTCGTTATGCCTTTCAGGGTGAACGGTGTGCGCTTGGGCCGAGACGCTCCCGATCCCGGCGTGCCTAATCGGCCGGCTACACAAGAAACCGATGTTCCTCAACAAAGGGGGCTGTCAGGATAGCAGAGGATCTGAACGAGCGCAATCGCGTGCATTGCCGCTCCATGATCCGCTTTGGCGTGTTTGGTCTTGGCGACCGGGTCGAGGCCGGCTGACAGTTCGCGCAGTCCCTGGCGCTCGACGCGAACTATCGGGGGGCGCTGATGCACTAGGCGTTCGGGGCGGATCGGGCCGGAAACGCGCTGCTCTGACCACATCCGTTGCGGAAGAACCCTATTCTCGATTATAGTCCCGAGGGCGCGAACGGCGAATCGACCTTTGGATAGAGCTCAGCGCCGGAGCGGTGCCACCAGCGGGAGCAAGCTCGACCAACAGCGGGGAAACATGGGATTGCAACAGGATATCCACGCCAAAAGAATCTCTCATGGCAACCGAGTGTTCCAGGCTGTCTTCGAGGATTTGAAGCAGCGGATTCGCAGCGGCCAGTGGCTGCCGGGCGACCGGCTGCCGAGTATCATCTGCCTGGCGAAGGATCTGAACGTCAGCACGGCATCGCTGCGCGAAGCACTCCGTTCGCTTGAATCGATCGGCCTGGTGCAGATCGAACATGGGCGCGGTGTGTTCGTCGCTGCAGCGCAAAGCCTGCCAGATCTGGCCGGGCGCTTCGCCAACCTCGACACCGGTCTGATCGTCGCATTGGCCGAGACTCGCCGCATTCTGGAGCCGGAACTGGCGGCCTTGGCCGCCGAGCGCGCCAGCGATGATGAGCTCAACGAAATCGCGCGACTAGCACGGATGATGGAAGAGTATGCCCGCGATGGCCTCGACTTCGTCGAGCCGGATGTTGAGTTCCACCGCCGGATAGCCCGGGCGGCCCACAACCCGGTGCTGTTCCAGATCATGGAAAGCGTCAACGATCTGTTTCTGGAGAGCCGCCGGCTGACATCTCAGGAGCCCGGAATGACGGCTCGGGCGGTGCGTTACCACCTACTGATTGCCGAGGCACTGCACGATCGCGCCTCCTCGCAGGCGCGGTTGCTCATGCTGGCGCATATGAACGACGCGCTGAGTGGTGTGCTCGCGGCCGAGGCCCGGATGTGCGGCGCGATCTAGCTAGAAAAAGGTGATCGGCGAGCGAACCAACCTGTATTTCTTTCGGTACGCTACGACAGCCACTCTTGCGCAGAGGCAACAGCGACAACAATGAGGATCGCCATAACGGGCGGGAATGGCCAGCGTGGCCGCGCCCGCAGCAGGCATCTCCTTGAGCACGGCCATGGCGTGGTGAGAGTCGATCTGGCGCTGCCGCACCCACCGCGCTACATCCCGCACTTCAGAGCAGCTGCTACCTGCAACTTCGGCGACGTGGTAGCGCGCGCCCAGGGGTGCGACGCGCTGATTCACCTGGCAGCGCTGCCCTCGCCCGTTCTGATCCTGGATGCCTGGCATGCCGCTGGCAGTTACAACACGCTGGCCGCTGTTGTGGCGTTCGGAATCCAGTGCATCTGCCTGGTTTCGTCGATGCATCGCGATCGGCGGGGCGTTGAGCTGGGCGCCGCGCTACGACTACTTTCCGCTCGACGATCGGCCCCCGACCTACAGCGAAGATCCGCACAGCCTTTCACAGCGGGTGATGGGGCAACAGGCGGATGCCTTTGCTCGGCGCTACTCCGATCTGGTGATTGCCAGCCTGCGCGTTCACGGCTTGATGAGCGACACCGAGCAGATCACCGCCACCGCCGGACAATTCGGTCCGGCGGTGATGCGCGATCGCTGGGGCTACACCAGCAGGCAGGCCGTTACACCGCCCTGCCTGCTGGTGGTCACCCTGTCGTTCAGCGGTCAAGAGGTCTCTTACATCGTCGTGCCGTGCCCGGCGATGGCCACTCCCTTGCTGGAACGAGCGCACGAGTACGGCCTGGACCTCCCCATCCGCGGCGATCGCACGAAGCACCGTGGCTCCTTCGACTGCGGCAAGGCCGAGCATGTGCTTGGCTGGTGCCATGAGGATACGTAGCGATGCGCATCACCGACATCAAGCCGTACCCGATCTGGGTCGGCACGCGCAACCAGTTAGTCGTCAAAGTCGAGACGGACGAGGGCATCTCCGGCCTGGGTGAGTCCGGGCTGAGCGGGCGCGAGCTGGCCGTGATCGGGGCGCTGCGGCACTTCCGCGAGTTCCTCCTCGGCCAGGACCCGATGCAGCGCGGGCGGATCTGGCAGGAGCTGTACCGCAGCCAGTACTTCGAGGGCGGGCGGGTGCTGCTGGCGGCGCAGAGCGCGATCGACATCGCGCTGCACGACATCGCCGGCAAGGCGCTCGGCGTGCCGGTCTACCAGTTGCTCGGCGGCAAGCAGCGCGACACCATCCCGTGCTTCGCCACGGCGGCGGGCGGCACAGGCGAGCAGATGCTGGCGAGCATGGAGCTGCTCTGGCGGCACGGCTGGCGCGTCATCCGTACGATGACGCTGCTGCCCTCCCCGCCAGACGACCCAAACGTCTTCGAGCCGCGTGACAGCATCGGCGTGACCGCCACCTGGCTCCGGCGCGCCCGCGAGGCGTTCGGCCCCGACCTGACGCTCGGGATCGACTACCACCACCGCCTGTCGATCGCCGAGGCGGCGTCGTTCTGCCAGCGCCTGCCGCCCGGCACGCTGGACTTCCTGGAGGAGCCGATCCGCGATGAGACACCGGAGGCGTACGCGGCGCTGCGCCGGCTGACGAATGTACCGTTCGCCGTCGGCGAGGAGTTCGCCAGCAAATGGCAGTTCCTGCCGTTCATCGAGCGCCACCTGACCGACTTCGCCCGGATCGACATCTGCAACGTCGGCGGATTCACCGAGGCGATGAAGGTGGCTGGCTGGGCCGAGGCGCACTACATCGACCTGATGCCGCACAACCCGCTCGGCCCGGTCTGCACCGCGGCGACCATTCACCTGGCGGCGGCCGTGCCGAACTTCGCCTGGCAGGAGGTGCGGGTGACGCAGAGCGAGAACCTGTACTTCGGCGCGTCCGGCGAAAACGACGCCGCGCTGCTCTTTCCGGTGCAGCCGCGGCTGGTGGGCACGGTCTTCCCGGTGCCGGATGGGCCAGGCCTGGGGGTGGAGCTCGACGAGGAGCGCGCCGCGGCGCAGACATGGCGGTTCTGGGAAGCGCCGCACTGGCGCCGGCGCGACGGCTCGGTGACCAATTGGTGACCTGGCTACGGATGGAGGAGGAACGCATCGCCTGGACGCATTGCCATTCGCCAGGGGCGCAGACCACGCCCCCACATGCATCGGTGCCATTGATCCGAGGTGCCTCATGCCCCCCACTGCCCATACGCTGCTCGTTGGCAGCTACGCGCCGGCAGACCGGCCCGGTATCTACGCTTTCGCGTTCGATGGTGTGACCGGCGCGCTCACGCCGCTCGGCGCCACGCCCCTGATCGCCAACCCATCCTTTCTGGCCGTCCATCCGAATCGCCGCTGGCTCTACGCAGTCAGCGAAACCGCCCAGGCGGTGGATGGCGCGCCTGGCGCGGTCTGGGCGCTGCGCTACGACCTGGCTCCCTGGCGCCTGGAGCCGATCAACGCACAGCCGAGCGGCGGCGATCACCCATGCCATCTGGCGCTCGATCCGTCCGGCCGCTGGTTGATCGTCTCGAATTACACCAGCGGTAGCCTCGCCGTGCTCCCGCTTGGCCCGGATGGCGCGCTCGGCGCGATGGCCGACCACGTGCAGCACCGCGGCCACGGCCCGCACCCGGAGCGCCAGGAGGGGCCACACGCCCACTCCGCCGCCTTCGCGCCCGGCGGCCGCTTCGTGCTGGTGGCCGACCTGGGGATCGATCAGATCCTGGTCTACCGCTTCGACGCCAGCAACGGGCGGCTGACCGCGCACACGCATGCCGAGGCGCGGCCTGGCGCGGGGCCGCGGCACCTGGCGTTTCACCCGAACGGGGAGTTGGTGTATGTCGCCAACGAGCTTGACAGCACGGTCGGTGTCTATGCCTTCGACGCCGCGGCCGGGGCGCTGCGCGAGCGACAGGTGGTGGAGACGTTGCCGCCCGGTGCGCCGGCGAACACCGTCGCCGACATTCACCTGTCGCCCGACGCCGCGCGGCTGTATGTGTCGAACCGCGGCCACAACTCGCTGGCGGTGTTCGCGGTCGCCCCGGATGGGCGGCTGGCGCGCATGGCGACGCCGCCCTGCGGCGGCGACTGGCCGCGCAACTTCGCCGTCGCACCCGACGGTCGCTTCCTGATCGTCGCCAACCAGTACAGCGGCGAGGTGGTGGTGGTGCCGGCGCTGGAGTCCCTGCCGGCGCTCGGCGCGCCCGCCGCCCGCGCGCCCGTGCCGGGGGCGGCGTTCGTGGCGTTTGAGGGGTGAGAATGGCCAACAACGACAGATGAAGAATGGAGAGTCAGGATAAAGGACAGCGGACTGGGGGCGAATATACGCTCGACCGCCTGTGGTGTCGTCATAGCTTTCCAGTACATCCACACGCCGCGTCAATACGACGCTCTATCCGATTTGCCAAGGGTACACGGCCCTGTGGCCTCGCCTTCGTCCTTCAATGGCGATTATCGCACATCGCGCCTCCGCCGCGATACACTGTTACACACGTGTTACACATCCTCGCTTCTCGTCCTGGCCCCGCGCTGGTATGCTACGCTCAGCTGCATCATAAGGGCGCTGAGTGGATGCTGTGCAAATCGATCATCTGAATGTCGCTGAATTTGGTGTCTTGCTGCTAAGCGTGGCGCTTTCTGCAGGAGGGCGCCATGATCGTGCCGTTGCAAGCCAGGGGCGCGCAACCAGGCGCCCCTGCGCTCCGCCGCTTGCGCGCGTCTGGCTGGCGCTTGGTCTGCTTGGGGCTGCGCTGCGTACGGGTCTCGTTGCAGTGGCGCACGTCATGCTAGCTGGCGCGGCCCTGGCGCGCGCCGTTATTGCGGCAGTCACGCTCAGGCAGAACGGCAGCGCTGCGCGCGGCGTCTGGACGCGCGTCGGCACACGCCCTTATCGCAGGGGCCTGCTCAACAGCAGGTGGCGGCTAGTGCGCAATGAGTGCGGGCTCGAAACGGTTGAAGCGGTAGCGCTGATCGGCGTGCTCCTGGCGCTGCTGACCGCGGTGCTGGTGCTGCTGCGAGGGCAGGGTGGCAACGTCGGGCACGCTGCCGTGGCGGCATTGGTGCGTATGCTCAACGGCGCATTTGGTGCCGCTCCTTCGTCAGCAACGCTCACTGCGACAGCGCCCGACACCGCCATCCAGACGGCGGTTCTCGGCGTACCGGCTGCGCTCGAAACGCTCCAGCTACACTGGCGGATAATGAGCGCGGCTGCCATCGTACTTGCGCTTTCGAGCGCGGCCGCGGCGAGTATAGCCGCTATGCGAAGCGGCGCGCTGCAGGCCTTTGCCACACAGCTGCACCTCCTGAATGCGCAGGCCGGTGCGCCAGCGCATCTTCCACCATGGCTCACTGCGCTTGGCAAAGTATTACTGGGCGTTGTCGTTGGCGTCGTTGCGCTTGTCGCGCTGGCCGGGCTGATCTATCTCGGAGCAGCAGTGCTCGCAGCGGTTGGGATCGGCGCCGGCATCACCGTTGCAGCAGCGTTGGTGATCGCTGGCGTGGTGCTTGCAGTGGCGTTCGTCGCTTGGGAATTCTGGACGCGGCTGCAGACGTTCCGCGAGGTCAACGGGGAGCCGACGCCGTGGGAGATCGCCCAACTCGTGGGTGTCAGCGTGCTCAATCTGTTTGGTGTCGTCTCAATCTACGAGGCGATCACCGGTCGCCAGGCGCTGACCGGCGTTGCGCTTGCCGGAGCCGAACGCTGGGAGAGAGGCATTGGCGGCGCGTTGCAGGTGCTGCTGACGTTTGTGGGCGTACGCGCTGGTTTACGTGGGCTGTTCCGCCGGAGTCCACGGAACGTCGAACGACCGGCCCCGGCCCCCGCGGAACCGGCGCCGGGGAACACGACGCCATCTGAACCGGCGCCAACCGGACGATTGAGCGCGTATGAGCGGCTTGCACAGCTGCGTGAGCAGCAGCGCCTACAACGCCTGCGCGAAGCCATTCGAGAGGCTGAGGCGAACGGTGCGCTCGACGAGTTGCCCCCACACGAACGCAACTGGCTCAATGCAGACTCAACCGGTCGTCGCAAGGAACTTGCCTACGATCCTGACACGAAATCGTTCAAAGTGCAGGAAGCCAGAGTGGCGCTCCAGGCTGAGGCCGACCGCACAATTCCCGGCCCGGTGCGGCGCGACTTCGACCTGAGCGGGCAGAGCCAGGGCGGCGATGTGATCGATGGCAGTGGTACAATCTGGGATATCAAAGATGCACGCGCCGGGATAGATCGTATCATCCAAACGGCCTCGCCACGGAGAGGCCGACCGGGCGAGAACGTTCTGGTGGATGTTTCAGGCCTGACGCCAGCCGAACGTGCTGCGTTTGAAACTGAAATACGGCGACGATTGCCGCCAGGATTAGGCCGGGTAGTTCTTGTGCCACACCGATGATGGAGAGACATATGCTCGATCAGGCGCATCTTGATCGGCTCATCGCTGATCACGAACGCTGGTTCGAGGACCGCCGCACCGGCGCGCGCCTTGAGTTGCGCGGTGTGAGCCTGCGGGGGCTGACGATCGCCGGGCGGCGCTTGAACGACGCCATTTTCGAGGATGTTGACCTGAGCGGAGCGGATGCGCGCACCACCAAGCTATGGCGCGCTGAGCTGCGGCATGTCCGCCTCGCCCAGGCTGACCTCAGCGGCGCCGAGCTTAGTGACGCGCAGATCAGCGACAGCGATGCGAGCGGCGCACAGCTCGTTGGCGCTCGATTGGATGGGGTCCAGGCAAGGCGATGCAACTTCAGTAATGCCAGGCTACACCGCGCCGTCTTGGTGAAGGCCGGATGTGAGCAGACGCACTTCGACGGCGCCGATCTTACCGACGCCCACTGCCGGCGGGCCGATTTTTTTCACTGCTCGTTCGTGGCGGCAACCTTGCGCAGGGTTGATTTTGAGTATGCAATGCTGAGCGACGCGGACCTTCGCCGGGCGGACATCAGCGAAGCATATTTCTTGGATACACGGCTTAGCGCGATCAAGACGTACGGCGTCCAGGGACGGCCAGCGGTGGTGGCAAACTGCGATGCAGAAGCTATTGATGCCAGCCCGGCTGGTGATGGCACGGAACCGCGCGATTGGCATGCACTGCTGCAGCAGTGGGGCATCGTGGATCCGCTGAGCGTGGCCGCCGTCGCGGTAACGCGCGCGACGTTGCCTGCCGCGAGGTCGCCCCAACCCTTCGACATCGGCTTCCGCGTCACGTTGAATCGCCGGATTGCGGTAGATTTCATTCCGGATATCGCACGTGACGATGGGGCATGGTGGTCTGAGCTGCCCGACAACATCGAGCACGTGACGACAGCGCTCGCAGCCCGGCGTTTGGGCGCCCTGCTTGCCGCCTATGTTGTCACCCCAAATGCCGCGCGTGCCGGTCAACACGACCTGTTTGTTGATGGCGCTCCGTCCACCCGCCTCCAGCCCGGCGCTTTTGTGACCCGGTTCTTCTATGTTGCGCCGGACGATTTCGCGCGCTACACCCAGGAGTTGCAGGCGCTCGCCGACGCCGGCGACGACGGATCGATTCGCCCGCTGCATGCGCTGCGCGACCGGGCGTTTGTCAGGTTGCTTCAAGAGCGGGTTCTTGCCTCCGATCTCCTGGCGCCCGAGGATCGTGCCGCGCTTTCGCTCTAGTCCGGTGAGCGAGCTTGATCGCCCGGGAGATGTGCAGGAGGTACGCAGCCGCCCCTGCAATTCCCCTGTTCGTCGCTGTCGGCGAACACACGGATACGCTGGTATGGCCGCAGTCTCTCCAGACCGCCCGCGTTGAGGGCGCCGGCGAGGCTTCGCCGACCTTCCCCGCTGCGTAGAAGGCGCAAATCCGGCTCGACCGGCGGCTCCGGCTTGCAAGCGCGGTACGCACCGAACGTTGGCGGTTCCAGCGGGAACGCCTCCGCCGGGTAAAAGGTTCAGGGGCATATGCCCCGCGCGCTCTTCGGTTCGCCGAAAGGCGGGCCCTAGTCAGTCGGCCAGACGACTCGGATGTCGGCGGCCTCTGGATTGGTCGCGCCAGGGACAAGCCCCCGGCTTTCGTTGTGGGTGACCGACCGCTCCGCCGCGACAACGCCCACGGTCGTCGTGCGCGTCTCGCCAGTCGCCGGATTGCGCACACCGGCCAGCAGTTGATAGCGACCCGGCGGGAGGCCGGGCGGCAGCCTCAGATGGCGCGTGTCGTCCACCGGCTCGCCTGGCCGCCAGCGCCACGTCGGGTAGAAGCCGCCTTGGGGCGGGCGGCTGTCCGCCGCAACGATGCGCCCGCTCGCATCCGCCAGCGCCGCCTCCAGCCACAGCCCACGGTCGAGTGGCGCGTCGGCGCGCCAGCGCAGCAGCACCGGCAGCGGCCCGCCCGCTGTTGCTCGCGCCGGTGCGTGCCAGCCGACCAGCCACAGGTCGCCGAGGCGCTCCGCCGCCGGGCGGAGCGCCGCCGGGCCGCCGGGGCGCCGCACATAGACCAGCTCGCCGCTCGCCGCCGCCAGGTTCCGCACTGCCCCGTCCGCCGTGCGATCAAAGGCGGCCAGCCGTCGCTCGTCGAGCGGCTGGCCGCCGACTGTCAGCCGCAGGTCGAGCGTGTATGCCCCGGCGGGCGGTCCTGGCACAGGCGGAAAGCGCGGGTAGGTGCGGTTGACGTACCCCTCGCCCGCCAGCGTGACGGGCAGGATGTCGAGCCCAAGCTGCTGCGGCTTGGTGCGCACGGTGTCGGGGGTAAGTTGGTAGACGGCAACTATCGCCCCGGCGTGCGACAGGCGCAGCTCGAGCTGTGGCAGCCGCCCCGCCAGCGGGTGGATGAGATCGATCGCCGTCTTCAACCGCCCATCCTCCAGAAATGTCCGGTAGCGGATTGTCAGCGGATTCAGCGGCGCCAGGTCGAGCGGGCGGTCGCGCCGCAGGATGGCCGCCGCGCCGGCCCGCGCCACGACCGCCGCCCCCGGCGGCGCGGCATCGATCGCCGGGACGACCGCCAGCCGCGGCTGGGCTTCGTCCACCGCCCAGCTCGCCGGGGTTGGCGGGGCTGTGGTGAAGGCCCGCTGCGCCGCCTTCGCCTCGTCGCGCCGCTGCCCGAGCAGGCCGACCTGCACCCAGTACGCCGCCGGGCCCGGAGGAAAGCCGACCGGCACGGCGCGCGCCGCCCCGGCCGGATCGTGCGCCCGCAGCCAGGCGGCGGCGTTGGCGACATCCCAGGTCAGCACCTGCAGATTGCGCGTCGCCAGCCCCTGCCAATCCCCGGCCAGCACGACGGCGGCCAGCACGCCGGCTGTCGCGCCAAGGCGCGGCGCTGGCCGCCGAATGGCCGCCAGCCGCGTCGCGCCCGCTCCGGCCAGCGCCGCTGCCAGCGGCAGAAGCAAAAACAGGGTCTTGACGCCGTGGTAGCCGGCCAGCAGCCCCAGCCGCGCCGCCAGCGTCAGCGCCGTCAGTTGCGCCGCGACCAGCCCGGCCAGCAGGATCAGACGTCGGCCCGCCGCGGCGCGCCAGACCAGCGGTGCGGCGAGCGCCCCGAAGAGCAGCGGCAACAGGCGATGCGCATCGGGTGTGGCGACCAGCCCCTCGTGGGCCAGTACAGCGCGCCCGACCGCCAGCCGCGCCGGCACATCCACTGCCGCCAGCAGCAGCGACGGGCCGAGCGCCAGCGCCAGGAGCAGCGATCACCTCCGACAGACGGACCGGTTCGGCAGGCGCGGGCCGGGCCGCCGCGCGCAGGGCCCGCGGCACAAGGGCGGGCTGTGGGATGGGTACGAACATGGAACCCTCCTCCTGGGTGCGGCGTCCGAGACCGTTC
>JBHOQX010000104.1:0-167562 GCA_042408595.1 Roseiflexaceae bacterium | reverse complement strand
CCCACAGATCATCTGGCACGCGCCAGATGGTGGGCAGTTCCTTTGGTTGCTTTCGGGTACGTGGCAGTGCGTGCGCTCCTTCCTCATTTCTGCTGCACGGGATGGTACCATATACCCCAACGTTTTGAGATAGTTTCTTAGAGGCTGTCTGCAACGGGGAGGTTTGGCGGGCGCAGCCCTTCACGACTCCCGATGTTCCGCTGCGCGGTCGGCGACGGTACCGCCGACCGCGCAGCGGGGTCGGATGGTTTCTGGGGACCTGCGGTCCGCAACACCCCCGCTGGAAGCTTTGCAGACAACCTCTTTCAGACATTCGCTTAGACATTCACGCGATCAGAAAGGGGAACGCAACGAACCTCGCCCGGGTGGTCCCGGCAGGGTGTCAATAGAGGAAGTAACTTTTCTGTCCCTCGCCCGCACCCACCTCGCCAGCGCACGGGCACGGACAGAGCACTGCCTCTCGTGCCGGCGGCACCACGCCGCTCACGGGGCGAGAGTCATGACCTGACCGCCCCGCCCTAGCCCGATGATCGCGCCGGACGGCATGATCTCCAGGGCCAGCAGGCCGCCCGGCGGCAGCGCCACCTCGTGCGCTCCCAGCGCATCCCGTCCGTGCTGCGACCGACGCCGGCGCCGCTTCTTCACGTATCGTTTAGAATAGCGACAGCAGCCATAGCAAAGGGGATGACGTATGAAGCTGGATGGGACGACGATCACCGTGCTGCTGTACATCCTGTCGTGGCGGATTGTCATCGCGGCGCTGGGTATCGTGCCGGTGAAGCGCAAGCCGGCAGCGGCGACCGTCTGGTTGATGCTGATCTTCCTGGTGCCCTGCTGCAGACTGAAGCTGTTGTTGAGTTCTTCGCATTCAACCGCGATGTCGAAACGAATGGGTGCGTTGTCGGGCTCGAACGAGCGGCGGCGCGCGGCGTGCGGTGCGCGCGCTGAGGGATCGCTGTAGCTCGCGCTGGTACCCCGGCTCCACGGCGAAGTTATGACCATCGACGACGACATGGCCGTGATCGGCTCGAGCGATATGGACATCCGCTCGTTCCAGCCCGACCGGGAGGTTTCGCTGGTGTGCTACGACCGCGACCTGGTTGCCAAACCGCACGTGGTCGAAGCCGAGTATCTGGCCAGGTCCAGTCCGATCCATCTGGCCGAGTGGAATGCGCGCCCGCTGTCTACCAACCTGTTCGAAAACCTCACCCGGCTGCCATCCGCCTTGCAGTAGCCGGCGAACGTGGACGGAACGCGGCACACCGCGGCTCAGGCGAGCCGCGGCGTCCTCTGTATGCCCAATGGGCGGGGTGAACCGTGCGAACACTCCTTTCCCGCGCTCTGGCCGCGCCGGCGCGCCTCAGCCCGCAGATCTGGCGCGTGCTGCTGCACAGCGCCTTGCTCGGTCTCGCCGGCAGCATTGCCGACCTGCTGTTCAATTTCTACCTCGCCAGCCTCGGCTACGGCAACAACATCGCCGGGCTGCTCTCGACGGTCAACCGGCTGGCGGGCGCGGCGCTCGGTCTGCCGATCGGGCTGCTGATCGACCGGGCTGGCGCGCGCCGTGCCCTGCTTGTCGGCGTGGTGGCCTACGCCGTCGGCTGGTGCGCCACCCTCCTCTCTGGCGCGCTCTGGATGCTGGGCCTGACGCAGTTCGTGATCGGGGCGGCGCTCATCCTGGCGCAGACCGCGGTGGTACCGCTGCTGGCGCATATCACGACCGCAGCCCAGCGGCCGACGGTCTTCGGCATGAACGCCTCGGCGGCGCTGCTGGTCGGGCTGGCCGGAAGTCTGGTCGGCGGGGTGCTGCCGGCGGCCGGCGGCGCACTCCTCGGCACCAGCCCGCAGAGCGCCGCGGCCTACCGCCTGTCGCTGGCGGTCGTCGTCGCGCTGAGCCTGGCCGCGGCGCTCCCGGCGTTGCCGCCCTTCATCGAAGCGGCGCACGATGAGACGGGCACGGACGCGGCAGCGGGGCGGCGTCTGCCCATCCGGGCACTGTTGCGCTTCGCGCTGCCCTCGCTGCTGCTTGGTGCCGGCGGCGGGCTGTTCCTGCCGTTCCAGAACCTGTTCTTCCGCCAGGAGTTCGGCCTGAGCGACGCGGTGGTCGGCGTGATGCTGGCGATCGGGGCACTTGGCATGGGGTTGGGCGCGGCCCTCGGCGGCCCGGCCAGCGCCCGCGTCGGCCTCCAGCGGGCCGCAGCATGGCTGCGCTTCGGCGCGGCGCCCGGGATGCTGCTCATGCTCATCCCGCTGCTGCCACCCGCAGTGGTCGGGTTCTTTCTTCGCGGGCTGTGCGTCGCCGCCAGCTACCCGCTGACCGACGCGTTGGTGATGCAGGCGACCCCGCCGCGCCAGCGCGGCCTGGCGGTCAGCCTGCTGAGCATCGGCTGGGCGCTCGGCTGGTCGGCAGCATCGGCGATCAGCGGCTGGGTGCAGATAGAGGCCGGCTTCCGCCCAGCGATCCTGGCCGCGGCCGTCGTCTATGTTCTGTCGGCGGTCACGATTGCGACTCTGCGCCTGCCGACGGGCGCCGCGACAGCCGGCCGTTAGCGTGTTGTAAGCTCTTGATTCGCGCGCCGTAACGCCTGTCTGCGAAACTTGACCAATCTACGCTAGTGCAGCAGAACAGGAGTGCAGCTATGTTTGCGCGTATCCGCCGCGACTGGAGCGAAATGTCCACCGCGCGCAAAATCCGGCGTGTGATCGCTATCGCTCTGGTCATCTTTGGAGTCTGGGCGCTGTCCCCCTCCTTCTACAACCGCACAGTCGACGAGGCATTCCCCGCCGCGCCCGCCGCCCCGACCGCCGCCATGGCCGAGCCCACCGCCGCGCCCGCCGCCCCGACCGCCGCTATGGCCGAACCCACCGCCGCGCCCGCCGCTCCGACCGCCGCCATGGCCGAACCCACCGCCACCACCGCGCCCGTTGGGCCGGTTGTCCTCAGCCGCGGCACGTTTGTGGCGGGGAGCTTTCCCGGCGACCGGGCTGAGGGCACGGCGACGATCTACCGGCTGGAAAACGGACAGCGGGTTCTGCGGTTGGACGGCTTTTCATCGACCAACGGGCCGGATCTGTTCGTGACCCTCCATACCGGCGGGAACCCGGAGAAGGACGCCGGCGAGCACCTCCAGCTCGCCCGGCTGAAAGGCAATGTCGGCGACCAGAACTATGCACTGCCGGCGGACCTCGATCTGGACCGGTACCGCTCGGTCGTCATCTGGTGCCGGGCGTTCAATATCGTCTTCGGCTACGCGACGTTGGCGGATGCAGAACCGCGCTGATGCTGCGCAGGTGAAGCCAGCGCGCTCCGCCGCGCCAGCCGCACCAGCTGCGCCACGACGCGGCGCAGGCGAAGCCTTCCCAACGCCCACCACCACAGGGGACTGAGATGGCCGTACCTCCCCGCTGTTCCTGGCTGACTGCCCGAGCAGGGGGATCTGTCGGACGGTAACACCGCCCGATGCGCCAGCCCCGGATTGCCTCGCCAAAAAAATGATTTACAATATCCTCAGGCGTTGTCGCCGGTGCTGCGCCGGCATTGCCCCTGAGGTGTCGTAATGACCGATATCCTTGGTCAGATTCTCGGCGACTACCAGATCGAAGCACTGCTCGGCGCCGGGCCGGCCGGCCAGACCTTCCGTGGGCGCCAGTTGCGGCTCAACCGCCCGGTGGCGATCAAGATCATCGACGCGCGTGTCGCCGCGCAACCGCAGTTCGCCGAGCGATTCACCCGCACCGTGCGCGCCGCCGCCGGGCTGGACCATCCGCATATTGTCAAAATCTACAACTCCGGCCAGCTTGGCCGCCGCTATTTCATCGCCGAGGAGCTGCTGCCGGACGGCTCGCTGCGCGCGTTGCTGCTGCGCCAGCCCCGCCCCGGCGGGCCGTTGCCGCTCCCCCTCGCCCAGGAACTGCTGCGCCAGGCCGCCGATGCGCTGGCCTACGCTCACGCACGACAGGTAACGCATGGCGGTGTCAAGCCGGATAATCTGCTGCTGGCGAGCGCCGGCGCCGCCGCACCCGACCGGTATACCCTCAAGCTGAGCGACTTCGGCATGGCCCAGCTCGCCCAGGGCGATGGGCCGCCGGTCGGCGCACCGGCCTACATGGCGCCCGAGCAGCTCGCCGGCCAGCCGCCGGATCCCCGCAGCGATGTCTACTCGCTCGGGATCGTGCTCTACCAGGTCTGCACCGGCTACGTACCTTTCGCCGTTCGCTCGCTTGACGAAGCGCGGACCAAGCATAGCCAGGCGCCACCGACCCCGCCGCACATCGTCCAGCCCGACCTGCCGGCGGAGATCGAGACGCTGATTCTGCGCTGCCTTGCCAAGCGCCCGGACGATCGGCCCTCCGCCGCCGACGTCGCCGCCGCCCTATCCCCGGCCCAGCGCGATGGCGCGAGCGCCGCGGCGCCCACTACGGTTGTGGTACCACCGGTGAGCGCGCCAGCCGCAGCCGAGGCGACCGTGATCCAGGCAGGTGGGCCGAAGGTGCAGGTCTTCGATGCGCAGAACCGGCTCCTGCGCACCGTTGACCTGACCGGCGCTGGGCTGACGGCGGGCCGCAGCGGCGACAATGCCATTCCGCTCGAAGACAGCGCGATCTCGCGTCACCATCTGCGGATCGATTGGGACGGCCAGCAGGTAACGGTCACCGACCTCGGCTCCAGCAACGGCAGCCTGTTGGGCGGGATGCGCCTTCCCCCGAACATCGCCCGCCCCTGGCCCTGGAGCGCACCGTTGCAGGTTGGCCCCTTCCGCCTGCAGCTCATCCCGCCGCCCGCCGGACCGTCGGATGCGACGACCGTTGACCCGCTGCTAGCCGGATTGTTGGCCGGCGCCCCCGGCGTCGCCACCGCGATCGGCAGCCGCATTCGCGTGTACCTGACCCAGGAACACATGACGCTCACGCCGGGCGAGCCGGCGATACTCCGACTGACGCTCACCAACCAAAGCCCCACGCCGGAGGTCGCCACGCTCTCGGTCGAAGGCGTCCCCGGCGACTGGCTGCAGGGGCTCGATCAGCCGATCCTGCTGGCGCCCGGCGTGCCGACGCCGGTTGATGTGCGGATCCTCGTGCCGCGGGCGCCGGAGAGCCTAGCGGGCGACTATCCGGTGGTGATCCGTGCCCGCGGCAGCAGCGACGACAGCCCCGGCATGGCGAACGCCCGCTGGAGCGTGCGGCGCTTCGCGGCAAGCACGCTGACGGTGGTGCCGCCCGCCGCGCGCGGCACGAGCATCGGCAGCTATCGGGTGACACTGCGCAACAACGGCAACGCCCGCTCCGGTTACCTGCTCAGCGTCGAAGGCGGTAGCGAGCTCGATCCGGTCTTCTCGGCGGATGAGTTAGTGCTGGAGCCGGGCCAGATCGAGAGCGTCGATCTCCAGGTGCGCGCGCCATCGCGCCTGTTCGGCTGGCAGCGCTCATACCAATTCACCGTCCGCTCCGACGGCGGGGACGAGCCGCCGCAGCGTGTGCTGGTCGAATTCCTGAGCCAGCCGCTCATCCCGCTCTGGGTCATCCCGGTGGCGCTGGCGGTGCTCGCGCTGCTCTATCTGCTGCTGCGCTGGCTGATCACGGCGAGCAACCCGCCGCCGCCGGTTCCCACGCCGGTCGGCACCGCCCAGCCCACCGCTGCACCGACCGCGCCTGCCACGCCGACCGAGCCGCCGACCGCGCTCCCCACGATCGCGCCGACCGCCATGCCGCAGCCGGGCGCGCCGGTCGTCGAAATCTTCTCCGTGACGCCGGACGTCGTGGCGCCCGGCCAGGTCGTGACGGTGAGCTGGAAGGTCAGTGGCGCGGAGCGGGTGATGATCGCGCAGTTCGGCGACGTCACCCCCGAGGGAACGCGACCGTTCCGCCCTGAGCAGACCACCGATTTCAAGCTGACGGCGGTCGCGCCGGGCGGCGCGACCACCACGGCGATCGACCGGGTGCTGGTCGTGCAGCCAAGTGCCACGCCGGCCCCACCCAGCCCGACTCCCGCCCCGCCCAGCCCGCCGCCGGCCAGCCCGACTCCCGCCCCGCCCAGCCCGACGCCCGTCCCGCCGACGATCAACCTGCTCGATCTGGCGCCGGGCGCCACCTGGCTCAGCAATGGCGGCCCGATCCAGTTCGGGCCGCCAGCGACCCCCGGGGCCGGCTGGGCGGATTTCCGCGGCCAGGTGCAACTCCAGGATGGCAACACCTACCCGACCACGCTGGCCATGGCGCCGCCGCAGCCGCAGGACGCCTTCGTCGAGGGCCGCTACAACCTGACGCCGATCCAGCCCGGGCACTCTCTGCTGGCTGACATCGGCTTCGAGCAGGGGGCGCGCACCAGCGGGGTAACCGTGCAGATCGAGTTCAGCGGCGAGCAGATCTACCGCAGCGACATCACACCGTCGCGCCGGCTCGCTTCCATCCGGGTCGATCTGTCGCGCTTCGCCGGGCGGGCCGGCACACTCACGCTGCGGGTGCTCTCGAAAGGCGACGTGGCGCAGGACGTGCTGTACTGGGTCGCGCCGCGGGTCGCGGCGCAGTGATGTTGGGACGGAGGAAAGGCGCTCAGACAGTCAGACGGGCAGCCCGAAGGTTTCGGTGTTCTGACTGTCTGACTTCTGCCTTCTGATTTTTGGGGGCATATGCACTGGATCACAACCGAGCGCCCGCGGGTCGGGCGGGTGGGGTGCGCCTGGCTGATCGCGCGCTTCATCGATCCGGCGGCGGCGTTTCACTTCGCGCCGGGGCCGCAGCTCCATGCCGAGGCCGCGCGGCTGGGCGCGACAATTTTTCACCACGAGGGGAGCGACCTGGCGCGGCGCGGCGATCGCTCCTCGTTCGAGGTCGTCATGGAGCGCTACGGTCTGGGCGGCGACCCGGCGCTGGCGCTGCTGGGGCGGATCGTCAACACCGCCGACATCAAGACCAGCCCGTACCGCCAGCGCGAGGGGTACGGGCTGCGCGCCGCGACCGAGGGCTTCCTCCAACTCTTCGCGGATGACCACGCCGCGCTGGCCGCCGGCATGCAGCTCTATGACGCGCTCTACGTCTATTGCCAGGAGCAGGTGCGGCGTGGCCGCCCGGACGGCATGTTCGCCGATTGGTGACGTGTCGCGGCGGTTAGGTTGACTTTCTGCGTGCCCTCGGCCACCTTCGTGGCCGATCCCCTATCCCCGGCGCGCCGCGAAGCGCCGCCAGGCCGCGACGGCGCCCACGGCCAGCAGCCCGCCAAGCCAGACGAGCAGCGCGTCGAAGGTGAAGAAGCCCCAACTCACCGCCAGCTCGCCGGTCAGCCAGCTTGCCAGAAAACCGAAGACGGCGCAGAGCGCGACGAACAGCCCGATCCGCGCCCAGTTCGGCAGGCGCAGATTGGCGATCACCAGCCCGATGATCGCACCGGAGAGGAAGGGGAAGAGTTCTTGCATGGGGGGTCCCTCCGTGATTGCAGATTGCCTATTGCGACGAAGAACGGTGGACGAATGACGAAAGCTAGGTTGTCCTATGGCAAAGGTGTTTGCACACCGCATGACCGGCGTTCGCCCTTTGTCCGGCTCACCGCGGCATGATCGCCCCGACGCCGGCCTCGGCGATCTGTCGGTTGAGCGCCGGCAGGTCGGTCTCCAGCAGTTGGGTGAGGCGCGTGAGCTGAGCGTCGATCCGCGCCGACAGATCGTCGAACACGGCGTAGGCAGCGTCGGTCGGGCGGTAATCGCCCAGTTCGACAACCTCCACCAGCGCGACGAGCTTCTGCAGCAGGCGGACTCCGTGGTTGTAGTTGTCGCCCCAACCGGGCCGAAGGTCCGGCACCATCAACTCCTTTTCGATCTCCAGCACCCGCTCCTTCAGCGCCGCCGCCGCCTCGCCGATGGCGGCGCCACCCGGCAGCGCCGCGCTGCGCTCCTTCCAGCCGTCGAGTTGCGCCCGCAGGTCGCGCATCCGGCGAACCGCCGCCACCACCTCCTGCGCCTTGCGGTAGATCCGCTGCGCCAGCTCGAACTGCGCTTCCAGATCGGCCTGCGACGCCGTGGCAGAGGGCGCCTTGACCACCTCGAATGGCTGCGACAGCTCCTGCCCGCCGGCGGCGAGCGTCACCATGTAGCGGCCCGGCGCGACGATCGGCCCCAGGGCCAGCAACTCCGATGCGAGGTCCTTGCCGGGGATCTTCGGCAGCGGCGGGTAGCGCAGGTCCCAGACAAAGCGGTTGTAGCCGGCCTTGACCCGCAGGCGCGGGTTGCGCTGCTTGTCCTCCTCCTCGCCCTCCTTGGGCGCGGCGCTGCTGAACGAGCGGATCGGGCCGACCGCGTCGCGGAAGGTCAGCGTCACCGGCTCCTCCGGCACATTTGCCAGATAGAACGTGACGATCACGCCGTTTGGCGGGTTCTGGCCGACATCCAGGTAGGTGGTCTCCGGTTCGCCGTCCTTGTCCTTGCCGATGAAGATCGCGCCCGGCGTGCTGGCCAGGTAGTTAATCCCCGGCTCGCTACCCGTCCAGTCCACCGCCGGCATCACCCGCACCGTCGGCCGCGGCCGGAACAGGCGCGTGGTGTCGCCCGGCGCCTCCGCGATCTGGTGGAGCGGCGTCAGGTCGTCCAGGATCCAGATCGAGCGGCCGTGCGTCCCGGCGATCAGGTCGGTCCCCTTCACCAGCACGTCGTAGATCGGCGCCACCGGCAGGTTGAGCTGGAAGCGCTGCCAGCTCGCGCCGTCGTCGCATGAAAGGTACAGCCCGGTCTCCGTGCCGGCGTACAATAGCCCGCGCCGCGCCGGGTCGGCCCGGATGACGCGGGTGAAGTCGTGCTCCGGGATGCCGCTGTCGATCCGCTGCCAGGTCGCGCCGTAGTCGGCCGTCTTCAGCAGGTACGGCCGATAGTCGTCGAGTTTGTAGCGCGTCGCGGCGACATAGGCGGCGCCGGGCTCGAACGGCGATGGCTCGATGCACGAGAAGAGCGTCCGCTCCGGCAGACCGGGCGGCGTGATCTCCTGCCAGGTCGCGCCGTCATCGCGGGTGATGTGCATCCGCCCATCGTCGGTGCCGGCCCACAGCACGCCGCGCTCGTGCGGCGACTCGGCCAGCGCGAAGACCGTGGCGTACACCTCCGCGCCGACCGAGTCGCGGTTGATCGGCCCGCCGGTCGGCTTGAGCGTCTCCGGGTCGGCGCGCGACAGGTCGGGGCTGATCGGCTCCCAGCGTTGCCCGTCGTTGGTCGAGCGGAAGACCACGTTGCCGCCGATGTAGAGCGTGTTTGGGTCGTACCGCGAGATCAGGATCGGGTAGGTCCAGGCGAACCGGTAGCGCATGGCCTCCGCGCCGTGGCCGCTGTAGTCCTCCGGCCAGGTGGTGATCAGGCGGATCTGGCGCGTGCGGTGGTCGTAGCGTTGCAGGCTGTTGCCGCCGCCGGGCGACGAGCCGATCGCGCCGACATAGACGATGTTCGGGTCGTCCGGGCGCACGGCGATGTAGCCGCTCTCGCCCGTTCCGGCGACGTAGCAGTCGCTGAAGCGGATGGCGGGGCCCGGCGCGCGGCTCGGCACCGCTATGCTGCTGTTGTCCTGCTGCGTGCCGTAGACATAGTACGGCTCGCGGGTGTCGGCGGCGATGTGGTAGAACTGCGCGGTCGGCTGGTTGTAGATCGTGCTCCAGGTCGCGCCGCCGTTGAACGAGACGGTCGCGCCGCCGTCGTTGCCCTGGATCATGCGCAGCGGGTTGTGCGGGTCGATCCACAGGTCGTGGTTGTCGCCGTGCGGCGTGGCGACCGCGACAAACGTCTTGCCGCCGTCGGTCGATTTATAGAACGACAGATTGTTGACATACACCGTGTCGGGGTCTTGCGGGTCAGCGGTCAGGTGCATGTAGTACCAGGCGCGCGAGATCAGGTTCTGGTCGGCGCAGACCTTCTCCCAGGTCGCGCCGTCGTCGTCGGAGCGGTACAGGCCGCCCTCCTGTTCGTGCTGGATGAGCGCCCAGACGCGGCCCGACCGTGCCGGCGAGACCGCGACCCCGATCTTGCCGAGCGTGCCCGTGGGCAGGCCGGGGCGCTCGCTGATCTTCTCCCAGCTTTCGCCGCCATCCTCGCTCTTCCACAGGCCGCTGCCCGGCCCGCCGCTGGAGATCTGCCAGAAGGAGCGGTACGCTTCCCAAACCGCCGCGTACAGGATGCGCGGGTTGTGCGGGTCGAGGCTCAGGTCCACCGCGCCGGCTCGCTCGCTCTCGAACAGGACGCGCCGCCATGTCGCGCCGCCGTCGGTGGACTTGAAGACGCCGCGCTCCTCGTTCGGGCCGAAGGCGTGGCCGAGCGCCGCAACCCAGACGGTGTCCGGGTCGTGAGGATGCACGCAGATTTTGCCGATGTGGCGGGTGTCGCGCAGGCCGACGTTGCGCCAGGTGCGGCCGGCGTCGGTCGATTTGTAGACCCCATCGCCATGCGACACATCGATGCGGATGGTCGTCTCGCCGGTTCCGGCGTAGATCACGTTCGGGTCGGACGGGGCGACGGCCAGCGCGCCGACCGCCGCGGTGGCGAAGAAGCCATCGGAGACGCAGCGCCAGTAGACACCGCCATCGGTCGTCTTCCAGACCCCGCCGGCGCACGCGCCGAAGTAGAACACGTTCGGGTCGGACGGGTCGCCGGCCACGGCAACGACGCGCCCACCGCGGAAGGGGCCGATGCAGCGCCACTCCAGCAGGCCGGTGTAGTCGTTCGGTTCGGGCATGGAACGCTCCCAGGGATTACAGATTGCAGATCGCAAAAGACGCACGGGCGCGCCGCGGCGGGCCAGGATGCGGCCGGGATCGGCTTCTCTTCAGGGCGTGGGATGCAGCGGCGGCAAGGATACCACAGCGGGCAGGCGCGCGCAAGATACAGGAGCCCGGCAGTGGTGCGGTGCCCGCGACGGGCTTGTACAACGATGGCAGCAACCGACGCAGCGGGCTTTGCGGCGTCGTTGCGGCCCTCGCTGCGCCTGCGCCCTGGCCAGCCGCTGGCCGGAAGGATGGGGGCTCTAGAGCAGGGCGGCGCCCTTTCCGCACCTCGTTGTGTCACCATCGATGCAGCCGACCGGCGCGATCATACGGAACGGAGGCTACTGGAAAGACCTGTCCGCGCCCCATTCCCGGCGGGGGAGCGAGGCCACGCCAGAAGTCGGGCTGCGCACTACGGCGCCTTTGATACCTGGAGGATGGCCGTTCGTTCAAAGTCCGGCTGGAGCGACACGCCCCAACCCGAACGCTCTGACAGCGTGATCGCACCATCCACGATCTGCAGGTGCGGTTCGTAGATCGCTTCCGCCCAGGCGGCGTCAGCATCGATGCGCCATTCCTGGAAATGATAGCATGCTGGCATTGCTGCTGCGAGATGCAGCGTGCATACTTGGAGCATCGAATGCTGAGAGCAATGCGGGGTACACGGGATGCCCGCCAGCTCAGCCAGCTCTGCCACGCGCCGCGCCCGACCGATGCCGCCGATGTAGCCGATATCGGGCTGCACGATGTCGAGCGTGCGGCTCGCGATAAGATGCTGAAAATGACGCACGTCGGTCTCCTGCTCGCCACCGGCCACCGGTATCTCCAGCGCAGCGGCGACCATCCGGGTGTTCTCGGGCTGATCGAACGGGCATGGCTCCTCGAAGTGGAAGTAGTTGTACCGCTCCAGCATCCGCCCAATGGCGATCGCTCGCGGCGGGCTGTAGCTCCCGTTGGCGTCGGCGCTGATCGCGATGGCATCGCCGAGCGCTTCGCGCATGAGTGGAATGATCTGCTCCGTGCGGCCCGGCCAAGCATCGGCATCCTGGCTCATACGCCCGCCGATCTTGATCTTGACGCCGCGAAATCCAGATGCAGCGACCGCGTCCGCCATCCGCTGCGCTTCGTGCTCCGGCGTGATGGTGCGACTCAGGCTGGACGCGTACAGCGGGATGGTGGTGCGATGCGCACCACCGAGCAGCCGGTAGACCGGTTGGCCGGTAGCATGACCGAGCAGATCCCACACCGCCGTTTCCACGCCGCACAACGCCCGGTACAAAAAGGTACCGGTGAATTTGTAGTGGACGATGAGGGTGCGCCGCACCAACACTGACACGTCCCACGGGTTCTGTTCCAGAAACACCGGTGCAACATACTTATGCAGTGCGGCGACGGTGAGATCCGCACCGTAGCACGCTGTCTGGCCGATCCCGTACAGTCCGTTGTCGGTCCGAAGCCGCACAGCGGCGACGGTGTCGCCGTATAGCAAGGTTTCGATGTGTGTGATCTTCATGGATTCTGGCCCTATGCACGATGCAGAATGTTACAGTTCTGTGATAGTTTGGCGCCCCTCGCGCTGTGCCAAGAGACTATACTGTCACACATAGGCCCTGCCGTAAGGGCATCTTCCGAGAGGAGCATGCATGCGACCGCGCACCTTCACGATGATCGTCGGCCTTGTGGCGCTGCTGGGGATGCTGGCGTGCAGCGTTGTTGGCGGCGGCGGGTATCTGGCTTACCGGCAGTTTCAACGCCAGCAGCAGGAGATCGTGCAGCTACGTGCGACAGTTGTGGCCGGCGCCGTGCAGCCCGCTCCGACTCGCGCGCCGGCGCCGGCGCGCGAAGCAGCGCCCACCGCGCCAACCACGACCGCCGCGCTGCAGCCGACCGAAGCGCCGCAGCCGGCAACGCCCCGCGCCGGTGCGCCGGCGCCGGCTCCTCCTGCGTCGGCCACGCCGCGCGACCAGCCAACGGATGTGGCCCCAGCATTGACCGCCGAGGCACGCGGCGCGCTCGCGCAGCACACCATGGCACCGTTGTACCGTATCCATGCCCAGTTCGATCCGACACGGCGGGTTATCAATGCAACCCAGACCGTGCGCGTGACCAACGCCGAAGCGGCACCGCTGAACGAACTCTACTTCCGCCTGGTCGTCAACGCGCCACACTACGCCGAAGGCGGGATCGAAGTGACGGAGATTCGGGTTGACGGCCAGGCCGCCGCGACAAGCCTGGAGATGGATGATACGGCGCTCAAGGTCGGCCTCGCCCAGCCGCTCGCGCCCGGTCAGAGCGTGGAGGTCGCCATGCACTTCACCACCACCATTCCCAGCTCAGGCGGAGGCCATGGCATCTTCAACGCTTCCGACGGCGTGTTTGCACTCTATAATTGGCACCCGGAACTGGCCGTGTACGAAAACGGCGGGTGGCAGCTCAATCCGATCACCGGGCAGGGCGACCCAACCAATACCGATGTCGCGAATTACAGCGTCACGCTCATCGCCCCACCAGACTACACTATCGTCACCAGCGGCCGAGAAGTCCCGCAGCCCAACGCCGACCAGACAACACACCACATCGTGAGTGCACTGACGCGCAACTTCGTTATGGTCGCGAGCAATCGCTTCAAAGTCGCGTCAAAGCGGGTTGGCCCCACCACGGTGAACACATACTATCTGCCCGGCAGCGACGCTGGCGGCACGGCAGCCTTGGCGGCGGCTGCCGAGGCGCTCGAGCTGTTTAGCCGGACATTCGGCCCCTACCCGTATCCCGAGCTTGATGTGACGCAAGTGCCATTGCGCGGAAATGCGGCAGGGATGGAGTCGACCGGGCTGATTATGATCGGCAGCTCGTATTACGACCCCTCTCAGGCCAACCTGCTGGACGGCCTCGACGCGTTGGTCAAGGGCGCAAACGATATCCATATGCTTGATTTCATCGTCGCTCATGAAACGGCGCACCAGTGGTGGTATGGGGTTGTCGGCAGCGATGCCTATGCGCAACCATGGCTTGATGAAGGGCTGGCCAACTGGTCCGCCGCATTCTACCTCGATGAAACGGCAGGCCAACAACCCGGCCTGCTCGCGCGCGATCTCTTTATCACGACGCCCTACCAGTTGGTCCTCGCGTCGGGCGACATGCGGCTCGACCAGCCGGTCGATCGATTCGACGAGTTGCAGTACGCCGGAGTGGTCTATGGCAAGGGCGCGCTCATGTATGATGTACTACGCCAACAGCTTGGCGCGACCCGCTTCAACGACTTCCTGCGGCGCTACTATCAACAGCACCAATTCAAGCGTGTTGATGGCCGAGAGTGGATGGCAACCCTGGCGCAGATCGCCGGGCCGGATGCAGCTGCCGCGTTCTATCAGAAGTGGGTTGAAGGCGCATCGATCACCCAGAAAGACTTGCCGCCTGGCGGACCGCTAAGCGACATGCTGAGCGGACTCGGCGGCTTCGATCAGCGCATGACCCCAGCAGGCAAGTGATCGCCTCCCATCCGAGCTCAGATGCGGCTGCCCGAAACGCCCGCTTGTCCATCTGCACCGGGTCTCCGGCGCGTCAGGTCGCGCCGGTGGGCGAGCCGGCGCCCGGGCCGGGGCATCCTCGCGCGAACGACGCCCCGCTACTGCGGCCAAGGACGCCACTCGCGCAGATGCTGGCAAGCGACAACCCTCTCATCCCGACGGCGGTCACGGTCGTCAGCCAGGCCTGGTACCGCAGGTTCGTCTGGCGGCCTGTGCGCCTTTGATCGGAACCATGCGTGCAGCGTCCGCAGACTGTGGGGCATTTCGCACCACTACTCGTCGCCCGCAGCACAGGATGGGTGGCGGGCCGCAAATCCGTCACGGAGTCCTTCGCGGCGCACCCGCGCCCTGTCGCCTGCGCTCATGATCCGACACGGCGACAAGCCGGCGAGGCGATGAGGATTGTGCAGCATCCAGCGTTCACCGGTGCCGCGTCGTCCCTGCGGCGCGTTCCTACGGTGGACCCACCGTCCAGCGCAGCCGGTGCAGCCATTCGGCGCTCGCCGCCGGGTCGTGGCGCACCCGCCCGAGGATCATCGCGATCTGGCCGAGCGCCAGCGCTCGGAGCGCACCGGCGTCGAGGCCGGGCGGCGCGCCGCCGTAGGCCGCCAGCAGCGCCTCCCACAGCGCCGGGTCGACGCCGCGCCAGCGCATCGTCCAGCGCAACCACGCCAGGTCGAACAGCGGGCCGCCAGCCGCCGCCCATTCCCAGTCCAGCAGGCCGGTGATCCGGCCTGCCCACAGGATGTTGTGCAGCCCCGCATCGCCGTGGACCAGCCGGGGCGGGCCGGCGCGCCACGCCGGGTGCGCCAGCGCCGCCGCTAGCTCCCGCTCCAGCGCGGCGGGCAAGCAGAGCCCGGCGAGCGCCGCCACCGCCGCTGCAGCCCGCTCCGCCAGGATCGGCAGCCCGGCGGGCGCCGACGTGCGGTGTACCGCCGCGAGCAGTTGGCCGAGCGCGATGTAGGCCTCGCGCAGCGCCGCCGCCGGGCCGCCGAACAGCGCGACGCCGCTCGCGCCCGGCAGCGCCCGCTGCGCTTCAAGCGTCAGCCCGTCGCCCTCGGCCAGCCCGAGCAGCTCTGGCGTCGGCAGCCCGGAGCCGCGCAGCCCGGCGATCGCCCGCGCCTCGTTGCGCAGATCGGCGCGCTTTTCCGGAGCGCGCGCCGCCTTCACGACCGCGCACCGTCCATCGATCAGGATGTAAAATGATGGATGCGAAAAGCCGCCGGACGTCGGCGCAGCCGGGCCAGGCGCGGCGGCGGGGAAGGCATGGTACAGCAGCGTTTCGACATCCGGCGGGATCATCATCTGGGTGCCCTCATGGTAGCGTGGTGCGGCACCTGCGACAACAGCCTTCTGGCCGATGTTGTGGTTCATTCGGGCGAGTATACTACCCCGTGCAACCCGGAATCAGCAGAATCGGGTACCATGAGGGAGCGACATGCCGAAGCGAGCGAGAGCTATGGAACCATTTGAGCCCTCGACCGACGCCGCCTTTTTGCAGCACCAGTTGGACGAAGCCCGCAACACCATCCGCGGCCTGCAGCGGCAGATCCGCTCCTTTCAGGAGCGGCATGCAGAGATGCAGCGCGCCTATCATTTGACCGTCGAGAATCTGACCGAGATCACGCGGCAGAACACCCTGCTCGAACGCGAGTGCGAATTGCTGCGCACCCGGGCGGGCCGGGCCGAGCCGATCCGGGTCGGCACGAACGGACTACACCTCACCAGCGAGGAGATCAGCGCCATTCGCAAGGCGATGGCCCGCCTGCACCACCCCGACACCGGCGGCGACAGCGAGCGGATGAAAATCTGGAACACGATGCTCGACGCGCTGGAAGAGAGGTGATCGGCGCGGGCGCCTCAGCTGCCTGCGGGCGCTTACCCGCCTGGCTTGCGGCGGCGCCGGCGATGGCGGCCGCGCTGCGCTGCCCCAGCCGGCCCGCTTTGCGGCGGCGTAGGGGAAGGGCGCGGCGGCGCAGATGCGGCGGGGCGCGCCGACGGCGTGGGCTGCCGTGGCGGCTGTTGCCCCTGCGAACGAACGGGCGGCCCAGTGCGCCCGCGTGGAGCATTCTCCGGCGGGGCGGGCGGTGCCGGCACGAGGTGCGGCTCAGACGGGCCAGCATCCTCAAGCAGCGCCAGCGCGTCGAGCCCCTCCGGATCGGCGATCTCGTCGCGCAGGAAACGCCGCTCGCCGTGATGCTTCGGCTCGCGCCGTGCCGCAGGAGTGATGCCCTCCTCGCGGCGGCGGCGCGCCAACTCCGCGACCTGCTGTGTCGCCTCCTGCAGCGCACTCGGCGGATATTCCACCTGCACGCCGGTGCTCGCGAGCTCGACAATCACGGTTTCCTTGACGACGTTCACGGTCACGACTTCACCGGGGCCGTCCGGCGTCTGCACCCAGGCGCCCTTGCGTGGCAGCTCGGCCTTGATCGCCAGATACTGTTCGTGCTCATACGATAGGCAGCAGAGCAGCCGGCCGCAAACGCCGCTGATCTTGGTCGGGTTGAGCGGCAGGTCCTGGTCTTTGGCCATCTTGATCGAGACACGGGCATAGTCCGGCAGAAAGGTCGCACAGCAGAGCAACCGCCCGCACGGGCCGATGCCGCCCAGCAGCTTCGCTTCGTCGCGCGGGCCGATCTGGCGAAGCTCGATGCGCGTGCGGAAGGTGCGCGCGAGATCGCGCACCAGACTGCGGAAATCCACCCGCTTGTCGGCGGTGAAGTAGAAGGTCAGGCGCGAGCCGTCGAAGCTGTACTCCGCCTTGACCAGCCGCATCGGCAGGCCATGCTCGGCGATCTTCTCGGCGCAGCGCGCCAGCAGCTCATCCTGGCGGGCGTTCAGCGACGCCAGCCGCTCGAAATCCCGCGGCTCGGCACGGCGCAGGACCGGCTTCAGCTCCCCGGTGATCTCGCTCTCGTCGACCTCGCGCGCAGCGTAGGCGACTTTCGCCAGCTCCGGGCCGCGCACCGTCTCGACGATCACGTGCATGCCCGGCTCCAGGCCCTGGTGCGCGCCTGGGTCGAAATAGTAGGTTTTCCCGGAATCCTTGAAACGAATCCCAACGACGGTCGGCATGGCTGGTCTGTTCTATCGGCGGCGCGGCGCGGGACGCTGAGCGGGCGATGCCTCATCGTCGCGTGCCGCGCGGCGAGTGATCGGCGTCTTGTCAGCGGAAGTATACCACCGGCGCGCGATCAGGGCCGCGTGGCATGCCCCGCCCGCCGGGTTTCCGGCTATACCGGCGGCTGCTCCGCGGCGGTGGCACGAGCCGCGTGACGATGCGCCGCAGCAGCGGGCCGCGCACGGCGCGCACGGCCGCCGCCAGCGCCGCCGCGTCGGCGGCGGTTTCATCGCCACGGTAGCGCTCGGCCACATAGGCCCGGGCGATCCGCTCCACCTCGCCGCGCCGCGCGGGCACGACCGCCGCGACCGCGTCGGCGAACTCGTAGGGCGTGGCATGCTCCGGCTGCGGCACGCCGGCCAGCGCGGCGAGCTGCCCCAGGCGGGTATAGGCCGCACCCGCCGGCGAGAGACCGCGGACACGCCACCAGGCGAACAGATACATCGCCGCCGCCCCCACCAGCAGCAGCCCAAGCAGCCCGCCGCCGATCAGCAGGCGGCGCCGGAACTCGGCCTGTTGCCGCTCCAGTTGCGCCCGCCGCAGCGCCTCGACATCGCCGCCTTGTTGCGCCAGCCGCCGCTCGAGCTCCAGGAAGTCGCGTTCGCGCCCGCTCAGGCCGCTGCTACCGGCCAGGCCGGACAGATCCGGCGTCGCCCCGGCGCCCGGCGTGGCCGGCCGCAGCGGGACATCGGCATAAGCCGCCGGTGTCGGCTCGAAGCGCTGCCAGCCGTAGCCGGGGAAGTACACCTCCGGCCAACTATGCGCGATGCTCTCGCGCACGACGTATTGCCCGGTCTGCGGATCGAGCGAGCCGCCGGCGTACCCCTGCACCCAGCGCGCCGGCACGTCCAGCGAGCGCAGCAGCACGACCATCGCGCTGGCGAAGTCGTCGCAGTAGCCGCGCCGGCCCTCGAACAGGAAGTAATCCACCCAGTCGCGGTTGTCGGGCGGCGCGGGGCGGGCCTCGTCGTACGTCAGCTTGCGCAGCTCTGCCTGGATGGCGAGCGCCTGGTCATACGGGTTCTCCGCCCCGGCCCGGCTGACGATCTCCTTCGCGAACTCGCGCGTGCGCTGCGTCACGCCCGACGGCAGTTGCAGGTAGTTCTCGCGCACCCATGCCGGGTAATTCGTCCCTGCCCGGCGTAGGCTCTGTTCATCCGCGACCGAGACATACGACGTCACCGTGTATGTCTCGCCCGCCCGCAGCGGAACGTCCGACTGCACCGAGGAGATCTCGACGAAGTTCGGCAACACCCGCCCGCCGCTCTCCAGCACACCGTTCTGCACCAGCACCGGCAGCCCGGCGGCGGCGAACTGGCCGCCGTGCAGGATCAGCCGGTCGTTGCGCGGGAGGAGCAGCTCCACGGTCTGAGTGACCAGCGTGCGCTCGGCGATATCCGTCTGGGGCAGGAGCACCCCCGGCTCGACCGGCGTGCGCGCGTCTTCGATGGTGATCGCCCCGAGCGCCGCGCGCGCCCGCTGCCCGACCGTGCTCAGCCAGGCCGTGCCGGTGTAGCGGTCGAAGGTCGCCGCCCGCCAGTAGTCGAACTTCGCCGCGCGCACCCGCAGTACCAGCGCGTCGCCCAACTGCCGCGCCCCGCCGACCCGTACCGCGCGCGTGGTGAAGCCGCCGCCGCTGGTGCCCGGCGGCGCGTTGATCGTGCTGAACGCCGTGTCCATGCTCTCACGCACGGCGGTGAACGGCGTGCTGATCAGCTTCCAGGCGCGCGCGACCTGTGCGCTGCTGATCGTGCTCGGCAGGGCGCTGGTCGCCAGCACCAGCGCCCCGCAGACCAGCGCCGACGAGAGCAGGAAGCGCAGCGAGAGCAGCTCCGGGTACTCGACCTGCGACGCCCGCCAGGCGCGTTGTTGCCGGATCACGTGCTGGTGGGCCACCAGCAGCAGCGCGGCCACCAGGAACACGAAAAACAGGAGATTGGGCTTCGGCCAGGCGAAGGTGTAGTTGATCAGAATGACGAATGCATTCAGCAGCACGGCCGGCCATGCCCGGTTGGAGCGGAAGAGCAACCAGCCGGTGGTGTAGCCGAGCGCCCACGCCAGCAGCGCGAGCGAGACGACGTAGAGCACGATGTCCTCGCCGCGCCCGCCGGCCTGGAGCGTGCGCAGCCAGATCTGGGCGCGGATGGCGAGTTCGGCAGCACGGTCGCTCCAGTCAACCAGGCGGCCCGCCACCTCCGGCCCGAACTCGCGGCGTACGTCGTTCGCCAGCGTCGGCCCGACGAGCTGCACCGCCCAGACGACGGCCGCTATGGCGCTGAGCAGGTGCGCCAGCCAAGGTGAAAGCCAGCGCATGTGGGCGAAGGCCAGGCCGACGAGCAACGCCGGCAGCGCCATCCACGGCAGCACATCCAGGCCCGGCGCCCATCCAGCGCCGGCGATGCTGCCGGTCACGCACCACAGCATCAGCATGCTGAGCGCCGCCGCCGGACCGATGTTGCCCAGGTCGAGCCGCTCGTGCCAGGGGCTGTTTTTGCCAGGAGTTGTTGCAACCATGTGCTATCGGTGAGGGAAGCCCTCCGAACCTTCCGTTTCAGAGTGCTCCCGCGCATGCTCAGGGCGCAGGCCAAACAGGCGCGCCGCGTTCTCCCAGACCGCCGCGGCCATGTCCTCCAGGGCGGCCTGGCGTAGCGCCGCCAGCCGCTCCACGACAAAGCGAACGTACGCCGGCTCGTTGCGCCGGCCGCGGTGCGGCTGTGGCGCCAGGTACGGGCTGTCGGTCTCCGTCAGCAGCCGGCCCAGCGGGGCACGCCGGGCGACCTCGTGCAACTCCACCGCCTTCGGGAAGGTCAGCGGCCCGCTGAACGAGAGGTGGAAGCCGACATCGAGGCAGGCTTCGGCATAGCCCCAGTCGCCGGAGAACGAGTGCATCACGCCGGGCTGGCCCCGGGCGGCGTCGCGCAGGATGCGCACGGTGTCGGCCTGCGCCGCGCGACTGTGGATCACGACCGGCAGGCGCAACTCGCGGGCCAGGGCGAGCTGCGCGCGGAACAGGCGCTCCTGCGCGGCGCGCGGCGCCCGGTCCCAGTAGTAGTCCAGCCCGATCTCGCCGATGGCGACGACCTTCGGGTGAGCGGCCAGCCGGCGCACCTCGTCAAGCCAGGCGTCATCCGCCTCGGCGGCATCGTGCGGCTGGATGCCGACAACAGCGTACAGCCCATCGTGCCGCTCCGCCAGGGCCACCGCCGCCCGGGAGGAGGGCAGGTCGTACCCGATCTCGAAGATGCGCGCCACGCCAGCCTCGCGCGCCCGCCCGAGCACGGCGTCGCGGTCGTCGTCGAAGTGCGGCAGGTGCAGATGCGCGTGTGTGTCGATCAGGTGGGTACTGGGCTGCATGGCGGCATTGTACCATGCGCGCGCCGCCCCTGGCGGGCGTTTGGCCGCCCGCCAGGGGCGTTCTGCCCCCGACTCACACACCTCTCATCCGGCGCGCCGGGGGCACGGCTACGGCTGCGTGGTCGGCCCGGGCGTCTGCGGCGCCTGCTGGGCGGGCGGGACGGCGGTTGGGTCGGGGTAGGTCGGCTCCTCGAGCCGGCCTTCGTCTTTGGCCTTCTTCTTTTCGGTCTCGATAAGGTCCTGCAACGCGCGCTGGCGCTCCTGCGGCAGTTGCTGCGCCACACCCTGTTCGATCGCCTGCTTCGCCTCTTCGTCGGTGAGCGCCGGCCCGGTCTTGCGGTCGAGCAGACGGATGACGTGATAGCCGAACCGGGTCTTGACCGGCATTTTGGTCGTCTCCCCCGGCTTGAGGTCTTCGAACATGGCTTTGTCGAACTCAGGGACGAACTGGCCTTTCTGAATACCCCGATAGACGCCGCCGTTGTCCTTCGAGCCGGGGTCCTTCGACAGCTCCTTCGCCAGATCTTCGAACTTCTCGCCCTTGTCGAGCCGCGCGATCACCTGCTTGGCCTCATCCTCGGTGTCCACCAGGATGTGCGCGACATCGGCCTTCTCGACGGTCTTGCTGGCCTCGGTCATGACCTGCTGCTCCACCTGCTGGCGCACGGTGTCGGTCGTCACCAGGGTCTCACCGAGCTTCTGCTGGGCGATGTAATAGCTGACAAACTGGCGGAACTCGGGCGAGTCCGGGCCGCTGAAGCCGAGTTGGGCGGTGATCGCTTCATCGATCGAGCTGCCCGCCGCGGCGATATTCGTGCGGAATTCGCCGATCTGCTTCTCGATCTCCTGGTCGCTCACGGTGATCCCGCGCTGCTTGGCCACGCTCAGCAGAAGATTCTCCTGCACGAACAGGCCAACGACCTGCCGCTCCAGGTCCAGCGGCGAGGGCGCGGGCTGGCCCGGCTGCGGCTTCAGCGCGCTCTGGCGCGTGGCGATCCGCTTATCGAGGTCGGCGCGGGTCAGGATCGCGTTGTCCACGCGGGCGACCGTCTGCACTGTGGGCGTGCCGCACGCGACAAGCGCAAGCGCCGCGCACAGAGCGATGAGGGCGTGTCTGATCGTCACTGGGGCTCCTTTACGAGACGTGGTGAATGATGAATGATGGATGATGAATTTTGAACTTTGCAATCTACACTCTGAACTCCAGGCCCCGGCTATCGGCCCTCATTCAAACTCAGCACCGCCATAAACGCTTCCTGTGGAATCTCGACGCGCCCGACCATTTTCATCCGCTTCTTGCCCTCTTTTTGCTTTTCGAGCAGCTTGCGCTTGCGTGTCACGTCGCCGCCGTAGCACTTGGCCAGCACGTCCTTCCGCATCGCTTTGATCGTCTCGCGCGCGATGATCTTCGAGCCGATCGCCGCCTGGAGCGGCACTTCGAACTGCTGGCGCGGGATGAGCTTGCGCAATTGCTCCACCAGCGCCCGGCCGTTCTGGTAGGCGAAATCGTGGTGGACGATCAGTGAGAGCGCGTCCACCGGGACGCCGTTCACGAGCACATCCAGCTTCACCAGGTCCGACTCCTGGTAGCCGGCCAGGGTGTAATCAAGCGAGGCGTAGCCCTGCGTCCGGCTCTTGAGCTGGTCGTAAAAATCGACCACGATCTCGGCCAGCGGGATGGTGTACTTCAGCAGGACGCGCTGCGGATCGAGATACTCCATCGAGACGAACACGCCACGCTTGTTCGTCACCAGGTCCATGATCGTGCCGATGTAGCGCGTCGGCGAGATGATGCTGATCTGCATCACCGGCTCTTCGATGCTGGCGATCTGGCCCGGGTCGGGCATCTCGGACGGGTTATCTACGATCACCACGTCGCCATTGGTTTTCAGCACCTGGTACTCCACGCTCGGCGCAGTGATCAGCAGGTCCAGGTTGTACTCGCGCTCCAGCCGCTCGCGCACGATCTCCATGTGCAGCAGCCCGAGAAAGCCGCAACGGAAGCCGAAGCCCAGCGCCGCCGAGGTCTCCGGCTCGTACGACAGCGCGGCATCGTTCAGCTTCAGCCGCTCGAGCGCCTCGCGCAGCTCGCTGTAGTCTTCCGAGTCGACCGGGTAGAGGCCGGCGAAAACCATCGGCTTGGCCGGGCGGTAGCCGGCCAGCGGCGCGTCCGCCGGCGCGGCGGCGAGGGTGATCGTGTCGCCCACCTGGCATTCGCCGACGTTCTTCAGCCCGGTGGCGACATAGCCGACTTCGCCGGGGCCAAGCTCGCTCAGCGGCGTCATCATCGGGCGGAACGCGCCGAGCTCCAGTATGTCGGCCTCGGCTCCGGTGCCCATCATCCGTATCCGCGCCCCGGCCGGCAGCACGCCGTCCATCACTCGCACATACGCCACCACGCCCTTGTACGGGTCGTAGTGCGAGTCGAAGATCAGCGCCCGGAGCGGCCGGTCGCGATCCCCGCGCGGGGGCGGGATGCGGCGCACGACCGCTTCGAGGATATCGCGCACGCCGATGCCCTGCTTGGCCGAGGCGAAGATGACATCTTCCTTCGGCAGCCCGATCACCGATTCGATCTCTGCGGCGACGTGTTCCGGCTCGGCGCCCGGTAGGTCGATCTTGTTGACCACCGGAATGATCGTCAAGTCGTGCTCCAGCGCCAGGTAGACGTTCGCCAGCGTCTGGGCCTCGATCCCCTGCGCGGCGTCCACGACGAGGATCGCCCCTTCGCAGGCCGCCAGCGCCCGCGACACTTCGTAGGTGAAGTCCACGTGGCCCGGGCAGTCGATCAGGTTCAGCTCATACGTCCGGCCATCGTCGGCGGTGTAATCCATCCGCACCGCTTTGGCCTTGATCGTGATCCCCTTCTCGCGCTCAAGGTCCATCGAGTCGAGTTGCTGCTCGCGCCGCTCGCGCTCGCTGACCGTGCCGGTCAGCTCCAGAAAACGATCCGACAGGGTCGTCTTGCCGTGGTCGATATGGGCAATGATCGAATAATTGCGGATGAAGCGCTGCTCAGGCATTGCGTCTGTCGATCCCGGCCGTAGCACGAATCCCTTACGTCTGCTTAACCTTATCTTAACACCGGCGCGATACCATATGGCGCATTATGATACACCAGGCGCGGCATCCCCCGCGCCGGCGCAGCGGCAGTATAACAGACGCCCACCCGGTTGGCAACGCCGTTGACGGGTCCGGCGCAGCGTGGTACGATCCGACGTCATCGGTGCACCGTCACGCGTCGCATGTTCGCCCTGGAGACGCCCGGGTCGCCCGCCTGCACTGCCGGTCTTTCGACCGAAGGAGCCTTCTGAAGTCATGCGAGAACATTATCAACGCCAGCTCCAGGCCGTACACGATGATCTGCTCCGGATGGGCAGCCGCGTCGAGCACCAGCTCACGGACGCGATGCGCGCGCTGGAGACCTGGGACTCCGTGCTGGCCAAGCAGGTGATCGCTGGGGATGCAGAGGTAGACGCGGCGCGCACGTTTATCGAGGAGCAGATTCTCCGCATCATGGCGACACAGGCCCCGGTCGCGACCGACCTGCGCACGCTCAACGCGACGATCGCGATCGTTGGCGAGTTGGAGCGCTCCGGCGACTATGCCAAGGGGATCGCCAAGCGCGTCCTCCGCTGCCTGGCCGCGCCGACGCTGGTGGATGTGCCAGCCAACCTGTTCCGGATGGGCGCGCTGGCACAGCAGATGCTGCACACCAGCCTGGATTCGTTCGTGAACCTGGATGTCGATCTGGCGCACTCGCTCGGCGATACCGACGAGAAGATGGATGCGCTCGAGGATCAGGTGATCGAGGAGCTGCTCAATGCGGCGCGCAGCGACCCGAGCCGCCTGGAATGCACGATTCACCTGCTCGATGTCGCGCATGTGCTGGAACGCCTGGCCGACCGTACCACCAATATCGGAGAGCGAGTGATCTTCATCGCGACTAGCCAGGCCGAAGAGCTGAACCCTTAAGGCCGGCGCGCGCCACGGGTGTCGGCGGGGCGGCCCGCAACCGACGCGGCGTGAGCTCAGGGGCGGCGCAATTTTGGGAAATACTACCTCTTGTCGGAACTCGTCCGTTCATTATATAATTGGTTGCACCGGCAACGGGACATCTGATGCGGTGTCGGCCCGCCCCATCTGCGGGCCGGCCGCTTTCCTGTTGGACTCGCGGCGTAGCGGCCGCTCAGGCAGCAAGGAGATGGGACGCCATGCAGCAGGTACGAGCGCGCATTACGATCAGCGGGCGGGTTCAGGGGGTCAATTTCCGCGCCTACACACGCGAGCAGGCGCGTTCGATCGGGGTCAACGGCTGGGTACGGAACCTGGATGACGGGCGGGTGGAAGCCGTGGTCGAGGGGCCGCAGCCGGCGGTGCAGCAGTTGATCAGTCGCTGCTACAAAGGCCCGGCCCACGCCAGTGTCTCGCGCGTCGAGGTGGCATGGGAGCCCCCGACCGGCCAGGAGCGCGGCTTCAGCATCGTTTGGTGAGAGGCGGGCTCGAAGTTCAATTGACAGGACGTACGCGGTGGGGAGGTTTGGAGGGGCGCAGCGCCGCCGGGACCTCTCCTTTGGCGTGCGTGCGCGCGCTAAACAAGCACCGCCCACGATACGGGGCGAACGCGTACGTCCTGTCGAAGTGTAGAATGCAGCATTCGAGGCTCAGTTGAAGGGACGACGCATGCTGCACACCGCACTTCACCCGAGTGCTGCAGCAGGCAGCATGGTGTGCATGATCGCATGATTGCACGCATCGACCCCTGCAATCTGCAATCAACGATCTGCAATGGCACTAGGCGAGCGCCTGCTCCAGATCGGCGATCAGGTCGCTGGCGTCCTCGATACCCACGGAGAGCCGCACCAGCCCCGGCGGCACCTCCAGCGGCGAGCCGGCGACGCTGGCGTGCGTCATAGCGGCGGGCAGCTCGATCAGGCTTTCCACGCCGCCCAGGCTCTCGGCCAGGGTGAAGAGCCGCGTGCGCCGCACCATCTCGCGGGCGGCAGGCTCGCCGCCGCGCAGCGCCAGCGAGACCATCCCCCCGAAGCCGGACATCTGCGCGCGCGCCAGGGCATGCTGCGGGTGCGACGGCAGTCCCGGATAGAGCACCCGCTCCACCGCCGGGTGCTCCTCCAGGAAGCGCGCTACGGCGAGCGCGTTGGCCTCGTGGGCCCGCATGCGCACCGCCAGCGTCTTCAGGCCGCGCAGCACCAGCCACGCGTCGAACGGCCCCGGCACGCCCCCGGCGGCGTTCTGCAGGTATTTCAGCCGCTCGTACAGACCGCTGTCGTTCATCACCAGCGCCCCGCCGACGACATCCGAGTGCCCGCCCATGTACTTGGTCGTGCTGTACAGCACCAGGTCCGCGCCCAATTCCAGCGGGCGCTGGAAGTAGGGCGAGGCAAAGGTGTTGTCCACCAGCGTGAGCGCCCCCCGCGCTCGCGCCAGCCCGCTGATCGCCCGGATGTCGGCCAGCTTCAGCAGCGGGTTGGTCGGCGTCTCCAGCCAGACCAGCCTGGTCTGGGGGCGGATCGCCTCGGCGACGTTCTCCGGGTCGCTGGTGTCCACATACTCGAACGCCAGCCCGTGCCGCGCGAAGACCTTGCTGAACAGGCGGTAGGTGCCGCCGTAGGCGTCGTCGCCGCAGACCACGTGGTCGCCGGCGGAGAGCGCCAGCATGACGGTCGTCTCGGCGGCCAGCCCGGACGCGAACGCCAGCGCGTGCGCGCCGCTGTCCAGCGCGGCCAGCGCCGTCTCCAGTGCGGTGCGGGTCGGGTTACCGGTACGGGCGTATTCGTACCCCTTGTGGACGCCGACGTCCTCCTGGGCGAAGGTCGAGGTCTGGTAGATCGGGACGATCACCGCGCCGGTGGCGGGGTCGGGGTCCTGCCCGGCGTGGATCGCGCGGGTGGCGAAGCCGTAGGGAGAGGTGCTGCTCATGCGGTCCTCCACTAGGCTGATGGCGCCCGGGCGACCACCAGCGTCGCATCGTCGTGTTGGGGCGCGGCGCCGCGGTAGCCCTCGATCAGCGCCACCAGCGCATCGACCAGCGGCTGCGGGGCGAGGTGCGCCCGCTCGCGCAGGGCGGCGTGCAGCCGGTGCGCCTCGAAGAGCGTGCCATCCTCGCTCATTGCCTCGGTCATGCCATCGGTGTGCAGCACCAGCAGGCCGCCAGGCGGCACGGCGACCTGCTGGACATCCAGCGACACCCGCGGATCGATCCCCAGCGGATGGCCCCAGTCGAACGGGGTGAGGATGGGCGCGCCCGCCGCGTCGAGGATGATCGGCAGATCGTGGCCGGCGCGCGCGTAGGTGAAGGTGCGGGCCTCACGCTCGAGCACGCCGTAGATCGCCGTGACGAACGTACCGCCGTCGCCGGCGTCCAGCAAGTGCAGGTTCACCCGGCGCAGCACCTCGTCCGGGGGCGCACCGCGGCTGGCCTCGACACGCAGCACGCTGCGAGTAAGCGCCATGAGCAGCGCCGCCGGCAGCCCATGGCCGCAAACATCGCCGATCGCGATGCCGACGCGCGCCGGCCCGAGGCCGACAAAGTCGAAAAAGTCGCCGCTGACGACGCGCGCCGGCACCATCCGCGCGCCGAAGGCGAACCCTTCGAGCGTCGGCAGGGCGCGCGGCAGCATCCGCTCCTGGATCTGCCGGGCGACGTTCAGCTCGTGTTCGAGTTTTTCTTTCTCGATCAGCGCCGCCTGCGCCCGTTCCAGCTTCTGGTAGACGCGCGTGAGTTGCTCATTTCTCGCTCGCAGGTCCTGGATCGTCTGCTCGGCGGCCTCGGCCAGGCGCACGCTCAGCACGCGTACCAGCTCGTAGGCCAGTGTCGGCTGGCGGTGCAGCAGGGCATCGAAGTCGGCGCGGGTCATCTCCAGCAGCTGCACCGGCGAGCGGGCGCGGCCGGCCGCCATCCGCCGGCCATCGTGGGCGAAGAAGCTCATCTCGCCGACGAACTCGCCCGGGCCGCGCACGCCGATCAACCGCTCGTCGGGAGTGCCGAGCGCCTGCACGATCTCGATCTCGCCGTCGAGGATAATGAACAGGCGATCGCCGCGATCCCCTTCACGGAAAAGGATCGTGCCGGGCGTGGCGCTGGTGCGGCGCAGCGCCTGCACGAGATACCCCAGCTCGTTGTCGGGCAGGTCAGCGAAGAGCGGCACCCGGCCGAGGATCTGTTGGTCCATGGCCGCTTCCATCACGAGAAGAGGTCGCCCGTGTCGTCTGGCCGCAGCCGGCGGGCGCGGCGCTGGCGCTCCCGTTCGCGCTCGAACAGCGCCTCGTAGTCCGGGCTGGGCATGCCGGGCAGCTTCGCCTGATGCCAGCCGGCGGGCAGCGCCGTGTGCGGCGGTGGCGCGAGGGTCGGCAGCGGCGGGAACTGGGTCGGCAGACCGGACGCGACAAGCTGGAAGATCCGCTCGGCCTGGGCGAGATCGCGCAGGCAGTGTTCGCCCAGATCGCGCAGGCTGGCCCCGGGCGGCAGCGCGCCCACCACCAGGTGGGCGGTCTTCTGCGACAGCAGCACCTACCCGCCGTAGGTCACGGCCAGCAGGCGGGCGACACGGTTGAGCGGCCGGCCGATGTAGTCGCTGTCGACCAGCTCGACCTGGCCGGTGTGCAGCGCCATCCGCACCCGCAGCGCGCCGACCGCGCCCCACGCCGCTGCCAGCAGGGCGCGCTGGGCGGCGAGCGCCGCCGCCACGCCATCCGGCGCCTCGGCGAACGCGGTGTAGAAGGCGTCGCCGCCGGTGCGGAAGACGACGCCGCGGTGCGCCTCCACCGCCGCGCGCACGATCTCGTTGTGGCGCGCGAGGGCCTGCGGCATCTCGCCGGGGTAGCGCTCCCACAATGCGGTGCTTCCGACGATGTCGGTGAACAGAAAGGTGACACATCCGGTTGGCAGGGCAGGCACCGGGGTAGCTCCTTTCGCGCATGCGAGCTTCCATTATAGCACCCCGCGCCCGCTGAAAGATGCGACGATTGACGGATGGACGAGTGCTACGCTGGCGCGCCGGAGCTAGCACGCTGGCGCGGGCGCCGCGTGGGCACGCGTAGGGGATTAGATACGGAACAGAAGCGGAATCAACACATATGCGTACGCGTCGTTGAGCGCGTGCATCAGCATGCAGGCGACCACGTTGCGTTGCCAGACATAGAGCAGGGTCACAACAATGGCCCACACGCCGATCTGGATCGCGCCGGCCAACCCAAACCCTGCCAGGTGGGCCACGGTAAAACCGATCAGAGAGATAACCGCCCCCAGCCAGATGCTTCCGGTGAGCATGCGAACGCGCTCGATGACATAGCCGCGAAACAGCAGCTCCTCACAGACGCCGGCAGTCAGCGGAATGGCCAGGCGTAGTGATAAGGGAACACGTGCGAATACAGAGATATTAATGGTGCCTAGCCCGAGGATTCGAACCAGTTGCGAGGAAACAGCGAACGAGCATAGCCCCAGCACCCAGAAAATGATCGCCCATCCCGTCTGCTTCCACGTCGGCCATTGTAGATGAATCGAGCTTAGTGGCTGGCGTTCAAGCAAGAGGACAATCGCCAGTATCGCCAGCGCGGCAATCCACTCAAGCGCGAAGATCAACACCAAAATGAGTATAAAATTCACCGGCCTCGGTAGTAGCCATCGCAAGGCGAATGTAGACGCCGGAAGGCCGACCAAGGAGATGAGCAGGCCGATCCAGGTTGCGAAGGAAACAGGACGCCTCTGCAGAGGTGTGGATGCAGTGCCTATGTACTACCTCCCTACCTGTATATCCCCTGCGTGCGCTTTCTGTTGATAGCTGTCTAGGCGACGCGAATTGAACGCCTGACTCCAGGTCATTACTTCGCCCCCACGTTACGAGCACATGGAGTAACGATCGCGGCTATGGCGCTCAGGGGCCCAGCAACCACGGATGGAGCTCCCACAACGCGGTACTTCCGACCATATCGGTGAACAGAAAGGTGACACATCCGGTTGGCAGGGCAGGCACCGGGGCAGCTCCTTTCGCGCACGCGAGCTTCCATTATAGCACCCCGCGCCCGCTGAAAGAGGCGACGATTGGCGGATAGGCAAGCGCGGCTACGCCCGCAGTAGCGGCCGAGTGAGGCAGGTCGGCCCGCCTTCGGCCTTGCGCGAGATCTCGTCGCCGCGGTAGGTCCGCACCTCGCAGCCGGCAGCCGCCAGGCGCGCCTGCGTCACCGGGTTGCCCTCCAGCATCAGGCACTCACCCGGCGCGAGCGCCAGCACGTTCGGCCCAAGCGAGTCGAACTCCTCTGGCGGCACCTCGACCAGCCGGAAGCCGCGCCGCCGTAGCTCCTGCCAGAACGGCACCGCTATCAGCGGCGGATAGACCACCGCCAGCCGCTCATCGACGAGGCTGATCAGCGAGAGCAGGTGCAGGCAGGCGGCCGGGCCGGCGTGGTACGGCAGCTCGACCGGCAACACCCGCACGCCAAGCGGCTCGAGCGCCGCGGCGAGCTGGCGCAGGCCCTCGGCGTTGGTGCGGAAGCCCAGGCCCACCGCAAGGGTTCGCTCGTCGAGCCAGAGCATGTCGCCGCCCTCGGCGCGGGCGGCGCCGTGCAGCCGGGCGAGGATCGGGACGCCGAGCCGCTCGTAGGTGCGGGCGAGCGCCTCCTCCTCGCCCTGGCGCAGCTCCTTGCCCATGCACAGGATGATCGCCCCCGCGTCGGTGATCAGCGAGGGGTCGAACACGAAGATCGCGTCGGCGTGGTCGGGCAGCGGCGTGTCGTGGTAGATCACCTCGGCGCCGAAGGCCCGCAGCGCAGCCGCCAGCGCGTCGTGTTCGGCCAGCGCCGCCGGCAGGTCGGGCTGGCTGGTGTAGTGCCAGCGCTCGGGGTCGGCCGCGCCGAAGGCGGCGTCCGGGCGGCGCACCAGCACGCGGCGCAGCGGCGCAATGGCCGAGTGGCCGCCGTAGAGTCGGTCGTGGCTCATGTGCTCCTCGATCACGTTCAAAGTTCAGCGTTCAGATTCTTCGGCGCGCGTGCACGCGCTAAAAAAGAACCGCATGGCGGGCCCGGGTCGTCCACATCTCCTGCGCTACGGGTGATCGCGTATGTCCTGGAGCTTTTGAACGCGAACTTTGAATTCCGCGCTAATCGGCGATCCCCGCATGCGCGATGACTCGTGTGAGGGTGACGCGCACCAGCATCTCGCCCGGCACACCGTTGTGCCGGCCGTAGCTCTCAGCCAGGTCGTCGCCCACGTGGCGCCGGGCCAGGCGCGTCATCCATGGGCGAATAGCCGGCGGACACTCCTCGATCGCCGCGGTTCCCTCTCCAAGCACAGCGGCGTAGGGCAGCGTCTCTTCGTCCACGCCGATCGAGACGCGCGGGTCGCGCCGCATGTTGGCGGCCTTCATCGAGGTGCGCCAGCATGTGAAAATGAGGAGCTCGCCGTCCAGGTCGATCCAGAGCGGCGCGGTGTGCGGCGCGCCGTCGACCGCACGGTCGCGATGATCGCGGTGCGCGGGCGCTGCACCAGGAAGGGGAGCGCCTCGTCGCGGGTCATCTCTCGCATGGCGTTCTTTCTCCTAGAGACTAAACCACGCCCGGGCGGCGATTCCGTCTTGCGGGGGCACACGATGGCACGGAACGTGCCAGGCGGGGAAGCAACGGACGAGAACCCAGCACGATGCCGCACGGCGGCGGCCATAGCGCGCTGCGGTCGCCTATCTGCCGGTTCCGGAATGCCATGGTAGACACGCCAGCCTACGAATCTCACCCGCTGACGCGGCGCGGACCGCCGGACTGCGGTATGTCAGCGACTCACGCCCCGGCATCCGCCGCGAGCGGCGCGGCGATGGCTTCGTATACTTCGACCCGCAGGGGCGCGAGATCACCGACGAATCGGTGCTGACGCGCATCCACGCGCTCGCCATCCCGCCGGCCTACACCGACATCTGATCTGCCCCGACCCGCGCGGCCACCTGCAGGCCTCCGGGCGCGACGCGCGCGGCCGCAAGCAGTACCGCTACCACCCGCGCGGGCGCCAGGTGCGCGATGAGACCAAGTACGACCGCATGCTCGCTTTCGGCCGGGCGCTGCCGGCCATCCGCGCCCGCGTCGCGCACGACCTGGCGCTGCCCGGCCTGCCGCGCCAGAAGGTGCTGGCCACTGTGGTGCGCCTGCTGGAGACCACGCTCATCCGTGCCGGCAACGACACATACGCGAAATCCAACAAATCGTACGGTCTGACGATAATGCGCGACAAACATGTGCAGATCGACGGTTCGAGCGTTCGTTTTGCCTTTCGTGGAAAAAGCGGCGTCAAACACGAGATCAGCGTGCGCGACCGACGACTGGCGCGGATCGTCAAGCAATGCCGCGATCTGCCCGGCTACGAGTTGTTTCAGTACATCGATGACGAAGGCAACCGGCAGACGATCGATTCCGCCGATGTGAACGAGTATCTCCGTGAAATCACCGGCGAATACTTCACCGCGAAGGACTTCTGCACCTGGGCCGGCACGGTGCTCGCGTCGCTAGCGCTGCAGGAGATGGGCGCATTCGACAAAGACATGGAGGCGCGCAGGAAGGTTGTCGCGGCGGTCGAGCGGGTGGCGGAGCGCCTGGGCAACACGCCGTCGGTCTGCCGGAAGTGCTACATCCATCCCGATGTGATCAGCGCCTATCTCGAAGGCTCGCTGATCGAGATGCTCACCCAGCGCACAGAGGAAGAGTTGGCCGAGTCGGTTGAGGGGCTCGACGCCGAAGAGACGGCGGTGCTGGCCTTCCTGCGGCGCGGCCTGGCGCGCGAGGCGGAGCAGGACCGGGCGCGCGACCGGAAGCGGTGAGGGAAGGACGGTGGACGGAGGTCGAGAGCTGAGTTCTGAGGTTTCTTGCTCGGTCGGTAGTCGGTGGTCGTTCGGCCTTCGTCGGTCTACTCCCTCGCCAGCAGCGCCAAATACCGAATCCCCATCTCGATCCCGCCGTAGAAATTCGGCAGGTGCAGTTTCTCGTTCGGCGCGTGGACGTTGTCGTCCGGCAGCCCGAAGCCGATCATGACGATCGGGCAACCGAGTGTGTCGATCAGGTCGGGCACGATCGGCAGGGAGCCGCCACCGCGCAGAAAGAGCGGGGGCGCGCCGAAGGTCTCCCGGTAGGCCCGGGCCGCCGCCCGCACCGCGGGCGAATCCCGCGCCACCAGCGCCGGACGGGCCGCGCCGAGCAGCGCCACATCCACCTCGACGGTCGGCGGGGCGATGGCGCGGACGTACGCCTCGAACAGCCGGGCGATCGCGTGCGGCTCCTGGTCCGGCACGAGCCGCATGCTGATCTTGGCGCGCGGGGAGAAGGGGACGCTCCCATCGCTCCACGGCCAGGGCGGCAGAACCGCCGCCGGCCGCGGAGCGATCGCATCCTGGAGCCTGCGCCCACGGCCCCCACGCAACGGGCGGCTTAGAACCGGCTCCAGAGGCTTTGGTTGGTCACCTCGTGGTGGAACTGAATCTCCGCCCGCTTGATCAGCGTCCCGAGCAGGCGCGGGCAGCGGTCCGCCGAGGCCTGCTTCAGCTCGGCGAACTTGTCGCGCACCTCTTCGCCGAGGAGCCGCGCCGTGTGCTCGCTCGCGCGGAAGTTCTCGATCGCCGTGTAGATGTTATCCGGCAGGAAGCGCTCCTGCTCGCGCACGCCGGGGGCGATCGGGCCCTCCAGACCGGTGCGGAGCAGCGCGTACATCACGATGTACGGGTTGGCGTCCGGCGCGACCGAGCGCACCTCGATGCGGGCGGAGCGCTCGTTGCCGATCGGGATGCGCACCATCGAGCCGCGGTCCACCGGCGACGCTTTGATCTCGTTCGGTGCCTCGAAGTGCGGATCGAGCCGGCGGTAGGCGTTCACGCTCGAGTTCAAAATCAGGCAGATATCGTTCGCGCTGGTCAGGATGCGGTCGATGAACTGCCAGGCCATGTCGGACAGGCCTTCGGCCCCGCCGGCGCTGTAGAAGGCGTTCTTGCCATCGCGCGCGACCGACAGGTTGGTGTGCATGCCGTTGCCGTTCACCCCGTTCACCGGCTTCGGCAGGAAGCTGGCGGTCATGTCAAGCTGCTGCGCCACCTGCCGGCAGATCAGCTTGTAGAGCAGAATCTGGTCGGCGGCGACCGACGCCTCGGTGTACGAGTAGTTCATCTCGAACTGCGCCGGGGCGACCTCCGGGTGATCCTTCTCGTTGGCGAAGCCCATGGCCCGCTGCACCTCGGCCGCCCGGTCGATGAAGCTGCGCAGCGGGTCGCCCGGCAGGGAGTGGTAGTAGCCGCCGCTGCTGACGAACTCGAACGCGCCGGTATCGCGGTAGCGCTGCTCGGCGTGCCGCCCCTTGAACAGGAAGCCTTCGATCTCGTTAGCGGCGTTGCAGGTGAGCCCCTGCTTCTCGTACAGCTCCCTGGTGTAAGCCTTCAGCCGGGCGCGCATGTCGGCCGGGTAGGGCGAGCCGTCCTTCTCCAGCACATCGCCGAAGACCAGCACCTTGCCGGGGCCGAAGACATCCGCCGGCAGCCAGTAGAAGGCCGCCCAGTCGATCGCCAGCCGCAGGTCGCTCTCGGCCTGGCGCGAGAAGCCGCGAATGGACGAGCCGTCGAACGTCAGGTTGTCCGCCGACTTCAGCAGGAACTTCTTGTCGTAGTCCAGCATGTGGAGCCGGCCCTCCAGGTCGGAGAAGCAGACGGTCACGGCCTTGATGCGCTTCTCGTCGCCGAGGTAGCGCATACGCTCCTCCTGGATGACGTCGGCGGGGGTGCGGGCCAGGCGCCTGGCCTTGGATTCGAGGTTCAGCTCCTCGAGCTGGTCGTACGGGATCTCGAGGAAGTCGCGCAGCGGTGTGGTTGTCATGATAGTAGGCTTGCCCTCCATAACGGTCTCTTCGGCAACGGCGCGATTATACCGCGCCGAGTGCGCGGGCCCCGCCGTTTTTCGTCGGTCAAAGTGTACGACGTTTGTGCCTCCGATCCGTGCAGTTTGTACAGTCGCCTGCTCGTTTGCGGGTGGCCCGCCATCCAGGGGCGATGCTCGATCTCCCCGACCAGCGACCAGCCGAGGAAGGTCCGGTGATCACCGGCGCACGGGGTTCCTGTTCGCGCGGGCGCGCCCACGAAGGGGTCTGGGAGGGGCGAATCCCCGCCGCGCCCACCCAAGCGAGGGGGAATGAAGCGCGCCCGCATGCCGCCCCTGCCGCTATGTGCGGGAGCGGGGGCAAGGACGCGCCGACCCCTGCCATTGAACGTTGGGGCGCGGCACCCACGGAAGTACGACCGTCGTTCCGACGCCGACCGTCACTCCACATCAAACCGATACACCGTCGTCTGCCGGTAGGTCTCGCCGGGCCGCAGGACGGTTGTCGGGAACTCCGGGTGGTTCGGCGAGTCGGGGAAGTGCTGAGCTTCCAGGCAGAGCGCGGCGTATTTCGGGTACGTCTGTCCGTTGCGCCCGCGAATGCTGCCGTCGAGGTTGTTGCCGGTGTAGAGGTGCACGCCCGGCTCGGTGGTGAACGCCTCCAGCACCCGGCCCGAGCGCGACTCGACCACGCGCGCCGCCCGCACCAGGCCCGGCCCGTCGCGCCGCACCACCCAGGTATGGTCGTAGCCGCCGTTGCCGTAGCCGATCTGCGGGTCGTCCGAGGACAGGCGCGCCCCGATCGCCGCCGGCGCGGTGAAGTCCATCGGCGTGCCGCGCACCGGACGCAGCTCGCCGGTCGGGATCTGGGTCGCGTCGGTTGGCAGAAAGAGATCGGCGTCGAGTTGCAGCAGGTGACCGAGCACATCGCCCGTGCCGGCCAGGTTGAAATAGGTGTGGTTCGTCAGGTTCAGCACCGTCGCCCGGTCGGTCGTCGCGGTGTAGTCGATCCGCAGCTCGTTCGCGCCGGTCAGGGTGTAGACAACCGTGACATCCAGCGTGCCAGGGTAGCCCTCATCGCCGTCCGGGCTGGTGAGCTGGAGCGACAGCGCCGGCGCGCCGCCGATCTCGCCCGCCTCCGCCCGCCACACCTGGCGGTCGAAGCCGCGCAGGCCGCCGTGGAGCGCGTTCGGCCCGTTGTTGCGCGCCAGCGTGTAGGTCACGCCGTCGAGCGTGAAGCGCCCGCCGGCGATGCGGTTGGCGTAGCGCCCGCATATCGCGCCGAAGTAGGGGTGCCGCCCCAGGTAGGGCGCGAGCGTGTCAAAGCCCAGCGTCACCTCGCCCGGCTCGCCGCGCCGGTCCGGCGCGTGCAGCGACGTGATGATGCCGCCGTAGGTGATGATCTGAGCGCGGAGATCGCCGTTCGCCAGCGTGTAGCGTGCGATCGGCGCCCCGTCGCCGGTTACGCCCCATGCGTCGTGTGTGATGGGCATGGTGGTATGCTCCGGGATATGCAGGAACCGCTCAGAACTGGAAAGCTGAACCCTCGACCCTCGACAGTCATCCCCAATCACCCGTCCTCCCGCTTTACCACGCGCACCCCCTCCGGCCCGGCCACAATCAGATCGGTCGCCAGACCGAGGAACAGGCCGTGCGCGACGATCCCCGCCCGCTGGCCGAGGCGGGCCGCCAGCCCCACCGGGTCGAGGATCGGCCCGAAGGCGCAGTCGAGCACATAATTCTCCTGGTCGGTCGTGAACGGCGCGCCGTCGGCGCCCGCGCGCAGCGCCACTCGCGCGCCGGCCTCCTCCAAAAAGCGCGCCTGCGAGCGCCAGCCGAACGGCACGACCTCGACCGGCAGCGCGCGGCGTGTGCCGAGCCGTTCCGACAGCTTGGTCTCATCGACCACGATCACCACCCGCCGGCTGGCCTGGGCCGCGATCTTCTCGCGCAGCAGCGCCCCGCCGCCGCCCTTGATCAGGTTCAGCGCCGGGTCGGCCTCGTCCGCGCCGTCGATCGTCAGGTCGAGTGGGCGCGGCAGGTCGTCCGGCAGCAGCGGGATGCCGAGCCGCAGCGCCTCGGCGCGCACCCGCTCCGAGGTCGGGTAGCCGGTCATGCCCGGCAGCTCGCCGGCGCGCAGCCGCTCGGCGATGCGGCGCGTCGCGAAGATCGCCGTGCTGCCGGTGCCCAGCCCGACGGCCATGCCTGGCTGGACCAGCGCCGCTGCGCGCTCGCCGGCCTCCTGCTTGTACGCCGCCTGCGGATCTGCCATGCCTGAATCCTCATTTGATAGCACGTGCGCGATCGGGAGGTGTGACGCGAAGGCGTGGCTATGCACCATTTGCTGCCGCGTCCACCAGCCAGCGCAGCCGCCCGGCCGGCCGCACCAGTTGCGCCGGGAGCACGTCCGGCTGGTATGGGCCGCGCAGCACCCGCCGCAGCGTCGCGGCCTTGCCCACACCCTCGACCAGAAACGCCGCCTCGCGCGCCGCGTTGATCAGCGGCAGGGTGAAGGTGACCCGCCAGCTTCCCACCACCTCGACATACTGCGCAACCACCCAGCGCGCGCGCTCCCGCAGGGCCGCCGTTCCCGGGAACAGGGACGCGGTGTGGCCATTCTCGCCCATACCGAGCCAGATCAGGTCGAGGGCCGGGGGCCTCTCGGTGCGAAAAAAGGCCCGTAGCTCCAGCTCGTAGGCCAACGCGGCCAGCTCCGGCGGTTCCTCGCCGCGGATGCGGTGGACGTTCGCCGCCGGCAGCGACACCCGCGACAGCAGCGCCTCGCGGGCCATGCGGTAGTTGCTCTGCGGGTCGTCCGGGCCGACACAGCGCTCGTCGCCGAAGAAGACGTGGACGCGCGGCCAGTCCACCCGCCGGGCGAACGGTTCGGTCGCCAGCAGTTCGTAGACCGGGCGGGGCGTGCCGCCGCCGGCCAGCGCGACGGTGAAGACACCGCGGGCGGCGACCGCCGCTGCGGCCAGCGCAACGAACTGCTCCGCGGCGGCCACACGCAGCCCCTCGGCATCCGGGGCGATGGTTATGTCAGGTGGTGTCATCGCCGTATCCCCATCTCCGTCTCCCGCTCACCTCTTCAGGCGCCGATACCGCCGGATCAGCGTGTTCGTCGAGCTGTCGTGGCGCAGCTCGCCGCCGCCCGACAGCTCCGGCACGATCCGCTGCGCCAGCACCTTGCCCAGCTCGACACCCCACTGGTCGAACGAGTCGATGTTCCAGATCACGCCCTGCGTGAACACGGCGTGCTCGTACAGCGCCACCAGGCTGCCGAGCGTCGCCGGGGTGAGCCGCTCCGCCAGGATGGTGCTCGACGGCCGGTTGCCGGGGAAGGTCTTGTGCGGCACGAGCGCTTCCGGCACGCCCTCGGCGCGCACCTCGTCGGCCGTCTTGCCGAACGCCAGCGCCTCGGCCTGGGCGAAGACGTTGGACATCAACAGGTCGTGGTGATCGCCGAGCGGGTTCAGGCTCTGGCAGAAGCCGATGAAATCGCACGGAACGAGCTTTGTCCCCTGATGGATGAGCTGGTAAAACGAATGCTGGCCGTTCGTGCCCGGCTCGCCCCAGTAGATCGCGCCGGTCTGATAATCGACCTGCGTGCCGTCGAGCGTGACCGACTTGCCGTTGCTCTCCATCGTCAGTTGTTGGAGGTAGGCCGGGAAGCGCCGGAGATACTGGTCGTAGGGCAGCACGGCCACCGTCTCCGCGCCGAAGAAATCGGCGTACCAGACGCCGAGTAGCCCCATCAGCACCGGCAGGTTGGCGGCGAGCGGCGCGGTGCGGAAGTGCTCGTCCATCGCACGGAAGCCGGCCAGCATGTCGTGGAACCGCTCCGGGCCGATCGCGATCATGGTCGAGAGGCCGATCGCCGAATCCATCGAATAGCGCCCGCCGACCCAATCCCAGAAGCCGAACATGTTGGCGGTGTCGATGCCGAATGCCCGCACCTTCTCCGCGGCGGTCGAGACCGCCACGAAGTGCCGGGCGACCGCCGCCTCGTCGCCGAGCGCGCCGACCAGCCACTGCCGGGCGGTGCGGGCGTTGGTCATCGTTTCAAGCGTGGTGAAGGTCTTCGAAGCAATGATAAACAGTGTCGCCGCCGGGTCGAGGTCGCGCGTGGCCTCGGCGAAGTCGGTGCCGTCCACGTTCGAGACGAAGCGAAAAGTCAGCGAGCGGTCGCTGTAGTGCCGCAGCGCCTCGTAGGCCATCACCGGCCCCAGGTCGGAGCCGCCGATGCCGATGTTGACGATGGTGCGGATCGGCGCGCCGGTGAAGCCGCGCCACGCGCCGCCGCGCACCTGCCCGGCGAAGGCGGCCATCCGGTCGAGCACGGCATGGACATCCGGCACGACGTTCTGGCCGTCCACCAGGATCGTCGCGCCGCGCGGGGCGCGCAGGGCGACATGGAGCACCGCCCGACCCTCGGTAACGTTGATCTTCTCGCCGCGGAACATCGCGTCGCGGCGCTCCGGCAGGCCACAGGCCTCGGCCAGAGCGACAAGCAGCCGCAGCGTCTCGTCGGTCACGCGATGCTTGGAGTAGTCGAGGTACAGCCCGGCGGCCTCGGCGGCCATGCGCTCGCCACGCCCCGGGTCGGCGGCGAACAGGTCGCGCAGGTGCGCGCCCCCGATCTGCCGGTGATGCGCCTCAAGCGCGCGCCACTCCGGGCGCGCGGTCAGCGGTGTCGCCATCTTGCTTCTCCTGGTGTGCCACGACAGGTTTCCCCGACGGGCACGCAGTCCATCGTCAGCCCGGGCGCCGCTTCGCCGTGAAGGTGCTGCCGGCCTGCGTGATGCGCACCTCGACCACCGCACCGTCCTGCTCGACAAACTCGACCGAGAAGCCGGAGATGCCCTTGACCAGAAACTCCGCGCCGCGCCGGGGCACAAGCTCGACCTCCGGCTGGCCGGGCAGTCGGGCCACCAGCGTCGTGTCGCCGATCAGCAGGATGCTCAGCGGCCTGCCGAGCACCTCGTACTCGCCGGTGAAGCGCCGGAGCGCCGCCGGGTCGCGCAGGGTGCGGTCAGGCCGCCGGGCGAAGACGATGTCGCGCACGGTCGGCTCGAACGGCGCGCTGACCGTCTCGATGTCGCCGCGGGCGTTAGCCGCGAACGTGGCCAGCAGGCGCACATCCCACTGTTCAAGCGCCAGTTCGAAGGTATCGTAGTGGTAGTGGCGGGTGGCAAAGGCGACATCGTTCAGGCGGGCCGCCAGCGCGCCATCGCGCAGCTCAAAGGTCAACACGCCATAGCCGGGATGCTCGTATTCGCCGGCGTACGCCTCCAGCGGATGCGACGGCGGAGCGTCCGCCACGCGCTGCGCCTCGCCCGTCTCCCTGCCCTTCGCCTCGGCGGCCTTGTACTCGGCAACCTCCTCCTTGTGCCGCGCCGTCCACGGCAGCGGCTCGAGGCCCAGCAGCCGGTCGTACGCGCCCAGGCAGACGATCCACGGCGCGGGCGAACTGTCCAGGTTCGCCAGCGCGACCACGCCCAGGCCCTCGCGCGGCATCAGCGTCGTCATGGTCGAGAAGCCGTCGATGTTGCCACCGTGGTGCAGCAGGTCGTAGCCGCGGTAGGGCTCGACGAACCAGCCGAGCGCGTAGCTCTGATGCGGCAGCTCAGCCCAGCGCGCCGGCCGCTGGACGACCATCTGCGGCGTGTGCATGTCGCGCAGTTGCGCCTCGGAGATCAGGCGGCGGCCGTTGAACACGCCACGGCCCAGGTGCAGCCGCAGCCAGTGCGCCATGTCGGCGGCGCAGGTGTTGATCGAGCCGGCCGGCCCGACGGCGAACTGGCGGTAGAACGGCACGCGCGCGATGACCTCATCCTTTTCCTTGTAGGGAACGGCGAAGTCGTCGCTCGCCTGCGAGTCCTCGACCGAGACATTGCTGTCATCCATCCCGAGCGGCGCGAAGATTCGCTCGCGGACGAACATCTCCCAGGTCTGGCCGGTAAGGTGCTCGATCAGGTAGCCGGCGGTCATGTACATCAGATTTTGGTACTGCCAGATCGCCCGCAGGTCCTTGTTCGGTTCGAGGAACCGCAGTCGGCGCACCAGGTCGGCCCGGTCGAATGGCGCGTTGTACCAGGCCAGGTCGTGGCGCGGCAGCCCGGCGCGGTGCGTCACCAGATCGCGCGGGGTGAGCCGCTCGCTCGCGAACAGATCGTGCAGGCGAAAGGACGGCAGGTACTCCCGCACCGGCCGGTCCCAATCAAGCCGGCCATCGTCCACCAGCATGCCGAGCGCCATGGTGGTGAAGGCTTTGGTGCCGGACGCAAGCGCGAAGCGGGTGCGCGGCGTGACCGGCAGGCCACTCTCGCGATCGCGCTGGCCGAATCCTTCGAGGAACATCGCCTCCCCGCCGCGGACGACGGCGACCGCCATGCCCGGAACCTTCCAGGCATCGAGCGTCTCGCGGACGAACTCGCCGAAACCGTCCAGCGCCGCCGGCGCGTTTGGGCTCACGACAGACCTCGCTCGTTTTCAAGGGCAGGTGGCACGCGATGGCATGGCTCGGGAAAGCTTGGCCTCCGCGGCACGCCCTCCACGGCTGACGAAACACGCCGCTCCATCATAGCACGAAGCGCGAGACACGCCGCAGAGTCGTGCTACAATCGCATAGCTTGCGACGCGAGAAGCGCCTACGTTCGCCCATCCTCCCTCGTCGATCATCCAACGTTCGCCAGAAAGGCTCCTGCTATGCTCGACACAATGACCACGCCACGCCGCCTGAGCCGCCGGCTCGATGGCCTCAGCCCGTCCGCTACCGTCGGCCTGGGCGGGAAGATCGCGGCGATGCGCGCCGAGGGGATCGACGTGATCTCGTTCGGCCAGGGCGAGCCGGACTTCCCGACGCCCGCCGCGCTCAAGGCCGCCGGTATCGCCGCGATCGAACGCAACCAGACCAGGTACACCGCCGTCGGCGGCCCGGCCGAGCTGCGCGCCGCCATCGCCCGCCGCGTCTCCGAGGCGACCGGGATCAGCTACAGCGCCGCCCAGGTCTCCACCACGACCGGCGCGAAAGAAGGGTTGTTCCTCGCCTTTCTGGCGCTCTGCGAGCCGGGGGACGAGGTGATCATCCCCGCACCATACTGGGTCAGTTATGTCGATCAGGTGCGGATCGCCGGGGCGACGCCGGTGATCGTCGAGGCCGGGCTGGAGGCGCGCTTCAAGCTCACGCCATCGCAACTCGCCGCGGCGCTCACCCCGCGCACCAAAGCCGTGGTGCTGAACTCGCCGTCCAATCCGACCGGTGCGGTCTACACCGCCGCGGAGCTGCGCGGCCTGGCCGAGGCGCTCCGCCCGAGCCAGGCGGTGGTGATCAGCGACGAAATCTACGATGCCATCGTCTACGGCGAGTACACGCGCTGGCTGCGCGTGGCGCCGGAGTTCGCCGACCGCACGCTGGTGGTCAACGGCGCATCCAAGGCCTTCGCGATGACCGGCTGGCGCATGGGGTACATCGCCGGGCCGCCCGACCTGATGGAGGCGATCAAGGCGATCCAGAGCCACTCGACGTCGCACACCGCGACGATCACCATGGCCGCCGTCCTGCCGGCCTACGACGGCAGCGCCGGGATCGAGGCCGAGGTCGCGCGGATGGTCGCAGCGTTTCGCGAGCGGCGCGACACCATCGTCGAGCTGCTGCGCGCCATCCCCGGGTTCGAGGTGGATGTGCCGGACGGCGCGTTCTACGTCTTTCCGCGGGTCAGCGGCCTGCTCGGGCGGCCGCTCGCCGGTGGCCAACTCTGCCAGAGCGACGACGACCTGGCGGCCTACCTGCTGGAGCGGGCGCACGTCGGCGTCGTGCCGGGGTCGGCCTTCGGCGCGCCGGGGTTCCTGCGCCTGTCGTATGCGTGCAGCCTGGAGCAGATCCGTGAGGGGATGCGACGGATTCGCGCGACGGTCGGAGCATAGTTCCACGCCCCGGGCGTGGGCGGCCAAGGACGGTCTTACGGGCAGGACACGATGGAGCGACAACCCGTGCGCATCGCGCTGCGCGCCGGGTTCCACGTCCAGCTCGGGGACCATGCCATCCCGACAGAGGCATGGCGGCGCCGAAAGGCGCGCGACCTGATCAAGCTGCTGGAGTTGGCGCGTGGGTATTCCCTGCACCGCGAACAGGTCGTGGACCTCCCTACGGTGTACGCCCTATCCGGACGGGTTCGCAGGCAGCCCGGTACAGCTGGGGCTGCCTGCGAGATCATCGGAGCACCCGCCCAGCGCGCTTTAGCGGCTCACCGGCGCGCGCGCCCTGCGCCGCCAGCGCCACACGGCGTACACCACTACGGCGACGAAGGCGAGCACCGCCAGCCCGGCGATCACCGGCACAATGACCGCCAAGAGCGAGAGCACCAGCGAGATACCGTCCTCGATGAAACTGATCACCGGGTTGGCGAGGCCGGCGGTCGTCGCCGTGGAGACCGGGCGCGCCGCGGTGCGCACCGCCTGCCCCCCGCCCGCAGCCAGCAGCCCGCAGATCGCGGCGAACACCGGATCGACGCCGCCGAAGGCGTTGGTGGCCGCCAGCGCGACGATCGCGCCTGCCACCGGGGCGATCACCAGGCCGGCCAGGTGCAGCACATGGTCCACCGTCGGAATCTTGTCACCGATCAGGTCGAGCAGACAGAGCACCGCGACGGCCAGCAGAAAGAGCGGGTTGCTCAGCACCGCGTACGGCCCGGTCAGCTCGATCAGGTTGGTGTAGCGCGCCAGCAACCCGATAACCAGCAGCGGGATATAGGCGTTCAGCCCGGCGGCTGTCGACAGGCCGAGCGCCGAGAGCAGCGCTGGAATGATGTTCATCGCGGTGCTACCTCGCTAGATAGACGAAAGGTGAAGCAGGAAGGACGAAGGCAGGCTGGGCCTCTGGCGCAGGCGTTCGACTGACGTATGGCCTGCCTCCATCCCCTGTCCTCAGTCCTCCGTCCGATCCCATCGCCCGCATTCGTCGTATACTGTACGACGCCGGACCCCGACACGATTGTTGCGGCCGGCTGGCCTTCCTCAGAGCAAGGAGCGAACCATGCTGAGCGCCTCCCTCAACGTTTCCGCGCACTAGCCAGAGACACGCCGGTGTCTCTGAGGGAGGCACCATGCTCCAGGTTCATCAGCTCCACAAAAGCTACGGCCCGGCGACGATCCTCGCCGGCGTTTCCTTCATCATCAACGACGGCGAGCACGTCGGCCTGATCGGCCCGAACGGGGCCGGCAAGACGACCCTGCTGCGCTGCATCACCGGCGACGAGCGCCCGGATGCCGGCAGCGTGACGCTCACGCCGCCCGGGGCGCCGCCCGGCTACCTGCCACAGACCTTCGCCGGCCTGGCGGACGCGACCGTCGGCGAGGCGCTGGCCCGGGCCCAGGCCGAGTTTACCACGGCGGAGCGCGCGCTGCAGCAGGCCGCGGAGGCGCTTGCGGCCGGTGGCGACGTCGATGCGGCGATGGCCGCCTACGATGCCGCCTTCGCCCGCTTCGAGGCGCTCGGCGGCTACGGGCGCGAGCACCGCGCTGCGGCGGTGTTGCAGGGGCTCGGGCTCGGCGGACTCGACCCGGCGACGCCAGTCGCCACGCTGAGCGGCGGTCAGAAGACCCGCCTCGGCCTGGCGGCGCTGCTCCTCGGCGAGCCGCACCTGCTGCTGCTGGACGAGCCGACGAATCACCTGGACGTAGCGGCACTGGAATGGCTCGAAGACTTCGTGCGGGCGTACCCCGGCGCGGTGCTGGCCGTCTCACACGACCGGGCGTTCCTCGACCGCACGGTGACACGCATCCTGTACCTCGACCTGGAGACGCGCATCGTCCAAAGCTACCCTGGCAACTACAGCGACTTCGCCGCGGCCCGCGCCCACGAGCGCGCGCTGCACGCCGAAGCGTGGAAGCAGCAGCAGGAGTACATCGCCCAGGTGGAGGCCGACATCGCCCGGCTGAAAGGACAGGCGCTTAGCGTCGAACGCTCGACCACGCCACGGCAGCCAACCGTCCGGCGCTATGCCAAGAAGGTCGCGAAAAAGGCGAAGGCACGCGAGCGCAAGCTGGAGCGCTACGTCGAATCCGATGAACGGGTGGATCAACCACGCCAGCGCTGGGGCCTCAAGCTCGACTTCGGCGAACCGCCGCCGGGCGGGCGGGCCGTGCTGCGCGTCGAGGAGGTCAGCTTCAGCTACCCGGTCACCGGCCAGCAGCACGGCGTGCCCGATATTGGCCCTTCGCCGCCTTCGTTCCTCGCGGGGGGCAGGCCGGTGCGCGGGCCAGGGCTCGGCGCTGACCAGCCTGCGCCGCTTCTGCGCGCCATCTCCTTCGAAGTCGGCTATGGCGAGCGCGTGGCGATCGTCGGGCCGAACGGCACGGGCAAGACGACGCTGCTGCGTCTGCTCGCCGGCCAGCTTCGCCCCACGGCGGGGCAGGTCCGGCTCGGCGCAAACCTGCGGGCCGGCGTGCTCGCCCAGGAACAGGAGACGCTCGATCCCCAGCGGACGGTGCTCGACACCGCGCGGCGCGTGCGCGCGATGAGCGAGACCGAGGCGCGCAATTTCTTGCACTTCTTCCTGTTCGGCGACGACAGTGTCTTCCGGCTGGTCGGGACGTGCTCGCCCGGCGAGCGGGCCCGGCTTCAGCTTGCGCTGCTGGTGCTGGAGGGATGCAACCTGTTGTTGCTCGACGAGCCGCTCAACCACCTCGACATCGAGGGGCGCGAGCACTTCGCGCAGGCGCTCGACGCCTTCGCGGGCACGGTCATCGCGGTCGCGCATGACCGGGCCTTCCTGCGGGCGTTCGCCGGGCGCGTGATCGAGGTGCGCGATGGCGGCATGCGGCTCGTCGCCGGTGGCTACGACGACTACGCGCGGACGGTAGCCGGCCCGATGCGGCTGGAGACGTAACAGCATGGCGCCGCGCTGGTAATCCGCCAATGCTATGATGGGTGTGGCGCGGCGAATCTGCCCGCCGCCCGTAACTTTCCAGGCGGATGGCAAGTTAGTATTCATAGGCAGACGCTACAGGCTGTATCAAGCTGTCCTGGCCCAGACACCTCCCCGGCATACCCGCAGACCGCCGCCGGGACCGACAAGGAGAGCCTCCCCATGAACATTCTCGTGGCCGACGACGATCTGCACAACGTCAAGTTGACCTCGTTCCTGCTGGAAGATGCCGGCTATCGTGTGCTGAAAGCCTATGACGGCGCAAGCATCATGCCGCTGATCGAGCAGCACCACCCCGACCTTATCCTGCTCGACGTCTCCATGCCAAAGACCAGCGGCTTCGATATTTGCCAGCAGATCCGCCGGACCTCGGATATCCCGATCATCTTTCTTTCGGCCCGCTCCCAGCTCGAGGATCGCGTCCACGGCCTGCGGATCGGCGCGGACGACTACCTGGTGAAGCCGTTCGAACCGGCGGAGTTGCTGGCGCGGATCGAGGTCGTGCTGCGGCGCGGCAACAACGATATGCTCAATACCTCGTCGCGCATCAGCCAGGGCGACCTGACGCTCGACCCGGTGGAGCACAAGGTGCTGTTCAAGGATGGACGGACGGTTTCGCTGACGCCGCTGGAGTTCCGCCTGCTGTACTATCTGATGAAGAACGCCGGCCGCGTGCTGAACAGCAGCCAGATCCTGAGCAAGGTCTGGGGCTACGACTACGAAGGCGAGTCGAACCTGGTCGCGGTATATGTCCGCCGGCTGCGCGCCAAGATCGAGGACGATGTCGAGAAGCCGAAGCATGTGATCACGGTGCGCAACCTCGGTTACAAATTCGAGGGGTAGGCGCGATTGGCACAACCGCAGCGGCGCAGAGGGCCCGCGGAACGAGGAACGAACCGACATCCCCGGCGTCCTCCGCGCCGCTGCGTTGCACAAAACTGATGCTGGACGGGCGGGCTGCGTGGCCCGCCTTTCGCGTCTGTGGTACCATACGCCGCTATGGAACCGGTGCTCTCCGACCTGATCGACCGCATCCACCACTCCGGCCACAAGCTGGTGCTGGAGTACGCCGGTGCGGGCAGCCAGGCGCTCTTCTGGCTCCACAGCGTCGCTGGCTCGTCACGCACCATCCTGGAGGCGACCGACCGCTACAGCGCCGCGTCGCTCGCCGGGCTGCTCGGCGCGCCGCCGGCCTCGGCCGTCGCCCCGGAGACCGCCCACGCCATGGCCGAGGCCGCCTACCGCCGGGCCATGCGCCTGTCGGACGGGGCCGCCGGCTGTCTGGGCCTGGCCTGCACCGCGGCGATCACGACCGACCGCGAGCGGCGCGGCGCGAACCGCTGCTGGATCGCGGCGTGTGAGCGGGGCGGGGTGACGACCGCCGGCCTTGAGCTACGCAAAGGCGAGCGGACGCGCGAGGGCGAGGAGGAGGTCGTAAGCCGGCTGCTGCTCGGCGTGCTGGCGGCGGCCTGTGGGCTGGAGGCTCCGGCGCTCCCGCTGCTCCCCGGCGAGCAGGTGACAACCGGGCACACCCCAGCCCGCGACCCGATCGCCGACCTGCTGGACGGCAACCTGTCGCTGGTCGTCGTCCGGGCGGATGGGCGGGCCGGCGTCGAGCCGGTCGCCGGCGCGATCCTCTCCGGCTCGTTCAATCCACTGCACGCCGGGCACGAATACCTGGCGCTGGCGGCGGAGCGAAGGCTGGGCACGCCCGTCACCTTCGAGCTGGCGGTGGTCAACGCCGACAAGCCGCCGCTGGGCTACGCCGAGGTCGACCGGCGGCTGGCGCAGTTCCGCGGGCGCTTCCCGGTCGCGCTGAGCCGCGCGCCGCTGTTCGTCGAGAAGGCCTCGCTCTACCCCGGCTGCGTCTTCGTCGTGGGCTACGACACGGCGGCGCGACTCGTCGATCCGAGGTACTACGGCGGCGCGGCGGAGCGCGACGCGGCGCTGGCCCAGATCGCGGCGCAGGGGTGCCGCTTCCTTGTCGCGGGCCGCCTGGCCGGCGGCGTGTTCCGCACGCTGCGCGACATCGCCGTGCCGCCGGCGTTCGCGGGGCTGTTCCTGGAGCTGCCGGAGTCGGCGTTCCGGATCGACCTGTCCTCGACGGAGCTACGAGCGCGACGTGCATGATCGTAGACCTCGGCGCAGATGCTCATCGCGGCGCATCGCCGTCGTCCAGGTGGCGGGCGATCATCGCCGGGCGGTAGATGCCGCGGCTGGTGACGATCGCGCTGATCGCCGCCGGCGGGAGCACTGCCGGCTCGCCGGCCAGGGCGACGACATCCGGCGCGCCAGGCTCGGGGCCGCCCGGCGCGAGCAGGTAGCACGGCACGCCGTGGCCGGCGGCCAGGCGCGCCCGCCGCGCCACGCCCAGCTCCACCGCGACCGCGCCGTCCAGCGCGACGCGCCGGGCGGTGGCGATGTAGACCGTCGCCTCCCCGGCCGCGAGCGCATCGGAGGCCTGCGCGAACCAGCGCCCAGGCGCGTGCGGAGCCGGAGCGCCGACGCGGCTCCCGTCGCCTTGGTCTGCCGGCACCGCCTCGTGCACGGCGTCGCCGGTGCCTTCGGCGGCGACCAGCAGGCGCAGTTTGGGCGCGCTGGCCAGCAGGAAGGACGCCGCTCCGCCAGGGAAGCCGTCGAGCAGCAGGGTGTCGCCCGCGTCGAGCAGCCCGGCGGCGCGCCGCCCGCAACGCTCCGCCTCGCGGTCGATCCGGCGCATCTCGTCGCCGGCGAAGGCCAGCAGCGCCGCCTCGGCGTCCTCACCGGCGAGCAGCGCGGCGTCGGCGCGGGCCAGCGCCCCGGCGAGCAGCCCCGGCAGGCGCGGGTTGTCCGGGCGGGCCTGCCGCAGCCGCTCCGCCGCCTGGATCAGCGCTGACCGGGCCGCGTCGGTCGGGCGGCCGCGCCAGGCGCGCGCCGCCAGCGCCAGCCCGTAGACCGCCAGCAACGCCGCCGGCGCGCCGCGTACCCCGGCCAGCGCGGCAGCCACGGCGTCCGCATCCGGGCAGACCAGCGGCGCCCGACGCACCGGCCATTCCCGCTGGTCGAGCAGCCGCGCCACGCCAGCGTCCCGGTCATAGCTCAGCGCGTCCACCACACGCCCGAAGAGCGGAGCGGCTCGATCCATCGCATACACCTTTCAACACGGCGGCGCGCAGCAGGCGCGTTCTACGGACGACAAGCTACGCCCGACGCCCGGCCCGCCGCTCCAGCCAGAGGTAGCCGAGCGCGCCGCCCGCCGCCGCCGCGGCGAAGCCGCAGAGCAGCGCGAAGCGCTGATACGCTGCATCGAGCCGCTGCAACTCCAGGCGCACCGCGCGGATGTCGCTCCCCGCCAGCGCCTCGATCCCGCCGCGCAGCGCCGCGCCAAGCTGCCCGATCAGCGCCTGCTGCTGCACCAGCAATGCCGCGCCACCCACGGCCCGCGCCACCAGGTAGGCCAGCAGGCCGCAGAGGCAGGCGAACACCAGGCTCAGCGCGACGCGGCGCAGCCAGGCGCCGAGCGACGACCCGCGCCCCACGAACGACGACGGCGCGTCGGCGGGCCGTCGTCGGTGGTCAGTCGTCGCTGGTCGGTCGTCGGTCATCGTTCACCATCGTCGCGTACACCACCCGATGCACCACCGCGCGATACGTGCCCCAATCGCGCCATGAGCCGTCGATCTCGGCGTCGTACACGTCCGGGGCGCGCTCCAGCGCAGCAGCCAGCGCCGGAAGCTCGCTCACCGTCGCCTCGCGGAAGGCCGCCACACGCTCGGCTGGATCGTTGGAGGCCAGCGTGCCACCCGTCTCGTCCAGCAGGAACGCGAAGGTCGCGAACGCACGCTCGCCCCCCGGCGATGCGCCTGGATACTCGATCACGGCCAGGAACCGGCGCACGGCCACCTGCAACCCCGTCTCTTCAGCCGCCTCCCGCAGGAGCGCATCCCGAATGCGCTCGCCGTGATGGACCCCGCCGGTCAGCAGCCGGAAGGCGTCGGGCGGGTAAAAATCCTTGCGCGCGGTCAGCAGCCGCCCGGAGGGTCGGCGGATGACCATGCATACTTCGCCGTAGCGGTCGCGCATCGTGAGCGGCTCGAACTGCCAGCGCAGCAGCGGCGCGACGACCCGGCGCGGCGGGCCGTAGGCCGCGGCCAGTTCGGCGATCTCAGCTTCGGTGGCGGATGGGAGCATCGAACCAAGCACCCAGAACCAGCAACCACGACAGGCGGCCAAAGGAACCAGGGAATATCGAACGGTGCAGCGGCGCCAGCGTCACCTTGTCCCCTTCCACCTTGCCAGGCCGTAGGCCACTCGCGCCACGCGCCCCAGGTACGTTCCGTCCTCCAGCGGTGTGTAGCCGGGGCGCAGGTGGCGGTCGAAGAACAGCCGCGCGATGTCCGGCTTGAGCGTTTCCTCGCCGCGCGCCAGCTCCCAATCGGCCTCCTGGAGCAGGTAAGCGACGTGCGCCGTGGCCATCAGCGTCTCCGCCAGGCGGCGGGCGTGGCCCTGTGCGGCCTGCCCGTCTGCGGCCAGGAGGCGGGCGGCCAAGGCGCGGGCGCGCTGCACGGTGGCCAGCGCCTCGTCGCGCAGGCTGGCCAGCCCCGGCTGCCCGACCGCTTCCAGTGCAGCGGTCGCGTCGTCCAGAAACGGGGTGTGCAGACCGTAGTGCGCCATATCGCGCAGCGCCTGGAGGCTGAGGACGTTGTGCGTCCCTTCCCAGCTTTCGAGCACGATCGCGTCGCGGTAGAGCCGCGGCAGCACCGAGAAGTCCTCGATCGCGCCGTTGCCGCCGAGCACTTCGATCGCCCGGTGCACGCACTCGGTCGCCGCGACCGAGGTGACGAGCTTGTTCAGGTTGACCAGCAGGCGGGCGGTGGCGCGCTCGCCGTCGCTCGCCACGCCGGCTGCGATCCGGTCGAGCAGGGCGGCCAGGCGCATGCTTGACGACAGGGCGGCCCAGGTCTCCGCCGCGAGCAGCGCCAGGTTCTCCTGCACCAGCGGGTAGCTGATGATCGGCTGGCCGAAGGCGTGGCGATGGTCGGCGTAGCTGCAGGCTTCGAGCAGGGCACGGGCGGCAAACCCGGCGCACGCCACGGCGTTCAAGTAGCGCGAGGTGTTCAGCACCAGCTCGACGGCGGTGCGGAAGCCGTGCTCCAAAGGGCCGACCTGGTACGCCAGCGCCCCCTCGAAGTCGACCTCGGCCGAGGCCATGGTGCGGGTGCCGATCTTGGTCTTGAGGCGGCGGACGCGGAAGGCGTTGACGCCGCCGTCGTCCAGGGTGCGCGGGACAAGGAACAGCCCGAGGCCGCGGGTGCCCTGGGGCGCGCCATCGGGGCGGGCGGTCAAGAGGAACTGGTGGGCGTTGATGTTCGAACAGAACCACTTTTCGCCGTGGATGCGCCAGACGCCCGGCGCGTCCGGCTCCGGCGCGGCCCGCACGGCGTTCGCTCCGACATCCGAGCCGCCCTGGACTTCGGTGAGGAACTGCGCGCCGTGCTGGAGGCGGTCGTAGTCGGTCTCGAGCAGGGGCGGCAAGAAGCGGGCGCGCAACTCCGGCGCGGCGGCCTGCTGCAAGGCCAGGATCAGCCCGGCGGTGCAGGCGATCGGGCAGGCGTGGCCCATCTCGCCGTTGTGGCACAGCAGGTAGAAGAGCGCGCTCTGCAGCAGGGCGTTGCCCGGCTCGGCCATCACCGCCAGTACGCCGGAGGCATAGGCGGCGCGGCCGGCCTCGTGGTAGCTCGGATGGAACTCGATGCCCTCGGTGCGCTCGCCGATGTCGGTGTAGCGGTCGAGGCGCGGGTGGTTGTGCGGCCGGTCGTTCAGCCGCGCCGCCGCGTCGATCGTCGTGGCGCAGGCCGCGCCGAAGGCGGCGAGCCGCTCGCGGTGCGCGGCGAAGCGCGCCTCGTCGTAGCGCATGCGCAGGACGCGCTGGAGGTTGCGGTCGGCCTCGAAGAAGCTCGCCGGACGGGCCTGCTGCCAAGCATGGAGATCGACACGACGCTCAGGCATCATATGCCCATCTCGCAGGCAGGTGGTTACAGCGCAGCATAGGCGACCAGGCGCAGCAGTTCTTCGCGTGCGACACGGCGGATCATCACCTCCAGCGCGGTTGGTGTCAACGAGCCAGCGGTCGCCTTCGATTTCGTGCGCATCGCAGTATCCGTCGGGTTGTACCGATAGGTAGCGGTATTGTAGCACGCGCCTGGCGTCCATGGTCCACCGTCTACCGCCCGGCCAGAAACCCGAGCACCACCTGGTTGAACCGCTCCGGCGCTTCCATGTTCACCAGGTGGCCGACGCCGGGGAGCACGACCGTCTGTGCGCCGGGGATGCCCTGCTGCGCCGCCCGAGCGATCGCCCAGAAGTCCGGCAGGTCGCGCTCGCCCATGACGATCAGCGTGGGCGCGCGGATGGCACCGAGGCGCGCCAGCGCCGGCGGCTGCGGGTCACGCGCCGGGTCGCGGTGCGCCCAGTACCAGCCAGAATAGTCCTCGACCATCCCTCGCAGGTGCGGGGCGGCGCGCTCGTTGGCCAAGGCCGGCGCAAACAGCGGATGCGCCAGCCAGGCCCGCCGCGCCCCGGCGAGATCGCCTGCCCGACCCAACGCCCAGGCCGGTCCGGCGGCCGCATGCCACGCATCCGACCAGCGATGCCCGCTGAGCAGGGCATCCGCCAGCACCAGCCGCGCGACCATCTCCGGGGCGGCGAGCGCCGCATCGGCGGCGACCGCCCCGCCAAGCGACAGGCCGACCAGGCTCGCCCGGGCGATGCCGAGCCGCCGCAACAGCGCCAGCAGGTCGCCGGCGTGGCTGTAGGGCGCGCCGGCCGGCGGCGCGGAGCGGCCAAACCCGCGCAGGTCGTAGCGCACGGCGCGGAAGCGAGCCGCAAACGGCGCCATCTGTGCGTCCCACATCCGCCGGTCGAGGGCGAAGCCGTGGATGAAAACCAACGCCTCGCCCGCGCCGGCGGTCTCGTAGTACAGCCGCGCGCCATCAAGATCGGCGTAGCCGGTTTCGACGTCCATGATCACCTCACAGCGCGCGCCTTCTCTGCCGCTCATCGTTCGGCTGTCGTCAGTCGCCATACTCGACAAGCACGTTAACCGGCCGATCAGGCGATCCAGCGAGTGCGGCGAAGAGCGCCGGCAACCCGGGCGCCCGAATCGTCCACTCGCACAGCGCTGCGCGAGGATAGCGGCCCGAACGCGCAATGGGCAAGAACCATTCGGCATAGACACGGTAGTCCAGGCCGTCGCTCGACCCGACGATTGTCAGCTCTTTGGTATGAAAAGCGGGCGCCAACGCCAGCGCCTCGAGGTTGCCGTCGGCCAGGACACAAATGCGGCTGCCGGCCTGCATGGCTTCCTGAAGTCGCGCAAAGGCGCTATTGCGCGACGAGCACTCGAAGCCGGCCGTGTACCGTGCGAGAAGGTCCGCATCGTCCGGGTGGCTGGCGCGCCGCACGCCGAACGCGGCGGCCAGGGCGCACCGGCGGGCAACCGGCTCCAGCAGATCGACGTCGCGGATGCCGCGCGCGTGGAGGTTCATCAGGGTCAGCAGCCCGATCGGGCCGCCGCCGGTGATCAGCACGCGGCTTTCCGGGCCTGGCGAGAGCTTGCTCACGCCCTTGGCCGTGTCGCAGGCCAGGATCAGCAGAAGCGCCAGGCGGTCGGGGATGTCCGCGGGCACCGGAACCACGCGCGACTCGTGGACGACCGCGGCGGTGCGATGCCCGTAGAACGCGACCACCCGCTCGCCAACGGCGATCTGCTCGACGGCGGCCCCGCGCGCCACCACGTTGGCAAGGCTTTCGTACCCCGTCATCAGCGGGTAGGCTGGCACGTGGCCACGTGCTGTGCCGGCGTACAGCGGCAGCTCCGTGCCCAGACTGACCGCGCCGGCGCGGGTGCGCAGCAGCAGATCGTGCGGGCCAAGCGCGGGGAGCGGGGTGCGTGTCCAGGCGAGGTCGCGCGGCCCGCGGAGCAGGAGCGAGTCGGCCCAGGGTCGGCATGCGTCCATCGGCGTGTCCCCGTCCGGCACGGGAGCGTCTACGACACAACTATGCGCCGGCCCGCTCCAGAAACGCCCGGCACGCGTCGGCCGGCACGCGCGCCAGCGGCTGCTCCGGCCCGTGCGAATCGCTCCCGCCGGTAATCAGCAGGCCGTAGCGCCGCGCCAACGCGCTGTAGAACCGTTCCTGCTCCGGCCCGTGCGCCGGGTAGAACACCTCGACGCCGTCCAGGCCGGCGGCGGCCAGCGCCGCGATGTCGGCTTCGGCCGCAGGGATGGCGTAGACACCCTTCGAGCGGCCCGGGTGCGCCAGCACGGCCAGCCCGCCGGCCCGGTGCGCCGCGGCGATCACCTCGTCCACCCCGACGGGCCGGTAGCCCCGCTCCACCGCGGTCAGGATGTAGCGCATGCCGGCGCTCTCGTCGTCTTCGCCCGGCTGCCGGCCAGGAAGATCGTTCTGTCGTGCAAGCGCCGCGCCGACATCAGCCACATTCGGCGGGCGGCCCAGCGCATCGAGGCCGGATAGCCGGAAGCCACGCCGCGCCAGTTCGCCTCGCAGCGCTGCCGCGCCCGCCTGGTTGCGCTGATACACGGCAGCGCAGAGCGCCAGCAGCCCGGGATCGTCCGGGTCGGCGCCGTAGACCAGCGTGTGCCAGAGCTTCCCGCCGAAGCCGCTGTCGATCTCGACGCCAGCGATCACCCGCACGCCGTAGCGCGCGCCGGCAGCCTGCGCCGCGCGCACGCCGGCGGTGGTGTTGTGGTCGGCCACGGCGAGCACACCGAGGCCGGCGCGGGCCGCCGCCGCCGCCAGCGCCTCTGGCGCCCAGCGGGCATGGTGCGGCTGGGCGTTGGTGTGGATGTGGAGGTCAACCCAACTCATAGCCGCACCGTATCCACCAACAGCGCGTGCGGCCCGGCAAGCGCGGGGTCGGCCGGCGTGCCGCCCTGCGGGGCGAGGCGCGCGCCCGTGGCGTCGTACAGGCCGAGCACGACGCGGTATTCGCCCGGCGGCAGGCCGGCTGGCAACGGGAGGTCGATCGGCACCGCGATCTGGCGCCCCGGCTCCCATGCGCTGGTGCGTGGATCGTCGCCGCCGCCTGGGGCGACATCGGCCTGCGCCACGCGTCGGCCCGATGGGTCGAGCAGGTGGACGAAGAGCGTGTAGTCAGCGGGGAGCGCGGCGCGCACGTCCCACGCCGGCGTGACGATCAGCCGCCCGCCGGCGCGCGCGGTCGTCACGCCGCGCAGCACCAGCCCCTCGCCGAAGCGCGCCCCGACTGGCCGGGCGAACGGTTTCGGCACCTGGTAGATTTCGGCGTAGGTGATCCCGTTGATCACCACCCGGTGCAGCGGCACGGTCTGGCGGATGCGCTCGTAGATCGCCGGGTGCGCGCCGCGCTGGAGCGACTCGAGGTAGGCGACGGCATAGTTCGCCGGCGCGTCGTCGAGGGCCGCGACATCGCGCACGGGCGCCGGCACGAACGGCTGGAGCGTCGGCGGGAGCGCCGAGAGCACCGGGCCGCCGCCGATGTCCGGCCGCGTACGCAGGTACGCTCCGACCTGGTCCATCCCCTCCCCCCAGCCGATCAGCAGCGCGCGCTGGGCCGCCGGGCCGCCGCCGAGCAGCGGGTTGTAGTAGCTGAGGTAGTACGGGTGCAGCCTGGCAAGCGGCAGCAGCTCGGCCAGCAGCAGGCCGCCGGCGAGGGCCGCCAGTGCCCCCGCGCCCGGCGCCCGCACGCCCTGCAACCGGCCCAGCCCCACGCGGAGCAGGGCGTTCCAGCCAGCCCCGGCCAGCACCAGCAGCGCCGGCCAGGTCGGCAGCACATAGCGGTCGAACTTCTTCGGCCCGAGCGTCATCACCAGCGTCCAGAACAGCACGAACGCGCCGAGGATGAGCAGCGTCCACCGTTCTGCTGGCGAAGGGCGGGCGGCGGAGGGCGAACCATCTGAGCCGGGCGGAGGATCCGCGTTCGCCCTTCGTCCTTCGTCCGCTGTCTGCCCGATGAACGCCACCGGCAGCAGCAGCAGCCCCAGCAGCCCCGCCGGTGTCAGGCGGAACAGGTCGGCGAGCGGGTAGAACCACGGCCCGGGGTCGGCGATGGCGCGGCCAAGGAAAAACTGCCCGTCCCCGTTCGGGCGGCCGCCGTTGGTCGCGATCTCCGCGACATAGTCCGCCAGGGGGGCGGCGGGCGCGACCCACAGCGCTGGCCAGAATGCGACAACCACCAGCAGCACGATGCCCAACCAGAGGAGATAGCAGGAAATCACGAATGACGCCTGGTGCCTGATCAAGGCGACAGGGCCACGCCAGCCGCCGCGGCGTTCCCGTTCGGCCGCGCCCACGAGCACAACCAGCCCGGCGAATGGCAGCAGGATCAGCGCCGGCCCCTTTGTCAGCAGCGCCAGCCCGGCGAAGAAGGCGGACGCGGCCAACGGCAAAGGGCGAAGGGCGGAGAACGAAGGTGCGCGGTTCGTTATGTAACTTTCACGATCATCGGGAGAGGTATCGTTCGTCGTTCGCCCTCCGCCCTTCGCCCACACAAGCAGCAACAGCAGGCTGAACGTCACGAACGACGTCAGCAGCGCGTCGAGGTGCAGCAGGCGGGCGTGGGCGATCAGGTAGGGCGAGGTCGCCCAAAGCAGCGCGGCCAGCAACGCCGTGCCGGGGCGCACGAGCCGGCGCAGCAGCACGTAGCCTGCGGCGACCAGTGCGGTCTCCAGCAGCGCGTGCGGCAGGCGCAGCCAGGCGAGGTGCGCAACGACCGTGCCATCGCCGGCCCAGCCCCACCCGTCGGCCAACCGCTCCAGCGCCAGGCCCAGGCTGCCGAGCCACATCAGCGTCACGCCGGGGTGGCCGGTCTGCGCGGTGGCGGCCAAGTCACCACGGCTCAGCGCCGCGCTGAAGCGCTCGACCCGCGTGAGCCAGTGGTAGGCTTCGTCGGTCGTCAGGAAATCGGCCAGGCCGAGCGCACGCGGCAGCAGCGCCAGCAGGCCGACAAGCGCCGCGATCAGCGCCGGCACGCCAGCCGCCCGCTCCCGCGCCCGTTCGGCGGCTCCCGCCAGGTCAACGACGAATCTGTCTGCATCGCGTGCCACATTCGCTCCGGAGCAGGCATTTGGAGGCTGGAGGCCTGGCGCCCTTGCCATCCGCCCCATTACCCTGTCACCCGCTCACCCTGTCAGCGCGTCAACCGGCGCTCACCCGGCCACGGCCAGCACGAGGATCCCGGCGAAGATCAGGCACGCGCCCAGGACACGCGGCAGGCCGAACCCCTCGCCGAGCCAGCGCCAGCCGATGAGCGCCGCGAAGACGACGCTGACTTCGCGGATCGCTCCGGCATAGCTAACCGGCGCGACCGCGTAGGCTCGCAACACCAGCATGTAGGTGACAATCGTCAACACGCCGACGAGCAGGATCGGCCAGAGGTTCGCCCGCAACTCGGCCACCAGCGCCGGCCCGCCGTGCCGCACGATCACCACCGGCCCCATGAACAGCGCGCTCATCGCGATGACCAGCACGGTGTACGGGACCGCCGGCGCGCTCCGCACCGCCATGCCGTCGATGATCGAATACATCGAGATGAAACAGGCGACGCCGAGCGCCGCTCCAAGCCCGTTCAGCCCGACCGACGCCGCACGCCGTCCTGCCCACCATGCCCCCGCGCCGATCAGCACCAGGCCGCCGACGAGCACCGCCAGCCCGGCCAGTCCGGGCAGGTCGGGCCGCTCGCCCAGGAACAGCGCCGCCCAGAGCGCCAGGAACGCCGGCGCCGCGCCACGCGCGACCGGATAGACCAGCGAGAAGTCGGCGCGCTCGTATGCGCGGGCCAGCAGCAGCGCGTAGAGCGCCTGCACCAGTCCGCTCGCCAGCAGGTACGGCCACGCGCGCGCCGGCAGCGCCTCGCCCACCAGCAGCAGCGGCGCGCAGCACAGGGCGCCGGCGGACATCGCCCACCAGGTAAACATCTGTTTCTCCCTGGCCCGCTTGACGAGCAGGTTCCAGCCGGTGTGCAACGCGGCCGCGGCAAGCAGCAGCGCAAGCGCCCCCAGCGACACGCGACAGCCCTCCTCCGAACGGCAGGATATGCGGCGGGCATTATACCAGAGCGGCCGCTCCGCTCCATGTACCATTCTGAGATAGGACCATCGGCGTGTTGCCAGGAGAAGTAAAAAACGGTATCATCCGGTTGCTCGCGACCGCCCGGCCCGCCGCGGTGGCGCCATCGCGGGCAGAGACGAGGGTTGTATGATGAATCAGCTGATGCACGATGCCAGCCTCCCGCCCGCTATCCACACGCAGGCCCCGCTGCCGGCGCGGGATGTGCAGGCCGAGATCCGTCAGGCGATCCAGCAGATCGCCGAGTCGCTGGCCGTTTTCAGCAGCACGATGAGCCTGGCCGCCGGGCTGCCCGCCGGCGCGGCGGACCGGGCGCTGCGGGTCTGGCTTCAGCCGCACGCCCGCCAGACCGAGGCCGCCATGCACCGCCTGCGCGAGCTCGGCGCGGCCGCCAGCCCCGCCGCCACCGAGCTATCGCAGTCGCTCACCGTGCTGGTGCTGGTAGCGGATATGGTCTCGTCCGGCCAGTTCGTCGATCCAGGCGAGGGCTACGAGATGCTCCGGCGCAACGCCCACCGCGCCGCCGGCAGCCTCTTCGCGCTCCGCCGCGAGTTCACCCGCCATCCCGCATCCTGATCGATAGCCGAAAACACGAAGACACGAAGGTTGTGCGGCGTTCACAACCTTCGTGTCTTTGCGCTTCGTGGCGAGCCCGCTATTCCGCGGGCTTCGGCGCGGGCGCATTCACCCGGTTCATGGCAGCGACGAACCCCTCCCGCGCGACCAGTTCGACAGCGTCGGCGGCGCGCTCCAGGATGCCCGGCAGCGCCTGCTCTTCCTCCGGCGTGAATCGGCTTAGCACATAGCGCGCCGCATCGCGCCCCGGCGGCCCCGCGCCGATGCCGATCCGCAACCGCGGAAACTCCTCGGTCCCCAGCAGCCGCACGATCGATCGCATTCCGTTATGCGTGCCGGCGCTGCCGCGCATCCGCAGGCGCAGCGCGCCGAACGGCAGATCGAGCTCATCGTAGATCACCAGCAACTCGCTGGCCGGATCGAGCTTGTACCACTGCCGCAAGCCCGCTACCGCCTGGCCGCTGTCATTCATGTAGGTGAAGGGTTTGGCGAGCACGACGCGCTGCCCGCCGATCTGCCCGGCGGCGAGCCGTGCTTTGGCCCGTTTGTCGCTCCACTCCAGGCCGTGCCGCCGGGCCAGCAGGTTCACTACCTGAAACCCCAGGTTATGGCGCGTCTTGGCGTATTCCTCGCCCGGATTCCCCAATCCGACCACCAGCAACACGGGGCGCCTCCCATTCTGCGCACAACGCTGCACGGCGGATTGTAGCCGGGAACGGGGGTGGAGGCAAACGGGGAGCGGGGCAGCAGCTCAGGGGCGCCTATCTGGCGTGATGGCCGGCGCAGGGGGCAACTCGATGGCGAAGATGCTGCCGCCGCCCGGGCGGTCCTCGACCCAGATGCGCCCGCCGTGGGCCTTCGCGACCTCCCGGCAGAAGGCCAGGCCCATGCCGGCGCCGCGGTGCGCTTCGCCCTGGCCCTGCACAAAGGGCGCGAAGATCCGCTCGCGGTCCGCCGCGGCCACGCCCGGCCCGGCATCTTCCACCGCCAGGCACACGGCGCCACCGGCCGCCGGCGCGGCCCGCAGCACCACCGCGCTGCCAGCCGGCGCGAAGCGCAGCGCGTTGCTGAGCAGGTTCACCAGCACCCGCCGCAACAGCCGGGCATCGCCACTTGCTGTGATGGCCGGGGGCGCGCTGAGCTCGATCCGCAACCCGCGTTCGGCGGCCAGGGGGTGCATCTGGGCTGCCACATCTGCGAATAGCGCCTCTAGATCGATCTCCTGGTAGTGCAGCGCCTGGACATGCGACTGCAGCCGGGCCACATCCAGCAGATCGTTGGTCAGATCGAGCACGCTGCGCAGGCTGCGGAGCGCCGAGTTGAGCGCATCGTGGACAAACGGGTGGGGGTCGGTATCTTGCAGCGCCCGCCGGGCGATCTCGATCCCGGCGTGGGTCGCCATCAGCGGGCTGCGGATGTCGTGGACCAGCTGGAACGTCACGCGCTGTCGGGCCTTGACCGAGGCATGCAGCCGCCCGACCGTGCACACCGCGCTGATGATGCCCGCGAGCGAGCCGGCCACAAGCTCGAGCGTCTCCTCGGTGCCAGTGGCGACGCCGTGTTCGAGCGTCAGCGCCAGCAGCGCTACAGGGGTCTCCGCCACCATGATCGGCGCGAGGAGCAGGCCGCCATCCGGCCCATTCACGCGCCACGGGTGATGCAGGCGCGCGTCCGCCAGCGAGCGCAGCGCCGCCCGCACGGGCGCCGAGTCGGGGTCCGGCCCATCGCCAACGATCAGGCAATGCGCCGCCTGGCCATCGTCGTCGAGCGCGATGAGGGTGCCGCCGTGCGCCCCGAAGAGGCCGATCACCCCGTCGAGCGCGGCGCTCAGCAACGCTTCGGGGTCGCGCAGCGTGCTCAGGCGGCGCATCAGGTCGTTCAGCGCTAGCAGCAGTTCGCGCTCATTGCCGGCCTGGCGAGGGGTGGGGACGGGCGGAGGGAGTGTGGTGGGCGCGGGGCTAAGCGCGGTCTTGGCTGGCATGGTAGTGCGCGCTTTCCAGAAGTGCAGCGGTCGTGGCTACATCCCGATATCGTACGAAGTCCAATCGTACGACGACCGGCGTCCTTATCCCGAGTATACGGAACACACTGGCGGCCGACTATAGCATCTTGTTCCCATCGCACCATAGTACCGGCGCGGCTAGCCGTTCGACGCCAGGCCGGCGAGGGCGGCCAGCGCCGCGTCCAGGTGCTGTTCGCGCACCACGACATGATCTTTGGTGAAGCCGCAGACCGCAAGCAGCGGCACGTTCGCCGCGGCCAGCGCCGCCGTGATCGCCGCCAGAAAGCCGGTGAGGTCGTCCGGCAGGTCCTCGACAAAGGTGATGACGCGCATCGGGCGCAGCACGCGGGCGCGGGGGAAGGCCGGCGCGATCGGCCGCCACTCCGACTCCGGCAGCAGCAGCGTGACGACATCGGGCTCGATCGTCAGTTGGGCGAACGGCGCAGTGACGCCGCCGGCCAGCCGCAGAGCCAGGTGGCGCTCCCGGTGGTCCAGGCCAATAAAGGCGAAGCGCTCGGGCCGGACGGCCGGGCGAAGCCGGGCGAGCAGGTCGGGCAGGCGTGGATCAGGCTGCATCGGTCCCTCCCTCGGCTGGGGCCCGCAGGAAACGATCGATCGCGCGGTTGACCGCAGCCGGCTGTTCGATCTGTACCAGGTGGCCGGCCTGTGGCACGATCTGCAGACGCGCGTCGGGCATGCGCTCGCGCATCCGCTCGAGCGTCGTCGGCGGCACGATGCCGTCGTCCGCGCCGCCCACCAGCAGCGTCGGCGTGGGGATGTGGGGCAGCATCTCCCAGCCGCGCCACGGGAAGAGCGTGCCGCCGATGATCCGCTGGACGACGAACAGCGGGGTGTTCAGCTTCGGGTAGATCACGGGCGCCACGAACTCCAGCAGGCGCGTCGGCAGCGGGAGCTGCATCGTCAGCTCCAGCGCCGGGTTCAGGTGCATCTCCGGGCCGCTGGCGATCAGCACCAGGCGCCCGACACGCTGCGGCTGGCCGGCGGCGTAGGTCATGGCGACCGGCCCGCCAAAGGAGTGCGCCACCAGCACAAACGGCGCGGCGATCTCCAGCCGGTCGAGCACCTGGCTCAGATCCCAGAGGAACTCCTCGAGGGTATAGGCCGAGCGCGGTGCGTCGGACTGCCCATGGCCGCGCAGGTCGGGCGCGATGACCCGGAAACGCCGGCGGAAGTGCGCGATCTGCCGCGCCCACTGGAGCGCGAACCCACCTGCGCCGTGGATCAGCACCAGGGTGGCCGGCGGCGCGGCCGGGTCATCCGGCCCCACGTCGATCACGCTGAGGCGGAAGGGACGGCTGCCGGCCATGCGGATTGTGCGGCGCGGAAGGTCCACTGTGCGCTCCAGGGTGCACTTGCAGATGTAGGTTGCAGAGCGTCTGATTGTCTAACCGGCTGACCTCTGGCCCTGACCCCTGGCCCCCGCCCCCTGCACAGCATGCGCCGGGCGCTCATCCGTGCGTGGCATCGCACCCCAGGAACCGCAGCAACACCTGGTTGAACGCTGCCGGCTGCTCGTCCATCGGGTTATGGGCCGCCCCACGGATGATTGTAAACACGGCGCCGGGGATCAGCGCCGCGGTCTTACGCGTCACCTCGGTCGGCACGAGCGCGTCGAACTGGCCGCTAACCACCAGCGTTGGCACGGCGATCTCGTGGATGCGGCGGCGCAACGTGCTGCTGAACAGACTGCCCAGATGCAGGTGAAGCGCCTCTGGGTCGGCCTTGCCGGCGTAGGCCCAGCGGCGCAGCACGGAGCGGACGAGCCCACGCTGGTATCCCTCGGGCCGCGCGAGGGCGCTCAGACGCAGACGCTGGACGAGCGCCATCCCGGTGCGCAGTGTCGCCCAGCCGTGCGGGCCGGCGAGATAGATGCGGCTGTACGGCGGCATCCGCTCGACATCGATCGCCGGATCGACCAATGCCAGCCGGTCGATCAACGCGGGCCGGCGTAGCGCCATCAGCGCGGCGATGTTGCCGCCCATCGAGTGGCCGACCAGGACGATCCGTTCGAAGCCGCGCGCATCGCAGAAGGCCAGCAGACGCTCGGCGACACTTTCCAGCCGGCCGCTACGCTGCAGCGGCGCGCCGTTGTGGCCGGGCATATCGGGCGCGACGGCGCGACGGCAGGGCGCGAGCGCGGTCAACGTCCCCCACCAGATCTCCTTGAACGCGCCCCAGCCGTGCAGCAGCAGCACTGGCGGATCGCCCGCGCCTGTCTCGAGATACGGGATCCCGGTCGTCGCGCACAGGGACCCGGCCGGCTGCAGCGCGGCGGTTGCGGTTTGGTCGGTCATGGTGCGCTCCGGGCGGGTCGGCGGCACGCCACGCATATGTCATTATACTCCGAAGCCGGGCGCGGCGTCGCCCGAACTGCTGATATTTGGCGCACCAACCGCATTCACTCTAGTGGATGCCACCTGAGCATAATGGGAACAGGCATGACACGCATCGAAGTACAGGTATGGCGGGAAGCCGGCGACTCAGGCGCGTGGCGCTGCCGGCTGATCGCGCCGGAGGGGCGCCACACCGTGCGGCTGGACGACCAGAGCGAGGTGAGCGCTTATATCGCCGAGCAACTCGACGCGTTGCTCTCCGCCGATAGCCGCGCGGAGGCGGCAGAATAAGCGCGAGCTACTGGCCCACCGGCCAGCCCAAGGGGGCATCGCCGACGCGCAGCTGCAGGCCACGGGCCGCCAGCGGCACGTCGAAGATCAGCGGTACGCTGACGTTGCCTACCTCAGGCCCGATCACCTCTTCCATGCTCAGGTCGCCGTGCTGCGAGCGGCCATAGGTATTGAGGAAGATCGTCGAGGCGGATGGCAGCGGTTGGTAACGGTTCCCGGCGCTATCCACCAACGTGAACAGCCCCGGCGGGATGCGGGCCGCCCCCGGCCCGCGATTCTCCACTGCCACCAGCGCAAGCACGAAGCGCCCCCGCGGCTGGAGCGGGCCGATGCTGCCATCGAGCGGCAATGCGAAGTTCGGCCGCAGCAGGGTGGCGCTCCACGGCCCGACCGTTTCGATGACGCCCGGCGCGAGCGTGGCCTGGGTGGGCTGGGCCGTGGGTGTCGCGGTGGCGGCCGGTGGGGCGGCGGTCGCCGACGGCGCTTCCAGGGTGGGCAGCGCGGCGGTCGCCGATGGCGGGGCGACAGTCGGGAGCACGATCGTCGGCAGCGCGGCGGTCGGGAGCACGATCGTCGGCAGCGCGGCAGTTGGGGCGCCGACGGCGGCCTGCACCGGCGTGGGCCGGGGCTGCGATGGGGGCGCGCTTTCCCATGGCCGGATCAGGAGCACGGCCAGCAGCAGCGCCAGCGCCCCTGCGCCGATCACGGCGTAGAGCGGCCAGCGCGGCGGGGTAGCTTCCACCGGTGGAGGGGCCGGTGCGAAGCGCTGCATCCCGCGGAGCGCTAGTCGGTTCTCCGGGTCGATCTCGAGCACGCGTTCGAGGCAGGCGCGCTGTTCGTCGCGTGTCTCGGCCACCGTCGCCAGGAGCAACCAGGCGCGCGTCGCATCCGGCGCGCGGGCGGCGAGCGCGCGCAGGATGGTGCGCGCCCCGGCCCGATTGCCGCGCTGCTTCGCGAGCAGGGCGGCCTCCAACGCGGCGGCAATGTGCTCCGGCGGCAGGCGGCCACCCTTGGAAGGTTCAGTCATGCCGCTCCGACCACCTCCGACGCCACAACGGCCCGACGACTCCTGCGAACCCTGACCGTCAACATGGCGCAATGGACGGAGGACGGGCCACCATTGGCCATCCTCCGTCATCCGTCTTTCTCCCCGGCCCATGCACCGCCAGCCGGCTGAAGCGGCGGGGCGCGCCGCCGGGCAGCGTCAGGGCGCGGCATTCAGCACGCGCCAGCCCTGTCCGGGGTTGCTCCGCGCGAAGAGCGTCAGGTCGGTCGCGCCGGACGGCACATCGAAGACCAACGGCACACTGGTGAGCAGGCCGTTGGCCGGAATAGCGTCCTTCATGCTGCGGTCGGCATTGACGCCCGGAATGATATAGGCCGCCGAGGCGTCGGGGTTCGGTCGATAGATCCGGCCCTGCGCATCCTTCAGCACGAAGAAATCCACCGGCACCGGCTGGTTCTGCCCGGTGTTGTTCGCGACCGTCACCAGCACAACGATGAAGTTCCCCTGCGCCGTCTGGTTCCCGACCTGTCTGCCGAGCGGTGCCGCGCAGCTCCCGGCGCAGATGTTCGGGAACGAGTACGACCAGCCGCTGCTCTGGAGCACCTCGCCGACGGCCACCGGCGCCGGGTTGGCGTTCGCCAGATCCGCATCCGACGGCGGAGCGGGCGGCGCAGGCGTTGGCTGGACGCTCTCCGTCGGGGTGGTCGGGCCGGTGCCGGTGATCGGGCCGGTGCCGGTGATCGGACCGGTGCCGGTGATGGTCGCGGTGCTGGTGATTGCGCCCGTCCCGCCCGGGAGCGGCGTGCCGGCAGTTCCGCCGGAGATGGGTGTCTCGCTGCCGGTGCCGCCAGCCTGGGCGGTCAGCGCCGCACTGGTGGCCTGGGCGCCGACCTCACCGCCGCCGCCGGGGTTTCTGAAGAACAGGAACCAGAGGAGCAGGCCGATGATCGCCAGCAGGATGAGCGCCAGGAGCGCGAGCATCAGCGGGCTGGGCCCGGAGGACACAGTCGTCGCCGCGGCGCCGCCGGACGAGCGGGCGTAGCTGGACGGGCGCGAGGTGCCGCGGGGTGGAGTGCGCGACGCAGCGGCGCCCGCAGCCGCGCCAGCCGCCGCTCCGACAGCAGCAGCTTCTTCGAGCTCCACCGGGCGTGGCTCGGGGCGGGCCTTCTCAACGGCTTCGTAGTCCGCGCCGAACGCGCTGTCGAGCTCGGCGGCGTAGGCTTCTTCGTCCGTCAGGGGCGCCGCCGGCGTAGCCGGCGCGGCAGTCACCGTTTCGTCCGCGGCTGCTTCCGCGCGAGTCGCAGCGACCCGCGCCTCATCAGCCGCGGCCACCGCCTCGTCGGCGGCGAGGGGCGCGGGAGCGCCAGGCTGCTCGACCGACGCGGCAGCAGCCAGCGGCGCAACATGGAGCGCCTCGAGCCCCTTGCGCGCCATCTCGTTCGACGGATCGAGCGCCAGCACCTGCTCCAGTGCCACCCGGCGCTCATCAGGGTCATCGGCTACGCCGGCCAGCCACAGCCAGGCCGACACATTCTGCGGTTCCTGGCGCGTGACGAGGCTGAACAGATTGCGCGCTTCCTCGCGGTCACCTTTGCGGGCGGCCTCGATTCCAAGCTGCAGAATCGCTTTCGATTCCGCCATGCTTAGCTCCTTCCCCGGTGCATCTGCCCGGATATGACTGGCGAGCGGGAGACAGATGTGTGTGTGTACGGATGCAATGTGCGTAGAACCGCACAGGAAAGGGATGAATTTCGGCTATTCTACCACAGTAAGTCATTACGGTCAACACCTACATTCCGTGCTTGCGCGCTGGCAAGGCGCAGAGCGCCGGTGTAAAGGAGTAAAGTGCAAAGAGTTTTTCCAAAAGGTGTCAAGGATTATGCGGCACGTCAGGCCTCAAGAGCGGGGAAATGGAGCGACCACGGCCCGAGATGCCGCATGTGGGGCCGCCGCCGCTGTCCGGGCCTACGCCGTAGCGGGGAGTCTGGCGGGGTGCCCTTCCGCCAGAGCTCGCATCGTCGGGGGCTCGCGCGTGCCTGTTTCACAGGCGGCAGGTGCCGCGCCGATCGATGTCTCCAACAGACAATGTCGCCGCACGACAATGCTCGAAGGACGCGATGTGACTTGATATGTCACTCGTGGCACTTCGCACGCGCGGCAGCGCGTTTATGGCGCCAGGTCAGCGGAACGTCGTCAAATACCCCTACCAATGACCTCTGGCGGCGCAGGCAAAGGGGCTGAAGGCAATGTCTGACACTGGTATTGCTGTTGCCGTTGCTGCTTGCATGCGGAAGCTCAAACCAGTCTTCCGCTACCCATCTTCGAGCGCGCGTTGTAGCGCTCTAGGCACCAGTGGCGACGTAGCCGCCCGCCGCTGGCCACCACGCTGTCGGGCAATGCGCCGGGCGCCGGCAGCACGCCAGCCACCCATGCCAGCAGCAGCCCAACCGCGACAGCGCCCGTCGGCGAAGCCAGCGCGGCGGCGCGTCCCGCGGGCGGCGGGTGTGCTGGCGCCGCCGGGCTTGGTGCTGCCGGCCGGGGTGGCGCGGTGCTGCTGTCGCTCCGCACGATGTGACCGCGCAGTTCCTGCACCATGCACATCGCGTCGCCATCTTCCAGCAGGTGTGTGGCGAAGGAATGGCGCAAGGTATGGCCGGTCACGCGCTGTGCGCTCTTAGCCAGGTGCGCCGCGCGTTTGACCACGTTGTGCAATCCGCAGAATGCCAGCAGATAGCGGCGGATCCAACCGACAGAGGCGTCCGCGGTGCGCAGCGCCTCGTGCGTGCGGCGGCGGACATGCCGCACCTGGTCGCGCAGGCGGGGCAGGTGATCGTTGATTGCCCCTCCTACTCGCGGTTGATTGCCCCTCCTGCTCGGGTAGGTAGACAAGCGCTATACGCGGGAGTATCCTACGCCTCAAGCAGTGGGCGGAGAGCGAGCCGTCTACGAAGTCGTATCAGCGGACAAAAGGATGCGGGTCCGTCTAAACGACCTGCATGTAGGGCCGTCGGAGGAGACATGTCTGTCTAAAACCATAAGGTTAGGCGGATGGATGGCCGCCTATACTTATAGTTCGGCCGCAACATTCGACGGCGTCGTACCACGCTGTCAACATAATAAGGAGATACCATGCCTCGTCAGATCGTGTTTACGCCCAAGGCGGCAAAACCTCCGGCAACCTACAGCCAAGCCGTGAAGGCCGCAGGACTTGTCTTTGTCTCCGGCACAGCTCCAACTGATCCCGCCACTGGCCAGATCATGGGCACAACCATTCAGGAGCAGACACGTCAATGCCTGACCAACATCGCCGCCATCCTCGAGGAGGCTGGCAGTTCAATCGACAAGATCGTCAGCGTCACCGTTATTCTGGCAGATGAAGACGACTTTCCTGGCATGAACGAGGAGTGGCTGAGGTGGTTCCCATCAAATCCGCCTGCTCGCCAGGGAGCAAAGCTACCCGCAAAGATACCTGGGCTAAAGGTTTCGATCGCTGCCATTGCGGAAGCCTAACGCTTTGCTCACCTGAACACGCAATGGCATGCGCTCACATGGTATTTGGAGTTGAACCGCGCAGGAGTGATTCCTGGCGACAGCAGGTGCTATCGATGTAGTCCTGTGCCGGTATGATCGGCGCACAGCGTCGACAAGCGATCGACTGCTGTCAGCGGCCGAACACCCGCTGCAGCTGACGGGCGAGCTCGGAGCGTTTTTGCGCGTCCTACTGCTCAAAGCCATCGGTGCGGTCTATGGTGTCGTCCTCGCGCCCGCAGCTGAGCTTCACCGTTCGGCGGCACCATCAGTCCCGTATCCATATACTGTCCAGTCATACCATCACATACGAACTGCGCGACACCGCTCCAAGCTGCCTCTGCGCAACCACGGCAGACGTGGTACAATAGCGGCTCAATACACCACCGCCGCGCGGTGGCACGGTCTACTCGATTGTCCGGTGATGGGCTGAAACTCGGGGGACAGATGCGCTTCGAGATTATTAGCGATATCACCGAGGTCGAGACGATCGCAATCAATCGGAGCATCCGTGAGGTCGCGCGCTTGCGCAAACAGTATGGACGCGGCCGCTGGCGCAAGCGCAAAGGGATTGCCACCGTACGGCTCCCTGATGGGAGGGCACGAACCGCCGAACTTCACTGGTACGAAGCGACCGGCATCGGCCAGAAGGAGTATAAGATTAAACGCTTCCTGGACTAAGCTATGACGCACATGACAGTGACCGAACCGCGCTTTGCCATCTGCATCGACAATACGGACTATCCAGCGGCCCTCGAAGTGCGGAAAATCTATCAACTCCTGCCGGACACCGATGCCGCCCAGCATCAATACCTGCGGGTGATTGATGAATCGGGCGAAGACTACCTCTATCCGGCGACCTATTTTGTGATAATTGATTTACCGCAAACCATCAAAGAAGCGCTTCTAAAAGCCGCATAAACGCACAATCCCTAAAGCCGGACGGCGTGCCGCCGAACACCGGGTTGCAGCCGACCGCCTTACGGCGTGCGAGATCGGGGCTTTTTTGCGTTTTAGAATCCATGCCAGTCCCAATGCTCGTGGCTTCGGCGAGGGCCGTAAGGCGGCGGCTGAACCCTGATCGTTAGCCAGCCTCGCTAAAAGATATAGGTTCGGATATGGAAGCCATCAAGTTTGTGAATGATCTAAAACATACTCTCTGGAGCATAGGCACTTCAGGTGGCAATCCAGCGGTTTATGTGACGCCCAATCACGACCTCTTGGCAAAACTCAGGCGGCACGTTTTTGAGATTGTAGGCAATGCGAATACTTCGGTAGATGAAAGTGACTGGCGCAATTCATCATTCTTCGGGGACTTGCTAAATAACGAGCGATTTGAAAGACGAATTCGTTACTGCGTTATCAGGCTCCGAGAATTCAGCGTTCCAGAAACCGAATTCTTTGCTTACATTTCGCAAGCCCTGAGCATTGTGCTTGACCGTTCTCAAAAATACGGTCAGCGTAAAAAATCTCAGCGGCAGTCAACCACAACTTTACAGAACTTGTTTGTTGACGAAATAGCCAAGTGCTTTGAGGATCGGTATTACCCTGCCGATGTGTTCCACTATGACTTCGCAATCGAACACCAATTGGCAACCTTCGACTATGCCGACTATAAGTGGAAACTATCAAGCATTGGCCATTATCTGCTGAAATTATCTACTTTTGACGCAATCGTGTTTTTTGTGTACCCTGGAGATTGTCGTCGGACGAAAAGGCAGCAGTAGTCGTCATCTCAATCAACAAACTCTTGAAAGATTGTTGAATCCCCAAACCAGAAGTATGCATCGGAGAGCATACCACCGTTACCCTATCTCCCTGCGCTGGTATGGTGTAATGGATACGTTCTCAGAAGAACCCATCGTCACAGATTTGGGTATGCGAATTCTGGATAAGGTCTCTGCCAATCTTGAAGTGTTGAGAGAAACAATTTTACTGTTAACCGAGTCCGAATTTGGGGGTTTCCACTTCTCTGAAAGCGCAGACCTAATTAATCAAATCAAAGAGCGGACACGGACATCAAAGAGTATAGTTCAAGACCAAAAGGAATCTACTGATTCAGCCGTAACGCTCTTTATGACTGGGCACTACTTGGACAGCCTTCGTCTTTTTTACTCAAACATCGAAGCAGTTTTGAATCTCGCACTGGCAAAGATGGGTATGCGCCCTGAAGACTTTTCAGGAATGAAATCCAAAATCGAGAAGTTGGAGAAAGAGAAAGTGTTGTCTTCCAAGTTAAGCACTTGGTTGGAAGTTGTGACCAGCCGCAACAAGGTGCTTCACGGCAACATAGTGGAAGATGACGCCGAGTTGGTCAAGCCGCTTTTTTATTTCATTGCCGCTTTTTGGATCCGATTGATAGAAGAATTTGATTTCCATTTTGATTCTATCACCGTATCGCCACAATGAAGCACAAGGCGGCTGGCTAACACGCGCATCACCTGACGGCTTCGCCTCGCTGCGCTCGGCTCGCCGCAGGTGATGCGCAAGCCGCTGGGCTGCTGCTATCAAAGCAAAAGCTCTTCATAGGCTGTTTTTAGCTGTGATATACTCGCTTTGCTGGTCTTCACTTTCTTATTGCCGTTCGCAAATGCATAGTGAGGTCGTGTGTATGGAGCGTGAAAGAGTCTTCCAACAAATACTATCGCAACTAACCCTGCCCTTGGATGTTGAGATACGAGCCTGGCAAGCACACGACTTTCCAACGGTCCGTGATCTCGCACTTGCCGAAGATTGGACAACTCTTCACACGCGACCTGATGATGGTTTCCGTGCGTGGCAACATGCGTGGCCTGCCTTAATCGCTACCCACCAACAGACAACCATTGCCTTCTTACGCGCCTTATCCGACGAAGCAGCCCGCCTGTATGTGGCCGATCTCCTCGTGGTGCCGCAGTGGCGTGGACGAGGTATTGGAACCCTATTACTTGACGTCTGCCATCTCCTCTATCCAGCAGTGCGATTTGACTTGTTATCGACAGAACAGGCTGACGAGTTTTACAAGAAACAAGGATTTCGGCCATTTCGTGGCTTTCGCAAAAGCTACATCTAGCCCGTTCTGCGCTAAATAGAGCTGATAGAATACCTTCTTTACGCAAGCAGCAGCCCAACCACGCATTCCAGCCGACGCCGCTCTGTGGCCCGAGATCGTTGGCATTTTACACGTTGGTTGTATGCTTACACGTGTTCCGATGTACATGGCGTCGCGCCTGAGCGCAAGCCGTTGGGCGGTGAGAGTAGCAGGAAACCGTTGGACATTGTACACGGAGGTAACGGAACGTAGCCGCGCGTGGATGCGGTATCACGTGCCGGATCCGTAGAAAAGGCGGGGTGCGGGTGGGTACAAGCGCTGGGTTGCCAGCGGGTGCTCGTTGAGGGTATCATAGACGTCCAACATCGGCAGGTGCACGCCTTTTTGTTGACGGCAGAACGCTCTCGCATTAGGCGGGTGCGCAGGGCGAGAGCACACATCTCGTCGGTTGGGTTTGGTGGAGGGAGGGGGTTCGGGTATTGCGTATCCGTTCAGGCAGGATTGAAGAGTGAGGGAGAGGGCTGGTGGCTCCAGTGAGCCGTAATCGCGTCGGTGATGAAGGGCAGGAGGGGTCGCTGATGCTGCTGCAGGGTCGCGCTCACCGTGAGCATCCGCTCGGCAAAGCGACTGCCCGCCTCACTTGGGGTGCCGAAACAGCCTCTCCGCCACAGCACGGCCGGACGCAACGCCCGCTCCGCGGCGTTGTTGGTCGGCTCGACCTCCTCATGGTCGACAAGCGTCCACAACGCGGGAAAGCGTGTGGCCAGATCCGCACACAACGAGCCAAACGTGTTGCTCTGCTGTCGCCCGCGCTCGACCTGTTCCCAGATCGCCTGCTGCAACGGCTGGAGCATCAGCCGCATCGTATCGCGGTCAATTTCCCCAGCTTTGAAGCGTCCCCATACCGCCATCACCAGCGCTGCCACCGCCAGCAGGTCTGCCGCAGCCGCTTGCCACGACCCTCGCGCATCCACCCGGCCTTGGAACGAACGCAGCAGATGTGCCCAGCAGAGTTGGCGTCACTCGGTCTCCACGCTGTTATAGGTGCGCAGCCAGTCCGAGGTGAGCAGACCGGCGAAGGCCTCGCCCACAAGTGCCACCAGCCCCCTCTTGCCGCGGCTACCGTGGATGCGGAACAGCGTGGCCGCAGCCGTGACTGCCGTCCACAACCAGGGCTTGCGCGTCCCCTCGCGCCAGGTTGTCTCGTCAACGTTGGCGTGGTCGCTCGTTGCAACTGCCTGCTCTACCTCGCCGTGGGCTGGCTCGAGCGCCTCACTCGCCACCTGCTGGAGCGCAACCACGCTTCCGAGGCTGATGGGCAATTTGAAGAGGTCGACAAACAGGGCGACCAGTTCGCGGTGGCTGATGCGGTAGCGATTGTGCAAGAGCGCCGCGTGAGCGGCCAAGCGAGGGCCAAAGGCGCCAGGCGGGGTGTCGTCGGGGCGCGGTGCGGTCATCCAGCCCTTACAGCACGGGCAGCACACACTGAAGTACTGCTATGCGGTGATCTCGGGCACGATGACGGGAAGGTCCCAGACCTGCTGACGCTGCGGCGGTCCAAGGGTGGGCAGCAGTTCGGGGAAGGGCAGCTGACAGGAGGGGCAGCCGGTGGGATGCAACTCGACGACGCGGGACAGGTTCTCAGTGGGAACGAGCTCGCGCTGCTGGTCGGGATGCCCAGGCTGAGCGCCCTTGGACTTGGGCGTGCCGCGCGGGGTCTTGACCGGGCGAGGAGGTGCGGAAGGGGGGTCAGAGGAGGGCGGCTTCGAGGAGTTCTGCGAGTTCTGGTTGAGACGCGCTTCGAGGGCGGCAATCTTCGTCAGCAGTTCATCCTGGCGGGTCTGCGTTGCCAGGAGGGTCGTCTCAATGGCGGCTTATGTGCCAGCAGCGAACGAACAAGCGCCTTCACCCGCGGCGGGGTGGCTGCCCATTCTTCTGGCGTCAGGTCTGCTGGCGGCATCTCGTCCATAGCAGCAGTATGCCGTAAACGGTGCGCTCTGGCAAGCTGCTCTACGGCTTGTCTACCCTCCCTGAACGGATACGGTATTGCCGTGCCGTTCCATGTTCGTGGCGTCGCCGCCCAATGGCCCGACGCTGCAGCCGACCCGCTCCACTGCGCTCCACGTGTGGCTGAGCGGCAGGCCATTGGGCGGGTCAGAAGTTCTCATCTGAGAATCTGGTTTATTACACAACGAAAGTAGAACGAGATGAGAATCCTGATTGTGGAAGATGAACTCGATCTGGCCAATGCTCTGGCGCGTGGACTGCGCCGGGAAGGTTACGCGGTAGACATTGCCACGACCGGTGAACAAGGTTGGGAATTGGGCGAGATCAATGAGTACGACTTGATTGTGCTGGATCTTAACCTGCCCGAGATGGACGGCACGGAGGTGTGCCGGCGCTTGCGGGAAAGCAAGCCTAAACTCCTCATTCTGATGTTAACCGCCCGCAGCCGAGTTAGAGACAGGGTTATCGGATTAGACTTGGGTGCCGACGATTATCTGGTTAAGCCATTCCACTTTGAAGAATTGGCCGCCCGTATCAGAGCGCTGCTAAGGCGAGATCTCCGAGTGCGGGAACCAGTACTGTGTGTAGGCGACTTGAGGCTTGATCCGGCCAGTCATACGGTCTGGCAAGGAAAGCGGCGGCTGGAGCTAACGCACAAAGAGTTTGGCATCTTGGAGTACTTGATGCGTCATCCGGGAGAGGTGATCAGTCAAGAGGAGCTCATTGAGCATGTCTGGGGAGAAGAAGTGAACTTGTTCACGACCAGCATGCGCGTCCATATCCATTCCTTACGCCGTAAGCTGGGTGACAATGTCGAAAACCCTCGGTATATCGAAACCGTTGTAGGCCGGGGATATCGGTTGCTTACACCTGGAGATGACGCTTGATGAAGCGAGTTTTACGAGGCTGGCAGCACCGTTTTGCCGGATTTCTTACCCTCCGTCGTCGTCTGACGCTTTGGGTAGGCGGACTACTATTGACCCTGGGGCTTGTGTTGGTCATTATTATCAATACCCTTACGGCCATCAGGCTGCCCCAGGCTGTTAATGTTGCCATCCTTGCGGAGCCAACTCCACAATCTTCCAAGTTATTGCCTCTGGCGACTCCGTCGCTTGATCAGGCCGCAGTCGTCCCTGATGAAGACGCCTCAGTCATCGAACAGGTTCAAGAAATTGCTGTCCACGAGGTGCGCGTGATTTCGATCATTGCAGTGGGAGTCTTCGCGTTACTTGGTGCAGTTGGCGCCTACTGGATAACGCAACGCGGACTACGCCCCGTGCAACATCTCAGCCGGTTGGTTCGAGAGATTGGAGCTGAGTCTCTCGGCCGCCGATTAGCTCTAGAAGGACCGCCCGATGAGGTGAAAGCACTCGCCAATGCTTTTGACGATATGCTAGAACGCTTGGAACAGGCTTTTGCGCAACAGAGCCGATTCGTGGCTGATGCGGCGCATGAATTACGAACCCCCTTGGCTACTTTGAGGACAAATTTGGAAGTCATTTATCAAGACCAGGATGCCAGTTTGGAAGACTACCGAGAGATGGCCAAAGTTTTGGACCGCATACTCGACAGAATGGAACGTTTGATGGAGAATTTGCTACTGATGGCGGGAGGAGAAGCAGAAGTACAGCGGGAAGTCACAAACTTGGGAGTGGTCTTAACCGAAGCGGTAGATGAAATGAAGCCGTTGGCACAGGCTCACAACGTCACGCTGGAGCTTGAGGTTATTGACGAATTAGTTGTGCTGGCAGATGCTCCCCTGCTCGCCCGGGCTGTGGGCAATTTGATCGAGAACGGGATTCGTTACAATCGTCCTGGAGGCTCCGTGGCCGTTACAGCGTATAGGGAGGCAAGCGGCATTGTGATCCAAATCAAAGACACCGGGATAGGTATTTCTACCGATGAACTCCCCCATATTTTTGAGCGTTTTTACCGTGTTGATCGGTCACGGGACCGACATCGGGGCGGGGCTGGCCTGGGCCTGTCCATAACGGCCCACATCGTTCAGTTGCACGCTGGACACCTACGGGTGGAGAGCGCACTAGGAGTAGGAAGCACGTTCACCATTTGGCTCCCCTGTTACGAAAACGAACTCATTGGGGGGCAAACTTAACGGCCATTTAACACCGGTTGTACTATCCTCAAGTTGGTTGAGTGGCCCGAGCAACCCATCAACCAACTTTATCAACCAACTTTCGAGGAGGTGTGACATGGTGAAAAAAGCATTGTTTGTTATCGCCGCCTTGCTCTTGGCAGGTGGCTTGGGGTGGCCTGTGGTGACCGGGAAGGATGTGCAGGCCGGGAACACCAATACCACTGAGTCTCCCTGTCCTCCAGGTTATGTGGAGTCTGTTGTGCTGGAGCCCATACGGTCAGGCGAGCAGGGCTCAGAGGTCGTGGAACGCAGGTGCCGACCGGCCAATGAAGAGGTTGAAGCCGTTGTGCTGGAACCGCTGAGTAAAGAGGAAGTAGAGGCACTGGAGAGGCCGTATCAACCGACAGAAACTAGCCCCATCGTACGCGGCCCCAGCGATTCAGACGAGTACCGGTGCGTGGTCGTACTCAAGCCTCTCGAGGAGGGAGGAAAAGCTTCGGAGCCTGTTTGTGGCAAGGGGCGGATTGAGGCGGTGGATGGTGTTTCGCTCCAGTCCCTGTACCTCATTGCCAAGTTCTACGACAATACGAACTACGGGTCACTTTTGAAAGAGTACTATGGGCAATACCCATGCTCCGCAGGGTACAGCTATGGCAAACCGGACCTGCGCGTCGACGGCGTGGATAACCGGTTTGCATCTGGACAGGGGTTCTCCAGTTGTGACCGCATCACGGTTTACGACTGGTACAATTACACGGGTCCACAATATTCCTGCGGACCAAATTGCTCCACCTTTGGTGCGCTGAACGATGAGGTGAGTTCGTGGAAGATCGAGGATTGAGCGAAAGGACGCGAGATCTGTGATATAGAGCTGCTCGATCGATGCTGGGCTTACGGATGACACTCGTAAGCCCAGCATCTTCGACTCAAAAGCCGCCCAACCCGCGCTTGTACCACCTGACGCCGCTGCGCACACCGCTGAAGCTTGTCGTTAGCCGCAGATAGATGGAGCGTTGACAAGAAGTCGCCCCTTGCGAGTTCTCGACCGAAAAGATGGCTTTCGGCTTGTAGACACTACGCCCCCAGGCACCTTATCCGCCATCACCGCCCACGATTGCCTCTGAGCGGGTCACTGGCTTTGGCGTGGTTAGTCTGGTGAGGGGTGCAGAGAGCGAAGTTGGATTTGGCTAGCAGGTGGCTTGTCGATCGTCGGGCTTCCGTCGGCGGTGGGATCTTGCCTGCGATGTCCTTGCCTGGCGAGGTGTGGGAAGGTCAGTGGGCGTTTTAGTCGTTGTATTTCGCCTGGCGATGTGCTATAAAATGTTGGTGCTTTGTCAGCTAAAGCGAGAGACCTGCTTGGGTACTGCAGCCTACAATGACGTGCGACTTGTGCCGCAGACGGGCGGTCGCCAATCGGAGTTCATACTTCAACTGCGTGCGGTCCCGACACACGACATTGCCAAGCTCTCGATGCTTCAGGTAGCCCCAGATCCCTTCGTCCGGATTGAGCTCGGGCGCGTAGCCTGGGAGCCGCTCGAGATGGACCAGCTTATACCTGCAGCCAGAAAGTCCTTGATCGCTTGCCCGCGATGGAGGCTCGCCCCATCCCAGATGATCAACAGCTTGCCCGCGATGTGACGTAGCAGATGCTTGACGAATGCGACAGCCTGCTCACCACAGATCGCGTCATCGTAGATTTGCATGCAGAGCCGCCCACTCGGTGTGATGGCACTGATGACGTTCAGATGGTCGTAGCTGCAGGGCACCCGCAGAATTGGCGTTTGTTTACGCGGCGCCCAGGTGCGGCTACGGGCGGGTAGTAAGTAGAAACCAGCTTCATCTATCCAGACGAGGGTTCGTCCCTCAGCTTCGGCTTTGTTTGCTCTCTGGCCAGGTTTCCTCGCACCAGCGCTCGACCGCTTGCTCATTCCGCTCACTCGCGCGCTCGATTGGCTGCTGTACACTCCAGCCAAGCTGGCGCAGGAGGCGACCAACATGGTCGTGATGGTAGGTCACGCCGAACTCACGTCGAATAACGGTCGCGCTGCGCTGTTGTGTCCAGACATCACCAAGAAAGCCGTAGGTTTCCGCGCCTCGCTTGAGGAGTTCAGGCAGGCGAGCGCGTTGCGCTGCAGTCAGACGAGGGCTGGCACCAGGGTGGGGGCGATTACGCAGTGCTTCCTTTCCACCTGCTCGACCGCGCTTAAGCCACTGGCTGATGGCTCCTTCACTCACGCCGAGGGCGGCAGCGATCTGCTTGGTTTGCCATCCCTCCTCGTGCAACTCCCAAGCGCGCAGGCGCCGTCCTGCTCGCCAGTCGGTTGGTTGTCATTCGGTACTCATAGCCCGCATGATACCATGCCGCTTTAGGTTTCAGTGCAGCGAGCTATAGCTGATGGGTCGCCCGCGTTTCGGCCGGGTGGTGCGGGCGCGACGCGGCGGCTAAACCCTGGCCGTTCGGCGGCTCTTGTGGCAATAGTCGAGCATTGCGTATCTCTCCTCGCCCTTCCAATTCGAAGCGGCTGGATGAATGAAGGGGACCATCTTGTCCCACGGGTCAGACAAACTCAATCCAAAACAGGTGGTGGCACAGGGGTGTGATCAGGTCGCCGATGCCTACGCCGAGTTGGAGCATGCGGCGACCTGGCCGCGCATGCGCTGGCTGGATAAACTCCTTGCTGTGCTCCCGTCTTGTGCCTCCGTCCTCGACCTTGGCTGTAGTTCAGGTGACCCTGCCGATATCGCCCTGGCCCGCCAGCATCAAGTGACCGGTGTCGATATCTCAGAGGCGCAGATCATCAAGGCGCGCCAGAATGTCCCGAGCGGCACATTCCTGCATGCGGACCTCGGCTCCATCTCTTTTTCGCCAGGGTCGTTTGATGCGGTGGTGTCGTTCTACACCTTGGAACATCTGCCGCGTGAGGAACATGCAGCGATTTTCGATCGTATTGCGACTTGGTTGAAACCGGGTGGTTATCTGCTGCTTGGTACTGAGGCAGCAGGGAGCGCCGGTAGTATCGGCATCTGGCTGGGGGTGCCAATGTTTTTCAGTAGTTACGACTCTGCCACAGTGCAGCACTTGATCGGCGAGGCAGGCATGGTGATACAAGAAACTGCGATCGAGCGCCAGAGAGAACAGGGCCACGAGATCGCGTATCTGTGGCTTCTTGCGCAGAAAGTCTGAGAAGGTGTATCTTTGTTTCTGTTCATTGAGGGAACGGGCCTGAACGCGCATGGTATGTTCGGGTAGATCCTTGGCGTTGCTGAGACAACCACGCAAGGAACACCCGATGACCCGCCCGCTCGCTTGTCCCCTCTCTCCCGACCTGGTGCAGCTGATTGCCGACCAGAGGTTGGATGGGTTGCTGACATGGACCCGTAGCGGGTTGCACCATGCCATGCACGCCGAACACAGCCCGGATCTCAACGCCCCATGGCACGCACGTACTGCCGAGCGGCGTGGCGCTGCTCCTGGCTACCAACCCACGACGGTCACGCCCCGTAGTGGCAAGGTGACGTTTGACGTGCCACAGGTGTGCGACGGCCGCTTGTATCCCCAGGTGCTGGAGCCAAGGCTGCAGAACGCGTGCGCACGTGGGCGCTGGCCGCCCTTCTCCGAAAAAGGGGGGCATCGCCACGCACTCCACGGCACCACCGGAAGGCAGCGCGGTCGTCTGTCGCGATCAGATGGGGCCGGAGAGCGCCAAGCGCCATCACGAGATGGCCGTGGTTCGCGCGGTATCAACGGACCAACCCGATGGGACGACGACGCCAGCCGAGCGCGCCACGCAGGAGACTGCCTACGGCCGGCGCGGCAACGGCTACGTCTGTGGGGCCTTCCGCCCGGCCATCGGGGACGCCTACACCCATCCGTAGGACGGCCGGACTATCGCGAACTGGGTCGCCTTCGTGACGCACGTGGACGCCTGGGTCCCAGCCGAGTTCGAGCGCATCTATGCGATTGGGGATAATCGCAATGTGCATCGTGCCACCGACGTGTTGCTCTGTGTCCGGCACCATCCGCGCTGGGAGTTCGTCTTTCAGCCGACGTACGCGGCGTATCTGAACCTGATCGAGCCGTGGTGGAAGATTCTACGATCGTTAGCGCTCAAGGGCCGCCGGTTCGCAACCTGGAACGAGGTCTGTCAAGCTGTAGCAGCGACACCTGCCTACTGGAACAAGCACAAGCACCCCTTCATCTGGGGCCGGCGCCGCCGCCATCGACCCAACCGTCAACCCGGCGTTGCCACCGCCCCAAGTGTTCGGTAACGTGAACAGATATAGGAATGGGCGAAGATCCTGCTCGTCGCCGCCTCTGCTAATCACCAGCCGGCCGCTGCTGCACAACCCAGCCGTTGCCGTCCGGATCATCGAAGAAGACGAACGAGTTCCAGCCTTCGCCCCGACCATCGACGAGCTCGGGGCCCTCGTAGTGCCTGACCGGGCTGGTCTTCACGCCTCGCGCAACCAACTCGGCCCTGGCGGTCTCGATGTCGGAGACAACCAGCTGCAACCCTTTCAGCCCCCCTGGCGGCATACCCAGGTTATGAGTGCTCAGGTGGATCGAGCAACTCGATCCGGACGGGGTCAGTTGGACGAGACGCACCCCATCGCCGATCTGGACGTCAAGATCGACGCCGAATCCGACATGCTCGGCGTAGAAGCGCTTCGCCCGTTCCACGTCGGAGACGGGAACACGAATCACCTCGAGTTTCCAATCCACGGCCCACTTCCTTTTTCGTGATGATTCAACAGTGGCCTCAGCCAGTGGTACAGACGATATGTATGATATACATTGGCAGCCGACCCGAGATCGGACCAGGGGAGGAGATCGGCGAGCGCTGCCCAGCGGACCGCCTGACGGCGGCGCTCCATAGGCACTATACGGGGATGACCGCTCCAAGGCGACACGACGGGTGGACAACGACGTACACGCAGGTCGCCAGGTGGGTGCCCTGGTGGGCGACCGCCACGTCGAGGCGCACCATGCCAGGAGCGTGCGCCATCGCCTGGCCCGCCGCATCCACCGTTGCAATCCGGGGATCGGCGCTGCGCCATGCGACCTGTGCGCCGACCAAAGCGACGACGAAGCCGGTGGTTGTACGCCCGATGAGGCGCAGCACCGCGCGCGCTCCCACCGCAAGCCGGAGCGTGGCGCCGCCGGCCGGCAGCACGATGAACAGCCGCTCGGGCGGCTCGTCCCGGTCGGCGAAAGGATAGTCGGCGCGCAACCCGATCGCCGCCGCGTCGATCTCCTGCCAGCCGAGCCGGTAGGCTGGCGAGCCGGGGTGCAGGCGGTAGTCGCCACGCGCTGGGTCGATGAACTGTGGATCGGCCACCAGCGAGCGCTGGTCGAAGCCCCGTCCCCCGACGGCGCGCCAGTCATCCAGCGTCGCCACCCCCGGCACGCCCTCGATCTGGTACGGCGCCTCCGCCGGGTCAAACAGGTTGTGGTCCACCCGGGCGAAGCGGTCGTCCTGCCAATTGGCGCAGCGGTACAGACGCGCGCCCGAGCGGTACACGATGTTGCGCTCGAACACCACGTCGCGGTTGGCCTCGCCGCCGAGCGCGTGGGTCGCCAGCACTGCCCCGCCCGGGGCCACGCAGTTGTCGGCGAACATGTTGTTGCAGAACTCGTTGCCGATACCCTTGGCAAAGGCTACCGCCGCTAGCTCGCCGCCGCCGCTGTGTTGCAGGCGGTACACCAAATTGTTGGCGATGGTGAAGCCATCGGCGGCATCGTCGAGGTAGATGCCGACGCCCATCGAAAATGGGCAGTCGCTGTCGTGAATGGCGTTGTGGTCGATCCGATTGCCCGGCCCCGATCCAAAAGCCTCCAGCGGCGCGGTATCCTGCGAATCAAGATTGGCGTGCGACAGATCGTTGAACGCGACGGTGTTGTCACGGGTGTGGGAGAACTGTTTGGCGTTTTCGGCGGTCACCAGCACGCCGCCGATCGTGCGCCCGATCAGGTTGCCGGGGCGCGGCGCGTTCAGGCTGATCGCGTAGCGCGAGGTGTGATGGATGCGGTTGTGGGTGATCCGGTTGCCGCCGCTGTTGACCAGTTGCACGCCCGCGCCGTGGCCGATCACCTTGCCGCAGTCGAAGATATGGTTGTTGTCGATCGTGTTGCTGTGGTTGGCGCTGGCGGCGCTGAACCACGGGCTGTTCAACAGCACCCCCGTACCGCCGATGTCGCTGATCTGGTTGCCAGTGATCGTGATCCGCTGCGCGGGGCCGTTCAGGAAATAGCCATGCATGCCGGTGTGCTGCACGCAGCATGCGTCGAAGGTGATTTGCTCGGCGTTCTGAACGAGCACACACCCATCCTCGCCGTCGTACACATTGTCGTCGGCGGGGACAGGGCCACCGAACCGGCCCGCCGCGTCGGAGCAGGCGATGGTGATGCCCTGCCAGCGAACATAGCGCACCGGCGTCTCCGGCGAGCGGCCCACCAACGCCACCACGTGGGTCATGCGTGGCGCGATGATCGATTGCGCAGCGATCGGCACGCTGCGCGGCCAGTAGTAGAGCGTGTTGCCGCGCGGGTCGAAGCAGAACTCGCCCGGCGCGTCGAGCAGCGCCAGGTGGCCCTGGAAGAACAGGCGCGAGCCGGAGCCGAGCGGGTAGCGCGCCGGCTCGCGGAGCGTCACCATGCCCTGAACGGCATCCAGCGCTGCCACGTCGAGCAGGTTGGTGAACCAGTTCCATTCGCCGTCCGGCCCGCCCGGCCAGACAAAGACCTGCAAGCCATCAGCCGCATCGAGCGACGGCAATACGCCCGGGTCGATGCGAAAGCACCGGTCGGGCTGAGCGGGGTCAGCGGCGGCGACGCGCCCGTAGCCCTGGTTGGGATGGCGCGCCGTGGCGGCCCGCGTGCCGTTTTCGTACAGCGCGTGGCAGACATAGCCCACCTGCGCCTGGTAGATCGGGCCGCGGAACGGCTGCCAGCCCTCCACGGGGCGCCCGCCATAGATCACCGGCTGCTCGTCGGGGTAGCTGCGGTAGGCCACCTCGGCGGCGGGGCTCCCGCTATCGCGGTCGTCGAGCACGAACGGCTCGTCCAGGTGATATGCGCCGCCGCGCAACAGCACCACGCGCGGCACGCCGGGGGCAGCGGGAGTGCACCGCAGCGCGTTGCGGGCGCGTGCCAGGGTGCGGAACGGCCCGTCGCCGCCGCCCGGCTCGGGCTGCCGCCCGCTCCAGGAGTCGTCGCCATACGGGGCGACATACCACGTGAAGGGTGTCGGTTCGTCGATCGCCACAGCACCCCCGCGTTAATCCTGCGCCAGTGCGATCACCTGGTACGGCACAAGATTGATATACCCGAAGCCATCGGTCAAGCTGTAGCTCCAGATGTTGTTGCTCTGATCGGTGTCGGTGGCGTGGGCGGTGAACGCCACCGTGCCGCTCCCGGCGAGCTCATCGACGCTGATGGCGATGCTGTTGTGAGTGGTGCCGGAACGGTTCGCCAGCACGATCGTCAGCCTGCCGTCCGGGTTCTTCAGCGCACACGCCTTGATGTCGGCGCTCAGATCGGAGCCGACAGTCACCCAGCGCGCGATCGCGCCGGGGCGCACCGTTTGGGTCAGCGATTGAATGGCGTAATAGCGTTTGGTGCGGGTGAAGCCGCTGATCTTGGTGACCGGGGTGGTTTTGTACGAACCGTTCGCCAGCAGCAGCCCCTCGCCGGGGTTTGAGTCGGGCTCCTGCACCCCCTGCCAGAAGAACCACGCGCCGGCGTTGCCGTTGTTGACATCGCCGCAGAAGGTGTTTCCCAGCACCGCGGCCTGTTCCGGCGTGTCTTCCACATTGTAGTTGTAGTTGAACTCGGTCTGGAAGAATGGTTTGGCGGTGCGCGCGCTGGACGGCACCGCGCCCATATCGCTACCCCACGCGCCGGCATAGCCGTGGATGCACAACAGATCCAGGCCGTCCCCGACATTGGCGTTGACGTAGGCGGTGTAATCGTCGCCAGCCCAGGCGTACTCCGGGCCGATCAGTTTGGTCTCGGTGTTGCCGTAGGCGTTGACCTGCGCCCGGACCGCGCGCGCCATCTGCACATACTCGTCGGCGGTGTACACGCATGAATCATAGGTCGTGTTCAGATTGGGCTCGTTCTGCAGGCTGAGGTAATCAACCGGCCAGCCGAAGCGATCGCGGTAGCGTCCGGCAAACTCGGCCAGATAGACGCCGAACGCGTCGCGTTTGTCGTAGCGCAGGCGGTTATCGGTGGGCGTGTTCGGGTTGCCATCACCATTGCCCCCGGTGGTCGCGCCGTTTTGCTTCATCCAGCCCGGCGGGCTCCAGACCGAGTACAGCACCTGCAGCCCAGGGTTGCGGTCGCGCGCGGCGCGGGTCGGGTCTTCGTGGTTGGTCGCCACGGTCGCCGCGTCGATATCGTAGGCGGCACCCTCATGGGGCTGAAACGCCGGGGAAAGCTCCCAGCGCAGAAAATTGATCTTGAGCTCTGTGAACAGCGCATCGTAGAGCCCGGCTTTCACGGATGGGTCGGTGAACGATGAGTCGGCCAGGTACCAGGCGGCGCTGAAGGCGGCGGGGGCGAAGCCGAACCCGAAGAAGATCTGCATCGTGCCGCCGGTCACATGGATGCTGCGTGCATCCTGCGCCTGTGCCAGTCCGGCCCGCGCCAGCACCGTTGCGCCACAGGCGCCGGCCAGCCAGCGTAGCGCAGTACGCCGTGAGATCGACCGGGGCGCGTCCAGGGGTCGCTTCCGTCCACGACGAGGATCCATGTCCGTCACCTCCTTGTTCGCTCTGCGCCGGGACAGGCCAGGGCGCGGCGCGCCCTCCGCCCAATAGTCGTGCGACATCTGGCAACGCCTTCGGATCAAACGCCGCAGCACGTGGATCCGGGCAAAGGACAACCCGCTGTGACGCTTGCCACCGACAACATACTCCCGCCAAGCCTTGGTCGTCGCCAGGTAGCATGGCGTCGCGGTGGCGCTACCGGGCGACGGAGGAGACATCCGGCATTGGACAAGCGCCCCCTGCCGTACGGGGCCCGCCCACGGTCGCGGCATCACGCCCTACTCCTTGACCGAGCCGAGCGTCAGGCCGGTCACGAAATAGCGTTGCAGGAACGGGTACACCAGCAGGATGGGCACGGTCGCCACAATGATCTGCGCCGCGCGCAATGCGCCATTCGAGATCTGCTGGTACAACGCGGGGTTATTCTGAAGACGGCTGATCTGCGAACCGGTCAGAAAGGTCTTGAGGTAACTCTGCAGCGGATAATTCACCTCGCGGTTCATGAAGATCAGGCCATCGAACCACGAGTTCCAATGGAACACCGCACTGAACAGGCCAAGCGTCGCCAGCGCAGGCAGCGAGAGCGGCAGGTAGATGCGCAGCAGGATGAACCAATGCGACGCGCCATCGACCTCGGCCGCTTCCGACAGCTCGCGCGGCAGGCGGCGGAAGAAGTTGATCATCACGATGATCCAGAACACCTGCACCGCCGTCGGCAGCACCAGCACCCAGATCGTATCCAGCAGCCGCAGGTTGCGCACCACCAGGTACTGCGGGATCAGCCCCCCGTTGAACAGCATCGCGAAGATCAGCACCCATTTGATCAGCCGTTGGCCGGGGAAGGTATTGTGATCGAGCGACAGCGGGTAGGCGGTAAGGGCGATAATCAGCAGATTGATCGGGACGCCCAGAGCCACCCGCAGCACCGATACCCCGAACGAACGCAGAAACTGCGAGTCGTTCACAATCTGCACATAGTTGCGGCCGGTCAGCCCGATCGGCCAGAAGGTGACGAGGTTGCCGTCCACCGGGGCGCGGCTGCTCAGCGAGACTGCGATCACATGCACAAACGGCAGCAGGCAACTCAGACCCACCAGCATCAGAACAAGGACGATCCCGGCATCGATCAGGCGTGAGCCAGGGGTTCGATCTTGGACCATCTCCGTGCTCCCTTCGCCCGGCGGTTCAGAAGATGCGGTAGTTGGCGAAGCGCTCGGCCAGCCAGTAGGAGAGTGCGATCAGGATCAGGCCGACCACGCTCTTGAGCAGCCCGAAGGCGGTGGCCAGGCTGAACTCGTAATTCAGCAGCCCGGCGCGGTACACATAGGTATCGATAATATCGCCGGTGGCGAATACCACCGGGTTGTACAGCACCAGGATCTGCTCGAACCCGGCGTTTAGGATCGACCCCAGACTCAGACAGGCCACCAGCGCGACCACCGGCGCGATCGACGGGAGGGTGATATGTCGCATCCGCTGCCAGCGGTTGGCGCCATCCACGGCAGCGGCTTCGTACAGGGTCGGATCGATGCTGGTGATCGCCGCCAGGTAGATGATCGCGCCGAAGCCGAACTCCTTCCAGACATCGGTGACGATCATCGTGAATGGGAACACGCGCGTGTCGCCCAGAAAAAAGATCGGCGGCAGGCCGATCGCCCGGATCCCCTGGTTGACGATCCCATCGAGCGACAGGATGCGCAGCAGAATGCCGCCCAGAATCACCCAGGACAGAAAATGGAGCACATAGCTGAGCGACTGGATGGTGCGCTTAAACCAGGCGACACGGACTTCATTCAGCAGCAGCGCAAAGGCCAGGCTCGCCAGCAGCCCGAGCGCCAGTTTGCCGGCGGCGATCACCAGGGTGTTGCGGATAATCGCATAGGTATCCGGCGTGCTGAAAATGCGCCGAAAGTTCTCCAGGCCAACGAACGGCGAACGGCTGAATCCGAGGAGCGGGTCGAACCGCTGAAACGCGATGATCAGCCCGTACATCGGATAGTAGGTGAAGAGCGCCAGGCCGATCACTGCTGGCAGGAGCATGATGTACAGCGGAAGAAGGCGGCACAAGCGCTCCCGCCGCCGCCGGGCCTGGCGGGTTACCAACGGCATGGTTCGGGTTGCCACAACACGCTCCATCGCTCAGGGCGGGGGCCTGGGGCGCCCCCGCCGCTTTCGGTCAGCCCGTTATAGCCGCGTTGACCTCTTCGGTCATCGTGTCGCCGCCGCCCGCACGCCACTCCTGCACGAACGCATCGAAGGCCTCCAGCGGGTCCTGATTGCTGACGATCCGCGCGAACACCTGGGCCTCGCGCTTACGCAGATTCACCTCCGACGACTGCATGGTCGGCGTCTGCGGGCCGATGTAGGCGTTCATTATGGCGTACTGGTTGGTCTGAAATACTTTGTTATAGACCTGCCCAGCCAGCACCTGCGCCGGATCCGACACCAGGGCGCGCTCGAACGGGTTGAGATCGTTGGGGTTCTTCGTGGCCAGTTCGGCCACTTTGGTGTTGAATTCCGCCAGCACCGACGGATACTGCCAGTTGGGCGATCCTCCGCCGCCTTCGTACATCGAGGTGTTGTAGTCAGCGGCTTTCACCATGCCGTTTTCAAGCACATAGTCGTAGCCTTCGAACAGCACGCGCCCGAGGTTCCCGGTGTTGCCGGTGTTGTAGTCGCGCGTTTCCCATTGCTTGACGAAGCGCTCGATGTTCCAATTCAGGTGATTGATCACCGCTTCGATCTTCACCGGATCGACTCCCTTGCGGAAGGCCGCCAGGCGATTGGTGGGCGAGGTGCCAGCGCGCCCGCGCTTCCCGCCGGGGCCAGCCGGTGGGTCGATGGCCACGATCTCGGCCGACGGATCGTTCTTCTTCAACGCGTCGGGCGCGCCGGTGGCGAACCACCACGGCGCGAAGATCATCGCCGCCTGCCCGCCGACGATCCGGCTCACCACACCCTGATCGCCGCCTGGCCCGACCGTAAAGAATTCACGCTCGATGATCCCGTCCTGATACCACGTACGCAGCAGCGCCAGCACCTCTTTAGTCTCCGGCATAATGCTGCCGTAGACCAGCTTGCCGTCCGCTCCTTTCATCCAGTAGGTCGGCATCACGCCATGAGCGCCGAAGATCGGATCGGCGCTGCCCTGCCACTGGATCATGCCCCACTCGTCGCTGGCGATCGCCAGGCCGATCTTGGCGATCCCCTTGTCGATCAGGGTTTTGGCAGCGCTGTACATCTCATCGAGGGTGGTGGGCGGCTGCAGCCCGGCTTTGTCAAACCAATCCTTGCGAATATACAGGATCATGTCGTTGGCCGCGGTCGGGTTGGTGTTCGGCAAGGCCCACAGCGCATCGCCATCGCGCGCCTGCCGCCAGATGACCCCGTCGGGGTATGCGAACTTCTGCTTGACCAGGTCGCTGGCGGTGCTCTCCCAGATCGCTTTGATGTTCTCGAGTTGCCCGGCGTTGCGCAGACGGTAGTAATTAGCCGGGGTCGTGCAGCTCAAGAACTCCGGCAGGTCGCCGCTGACCATGATCTGGATCCATTTCTGATCGTCCTGATCAGATGATTCCCAGGCGTAGCGGTAGCGTACGCCATAGGTCTGCTCAAACCAGCGGCTGAAGACGTTGTTGTCAATAGTTTCGCCCGACTTGAATTTCGGGCTCCAGAACGGCGGTGTCTGGGTGATCTCCAGCACCGGGCTGTAGACTTTGGGCGGCGGCGGTACCTCGGGGTTCAGAGGGCCGAACGGCGACGCGGCGGGGGCAGCGGTTGCGGCAGGGGCAGCGGTTGCGGCAGGAGCGGCGGTCGGGGCGGGAGCGGCGGTCGGGGCGGGCTGGGTCGGGGCGGCGACCTCAGAGGCCCCGCCGCAGGCGGCGAGCGCCAGGGCGCTGCTGCCGAGCATGGCGGCGCGCAGGAACCTGCGCCGGGAGAGAGGGTCTGTTCTGCGCATGGGCTTGCTCCTCGTTTGAGCCTGGAAGGGCATCTCCATCGATCCGTCGGCGGGCGGGCAGCGACCGGCGCACCAGGGGAGCCTGGCGGTTCAGCGGATGGCTACGCGATAACAACCTCCTTTGCGAATCCCAGACAACACGCCCTGGGGGCAGCGCTGAGCAGCTGGGGGAAACGGGGAAGTCTGGCGGGCGCTCTCCACGCCGGCGTATGTTCCGCCGGGCAGCCACAGCGCTCCGCCTACACCTCAGGCGACCTCTGAAGAGAGAGAAGGCGATGCTGTGCTCATTCACATGAATTAAATTTATGCGGCCACATTATAGCACTGCCCGTATAATTTGTAAAGAGGCTCTTTTGACATTTGTCCGACCGCATTGTTCGACCCACTTGAACGAGTTTTTCCCTTCCCAATGAGAAAAAACTCAACAGCGCGCGGTGCGCTTTCCGAGGCCACTCTTGACAAACACAATTTATGAATTAATATGAAGTCACAGAGAGACCGATGCGATCGGTAGTTCCCTCCCGCGAGCGGCGCCGGCGATATCGGCTACAATCGTCGCTACGGCCAGTGATCGCTCCAGGAGCTACCATCGTGAGCAACCGGCAGCACACCCAGCAAACCATCGCCGACCGGCTCGGCATCTCGGCCAGCACCGTCTCGCTCGCGCTCCGCGGCGCTCCCCAGGTGGCCGAGGAGACACGTCTGCGGGTGCGGGCGATCGCCGACGAGCTTGGCTACCAGCTGCGCCCGCGGCGTTCGCCGCGCACCCTCCTGCCCCCCGGGCTCAAGCAGGTGACGTTTCTCACTATCTGGGAGCCGGCCAACCCGTTCTACTCGGCGGTTTTGAGCGGGGCCGCCCAGATGTGCCACCAGCACCGCATGGCCCTCCATTACACCCTGCTCGGCGCGCAGATCGAGGACGTGCTAGCGCAGCTCGAGCATACCGACGCCGTGCTGGCCGTGGGCTCGATCCCTGAGCCGGTGCTGCGCCAGGTGCTCACACCCGGCCGCCCGCTGATCCTGGTGGACAACAACCTGCCGCAGTTGGGTGTGGATCGGGTCCTGATCGAAAACGTCGGCGGGGTCTACCGGGCGGTGCTGCACCTGGCGGAGCTGGGGCACCGCCGGATCGCGTTCCTGCGCGGCCAGGAGGCCCTGCCGAGCATTCGCGAGCGCTGCGTCGGCTACCGCTCGGCCATGACCGCGCTCGGCCTGACGACGCGCGAGGTTCCCTGCCGCTCGCCGCGCGGCGGCGAGTCGCTCCAGGCCTGGCTCGACCAGCACGGCGCGCCGGACTGGACGGCGCTGCTGGTCTACAACGACGAAGCGGCGATCGAGGCGCTGCACGTGCTCAACGACCATGGCATCCGTGTGCCCCAGGATGTCTCGCTGGTGGGGTTCGATGACGTTGATGTCGCACGACTCGTGCGACCGGCGATCGCAACCTGCCACGTGCCGCGCGAGCAGCTCGGGCAAGAGGCGGTGCGCCTGCTGCTGGCCCGGACGCAGCAGCCCTCGGCTCCGACCCGCGCGGTGGTGCTGGACACGACATTTATCGCGCGCGATTCGATCCGCCGCCTGGAGTGACCGACCGCTTCGACGCTCGCCACACCGTGACACGGCGACGGCCCCCGCACCCCTAGCAGAGGTCACCCCGCCCCTTCGCGCCCATCCCTTGCGCATCGCACAGTCAGATGGTACAGTATCAACGCTCCGCAACCGATGCACCGCGGAGCGTGCAGGGTTAGCTGAAGTTAACCCAACCAACGCCGCTGGACCCACGTACCCGGCGGCCCAACTCTGGCTCATTCGTGCACAAGGGAACAAGTTGCTGCATAGAAAGCCTCTCGTTTGGACGATCGCAGTGCTCGGCGTGGTGTTCATCGTCGGCGGACTGGTCTATCTGCGGGCGCCGCTCCCATTGCTCCTCGATTGGCGACCTGCTTCTGCGCCACCGATCGAACAACAACTGGCCGACCGTGCGGCAGCGCTTGCCCGTAGTGCCGGAGCGCGGCGCCGGGCGATCGACAAACTGGCCACCCAACACCGGCTTCCGCGTTGGACAAATTTTACCTCGGTCAATCAGATCAACGATCTGCTGATCGACGGTCAGACGGTCTGGGCTGCTACCGAGGGCGGGCTGGCTCGGTGGGACCTTGCTACGGCGCAGGTGCGCAGGCTCACAACCGACAATGGGATGCCAAGCAACCACATCAACGCGCTGGCTGTAGATGCGGACGGGGCGCTATGGTTGGGAACCGACCGCGGTGCAGTGCATGTGCGCCCAGACGGCACGCTGCGCCGCTTCACCGTGAAAGACGGCCTGGCCGATGAGTCCGTCTACCAGGTATTTGTCGCTGCAGACGGCGCGGTGTGGTTCGGCACAGGCGACGGCGCCACGCGACTGGAGCCCACCGGTGAGGTGCACACCATGCGCTTCGCCGACAGTCCCCATGCACCGGTTAATGTCATCAACGTGCTGGCTCAAGCGCCCGACGGTGCGATCTGGTTGGGAACGAATGATGGCATTCGCGTCCTGTATCCCGATGGCCGCCAGCGCTTCCTGGGGGGTGACGATGTCGGCGACCGCGTGATCGCCCTGACCTTCGCCCCGGATGGAACGGTGGTGATCGCTACACCGGATGACGTGCGCCGATTGCAGCCCGATCGCCGTCTGACAGTGTTGGCGCGGCGTGCAGAGTTCGTGGCCAAGGGGCTCGGCTGGGAGAGATCCGCCGATGTGATACTCGACACCGCTGGCGCGATCTGGTTGGCGACGGTGGGGAACTCGGTTTTTCGACTTACCCCTGATCAGGATCTTGAGCGATTTGCCGCCACTTGGAGCGGCCAGGGCGGTCCGATCTCGCCGATCGTACGGCGCGTCGTGCCCGGCGTAGACGGCTCGGTCTGGTTCGGCACCAATGCCGGCATCAGCCGCCTCCTGCCGGATGGTCGCTGGCAAACGCTGCAAGATGGCGACGGGCCGATTCACCACGATGTTGCTGCGCTCGCGTCCACGCCCGACGGCACTGTGTGGGTGGGCACGGCGGGCGGACTAAGCCGTCGCGATGCTCAGGGCCAGTGGCAGACAGTTCCGCTCCAACAGTTCCACTCCGAGGTCACCGCGCTGGCCGTGGATGCTGCGGGCGACCTGTGGGTGGGCACCAACGAAGGTCTGTTCCGCGTGAGCCGCACTTCGCCGGAGCAGATTCAGACCCATGATGCACCAGCCATGCTGACCCACGTGGGTGTTACCGCACTGGCCGCCGGCACAGACGGCAGTCTGTGGCTAGGAACAAGCGACGATGGCGTCTTTCGCCGCGATGCAAACGGGCGATGGCGCAGGTTCAGCCAAATCGATGGGCTGGGGGAATCCATATGCATCAACGCGATCGCCACCGGGCCTGATGGCTCGATCTGGTTCGGGTGGTTGGCCGGCACGCTCAGTGCGGGGCGCAGCGGCATCGGTCGCCTTACTCCGCAGGGGCAATGGCAGCAATACGGCGCTGCCGAAGGGTTGCCGAAAGGAATGCCGTCCACATTGGTCGTTCTGCCCGATGGCGCGTTGATAGCTGCCGTCGGCGGTGGCGTGGTGCGCCGGTCCGCCGACGGAACATGGCAAACGCTCTTCCCACCCAACTCGGGAGAGTACGGGCCGTTCCAATACGGCCCCGATGGAACGATCTGGATCGGCACATTTGGGCGCGGGCTGCTGCGCCTCGGCGCCAATGGCGCGATGCAGACATTCACCACCGACGACGGCCTTGCAGACAACACGGTGCACGCACTCTTGTTGACGCCGGATGGAACGCTGTGGATAGGAACGGATGGCGGACTGAGCCAGTTGGCACCGTAAAACGCAGGTACGGTTTTCGGTTGCAAGCAATACCCACCCAGCGATCTGCTCGCGCTCGTGAGCATACTGCCACACGTTTGCCCATCCGTAGCGGCAAATGGTATACTACCAACGCTCCGCAACCGATGCACCGCGGAGCGTGCAGGGTTAGCTGAAGTTAACCCAACCAACGCCGCCGGACCCACGTACCCGGCGGCCCCACAATGACTGCTCCTGCACGGAGCTGCTGATATAGCGATCTCGCGTGAATTGTGGTTTGTCGTGCCGCCTTCGGGCGGTACGACGTTGATCTTTACGAATCAGATTAGGACTCCTATAGTAGGATATAGGATGGCTATCTCGATCCGGGAGCTGAAGCGGCGCTACAAGGTCAACCTGGCCCTGGGGCGGGCGCTGCCGACCTTTGACCGGGCGATTCCACTGCCGCTCTCAACCGAGAGCCCGCTCTACGACGCCGCGCTGACCGAGAAGCTGGTGGCGACGGCCACGCTTAACGAGCCCGAGCATCTCAACCGCGCCTGGAAGCTGGTCACGGCTGCGTCGGACGCGGAGCGGGCGACCCTGGCGCGCCACGCCGACCTGTTGCTCAACGACTACAAGCTGCTGCTGGCGCTCCACGCCTGGCAGGAAGGCGACGGGGCGACGACGCGCGCACTGCTGCGGGCGCTGCCCTGGGGTTGGCGCCTGACCTTTCCCACTGCGCTGATCAAGCCCGCCGCGGTTCTGTTCACCGGCTGGCGACAAACACTCTCCTTCCGCCTGGTGGACGACCCGCGCTTCGATGAGCTGCGTGCACTGTTCCGCGAGCTGCTGGCGCAGGCGCCCGGCCCGGCGCTGCTACGCTACGCGCCGCGCATTCAAGAGTCCGCCGCGCTGCTGCGCTTTCGCTTCGAGGGCGAGCGCGAACAGGCCATCCACAGTCTGTGCTTCAACCGGGGCCGCGACCCGGTTGCCACCGCCGCGCCCGAGCCGGTCGGCACCTACCTGCGCGCCCGCCAGGCCCTGGCAAGCGGTGGCCTCGCCGCGATGCTCGACGTGCTTGAAAACAGTGCGCACCCGATCCCGATCACCTCGTACATGGGCCTGCTCAGCCGGGCTGGCGCGCGCCTCGCGGATGCGGGGCCGCAGAGCGACCGGCTGCGCGCCTACGCGATCCGCTGCGCCAGCGCGGTGGAGTCGCTGTTGCGGCTCGCCGAGTAGGGCAGCTGGCTGAGCGACGCGCATGCGGCGCAGTTGGGCGCGAAGGTGCGCGAAACCGTAATCACGCGCGGCGTCGACATCCCGTTCTTCAAGGTGGTCAAGGCGTTCATCAACGCGCCGCGCGACGTGCGCCGACGGGTGCTGCAGCCGCTGTTCATCCCGCTGCTCGAGCATTTCGGGCGCCAGGTGAGCGGCCTCCTGCCGCCGCCCAACCCGCTGACGTTTGTCCAGCCAGGGAACATCATCCACCTCATGAGCGTTGTGCTCTACACACTGATCAGCAGTGCGATGCCCACCCGGCTGGTGCTGCTGTACCAGGATGGCGTCGAGGAGGTACCGCCGCTCGACCTGCGCGCGGTCGCCAGCCACCTCGCCGACGATCAGCATGAGTTCGAGCGCTGGCTACTGAGCGAGTTCGGCGGCCTGACCACGAAGTATAACTACACCTACGACTACCGCGCGATCGGGCGCACGCTGGCGAAGCTCGACCCGCAGGCGCCGCTGCTGCTCGACCTGCCGTTCGCCGAGAGCATGGATGTGCTCAGCGCGCTGCTGCCGTTCGAGCGGGTCTTCAACCTGAGCACCGCCTACGGTGCGCCCGGCGAGGTCTGCATCGCCTACGAGTACTACCAGATCGTCGGGTTTAATGCGCCGGGCTGGCACTTCGGCCTTTGGGAGCGTTCCAGCGACTCGGCAGCCCAACGCTTCGCCGAGTTTCTGGATCGCCTGCGGGCGTTCTAGACCCTGGCGGCGGAGGTGGCGGCATGAAGCTGTTGTGCTTCACCGAGCGCTATGGCGACCGCATCCTGGTGCGGCCGAGTGGATGGGGCGATGGGATCTACTTCGCCGGGCGCCAGCCGGCCGAAGATACCATGCTGCTGCTCGATCTTCCCGGCCTCGAGGCTGATGATGTGCCGAGCATCGTGCGCTGGTTGAGCCAACGGCCGCCCGGCGGCCTGCTTGGCCGGCTGCTGCCCTCACGCCGCCAGATCAGCGAGCTGCCCGAGCGTGTCTGGCGGCCCGCCGTGCTCGACGATGTCTTCAGCGCCGATAACTACCGAAGGGTGCAATGGTCGCTTGATCGCGCTTTCACGCTGGAACAGTTCCGCGCCTTCGCCGAGCGCTACCTTCCTGAAGCGCAGCAGCGTCTGCGCGCGGTGTTGGCCGTGAGCGATCCCGATGCTCGCGCACGAGCGCTGGACGAACTGCACCCTTGGATCGAGCGCGTCAGCGGTGTCTTTGACCGCACGCCGGTGCGCCTGGTCATTGAGCGCGACGCCATCTGGCGTCAACTCGACGAGGCGCGCGCCCAGGCGCTGCGCGCTGGCCGGTTCGATCTACGGGGCTGGGTGGAAGCGATCGAGCGGATGCATACCCTTGACATTCAGCTCGAGCTGTTGACCGAAGTCGTTCGCCACCTCGCCCAGGCCAGCGAGGACAGCGCCGCTCTGCTGCGGGCGCTCAAGCCGCTGGCCGACTCGGCGACACTCCGGAGGCTCACCGCCTACGCCCCTCAGTTCTGGAAGGAACTCGGGCGCGTCCTGCGCCTGAAACCGAACGTGCGCGGCGCCACGATCGACATCACCAGCGCCGAGGAACAGCGGGTGACATTGTCGTGGGATCTGATCGAGGCCCGTCGGGTGGGCGCGATTGTGCCGGGGCGCAGCGCGCTGGTGCTCGACGAGGGTAGCCGGAAGACGTACATCGCGGGCCAGCGCCGCTTGAAATTCCAGGTGGCGCAGGCCGGCGGGCGGCTCAAAAAGTTCGGCAACACACTGGTGATCGGCAACACCGGCGCGAGCTCCATGCACCGGGCCTTGCTCGACGTCGACCTGCTCGATACCCTTGCCAACGTCGACCCACCGCAGGCGCTGGAGCGCATCCGCCATCTGCATCTGCCGCCGGAGCACCCGGTGTTCCAGGCGGCGGAGGCGGCCCGGGACAATGTGCACCAGGCGCGTGTGCTGGCCGACCTCCTGATCGAGCTGGCGATCGGGGTGGACGCCGATGTCGCCCGCCGCCTCGCCCGCGCCCAGGCCCGCGCCAACCGCCGCTGAGGTGCGCAGGCCGGGGCGCACAAGCTACGTCCAGCGCCGTGATGCCGGCCCGCCTGCCAAGATGGCGCCTGGCGGTCGCTTCCTGCCCCCGATGCCTGCGCCACCGCGCGAGACACCTGCGCGATCCACGATCGCCGAGCGCCAGGCCGCAAGCGCACGCGTGCAGTGCCGGGGTATGCATTTCGGAATGGGCAGGCGGGGAGCTTCTACCCCTGCCCTGGCGTGACCAGCCCGCTTTCGTAGGCGATGATCACCAGGTGCGCCCGGTCGCGGGCGTTGAGCTTGAGCAGCAGCCGGCTCACATAGGTACGGGCGGTCGCCGGGCTGATTACCAGCCGCGCGGCGATCTCGTCGTTCGAGGCGCCCAGGCCGACGTGGCGCAGCACCTCGCGCTCGCGCCCGGTGAGCTCGTCCAGCAAGCGCGGGTTGGGCGCACCGGCCTGCGCCGCCAGGCGCTGCATCACACGGCGGGTGATCGCCGGCGCCAGCAGCGCATCGCCAGCGGCCACCAGGCGCACCGCCCGGCGCAACTCGTCCGGCGAGAGGTCCTTGAGCAGGTAGCCGGCGGCGCCGGCGCGGATCGCCGCGTCGATGTGCTCGTCCTCGTCGAAGGTGGTCAGCACGATCACCTGGGTGCCGCTCAGATCGGGGTCGGTCAGGATCGCGCGCGTGGCCTGGATGCCGTCCATGCCCGGCATGCGGATGTCCATCAAGACCACGTCCGGTCTCGTGCGCCGCGCCAACTCAACACCGCTCCGCCCGCCATCGGCCTCCCCCACCACGCGGATCTGTGGGTCGTGCTCCAGCAGCGCGCGCAGGCCCACCCGCACCAGCGCCTGGTCGTCGACGAGCGCCACGGTGATCATGCCGCCTCCTCAAGCGGGAGCGTAGCGCGGACCTCGAACCCGCCGGACGGGTGCGGCCGGGCGCGCAGCGTCCCGCCGAGCAGGCGCGCCCGCTCGGTCATGCCGGCGATGCCGTTGCCGACAGGCGCCGCGCCGCGCCCGCCCCGGCCATTGTCGCGGACCAGCAGCCGCAGCGCCGATCCATCGACCGCGATCGCCAGTTCGACCTGCGTCGCCGCGGCGTGGCGCAGCACATTGGTGAGCGCCTCCTGCACGATCCGGTAGGCTGCGGCGTCCACCGCCGCCGGCAATCCGCTCAGGTCGCCATCGATCTGGGCAGCGATGTGCAGCCCGCTGGCGCGCGCGCCATCGAGCAGCGTCGCGAGATGGGCCAGCGAACTGAGCGCACCCTCCGCCGGCTCGCTGGTCGGGCTGCGCAGCAGCCTGACCGTGGCGCGCAGGTCGCGCAGCGTCGCCGCGCTGGCGTCGCGGATGTGCGCCAGCGCCTGCCGGGCCTGGGCCTCATCGCGCCCCAGCGCCTCGCGGGCGACGTGCGCCTGCAGCGAGATCACCGCGATACTGTGGCCGAGCACATCGTGCAGATCGCGCGCGATACGCAGGCGTTCGGCCTCCACCCGCTGCTCCGCGCGGGCGGCGTGCTCCTGTGCGATCAGCCGCGCCGTCTGAGCCTGCTCGGCCCGCAGCGCTCGCCGTACGCGCGCCCCCTCGCCGAGCGCGATCGCCGCCGCCATCAGCGCCCCGGCCGAGACCAGTTCGTAGCCGAGCAAGAAGGCCGCCGATTCGCCGTCGCGCAGCCGAAAGAAGGTCGAGACGACGATCAAGATCAGGCTGACAACCACCGCCGCGCCCAGCCGACCACCCTCGGCGGCCGAGTACAGCGCGGCAACCACCGGCACGGCCAGGCCGATCGAAGGGTAGCCCAGCGTGTAATAGGCGAACAGCAGCACCATCGTCGCCACCAGCGCAGCGACCGGGAAGCGGCGGCGGGCAAGCATCAGCGTGCCGAACCCGCCAGCGCACAGATAGGCCACGACATCGGGGTTGCGCCGGCCGCCCTGGTCGGTGCTGATCACCAGCGCCAGTACGAGCGCCACGGCGATGCCGAGCAGCAGGTCGAGCAGCCAGGCAGGCACCTGCTGCTGCTGTTCATCGGCCGGTTCCGGGTGGCTGAGCGTACGCATGGTGCCCATAGTAGCAGATCGTCCTCCCTTTGTCAGTCCCCGCTGCACGACCCATCCTGTCGCTTCAGGATGTACGCGACGGTCAACAACCTGCGATGGCAAACGACGCCCCCGCACCGATGCGCGCCGGGGGCCGCGGCCCTATGCTTAGACGCTGAGTGGTCGGCAATCTGCCGACGAGCGGGAGCTCGGCAATGACAACCGTGAAACAGTTGCACTGGCCGCTGATCCTCGGCATGGGCGCACTGGCGCTGCTCCAGCCAGTGCTGCACTTCACCGGGGTGATGGACGCGCTCGGGCGGCCGCGCGGCCCGCTGCTGGCAGGAGCGTTGGTCACGCTGGCCTGGCTGCTGATCGTCGGGCTGGCGCCGGTGCGCGCCCCGGTGCTCACCCTGACCTGCACCGGCCTGGTCTATGGCGTGGTCTCGCTGCTGATCAGCGCGACGCTCGCGCCGCCGGGCACGGGCCCGACCGCTCATCCGGCTGCGATCGTGGCGGTGGTGCTACTCAACACGCTCTGGGGCGCGCTGATCGGCCTGGCCGCGCGCGCGCTGCGGGCGGCGCGACGCCGCCACACACACTGAAAAGGAAGCGAACCATGGGAACACGGGTATTGCTTGGGCGCCTGGCGCTGGCGGCACTGCTGGGCCTGGCACTCAGCGCCTGCGCGGACAACGGCGCGGGACGCAACGCTCCCTCGGCGGGCGGCGCGATTGTGACCGCGACCGGGGAGACGCTGGCGTTTGATGCTTTTGAGATGGGCTTCGCGCCGGCGCAGGTGCCGGTCGCGCAGCCCGGCCGCTACGTGATTACGCTGACCAACACCGGCCAGGCCGAGCACGACTGGAGCGCTGGCGGGGTCCGACTGGTGGCCCGCCCAGGCGAGACGGTGCGCGGCGAGGTCGAGGTGCCGGCCGGCGGTCTGGAGTTCGTCTGCTCGATCCCCGGCCACGCCCTCGCCGGCATGCGCGGCCGGATCACGGTTGCGGCGGCCGGGGCACAGCCATAGGGTGCGGGGCGCGCCGGCGGACGATCAACCCCGGCACGCCTCTCCACCAGGAGGGTAGAGGATGAATACTACGCCACCACACGCGACACGTGCCGCACCGTCGCCGGCCTGGCGTGTCGGGCTCCGCTGGCTGTACCTGCTGGCGGTGGTGCTGATCGCGGCGGCGGTGGTCGTGCAGGTCTTTTTCGCCGGTGCGGCCGTGCTGGCCGACCCGGCCTATTGGGGCCTGCATCGCGCCTTCGGGAGCGTGATCGAGACGGGCATCCTTGCCATGCTGCTGCTCGGGCTTGCGAGCGGGTTGCCCTGGCGGGTGCAGGCGCTCGGTGGGCTGCTGTATGTGTTGATGACGCTGCAATACGTGTTTCTGTATCTGATGCCGCAGCTCGGGGCACCCGTCCTGCGGGGGCTCCACGCGGCCAACGCCCTGGCACTGTTCAGCGTGGCGCTCGCGCTGACGCTGCGTGTCTTGCGGCACCTGCGCTCTAGGCCGATCGATTACATTTCTCGCATACGAGAGGCGAACCCATGAGCAATGTATTCGTCAGTATTGCCCTGAGTCTTGATGGCTACATGGCGCCGGAAGGCATGACGATGGAGCATTGGGACCAGCCAGAGTACCAGCACTGGGGCGCCAAGTGGGGCGCGCTGATGGCCTGGGTCGGCAATCAACAGTCCTTCCGCGACAACCTCAAGCTCGGACCAGGGGGCGAGACTGGCCCGGTCAACGACCTGCTGCGCCGCACCGCCGAGCGTACCGGCGCCAACATCATGGGCAAGCGCATGTTCGACGGCGGCGAGCGCGGCTGGCCGGAGGAGGCCCCGTTCCACACACCGGTCTATGTGCTGACCCACGCGCAACGCGAACCCTGGGTGCGTCCTGGTGGGACGACCTTCTACTTCATCAACGACGGGCCGGAGCACGCCCTCGAGCTGGCGCGGGAATCCGCAGGCGGTCGGGATATTCGGATCGCGGGCGGCGCGGATGTGATCCAGCAGTACCTGAACCTCGGTGTCATCGACGAGCTGGACATCGCCCTGGTGCCCGTGTTGTTCGGCGGCGGGCGGCGTCTGTTCGAGCACCTCCGTGAGCCCCTGCCACAGTTTCGCATCGAACAGGTGATCGATACCCCGCTGGCCACCCACGTGCGCTATGTGCGGCGGTGAAGCGCAGCAGAACACTCCGGTTGCAGCGGCGACGGAACGCCGTCCGTTGCAGCCGGAGCGTTCGATGGTCAATCGTCATACCGTGGAGGAATCAGCTCATGCGATTCAACAGCTTCTATCCGGTGATCATGACTCACGACGTGGTAGGGTCGAAGGCGTTCTACCTCGAGCACTTCAACTTCGAAGTGACCTTCGAAACAGACTGGTACGTCAGTCTGAAAGCCGCCCAGGCGCCGCTTTTTGAGCTGGCCCTGCTCAACCCCGATCACCCGACTGTCCCTCAAGACTTCCGTCGTGGGTTGCATGGCGGCCTTCTTCTCAACTTCGAAGTGGACGATGTGGATGTGGAGTACGAACGGCTCCGCACTGCGGGCCTGCCGATTCACCTTGAGCTTCGCTCTGAGGACTTTGGGCAGCGGCACTTCATCACGGCAGACCCGAACGGCGTGCTCATCGACGTGATTACCGTCATCCCACCTTCCACAGCGTATCTGTCTCACTATGCCAGGGAAACGCTGAAGCGGAAGGAGATCGCATCATGACACGCATCATCGGGGCGGTCGTCCTCGGAGTTCTTGGCGGCTTCCTGACCGGCCTGCTGCTGTCGCAGGTGATCGGGATCGCCGGTCTGGTGCTGCTGGGTCAGGCGGTTGGCATCAAGTATCTGCCGATCATGACGGCGATCGCCGGAGCGATTCTGGCCCCCATCGCAGCGATTCGGCGACGTAGGCAGGGGAACGCGTCATCGGAGCGCCCGCCGCGTGTCTAACGAGCGCGAATGGGCAGTGAGGCTTGTGAGGGGACGGCCGACATGACACGCGAGCTGTTCGGCATGGCTGTGCTGGCGCTGCTCCTTGTGCTGCTCGCCTGGCTCAGCGGGCGGCTGCTGGGCGGGCGGCCACGCTGGTGGCTGGCGCTGCTCAGCGCCTGGATCGGGATCGCGGTGGGCGGCGCCACGGCAGTGGCAGTCGCGGTGCAATCCGTGGGCGACGTGCGCGCGGCCAACCCGCTGATCATCTGGGCGACGGCGCTGCTGGTCACGATGGGCATCTCGGCCGCAGCCGAGCTTGTGGCGCGGCGGCCAGCCCGCCGGGCTACACCCGCCGCGCGCGCCCGGCCACCCACAGGGCTCCGCCGCTGGGGCCGGCGCTCACGCCGGATGGCGCAGATCGGCCTGATTCTCGCCCGGCATGGGTTGCCACGCTCCTGGCAGCCAGGACCCACCCGCGCGGTACGGCTGCGCCTGGCCCTCGAGCAGGCGGGCGGCGTCTTTGTTAAATTCGGCCAGGTGCTGTCGACTCGCGCCGATCTCGTGCCGGCGGACTTCATCGCTGAGCTCGCCCACCTGCAGGACCAGGCGCCACCAGCCCCCGTTGGGGCGATCGCCGCCCTGCTGGCCGAAGAACTCGGGGCGACGCCGGAGGCGGTGTTCGCCGCCTTCGATGCCGAACCCTTCGCTGCGGCGTCAATTGCACAGGTGCATCGCGCTCGCCTGCACTCCGGCGAGCAGGTTGTCGTAAAAGTGCAGCGGCCCGGCATCCGGGAGTCCGTCGCATGCGACCTCGACATCCTGCTCATGCTGGCGGGGCTGGCGGAAGCCTGGACGGTCTGGGGGCGCGACTTGCACATAATTGAACAGGCCACACGGTTCGCCGAAGTGGTGCGCGAAGAGTTGGATTTCCGGGTCGAGGCCCACAATATCGCTGCCGTTGCCGACGCGCTCGGCCCAACGCCTGCGGTACGAACGCCAGCCGTCTTCCCGCATCTCTCGACCGGCCGGGTGCTGGTGCTGGAGCATCTCGAGGGGATCAGCATCCGCGCTGCCGGGCCGCGCCTGGATGCGTCGCAGTTGGATCGGGCCGCCCTAGCGCGCAGCCTGTTGGAGTCGATGCTGCGCCAGGTGCTCGTCGGCGGCGTGTTCCATGCCGATCCGCATCCCGGCAATGTGCTCCTGCTCCAGACAGGCGAACTTGCGCTGATCGACTTCGGGCTGGTGGGGCGGCTCGATGCACTGCAACAGGCAGCGCTCCGTGAGATATTGGTCGCCTTCGAACGGCGCGACCCAGCGATGCTGCGCGACGCGCTGCTCACCCTGGTCGATCTGCGCGATACGGCCGACGGCGAACGGCTGGAGCGAGCGCTGTCGCAGGTGCTGACCCGGCGGCTGGGTCGTGGCATGCACGCCAGCGCCGCGCTGCTAGGCGACATGCTGCGGCTATTGCTGGATTTTGGCTTGGCCGTGCCGCCGGACCTGAGCGGCCTGTTCCGCGCGCTGATCACCCTCGAAGGAACACTGACCCTGCTGGCCCCCGACGTCGCGCTGATCGACGCGGCACGCGCCCTTGCTGCGAACTGGTTCCGCGACGACCTGGCGCCGGCGTCGCTCCAGGCCTCGGTGCGTGGCGAGGTGCTGGCGCTGCTGCCGCTGCTCCGCCGGCTGCCACGGCGGCTCGACCGGATCGCCAGCGGAGCCGAGCGCGGCACCCTTAGCGTGAACGTTCGGCTGTTCGCCGATCCTCGCGACGTGCGCGTCGTGGCACACCTGGTGGGGCATGTGGTGCTGGCCGGCGTCGGCGCGGCGATCGGGCTGATGGGCGCGCTGCTGCTGGGCGTGCCGGGCGGCCCGCTCCTCACAGCGCGGCTGAGCCTGCCACACGCCCTGGGCTACGGCATGCTGGCCGCTGGCATCATGCTGCTCCTGCGTGTTATCGTCGCGGTGGCGCGCGCCGGGTGACAGGCGGGTCTGGCAGGGGGTAGCTCAGCGGTAAGCCGGGCGATGCGCGAGCGAGCGTTACGGCGTGCGTTCGTGCGCCGCAGCGGCGCTGCACCTCATCGCGTCCTGGCTCCCGCCGTGGAACGGCGCCACGCGCGGATGGCAAGCTCCAGCGCCCCCCACCGTAGCGCCGCTGCCGGCCTGTCGAGCGAGAAGGGCTTCTGCATCGTGTGGTCACCTAACGACCGCTCACGGGCGGATGGCGCTCCGGTTCGCCGGCGCCGCTCATCAGCACCATCATCACCCCGACGCGGCGGTGCGCCATCGTTGCAGGGTTTCGTCGGCGCCGAGCTGCGGCATCGTCAGATACCATTAGGACAGTGCGGAGGCGTGCGGCAGGCCGGGCCGCGAGCACCACACTCTCTCTCCCGCTCGCGGCCTGGCGTGGGCTGAAGCCGAGGCGTTGGAGCATCCGCACTGTCGCCGCCAGTACGGCGTCCTGGGCAGTCGATCACCAAACACCGGCCCGTCGGACGCCGGGCCGACGGGCGCGATGGGGGCCGGCGCGTCAGGCTCCGGTGGCTGCGCCTCGTCGCGCGCCTGCCCCGCATGCGCGGCCGCTGGCACTAGAACGGTGATCGTCGTCCCCTGCCCAACCGCGCTGACGATATGCAGGCCGCCGTGGTGGGCACGCAGAATCCCCAGCACGGCGGCCAGCCCGAACCCGCGCCCGGTGGCTTTGGTGGTGAAAAACGGCTCGAAGATGCGCGCTTGCGTGGCCGCATCCATACCACACCCTGTATCGGACACGACCAGCGCCACATAGCACGGCACGCCCGGCTCCGGCGCAAGGGCATACTCCAGACGGCGCTCCGCATCAAACGCCACGCGGCGGATGGCGACCGTCACCACCCCCGGTTGATCGCCAATGGCGTCCACTGCATTGAGCACCAGATTCATCACCACCTGCCGCATCTGCGTCGGATCGGCGTCGATCAGCGGTAGATCGGGGGCCGGATCGAGCCGCAGCGCCACCTGGGCGGGCGCCCGGTCGCGCAGCAGCCGCATCATCTCAGCCGTGAGCGCACTCAGGTCGACCTGCTGGACGTTCCGGCGCCGCCCGCCGCTCGCAGTCAACAACTGATCGACCAGCTCTGCGGCACGCCGGCTGGCAAGCTGGATCTGCTGCAGCGCCGGATGCGCTGGATGGTCGGCATCGAGATCGAGCAGCGCCAATTCGGCATTCCCGCTGATCGCCACAAGCAGATTGTTGAAATCGTGGGCGATGCTCCCCGCCATCACGCCCAGGCTTTCGAGTTTACGCGCCGTCTCCACAGCGCGTTCAAGCTGCAGCCGTTCCGCTTCCCGCTGCTTCTGCTCGGTGATCGGGCTGGTGACGATCAGCAGGTGCTCGGGCGCGCCATCGGGTGTGCGGGTGCTCACTTTCGCACGTTGTACAAGCCACTCCGATCGGCCATCGGGTGTCTGCATGCGGTACTCGACCATCTGCATATCGTCGTTCCACGACTCGAGCAACTGCTGCCAGTGCGCCACAACCGCCGGGCGGTCGGCTGGGTCAATGGCGGCGAGCAGTGCGCTGGGGTGCTCGAGAGCGGACGGCCCATAGCCGAGAAACTGCGCCCGATTGCAATAGATCGTCCGTTGCTGGGGCACATGCACTAAAAAGATGTAATCTGGCGACTGCTCGGCTAATTGGCGAAAACGCTGCTCGCTCTCGGCAAGCGCCTGCACGATACGTTTCTGCGCAGTGATATCGTGCGCTATGATCGTGAGCCCATCGCGCGACGGATAGGCGCGCATCGCCATCCAGATATCGTAGGGCGGATAATATCCCTCGCCGGTCACCGGGCGCTGCTCCGCGACAGCACGATGCAGATCATCCCCGAAGCTGGTGGTGATCGCCTCGGGGAACACCTCCCAACACACTCGGCCGAGCAACGCGCTGGCCGGATGGCGCAGCAACTGTTCGGCCTGCGAGTTCACGTAGGTGAAGCGCCAGTCGCGGTCGAGGGTCAGAAAGGCGTCGCTGATACTCTCCAGCGTGGCGGTGTGCCGCGCGTCGGCCGCCTGGAGCGCGGCGTAGGCGCGGGCCTGTTCTGTGAGGGCCGCGCGCAGCGCGAGCTCGGTCTGGGCACAGGCTGCCAGTTCCTGGAGAGTCGCCAGCTCAGCGGCAGTCCAGGCGCGCGGCGCGGTGTCGATGGCGCAGCAGGCGCCAAGCACTGCGCCGCTGGCATCGCGTAGTGGCACGCCGAGGTACGCGATCACCCCCAGGTCGCGGATGGCCAAATTGTGCTGAAGGAGCGGGTCGCCGCGCGCATCGGCGACCTGCAGCGGACGGTCGTCGGCGACCACATATTGGCAGAAGGAATGCGACAGCGGCGTTTCGCCGCTGCGTGCCCAGGGCTCCGGCAGCCCAACGCCCCCCAGAAATATCTGCCGGTCGGCGCTCACCAGCGTGACGAGGGCTATCGGCGCGTGGAGCAGCTGTGCGATCAGTCGGGCGATCCGGGTGAACGACGGCGCCAACGGCTGCCCAAGCAGGTCGAGCGCGTCGAGCGCCTGCAAGCGCTGCGGATCGCGCAGCTTGTCCGGCACATCAGGTGCGCTCTCCATCGGCCTGCTCCTGTCGCTCATCTCGAACGATCGGTCGCGGGGGGTTCCAAATGGACCAGCCTAGCATAGCACGGCGGGGGTGCGACGGTCAATAGGAGGATGCGCGTGGCACGGCGGGGCGTGGGGCGAGCACGGTGTGCGCCCCCGCACATGGCGCGCGTTGGCCATATCTGGCCAGGGCGACGCATGCGCGGAGTGCCGGGAGAGGCGCGAGCAGTGAGGCGTGAGCGTCGCTCTCGCGCCTCACTGCTCGGCCCGCTGTGCTCGATTCGCACCGCCTATGGCAGCCTGCCATGGACCGTCGCGCGAGACCGCAGCAACCCGGCCTGCGCTGTGCGACCAGGCCGCTGCTGCGCCCTGCGGGGACCCAGGGCGGTTCCCCGCAGTGGCGCCAGGTGCGCAACCTACCGACCTAGCGGATCGCCAGCGGCAGGAAAACCGCGGTTGTCTTGGTAATGGTGTACACCTCGCCGGTGGTAAACCCGCTGCTGATGGGATTGCCCACCAGGTCCTGGATGCCGGTGCCGCTGGCGTTCAGGTCGAGGCGCAGCGTGCCGCTGCCGCCGCCCGTCGCGACGGTCACGGTGTAGCTCGCGCCGGCCCCGCTCACCCCCGTCACGCTCGCCCCGCTCAGGCTGCCGGTGGTGGCCAGGCTGAAGTCCGCCGCATCCACGCCGGTCACGCTCTCGCTGAAGATCACGACGAACTGCACGCTGGCGGCATTGGTCGGGTTCGGGCTGGCGCGGGTGCTCGAGGTGACGGTTGGCGCAATGGTATCAGACAGCTCGTAGGCGCCCATGTCAACGGTCGCGGTGTTATCGCCGTTGCCATCGACGATGCGCGGGTTGCCGGCCAGGTCGGGGGTGACGCTGGACGGCACGAACGCATTATTACCCGCATCGATCGCAGGGGACGTCACGAGCAGGCGCAGATTATCATCGGCAGTCCCAACGGTGTTATCGGCCCCATCGGCATCCACAAACCGCGGGTCCTGCCCGATAATGTTGTTGTTGCTTCCATGCGTTAAACCGCAGGCGTTGCTGCTGTCCTCGATCAGGTTGGAGGCAGACCCGGGCGTGACCGTTCCCTGGCAATCCCCGCCGGACACACTCTTGGCGATGATCACGTTCTGCAGCGTCGGGCTGCTGCCGTTGTACATCCCGCCGCCGTTGGCCGCGCTGTTACCGCTGAAGGTCACGTTTGTCAGCGTCGGGCTGCTGCTGCTGACGTTGAACATCCCGCCGCCAAAGGATGACGTGGCGGTGGCTTGATTGCCGCTGAAGACCACGTTGGTCAGCGTCGGGTTGCTGCTGGTGTTGAACATCCCGCCGCCGCTGTTCCCACTGTTGCCGCTGAAGGTCACGTTCGTGAGCGTCGGGCTACCGGCGTTGGTGGTCATTCCGCCGCCAGCGTTATTGGGGACCGATGTGTCATTCGCTTGCCCGGCGGTGATCACCACGCCGTCTAAGACGGCGGTCGCGTTCGTGCCATTGCCGGTCACCACATGGTAGCTGTTGCTGCCCTGGATGTCCGTCGCGTTCTCGGCGATGTTGTTGAGGTCGGTATTGATGTCATTGTTATCAATGCGCCGCTGAGGATGGTCCGGTAGGTCGCCGGGTCGCGCTGGCTGAGCGCGGTCTCGGTCCCGACGAAGCCGCCATACACCGCCACATCGCTCTTCAGCGCGAAAGTCGCCGTGCGGCTGCCGGCTGAGCCGGGTTTGTGCACCCCTTGCTTGACCCAAATCTGGTCGCCACTTGCCGCGCCGCTGAGCGCGGTCTGCAGCGTGCAGGCGTTGCCCCAGGACGAACAGTCGCCTCTGCCCTGCGCCGTGATCGCGGCGTAGCGGACGCTGGCGGCGCGGGCCGGCGGGGCGCCCAGCCCTGCCAGCAGCAGCGCCAGGAGCATAACCACCATCTAGCGGAGGGAACGATGATGCCCCATAGGTTGTGTTCCTTTCACGTGCGGCGAATCCATGCGGCTATCATACCAGCAAAGCGGCACTGCACACATACGATTGCTGCTCAAAATCGATACAGACAGATACCCCGTCCAGCAGCTCAATGCGTTCCTACAGCGGCCTGGCCAGGGGTGTCATATCGGCCTGGCGGTCGTGGTCGTATGTCGAATGATGCATGCTGGGCGTTGAAGTGCTGTGCCCGTTCTCATACCTTCAACGCGGTGTTGACACCGCACGTACCATTCGGCAGTTGACCGATACTTATTTTCTGTTTCTAAAAGCAATATGTAGATGCCTAATGCAAATTTAAAACACATTATAAACGGTTACCATTCTTATCTTGAAATATATCGCATTGTATACGCAAACAAGCTTAAAATGTACATTAACAAACATTAACAAGCTATTAACAAATAATCTGTATTATATTACCGCCTTATGACTGGATAAACAGGAGAACCGCCATGTAAGCACTAGTCACGCCCTTGGCGCAGCGACTAGAATGGAGCTCGCCCGATAGCTTCGGCATCACGTACGAGCTGAAGGCGCAAGACGCCATCGTCGGACGGCTGACCCTTTCAGGGGTGTTTGCGAAAAGCGCCGAGTTTGAGCATGCGCAAGGGCGCTGGATCTTCAAAGGTGATCCGTGGGGCGGAAATGTTGAGGTCTTGACGGCGGAGACGAACGAAACGGTGGCGCGGTACACCAGCAACACGTGGAGTTATGGTGGCACGCTAGCGCTAGTCGGTGGGCCGCAGCTGCGCTTCAGCACGAAGCAATGGCAGAACGACTACCGCATCGAACAGGAGGATGGGACGGTGCTGGTGCGCTACCAAATGCACGGTCTCTGGGTTCCGAAAGCAACCGTTGACATCATGCCCGAGGCACAAGAGCTGCCGAATCTCGTCTGGATCGTCGCCCTAGGGTGGTACCTCACCGTGCATCTGGCGTGGCGGCAATCTGCCATAGGCTTTTAGCTACGGCTGGATCGCGCGGTCGTGCGCCGGCGAGGCAGCGGCGTACGACCGCGCACCCGGCTGCTGCATGGTCACCTATGGAGCAGCCGCGCGCCGGGCGCGATCAGTTCTGCCGGATCTGCACAAGGCTCTGCACTACCGTCTCGGGGCTCTGCACCGTCTCGATCGTGCGCAGATCGACCCCGAGGTGGGTCAATGTCATGGCAATGGTAGCAGAGATTCCGCTGATAATCACACGACAGCCGAGCAGGCGCAGCGCCTGTGTCGTCAGCAGCAGCGCCTGCGCCACCGCCGTGTCGATCGTCGCGACACCGGTGATATCCAGGATCAGCAACCGACTGCGGTGGGCATGAACGGCTTCTAACAAATGGGCACGCAGCGACTCGGCCCGGCGCGAGTCGAGATTCCCGACGATCGGGGCGAACAGCACGTCGTGCACGAGCGGAACGACCGGCGTTTCAAGCTCGCTGACCAACTGCACCAACTGGCGTTCTGACTCCAGTTGGTGTTGCAACTGCTCATTCGCGCGCGCCAATCGGGCCTGTTGGGCCTCTAGATCGCGGTTAGCGGCGCGCAGCGAGGCGAACATGCCGTTCAACAGCACACTGAAGTTCCACAGCAACAGCATCACCAGCACGACAGCGGCGCCTGCCCCGCCGATTTCCAGCATGTTGCGTAACCAGGGCGGGAGATTAGATGCAATGATGCCCTGCGGCAAGAGATGGCCGGCGACGGACGCGATCAGACTACACGCACCGGCGGCCACGATCAGGCGCATCAATGGTCGTATCGTCAGATACTGCAGCCCAAGGACGATTGCCAGCAGTGGTGTGAGTGTCAGCGTGACGAAGAAGAACGGTTGCACCAGCAAAATGACCAGTCCACCGGCCAGCAATCCCACACTGGTTGTCAGCACGGCCACCTGAACATTGCCATTTTTGACGTTGTACCACGCAAGAAACAGCAAACATCCGTTCAATAGGACCGCCGCGCCACTGATACCTGTTGCGAGATCGCGAAAGATGATCGCCAGAGCCAGAAAGACGGCCCCGAAGATAAAAGCGATCGGCATGTAGAGCGACAGAAATCGGCGAAGACGAATCAGTTGTTGTTGGATGGTGGACTCAACCATCATATCGGTTGTCATGGCGCCCATCCTTTCACGATGTAAGCGAGACCTGCCCGCGCTCAAGAGCATTGCGCGATGCGACGTAGCGTGCTGCTGTCAGCGACCAGTCGCGATTGGCGCAGATCCATGACTGCAACCCATCAACATAGGTCTCGATCGAAGCATCGGTGACCGGATCGAAATGAGGAAGACAGGTGCGCGCCTGCACAAACGACGCTGTTTCGCGATCATGGAGCGCAAGCGCACGCTCACATGCCTCGGTCAATGAACACCGCTGCTCGTGCTGAATGACCAAGACCAGGTTATGAACATCGCCATGGCGCAGTTCTTTCGGGTACGACAGGATGTCATTACACCAACAGATAATGTTGTTGGCGCATCGTTCCAGTTGCTGCACAGTGGCGTGATGGCGCGCATAGAACGGAATATCGATGTTGGCTGCCAGTTCGGTCAGGCTGAAGCAGGCATAGACAGCGCCGGAAAAGAGGCGCGCGGCGCAGTAGGTTGAGACATTCGGCACAATCCCTCGTTGTCGGTTGGCCGTTTCCCAGCGGTTGGCAGTGAAATACAGCGACGCCTGCTCGCAGAACCGGCGCAGCCAGCCGGCAGGAGCGCGTGCCGCGAGACGGCGGCGAATATCCGCCAGCGCGCGCGTCAGCCCCCAATCATGTGCATGCGGCGCTGCGCCTTCAAGAATCGCGACAAAACGCTCGTGCAGAGCGGCCATCTGCCGAAGATCACGGCCAATCCCCGCTTCGTCGCACTGATCGTCCATAAAGAACAGCCAGGCGATCCAATCGGCGGCGATCTGCACCATCTCACGATCGGCCCGTGGATACGCGCGCGCGGCCAGCAGGCCATACTGGAGGCGCATACGCTTGTGCAGCGCCGCCGGGGTCAGCAAACCGAATGTTTCGGCCCAGGCCAGAGTAGCGCAATCAATGGTGTCGGCATGTGCATTGATCGCACCTGAAAAAGGGTATTGCAGCCGGGCGGCATACTCTTGATCCATGGGTGCATCCCTTCGTGCGAAAAGCGATCACTGCGACCAGGCCGGCTTATGCGCCTTTAATACCAGATATCCGAGATAATCTCGCTGTATGGCAGCGAGCTGCGGCCATACCGATTCGAGCATCGATAATAGCTCATCGCCATACAGCGCCCGAATCTCATCCTTTCGTACCTGCAACGCATCACTGACGCACTGAAGCGTTCGTTTGGTGTTGGCACTGAGATCGAGGACTTCATCGACAACGAACCCCGCCGCCTCGACCAGTTTCGGGTAGCGATCAATCGTTTCAAGCGAACTGAGCATAAAGCTGCGGTAGAGCAGGGTACGTTGCTCCGGCGTGAGCGGTCGTTCCTCCGTCACATCCGTCAGCGCGAACCGTCCCCCCGGACGCAGCACCCGCCAGACCTCGCGCAACACCCGGCTCCGATCCGGCATGTGCAGCAGCGACTCAAACGCCCACGCCGCATCGAACGACTCGTCGGCAAAAGGCAGCGCCATCGCGTCCGCGCGCTCAAAGCGCACCCGATCCGCTACGCCGTGCTGATCGGCGAGCATTGTGGCGCGCTCCACCTGGGAAGCGCTGATCGTGATGCCGACCACACGCGCCCCAGTGCGCTGCCCCAGGCGAATCGCCGGGCCGCCGACCCCGCAGCCGACGTCGAGCAGCGTCTGGCCCGGCGCCAGAGCGACCCCTTCGATCAGCAGGTCGGTGAGCCGGTTTTGCGCCTCCGTATTTGTGCTCGGATCGTCCGGGCCGGTCCAGTATCCGACATGGATATTGTCGCCCCACAACGTGGCGTAGAATGGGCCCATCAGGTCGTAGTGCGCGCCGACCTCTTCGGGGGTGGGATGAACTGTCTCACCTGCTGCCATGGCGTACCTCCTGGGTGTAGTGTATCGGGTGGAGGTGCGAAAGAGAGTATACAGTTTATTGTCAAAATTGTATTAAAAACCTGGTGGAGGGTGAGGCATCGATGCTCAAGGGGAAGGAGAAGGATGGGGATGCGGGGGTAGGTTGTTTGCGGTCGCCAGGGATCGCCACACCCCCGTTCCCGCTCGCTTCCCCGCCCGCGGGGCAAGGATGACGTACGGGTGCAGCGCGCAGCGCACCGCGCCCGTACGCGAGAAGGATGCCCTCTTTCCTGTAGACCACGCAGGGGGCGAGAGTAGGGGGCGCCGCGCGCACCGCCATGCGAAATAAAAATGCGCCTGCCAACCGTACGGTCTGTCCGCGCCCTTACCTCCGTGGGAGTAGGCCAGGGGAAAGACAACGGCTGCCCGGCTGTGTCGAGCGCAGGTTAGGAGCCAGTTTGGCGCTGGACAATCTACAGACCTCGGTCCCAGAGCTGCGACTTACGCACCCGCTTCTACCTCCAGGGCGTAGGTCAGCCAAACGATCCCCGAGCGTGCGAGGTGCCGCTGCCCGTGCAACCGCAGCCGCCGGGGCGCGGGCGCGGGCAAGAACGGGATGCCGCCGCCCAGCAGGATGGGCACTATCGCAAGCTCTACGCTGTCGACCGATCCTGACTCTAGCAGCGCACGGAAGAGTTCGCCGCCGCCGAACAGCCAGATATCCTTGCCCGGCAGTCGGCGCAGTTCCTCTAGATAGGCCAGCGTCAGCCCGGACACTACCGTCACGCGGGGGTGCTCCGCGGGCTGTAGCGTGCGCGAGACGACAATGATCTGCTTGCCAGCGTAGAGCGGGCCGAAGGTTGGGTCGTCGAGCGGCAGAGTCTCGTAGGTTTTGCGGCCCATGAGCAAGGTGTCGAACTCGGCAAAGAGCGCGGCAAAATCGATATCGGGGTCCTCGGGGATCCAGTCGAATTCACCGTTGGGGCCAGCGATATAGCCATCAAGACTACAAGCCACGTGATAACGAATTCGACGCATTACGGCCTCCATAGGGTATCACGAATCTGTTTTCGTTCGAGCGTCCAGGGAGTGCCAGGCTGCATGCGGCGCCTTGTGCATGTCCTCACGTGGTCATTGGGTCTGAGTGGCATAGTACGGGCCATCGCAACGGTGGCGAACATCAGCCCACTGATCCCTGGGCCATGTTCTTTGAACACGTGCTACTCATCCTGCCCCGCTGATGCTGCGGCCCTGGCGCGCCCGATGCGCCCCAGATGCGTGTGTGCGAAGCCCTCCGGGTACTTGAGCCCATAGCCTAGCGCACGGTCGAGCCCGATATGGGCGCTCCAGATCAGGCCGGCGGCGACTAATTCCGGCACCGGCAGCAGCAAGCCCGCCACGCAGCAGGCCAGCGCCCCCGCATAGGTGTGGGCGATGTTATACACCGCCGCACCGATGCGTGGGCCGGCCAGATAGCCGAGCATCGACAGATCGGGGAGCAAAAAGGCGATCAGAAACACGCCCCATCCCTGGCCGAAACGAGCATACACGAGCAGCGCCGTCAGCAGGGCCGCCAGCCCCTCCAGGCGCAGCATGCGCGAGATCGCACGTGGCATTGCAGAACCTCCCTGGCGCTAGACCGATCTATCCCAGGCCGGTGCCTCGCCCCTCGGGATCAGTCCATGCTCCTCGATGGCGCCGACCAGGTCGCCGTGTTCGGCGTTCGTCGCCCGCTTGATCGCCTGCCACTCCGCGTCGGCCAGAAAGGCCGCCCATGCAGCGCGCATGGTCGCCTCGTCTGGCCAGGCCAACAGATAGACGAACCCGGTGCGCCCGTCGTGCTGGGCCCCCACTCTGCCAGGATACGAAAGCCGTAGCGCTGCATAATGCGCTGCGCATGGTCGCGAAAACGGGCGTGGAAGGCGGCTTTGTTATGCTCGAAAATTTCGCAGATGCGTAGTTGGTGGATCATTCCTGATGTTCCTCTGCTCGATCTTCCTGCGTTGGAGCGCGGTTCGACGGGCTCGGTAGCATTCACCTGGTGCCAGATGGCTCCATCCCTCAGCGTGCGCGCCGCCGCTTGTTCGCGAGCTGCCACGAACCCGCGCCCATGAGCGATACCAGCCGCACCAGGGCGGTGGCCGCGCCGAGCGCGCCGGTCACACCAAGCCAGATCACCACGTCGGGCATCGACCGCACGATCTGAGTGAAGCCGAAAGCCCGGTCGGCCAGCGGGACGAGCAGCGTGGGTAATGCCAGCAGCAGCGCGCCCGGAGCGAGCGGCCAGATGATCCCCGGCAGCCAGCGCCACCAGCGCCGGCCGCGCATGCGCGCTGCCCAGCGCGGCGCGCCAAGCAGCCCGCGCAGCGCCAACACGCCGCTTAGCAGCGTGACCAGCCCCATGGCCAGCCCGAGCATCCCGACGCTGACCGGGCCGGGCGTCGGTGCGGTGCCGCTCAGCAAGGCGATCAACCCGCGCTTGATCTGGGCATACCCCAGGAACGCCAGCGCCGCGCCGTTCGCGTTCGCCAGCAACACGAAGCCATATCCCTGCTCGGGCAGCAGCACCGCCTCGCTGTAGAAGGTCGACAGCACCCCGTTATGCTCGATCACCGGCTGCCCATCGCTGGCGTGCACGAACCAGCCCATAGCGTAGCCACTCGTGCTTCCCGGCGGGGGGGTGTGCATGGCCGCGATGCTCGCCGATGTCGCGACCCGCACGCCCTGCGCGAGACCGCCACTGGCCTGGGCCGCCAGAAAGCGCCCCATGTCGGCGGCAGTCGAGATTACCCCGCCGCTGCCATCCAGAAAGCCATCCAGCTCGCGCGCGGCGACCGGAACGCCGAAGATCACCAAGTGACCCTGCGCCAGGCGCTCGGCGCGCCGCAGGGCCTCGGCGGCGGTGGCCGCATCGAAGCTGCTGTCCATCCCAAGCGGTGCGAAGATGTGCGCCTGAAGATACGCGGCGAACGGCTCCCCGCTCACCACTTCCACGATGTGCGCCAGGATGGCGTAATTCGGGTTGAAATAGTGGAACGCGGCGCCTGGCGGGGCGACCGGCCGCGCATCGCGCAGGCTCGCCACGCGCCCGGCGAGGCTATCGGGCTGGGGCAGCAGGGCCTCGGGAAAGCCGGCGTCGGCCAGGCCGCTGGTCTGGTTGAGCAACTGGCGCACAGTCAACCGCGCAGCATGCCCGAGGTCGGCCAGGGTGAAGCCCGGCAGGTAGCGCTGCACCGGCGCGTCCAGATCCAACGCGCCCGCCTCGGCGAGCTGCATCACCGCCAGCGCGGTGATCGCCTTGCTGAGCGAGGCGGTGAAGAACTGGGTCTCCGGCGTCACCGGCTGGCCATCACCTGCCGTGCCGTAGCCTTGCGTGTACACCACTGTGTCGCCGCGCACGATCGCCAGTGCCAGGCCGGGCACGCGCTGTGCCGCCATCTGCTCCTGGACAAAACGGTCGATCGCGGCAGCATCGAGCGGCGGCGGCGCGGCGAATGGCCGCAACAGGCAGACGCTCACCACCAGCGCCAGGGCGCTGCGCATCAGTGGCGCTCCGCTTCATTCTGCGGCTCCGCTGGCCAGGTGGCCTCCAGCAACAGGCCGGTGTTGTCACGGAACAGCAGGTTCTCGATCGGCCCGATCCGGTTGATTCCGGCCGCCGGCACGCCGTAGCGCGCCAGGCGCTCGCGCAGCGCCAGCCCGGCGGCGCGGTCGGGCAGGGCGAAGGCGATGTGCTGCAGCGCCCCCGGCACGAACGCGCCGCGCGGCAGCTCCGCCGGGTAGGGGAAGAGCTGCGCGTCAGGCTGCTCGAAGACGTGCAGCCCCCAGCTCTCCGTCGTGCCTGGCTTGATGAAACAGTGCCGCCCGCCCTGTGGGCCCGCCGGCAGCACTTACGTGACGGCCATGTACAGCACCACGGTGTAGAACTGGATCGTGGCGTCGAGGTCGGGCGTGACCAGGGCGATGTGGTGGAAGCCGTGCCAGGGCGGGACGTCGCGCGGCCATGGAAGCGGCTGAGCCATCAGCTTCTCCTGTTCTTGGACGAGCGAACCCTCTCCTGCATTTCAGACGATTGTCGTGCTCGGTGCGTTGCATCCCGTAGCAACTCCGTGGCGAGCGTCAGGCGCAGCCGATGGGCTGCGATGCGGCACCCGGCACCCAGCCCGGCGAACGCCGCCTGAAGCGCCGCACGGCCGGGCCGCATCTCTGCCCCCGCTGCCGCCAGCGGAACGCCGCCGGCTGCCGGCCGATGTCCGGGTCATCGCCCGCGAGCCGTTGACCGTATGAAGCGCCGCGATCTTGTCCGCCACCTGGAACAGCACGAGCGCACCATCGTGCGCGAAGGCAAACGCACCACCCGCGGCGACCGCCGCGCCGCCGTGCCGCATCACACGGAGATCACCAACGTGACCTCCGCCCGCATCTGTGCCGATCTGGGGATTTCCGCCACCGCCGAAGAAGCAGGCGCTACCGCGCCGGCCGCGATACGGCTATGACCGCCCATCCCCGCTACACTCCGGCACCTCCATAGCCACACGGAGGCGACCGCACTGGCGGGCGAGGAGATCACCCCGCGCGAGCCGGCCGGCCGGCTCGGCGTGCCCGACGAGACGATCTACCGCCTCATCCGGGCGAAGCTCATCAGCGCCACCCAGCGCGGCGCGCCAAGCAGCCCGCGCTGAGCTGCCCCGGCCTGCGGGGAAACCACCACGCGGGCGCGGGCCGCACACAAAAAGAGCATGCGCGCCGCTGCCTGGCAACCGCACGCGCATGCTCAATCTCGCCAAGCGCAACGCACAGCCCCGGCGTCCACCGGGGCTGTGCGTTGACACCTAACTTTGGAGCGGGAGACGGGATTCGAACCCGCAGCCCTCTGCTTGGGAAGCAGATGCGCTACCGTTGCGCCACTCCCGCACTGTCTGGCTGCCATCTAACTGTAGCAGCTTTCCAAGGGATTGTCAAGCGCGCCCCTGGCCGCGCGTCGGCCATCAGCGCGCTGCTCGACAGGCTGCCGGGGCGCCAGGGGCGGGATCCTCCGGGACACGCCCTCGTTCGAGCTTGACAGGCCGCATCCGGCCTGCTACAATTAAATTATCGATAATCGATAATAAAACGGCCTGTCCCGATTTACCATGGCGAACGCCGTGCCGCCTGAGGCCGCACAGCGGCTTTCGACAGCTCGCTCCTACCCGCTCAACCCGATGGACGCCATGACCGCTCTCTCCCGCCCGTCGCACGGCGATGCCGCTCCCGAGTGGCAGGCGCTGCGCTCGCTGGCCGACCACATCTACGCCTCGCTACGCAGCGCGATTATTTACGGGCGGCTTGCGCCCGGCGCGCGGCTGACCGAGCTGGAGATCGCCCGCCAGTTCGGCGCGAGCCAGGCGCCGGTGCGGGAGGCGCTGCTGCGCCTGGAGCGCGAGGGGCTGGTCGAGCGGCGGGCGCGCAGCGCCACCTATGTCGCGCCGTTGGTCGAGGATGAGTTGCTGGCCCTGCTCGCTATCCGCACCACCATCGAGCGCTTCGCGGCCGAGCGAGCGGCGAAGACGATCACCCCCGAGCAGTGCGATGCGCTCGCGGCGCTGGTCGCCGCGATGCGCGCCGCCGCCGCGCGCGACGATATCGCCGCGCTGGTGGAGCACGACATGCGCTTTCACCGCCGGCTGTGCGAGTGGTCGGGCAGCGCGGCGCTGCTGCGCGCGTGGTCGCCGCTGGCCGCCCAGATCGAACGGTTCGTCGCCCAGACGCGCCGCTACTTCCCCGATCTGGCCGAGGTGGCCGATTCGCACGAGCCGCTGCTGGCCGCGCTCCGCGCCCACGATGGCACAGCTGCGGCGCACCTGGTGGAGGAGCACATTCTGCTGGTCTGGAGGCGTATGGGGCACGGCGGGCCAGCGCCGGCCCCGTAGCTCGCTGGTCAGGGCGATCATCGCGGACGCACCATGCTCTTGCCCGGCAAAATCTGTCTGATCACCGGCGCCGCCGAGGGGATCGGCCGGGGCATCGCGCTACGGTTCGCCGCCGAAGGCGCGGCGGTCGGCGTGCTCGACTGGAACGCCGCGGCCTGCGCGGCAACAACCGGCGAGATCCTGGCCGCCGGGGGGCACGCCGTCGCATTAGTGGCCGATGTCAGCGATGCGGCCGCCGTCGAGGCCGCCGTGCAGCAGCTTGTCGCCATGCTCGGCTCGCCGACCGTGCTTGTGCATAACGCCGCGGTCATGCCGACCGGCCGGGCGGACCAGACGACCGAGGCCGAGTGGGATCGGGTGTTCGCCATCAACGTCAAGGGCGCCTACCTCAGCGCCCGGAGCGTGTTGCCGCATATGCGCAGCGCTGGCGGCGGCGTTGTCCTGTTTACCGCCTCGATCACCGGCGTGATGGGGTTGCCGGGGCTGGCCGCCTATTCCGCGACCAAAGGCGCTCTGATCGCGCTGGCTCGCGCTATGGCGATCGACCACGCCGCCGAAAACATCCGGGTGAACGCCGTCTCGCCCGGTACGGTCGATTCGCCGATGCTCCAGCGCTTTGTGCAGGCCCAAGCCGACCCGGCGGCGACGCGGGCCGCGTTCGATGCGATGTACCCGCGCGGGCGTGTCGGCACCATCGAGGAGGTCGCAGCGGTCTTTGCCTTGCTGGCCTCCGATCAGGCCAGCTTCATCAGTGGCGCTAACTACCGGGTCGATGGCGCGATGAGCGTCAAGAGCGAGCAGCCGCGGCTCTGAGGCGGTGCGGCCTGATCACCCTCCCTGCGCCGCAACCGGTCTGCAATCCAGGGCGGAGCATATGCAAATCACGAACGTCAGAACGGTCGTCGTCAATGCCGAGCTGCGCAACTGGGTGTTCGTCAAGGTCGAAACCGACCAGGACGGGCTGTACGGCTGGGGCGAGGCATCGCTAGAATGGAAGACGCGCAGCGTGGTTGGGGCGGTCGAGGACTTCGCGCCCATGCTGATCGGCGAAGACCCGACTCGCATCGAGCACCTGTACCAGAAGCTCTACCGCCAATCGTTCTGGCGCGTGGGGGTGATCGGCCTGTCGGCGATCTCGGGGATCGAACAGGCGCTGTGGGATATCCAGGGCAAGCTGCTCAACCAGCCGGTCTATAAGCTGCTTGGCGGCGCCGTGCGCGAGCGGGTGCGGATGTACACGCACCTGGGCGGCGGCGACATGCGCGCCGTGTACGAGACGCAGCGCAGCCCCGACCCGCAGGCGTTCGTCGAACGCGCGCTGGAGGTGGTCGCACGCGGCTACACGGCGGTCAAGGTATTGATCACGCCGCCGACCGAGACGCTCAACAGCATCGCCGCCTACCGCTACGCTGAGCGCGCGATGGAAGCGTTGCGCATGGCCGTTGGCGACGATGTGGATATTCTGATCGACTGCCACGGCCGCCACGGGCCGGCGAACGCGCTGGAGTTCTGCCGCGTGCTGGCGCCCTATCGGCCGTACTTCGTCGAGGAGCCGGTGCCGCCCGAGAACGTCGCTGCGCTGGCCGCTGTGACGCGCGCGTCGCCGGTGCCGATCGCCACCGGCGAGCGCCTGGTGACGCGCTTTCAGTTTCGCGAGCTGTTCGAACAGCAGGCGTGCCACATCATCCAGCCCGACCTGTGCCACTGCGGCGGGCTGTGGGAGGCCAAAAAGATCGCGGCGATGGCTGAAGCTTACTATCTGGGCGTCGCGCCGCACAATCCGCTGGGGCCGGTGGCCAATGCGGTGGCATTGCACTTCGACCTCTCGACGCCGAACGTCCTGATCCAGGAGGATATGCTGACGGATGTGCCCTGGCGCTGGGAGGTGGTGCGCTCGTCGCTGGCGACCGAGCGGGGCTACTGGCTGCCGTCCGACGCCCCCGGCCTTGGGGTCGAGGTCGATGAGGCCGCCGCCCGCAGATACCCGTTCAAACAAGAAGTGATTCATTCGACCGGCATTCGCGCCCACGATGGCGCGGTCCTCGATTGGTAAGGACGGCCTATGAGTCTGCGCCCGACACCGCTGTCGCCTCAGGGCGAAGAGGCCCCGCGCCGCAGTACGCCCGCCGCGCTTGGGCAGCGCCTGCTGCAGGAGCGAGAGCTCGGCGTCCTGGTGGCGTTGCTGCTGCTCTGCGTGTGGCTCTCCCTCGCCAGCCCATATTTTCTGACTGCCACCAACATCTTTACTGTGCTGCAGGGCATGGCGACGATCGGCATCATGGCGTGTACAAGCGTTTCGGCGGCGTGCAGGCGCTGCGCGGCGTCAGCCTGGCGGTGCTGCGTGGCGAGACCCACGCCCTGCTTGGCGAGAACGGCGCCGGCAAATCAACGTTGATCAACATCCTGGGCGGTGTGTACCCCTGCGACGCCGGCACGATCACGCTTGGGGGCCAGCCGGTGCGGTTCGCCGATCCGGCTGCCTCGCAGGCGGCCGGAATCGCCATCATCCATCAGAAGCTGAGCACCATGCCAGCGCTGAGCGTGATGGAAAACGTGTTCATGGGCCGCATGCCGGCGCGGCGGGGCGTGGTCGACTGGCAGGCCATGGAACGACAAACGCGCGCGCTGCTCGACGAGGTCGGGCTGATGCTTGGCCCGCGCACGCCGATGCGGCGGCTCAGCATCGCCCAGGCGCAGTTGGTCGAGGTCGCGCGCGCGCTGGCCGTCACGGCGCGCCTGATCATTATGGACGAGCCGAACGCCTCGCTGACGGCCCGCGAGAGCGAGCGGCTGTTCGAGGTGATCGCCCGCCTGAAGCAGCGCGGCGTCGCGGTGATCTATGTGTCGCACCGCATCGAGGACGTGCTGCGCATCGCGGACCGAGTGAGCGTGTTGCGCGATGGGATGCACGTCGGCACCATTCCCGCGCCACAGGCCACGGTGCCGCAGGTCATCCGCATGATGGTCGGGCGCGAGCTGTCGCTCAGTGCCCATCCCTCCGGCGCCGCCACCGGCGCGCCGCTGCTCGACGTGCGTGGCCTCGGCCACCCCGGCCTGGTCCACGACGTCACCTTCGCCATCCATTCTGGCGAGATCGTCGGCCTGGCCGGCCTGGTCGGCGCGGGCCGCTCCACCACGGCACTGCTGATCTTCGGCGCGATGCCTTATAATCGCGGTGAGATCCGGCTGGGCGGCAGACTGGTGCAGATACGCTCTCCCCAGGACGCCATGCGCCATGGCATCGCGATGGTTCCGGAAGACCGCAAGCAGGCGGGGTTGTTTGTGCAGATGCCGGTGCGCTGGAATATCTCGATCGCGCAGCTGCGCCACATGAGCCGCCTTGGCGTGCTCCGGCATCGCGCCGAGCGCGAGCTTGCGCGGCACTTCGTGGCGCGCCTGGGCATCCGCACCGCCGGCATCGATGCGCCGGTGCGCAATCTGTCGGGCGGAAACCAGCAGAAGACCTTGCTGGCCCGCTGGCTGGCGACCAACCCGCGCCTGTTGATCCTGGACGAACCGACACGCGGCGTCGATGTCAGCACGAAGGCCGAGATCTACGAGATCATCCAGGGGTTGGCCCGCAGGGGGATCGCCATCCTGCTGATCTCGTCCGAACTGCCGGAGGTGCTCTCCGTCAGCGACCGCATCGTCGTGATGCACGAAGGGCGGGTGACCGGTGTGCTCCGGCGCGACGAGGCGACCGAAGATCGCGTGATGGCGTATGCAACGGGGGTCGCGCGCGCTGCAGCGTAGGAGGAAAGGGGGGACTATCGATGGCCGATCTGCTCGATTTGAGCGGCAATGTGATCCTGATCACCGGCGCGTGCGGCGGGATCGGCCGCCCGGTGGTGGCGACGCTCGCCGCGCATGGCGCGACGGTGCTCGCCAACGATGTGCTGCCGCCGGAGGAGGCGGCCCAGGCGCTGCCGCCGGACGAGCGCGTCCGCTACGTTCAGGCCGACGCGGGCGACCCCGCCGCGGTCGCGGCGCTGTTTGATGGGCTCGAGCAGGCCGGGCAGCTTCCGACGGTCGTCTGCTGTCACGCCGGCATGGTCGATGCCTACCCGGTCACCGACTACCCGCTGGAGCGGTTCGACGCGCTGATGCAGCTGAACCTGCGCGCGGCGTTTATTCTGGCCCAGGCCGCCAGCCGGCGCTGGATGGCGCAGCGGCGGTCCGGCCACCTGATCTTCACCTCATCCTGGGTGCAGGATGTGCCCTGGCCCGAGATCACGCCGTACAACGCCAGCAAGGCGGGGCTGAAGGCGCTGATGCGCGGCTTCGCGCGCGAGCTGGCGCCGTACGGCATCCGGGCCAACGCGGTGGCCCCGGGGATCGTCAACGTCGGCATGGCGCGGCGGCAGTGGGACACCGACCCGACCTACCGGGCGCGGGCGCAGAAGGCCATCCCGCTGGGCTATCTCCAGCCGCCCGAGAGCGTCGCCCACGCCTTTCTGTTCCTCTGCTCGCCGCTGGCCAGCTATATGACCGGCGCGGTGCTGCTGGTCGATGGCGGGTGCAGCCTGTATCCGATGGACTGAGAGCAGATACTTGCGCTGATCTGCGTGGAGCATCATCGAGGTGCACGATGGCGACCGCATACGGCGATGCGCTGATCGCCCAGATCGACCGCTTCGTGGTTCCGCCGGGCGGCCTGGCGATCTGGGGCTTGGGGCAGATGGGCGTGGTGCTCAAGGGCAGCGATGGCGCGGTGGTGTATATCGACCCATGCCTCTCGAATGTGGTAGCCGAGCGCGTGCCCGCACTGGCGGCACAGTTCCGGCGCGCCTTCCCGCCACCGGTCGAGCCGGGCCAGATCAGCAACGCTGCGCTGGTGCTGTGCTCGCATGAGCACCTGGACCACACCGACCCGCTGACGCTCGGGCCGCTGGCGCAGGCCTCACCGCAGGCTCGTTTCGTGATCAGCGGCTGGGCGCACGGCCTGCTGGACGAGGCCGGGATCGACCCGGCGCGCCGGATCGTGCCGGACGTGGACGCGCCGCTGGCCCTGGGCAGCCTGCGCCTGCGCGCGATCCCGGCGGCGCACTACGCCCTCGAGCACGACCCGGCGCGCGGGCACCGCTGGCTGGGGTTCCTGATCGAATGGAACGGGGTGACGCTGTACCACAGCGGCGACACGATCATCTACGACGGCTACCTGGAGCGGATGCGGCAGGTGCCCCGGCCCGATGTGGCGATTGTCGCGGCCAACGGGCGCGACGCCTACCGCGACTCGTTCGGCGTCGTCGGCAACCTGTTGCCGGCCGAGGCGGCCTGGCTGGCGGCGACGCTGGGCTGGGAGGTGCTGATCGGCGGGCACAACGATCTGTTCGCGTGGAACGCCGTCGGCGCGGGCGAGCTGGCCGAGGCGGTTCAGCGTCACAACCCGCGGCAAAAGCTCCACACGCTCCAGCCCGGCGAGCTGTTCGTCTACCTGCGGTAGTGCGGGTTCCGCCCGGAGGCGCGAGGATTGCGCGGGGCGCGTGCAGATACCCCGCTCAACTGCCCACCTCCCCCGCCAGCACGCGGCGGCGCGCGCCGTCCGGCGCGCGCACGATCAGCGCGCCGTTCGGCTCGACATCCTCGGCGCGGCCGCGCACCTCGCCGCCCGGCAGGCGCACCGTCACTTCCTGGCCGAGCGTCGCCAGGCGGGCGCGCCATGCCGTGAACAGCTGGCCGGGGCCTTCGCGGCGCAGCGCCGCGTAGCGCCCATCCAGCGCGGCCAGCAGCGCCCACAGCAGCGCCCCGCGATCCACCGGGCGGCCGGCCGCCGCCGCCACGCTTGTGGCGGTGGCCGCCAGATCGCGCCCGTCCACCTCGCCCGCCGGCATCCAGTTGACATTCACACCGATGCCAACCACCGCCCAGGCCACCATGCCGTCCCGCACCTCCAGCTCGGTGAGGATGCCAGCAGCCTTACGCAGCGCCGGGCCGTCCGGCGTGTGGGCCAGCAGCATCAGGTCGTTTGGCCACTTCAGCGCGGCCGGCGTCTGCGCCGCCTGCTCCACCGCCTCGCAGAGCGCCACCGCCGCCAGCATCGTCAGGGCGAAAGCCTCCGCTGCTGCGAGAGCAGGCCGCAGCAACACCGAGAGGAGCAGGCTGCTGCCCGGCGGCGCGACCCAGCCGCGCCCTTGCCGACCGCGCCCGGCGGTCTGCTCGTCGGCGAGAATCACCAGCCCCTCGGGTGCGCCGGCGTGTGCCGACGCTGCGGCAAGCTCGTTGGTCGAGCCAGCCCGCGGGACCGCGCGCAGTTCGCGCCCGATGACCTGATCGGGCGGCGCGTGGCGCAGCGCATCAAGCCGCAGATCAGCGCGCATCAGGTTCCTCGTCGAGTGGTAAGACCGTCACATAGATCGTCGTGTCGTCGCTACTACGGCAAACATTCCGCCCGAAGCGCAGCTCGGCCGGGTAGCCAAGCCGCTCGTCATAGCGCACCTGCACGGGGGTCTCGACACACCACTGGAGCTGCTGCGCCAGCCAGGGCGCAACGCCAGCGACCTGCTCCATCCAGGTCATGCGGCGGCTCCAGACCTCCAGCTGGTCGAACAGGCGATCGATCGGCATCCAGAAGGCCTGCGCCCGCAACTCTACGGCGCTCAGGCGGTCGCCCCCATCCAGGTCGATCCCATCGATCAGTCGGCCATCGCGCACCTCCAGCAAGGTATGCGCGCTACGCCACTGCGACACGAACTTCATTTCGACCTGGTAGTGGCGCAGCCCGAACCGCGCCCAGCGCTGCCGGGCGACCTGCTGCGAGAGGGCGACTTCCGGCGCGATGATGCCTGTGCCGAGGACGAGCACCAGCGCGACAAGGGCCAGGCGGAAGCGGCGGTTCATAGCCAGTAGTAACTCCGCGCTCACGGCTGCCCGGCGGCCGGCTGACGCGCTCGCGCAGGCGGTTGCTCGGGGTGAAGCCGGATGTGCGCGTCGCCGGGCTGGTCGTCCCGGCGCGTGTCTGTGGACTCACGCCCGGCGAGCGCGCCGCTCGCGCATCGGGAAGGCGCCGAAGCCTGAGATGACGACTTTCTCACCTCGCTCGAGGCTTTCGGCGATCAGCTCGGTTGCCGTGTCGACCATCTCGCACGCCACCCGCCGGCTGACGCCGGTCTCCGCCGCGATGCGAGCGACAAGGTCGGACTTCTGCATACACGCCTCCTTCCGCTCACGCTCACGCGTTCCAGCCTAGTATAGCATGGGCGGCGCCGTAGAGTCTGCCTTTAGCGCAATCCAGACGGAAATACCAACCCTTGCGTTTTGAGTCTGCGCGCCGTATAATATTCCCTGGTGCACCCTGCGCCGCCACAGCCACCTGCCCGACGGTTCCAAGGAATAGTACATGGAACAAGAACAGCAGTCGGCGTTGACACAGCATATACAGGATCCGGCCGGGGACGAACTGGATGATCGCGAGGTCATGGCGCAGTTCCTCGAGAACGCCGCCCACGACTATCGCAATCTCCAGTACGGCGACACAGTCGACGGCACGATCATGCGCGTCGACAAGGACGAGATTCTTGTTGATATCGGCGCGAAGGCCGAGGGCGTGGTGCCGGCGCGGGAGATGCAGTCGCTCTCGCCAGAGGACCGCGCGGCGCTCCAGCCGGGGGATCCGCTGCTGGTGTTCGTGGTGCAGGCGGAGGAGAAAGAGGGCCGGGCGATCCTGTCGATCGACAAGGCGCGGCAGGAGCGCAGTTGGCGGCGGTTGCAGCAGCTCTACGACGCCGGCGAAGTGCTCGAATCGAAGGTCGTCAACTACAACAAGGGCGGCCTGCTTGTGAACATCGATGGCGTGCGCGGGTTCGTACCGGCGTCGCAGGTGAGCGGCATCAGCCGCGGCCCGGAGACCCAAAAGCAGAGCGATATGGCCAGGCTCGTCGGCACGACGCTCAAGCTGAAGATCATCGAGATCAATCGCAACCGCAATCGCCTGATCCTCTCCGAGCGCCAGGCGGTGCAGGAGGTACGCGAGGGACGCAAGGGCGAGCTGCTCTCGTCGCTCAAGGAAGGTGACATCCGCACCGGGACAGTCACATCGGTGTGCGATTTCGGGGCCTTCGTCGATATCGGCGGGGCCGATGGCCTGGTCCACCTGTCGGAGATCTCGTGGAGCCGGGTCAAGCACCCGAGCGAGGTGCTCAAACCGGGCGACCAGGTGCAGGTCTACGTGCTGAGCGTGGACAACGACCGCAAACGCATCGCGCTGTCGATCAAGCGCACCCAGAGCGAGCCGTGGGCGCAGATCAGCGAGCGCTACCACCTCGGCCAGGTGATCAAGGCGACGATCACCCAACTGGCGGCGTTCGGCGCCTTCGCCCGGATCGAGGACGGCGTCGAAGGACTGATCCATGTCTCGGAGATGGGCGATGGCCGGGTGCAACACCCGCGCGAGGTCGTGCAGGAAGGCGATGTCGTCGAGGTACGGATCATCCGGATCGACCCGGCGCGCAAGCGCATCGGGTTGAGCATGCGCCTGGCCGGCGAGGAGGCCGGCGGCGCGAACGTACAGGACGAGGGCGACGAGGCCTGAGCGGAGCTCTTCAGGCTAGTTTGGAGAAGGATAATGTCTGATCGGGCATTCGATAAGTTTACCAAGCGCGCGAAGCAGGTGCTCCAACTCGCGACCGAAGAGGCCCGCGGGTTCAACCATCCGTATATCGGCACCGAGCACATCCTCCTCGGCCTCATCCGCGAGGGCGAGGGTGTGGCGGCCCGCGTGCTGGACGACCTGGGCGTGAAGCTGTCGCAGGCGCGCCACGCTGTCGAGTTCATCGTCGGGATGGGCGAAGGGCCGACACGCCAGGACCAGGAGCTGACGGCGCGCGCCAAGAAAGTGATCGAATACGCGGTGGACGAGGCCAAACGCCTGAACCACCACTACATCGGCACCGAGCACCTGCTGCTCGGGCTCGTCCGCAACGGCGAGGGCGTCGCGACCGGCGTGCTGGACATCATGGGCGTCTCGCTGGAGCAGGTGCGCACCCAGGTGATGCGTGTGCTGCGCCAGGGTACGACCAGCAGCATGGAGCGGCCGGGCGGCTCCGCGCCGTCGCAGCGCCAGAGCAAGACCCCCTACCTCGACGCGCTCGGCGCCGACCTGACCGAGATGGCCGAGGCTGGCCGGCTCGACCCGATCATCGGGCGGGAGCACGAGATCGAGCGCGTGATCCAGATTCTCTCGCGCCGCACCAAGAACAACCCGGCGCTGATCGGCGAGCCGGGCGTCGGCAAGACGGCGATTGTGGAAGGGCTGGCGCAGCGGATCGTTGCCGGCGACGTGCCGGACAGCATCAAGGGCAAACGGGTCGTCTCGCTCGATATGGGTGCGCTGGTCGCCGGCACAAAGTACCGCGGCCAGTTCGAGGAGCGCCTGAAGCGGGTGGTGGACGAGATCAAGGAGACCCGCTGCATCCTGTTCATCGACGAGTTCCATACGATCATCGGCGCGGGCGGGGCGGAGGGTACGCTCGATGCGGCCAACATCCTTAAGCCGGCCCTCTCGCGCGGCGAGCTGCAGACGATCGGCGCGACCACGCTCGACGAGTACCGCAAATACATCGAGCGCGATGCAGCGCTCGAACGCCGCTTCCAGCCGGTGATGGTGGACGAGCCGACGCCCGAGGACACGATCGAGATCCTGCGCGGTATCAAGAGCCGGTACGAGGATTTCCATCAGCTCCAGATCTCCGATGACGCGATCAAGGCCGCCGCGCTGCTGTCGGCGCGCTATGTGCCGGATCGCTTCCTGCCGGACAAGGCGATCGACCTGATCGACGAGGCCGCCGCCCGCGTCCGCATGACTCGCTCCGCCACCCCGCCGTCGCTGCGCGACGCGCTGCGCGGTCGCGATGCCATCCGCAAGGAGATCGAAGCCGCGATCGAGGACAAGCAGACCGAGCTGGTCAGCGATCTGCGCGAGCGCGAGGAGCGTATGCTGGCGCGGATCGCCCAGATCGAGAGCGAGATGGGCATCGGCGACGCGACCCGCAACGTCGAGCGGCCGTATGTCACCGAAGAGGATATCGCCGAGGTCGTCGGGATGTGGACCGGGATCCCGGTCAAGCGACTCAAGGGCGACGAGACGCTGCGCCTGCTCCAGATGGAAGAGGCGCTGCACGCCCGCGTCGTCGGCCAGGAGGAGGCCATCCGGACGATCGCCAAGGCGGTGCGCCGGGCCCGCGCCGGCCTGAAGGACCCCAAGCGGCCGATCGGCTCGTTCATCTTCCTGGGTCCGACCGGCGTCGGCAAAACCGAGCTCGCCAAGGCGCTCGCCGAGTTTATGTTCGGCTCGGAGGAGCACCTGATCAAGATCGACATGTCCGAGTTCCAGGAGCGGCACACCACGTCGCGCTTGGTCGGCTCGCCGCCCGGCTATGTCGGCTACGGCGAGGGCGGGCAGCTCACCGACGCCGTGCGCCGCAAGCCGTACTCGGTCGTCTTGTTCGACGAGATCGAGAAGGCCCACCCGGACGCCTTCAACCTGCTGCTCCAGGTGCTGGAGGATGGCAACCTGACCGACGGCAAGGGGCGGAAGGTCGATTTCCGCAATACAATCATCATCATGACCTCCAACGTCGGCACCGAGCACATCCGCCGGGCGTCGAAGATCGGCTTCTCGCGATCCGGCGCGGCCGATATCGAGCAGGAGGATGTGCAGAAGAAGGTGGACGACGCGCTGCGCCAGATGTTCCGGCCGGAGTTCCTCAATCGCGTGGATGCGAAGATCATCTTCCACCCGCTGACGAACGAGGAGATCCGCCAGATCGCCGGGATCATGCTCAAGCGGGTCGAGGCGCAGCTCAAGGAACACGGCATCACGCTCGATGTGCGCGACGACGCCTACGAACTGCTGGCGAAGCGCGGCTACGACCCGGCCTACGGCGCGCGCCCGCTGCGGCGGATCATCACGAACCTGATCGAAGATCCGCTCTCGGAGGGCTTCCTGGAGGGGCGCTTCCGCAGCGGCGACGTGGTGGTGATCGACACCGCCGCGCCAAGCGAGGGCGGCGAGCCGCTGCTGCGGCTGCGCCCGGCGCGCGAGGTCGGCAGCGATGCAGTGATCGAGGAAGCGGGCGCGGTCGCATAGCCGGCCCGCGGACGGACCACAAAGGGCTGCGGGGGTTCCCGTAGCCCTTTTGTGCTACAATACGGGCGGCGCGCGCCGGAGGGTGGAGCGCCTGCGGCCAGTCAAGATCGTCTTTGAGAGCAAGACGTGGGGAGGCGCTGCCTCCCCACGCTCCATCCTTGACCCGTCACGAGGCAACCGTGCCCAAGACACGCACGATGTTTCTCTGCCAGCAGTGCGGCTCACAACAGACCCGCTGGATGGGCAAATGCCCGGACTGCGGCACATGGGACAGCCTGGTCGAGCAGGTGGAGCGGCGCGAGCCGGCGGCCCGCGGGCGCGCCGCGGCGAACGGTGTCAACCAGCCGGTGCCGCTGCGCGAGGTCGCCACCGGCGGCTTCGAGCGGCTGCCGGTGCTCGGCGACGAGTTCGCCCGCGTCCTTGGCGGCGGGCTGGTGCCAGGCAGCCTGGTGCTGATCGGCGGTGATCCGGGGATCGGGAAAACGACTCTGCTCACCCAGGTCGCTGCGGAGTTCGCCGACGCGGTCGGCCCGGCCCTGTACATCTCCGCCGAGGAGTCGGTGCAGCAGATCAAGCTGCGGGCGGCGCGGATGGGGCTCGATCCGGCGCAGATGCTGGTGTACGCCGAGACCAGCCTCGACGCGGCGCTCGACCAGATCGAGCGGCTCAAACCACGGCTCGTTGTTGTCGACTCGATCCAGACAGTGTACCTGGAGGATGTGGCATCCGCGGCGGGGAGCGTCAGCCAGGTGCGCGAGGGCGCGCTGCGGCTGCTGCGGGCGGCCAAAGAGAGCGGTACGCCGATCCTGCTCGTCGGCCATGTGACGAAGGAGGGCGCGATCGCCGGGCCGCGGGTGCTGGAACATATCGTCGATGTTGTGCTGTACCTCGAGGGTGAGCGCTTCCACCAGTACCGGCTGCTGCGCGGCGTCAAGAACCGCTTCGGCTCGACCAACGAAGTCGGCGTGTTCGAGATGACCGAGCTAGGGATGCGGGAGGTTGCCAACCCGTCGCAGGTCTTCCTGGCGGAGCGCAATGCCGGCGCGCCTGGCTCGGCGGTAGCGGTAACGATGGAGGGCACCCGGCCGCTGCTGGTGGAGGTGCAGGCGCTCACGGCCAACACCGCCAACCCGCAGCCGCGCCGCACCGCCAACGGCTTCGACGCCAACCGGCTGCTTATGCTGATCGCCGTGCTGAGCAAGCGCGTTGGGCTGCCCTTGTTCAGCCAGGATGTGTATGTTAACATTGTCGGCGGATTGCGGATCAGCGAGCCATCCGCCGATCTGGCAGTCGTCGCGGCGATCGCGTCGTCGTTCCGGAGCCGGCGCGTTCTGCCGGACCTGACCCTGCTCGGCGAGGTTGGGCTGTCGGGCGAGCTGCGCAGCCCCTCGCAGCCGGAGCGCCGCCTGGCTGAGGCCGCCAAGCTCGGCTTCACCCGGGCGATCATGCCGGTCACGCCACACCCGCTGCGGGTGGATGGGCTGCGAATCCTCCAGGTGCGCTCGGTCACCGAGGCGATCGACGCGGCGCTCAACGGTGCGGAATGAGGGTGAGCCTCAATTTTCTCGTGCGCATCACCGGCATGCTGGTGCTGGCCTACCTGGGCGCGCGCATCGGCCGGGCGCTCGCCCGCCCCGTGCCGAACGAGACCGAGCAGCTGGCCATTCGATTGCTGATGCTCGCCGGCGCAGGGCTCGGGCTACTCACCACACCGCGCTGGACCATCGAGCCGGTCGAGCGCGCCCTGCGCTACCTGCGCGGCATTCCGATCGTCGAGCTGAGCGCGATCGTCTTCGGCGCGCTGCTCGGTCTGCTGCTCGCGCTGCTGCTGGCAGTGCCGCTTGGCTACCTGCCGCCGCCCTTCGGCCAGTACTTGCCGATCGTCGTCGCCTGCACCCTGGGATACACCGGGGCCGTGCTCTTTTCGCACCGCCGCGCCGAAGTCGGCGAGTGGCTCCAATCCACCCGCCGGCCGCCGGTGCTGCTGCCGCAGACGCAGGCCGAGCCTCCCCCTCCGATGCGCCGCTTCCTGCTCGATACCTCTGCGATCATCGACGGCCGGATCGCGGACGTGTGCAAGACCGGCTTTGTCGACGGCGTGCTGCTGGTGCCACGCTTTGTCCTGAACGAACTGCAAACCCTAGCCGACTCGGCAGACGAATTACGTCGTGGCAAGGGCCGGCGTGGCCTGGAGATGCTTAACGCCATGCAGAAAAAGGGTCTCCCGCCGGTCGAGATCGCCAACGTCGATGTCGAGGGGGTGCAGCAGGTGGACGACAAGCTGATCGTGCTCGCCCGCCAGTACCACTGTCCGATCATCACCAACGACTTCAATCTGGCGCGTGTCGCCGAGCTCCAGGGTGTGTCGATCCTCAGCCTGAACCAGCTTGCCGACGCGATGCGCCCGCCGGTCGTGCCCGGGCAGGACATCCTGATCACCATCCGCGATGTCGGACGCGAGCGGGAGCAGGGGATCTCGTTCCTGGACGATGGGACCATGATCGTGGTCGAAGACGCGCGCCGGCTGGTGGGGCAGACCGTCGCTGCCACCGTCACCCGTATCTACCAGACGCAGACCGGGCGGATCGTCTTTGCGCATCGGCGCGACGAAGAGGCGGGGGTCACGGGCCAGGAGCCAGCCGCCAGCCGCCAGGGGTCAGGAGTCAGGGGTTAGGGGCCAGCGAACCAGGCATGGAGACCCGGCGACCGGGAGACGAGCCAGGAGACGGCGCGCAAAACGGACAACTCGGAACCCGCGCCCTGAAGCCCGACCCCTCGAAGAGATTCTATGCGCATCGTCATCCAGCGTGTCAGCCAGGCATCGGTCACGGTCGGGGGCGCGGTCGTGGCGCAGATCGGCCCCGGGTTGCTTATGCTCGTGGGCGTCGGCCAGGGGGACAGCGCCGCCACCGCCGAGATGCTGGCCGAGAAGAGCGCCAACCTGCGGATCTTCAGCGACGCGGAGGGGCGCGCCAACCACTCCTTGCTGGAGACCGGCGGGGCGGCGCTGGTTGTATCGCAGTTCACGCTCTACGCCGACACGCGGCGCGGGCGGCGGCCCGGCTTCTCTTACGCCGCGCCGCCCGCGCAGGCCGCGCCGCTGGTGGACGCCTTCGCCGCAGCGCTGCGCCGGCTGGGGGTGCCGGTGCAGACGGGGGTGTTCGGCGCGCACATGGAGGTGGCGCTGGTCAACGATGGACCGGTGACGATTCTGCTCGACAGCGAGGCATCCCATGAGCCGCGAAGCCAGCACTGAACGGGCCATCGATGCCCTGGCCGATGCGATCGCGCGGCGCCGGCTGGTTGCACCGGCCCGCCTGCTGCTCGACATGATCGCGCCGGTGGACTTTCTGGCCAGCCAGTTCGCGCTGTTCGCCCGGCCGCTGGCGCCCGGCGGGCGCTGGCAGGCGTATGTCGCGGCGCTCAGCGAGGAGGCCGGCTGGCAGCGGCTGCGCGAGCGCGTCCGCCAGCCGGGGGAGCCGCCGAGTGTATGAAACCTATCCAGCGATGACACAGATGACCCATGTTTAATATCAACGACCATCCGCACCGCCGCTACAACCCGCTGAGCCGCGAGTGGGTGCTGGTCTCGCCGCACCGCACCAAGCGCCCGTGGCAAGGCCAGATCGAAACGCCCCCGCCCGAGCAGCGCCCGGCGTACGATCCGGAGTGCTATCTGTGCCCCGGCAACGCCCGCGCCGGCGGCATCCGCAACCCGCCGTACGAGCACACCTTCGTCTTCACCAATGACTTCGCCGCGCTGTTGCCGGATACGCCACCAGGGGCGTTCGAGCGCGGTGGCGCGAACGGCGGCCCTGCGCTGCTGCGGGCGACAAGCGACCGTGGCATCTGCCGGGTGATCTGTTTCTCGCCGCGCCACGACCTGACCATGGCCGAGATGGAAACTGACGACCTGGCGCGCGTCGTGGAGGTATGGGCCGAGCAGTATGCCGACGTAGGGGCGGAGCCGTACATCAACTATGTGCAGATTTTCGAGAACCGCGGCGCGATGATGGGCGCGAGCAACCCGCATCCGCACGGCCAGATCTGGGCCACCGAGCTGGTGCCGCTCCACGTCGTGCGCGAGCAAGAGGCGCAGGCCGAATACCTTGCCTTGCACGGCCGCACCCTGCTGAGCGACTACCTGGCGCTAGAGCTGGACGACGGCGCGCGGTTGGTCTGCGACAACGCCCACTTCGTCGCGCTCGTGCCGTTCTGGGCGATCTGGCCGTTCGAGACGATGGTGATCAGCCGGCGGCCGGTCGGCGCGCTCAGCGACCTGAACGCCGAAGAGCGCCGCGCCCTGGCGGACATCCTCAAGCGGCTGACGACGCGGTATGACAACCTGTTCCAGGTATCGTTCCCCTACTCGATGGGCTTCCACCAGCGCCCGACCGATGGCGAGGCACACCCGGAATGGCACCTGCACGCGCACTTCTACCCGCCGCTGCTGCGCTCGGCCACGGTGCGCAAGTTTGTCGTCGGCTATGAGCTGCTGGGCGAGCCGCAGCGCGACATCACCGCCGAGCAGGCGGCGGAGCGGCTGCGCGCCTGCTCCGAGACGCACTACCGCGCCGCCGGCGCGCCGGCAGCCGGCTGAACGACCGCCGCGAGCGCCCTGCCCCCGGCTACGCCACGCGGAACAGCGGCTCGCCGCCCTGGAGCACGCGCAGGGCGTTCTCGGCGGTGATCTCCCCCATCCGCCGCAGCCCGTCCGCCGTCTGGCCGGCGCTGTGTGGCATAGCGATGAAGTTCTCCAGCGCGAGCAGCGGGCTATCGCCGGGTGGCTCCTGGGCGAAGACATCGGCGGCGGCCCCGGCCAGCCGGCCCGACCGCAGCGCCTCGGCCAGCGCCGCCTCGTCCACCAGGTCGCCGCGGGCGGTGTTGATCAGGTACGCGCCCGGCTTCATCCGCGCCAGCGTCTCGGAGTTGATCAGGTGGCGCGTCCCGGCGCCCGCCGGTGCGTGCAGCGTCACCACATCCGACGTGGCCAAGAGCTCCTCCAGCGGCAGGAAGCGCACGCCCCAACTTGCCGCGAAGCGCTCGTCCGGGTACAGGTCGTGCGCGACGACCGCCATGCCGAAGCCCTTCGCCCGACGGCAGACCGCCTTGCCGATCTGGCCAAGGCCGACGATCCCGAGAGTCTTGTCGCGCAGCTCCATGCCGACCATGCGTGGCCAGCCGCCGGCGCGCACCGCGCGGTCACCCTGGGGGATGCTCCGGGCGAGCGCCAGCAGCAGCGCCATGGCCATGTCGGCCACGGAGTCGGCGATCGCCCCGCCGGCGAGCGCGACCGGGATGCCGCGGGCCCTGGCCGCTTCCAGGTCGATGTTCTCGTAGCCGACGCCGTGCTTGGCGATGACCTTCAGATGCGGCGCGGCGGCCAGCACCCGCGCGGTGACCGGCTCGGTGCCGGAGATCAGCGCGTCCGCCTCGCCGATCCGGGCGATCAGCTCATCTTCGGTCGGCGCGCGGCCCCACGGGTTGGGGATCAGCTCGCACCCGGCGGCGCGCATGCGTTCGATCGCCTCCGGGCAGTTCGGCCCGAAGGAGCGCGACGCCACGAGCACGCGGAAGCGCGGCGGCTGTCGGCCGATAGGCGCCGGCTGAGGGTCGCTGGTCGGACGTGATGTGGGTGCGCTGTCGTGCGCTGGTACTGGACCATCCGCCCGTGGTTGGCCGGCCAGGTGCCCCCGCAGGAAGGCGACGTACGCCGCCATGTCCGGCTCGCGGTGCAACGCCGCGCCGATCGGGAGGCTGGTGGCCCCGGCTTCTACCGCCGCGCGGCAATGCTCGGTCTCCAGCCCGCCAGCCGCCTGGAGGTCGACCATCAGGCCAGCGGCGTCGATCATCCGGCGAACGGCGCGCACCCGGTCCAGCAGCAGGGCGTTGAACTCGCGCCCGCGCTGCCCTTCGCCGGTGACGCGCCCGAGGAGCAGCACGGCGTCGAGCAGCGGCAGCACCGGCTCGAGGACGGCGAGAGGCGTGCCGAGCGCCAGGCAGAGGCCGACTCGCAGCTCCTGCTCGCGCGCGGCGAAGATCGCCTCGTAGCGCAGCGGCGTGCTTTCGGCGGGCAGGAAGACCAGGTCGGCCCCGGCGTGGCGCAACGCGGGCAAGAAGCGCAGCGGGTCGTTGGCCGCCAGATGCACCTCGAACGGCAGGCGAGTGAGCGGGCGAAGCGCCGCCATCGTGCGCGGCGGAAAGCCCAGGTCGGGCACGAAATGGCCGTCGAAGACATCGAAATGTAGGAAATCGATGCCAGCCGCCTCGACGCGCCGCACCTCCTCCGCCAGGCGGCTGTGATCGGCGTTAAAGAGAGCGGAGCCGATTCGTAGAACGTTGCTCATTGGCGATCCGTATGATCGACGCACGACGAACACAGCTTCAAGCCTATCACCACCCTGCGTCACTCGGGACAGCGACGACTTTCGTCCCTCGCCCTCGATTTTTTGTCATTCATCCTCGATCGCGATCGCCCGCACCGGGCAGGCGTCCAGCCCCTTCACCGGTAGCGGCAGGGCGATCAAGTAGAAGTGCTGGTGGCGGATCGCGCCCAGATTGCGCAGGCATTCCAGCACCGCCGCGTCGTGGGCGAACCAGCGGGTATGATTTGGGTGATGCGAGACACCACGCACCTCGAAGCCGGAGCTGTCGGTGCCGAGCAGCCGGACCTTGCGGTCCTCCAGCAGCCAGGCGATCGCCTCCTCGGTGACATACGGGCGCTGGTGCGAGCCCGGAGTGCGATACTGCCCTTCGCGCCCCTGCCACATGATCACGTGCTCGCCGACCTGAATATCGCCAGCGGCCTGGAAGTCGGCCAGGGTGATCGGCTCGTTCACCTGCTTGTGGCGGAAGTCCAGCCGGATCGCCGGGCCCATGAACAGCTCCAGCGGCAGCAACGCGGTGTCTTTCCCGTCGGCGTAGAAATGCAGCGGCACTTCGACGTGCGTACCGACGTGCGACCACATGAAGACTTCTTTCATGATGTCGCCGGTTGGGCCGTGGCGCTCGCCCCGTTGCTTAATCTCCAGCGTATACTGCTCCTCGCCGGGGATGAGGACATGCGTCAGGTCAATGATTCGTTTGCCGTGCATGGAATTCTCCCGTTGTATGCGTTGTTGCGCTCACGCGGCCAGCACAGGCCGATGGCCCCCTCACCCGCCGCAAACGTTGCAGACAGCCGCTCACATCCACACGCTGCACGCTGCACTCCTACGGCGGCCCCTCCTCATCATCGACAACCTGAACGCCCGGGACGCCAACCGGCGCGATGATCGGCGTGCCGCCGGCGCCTGCGATCGCCCGCGCCACCGCTTCCTGCGTCTCCGGCGCCACCAGAGCGATCATGATCCCGCCGCCGCCGGAGCCGGCGAGCTTCGCCCCGAGCGCCCCGGCCGCCAGCGCCGCCTCGTTCAGCGCCTCCAGCTCCGGGCACGAGACGCCGATCCGTTCCAGGACCAGCTGGTTCAGGTTCATCAGCCGCCCCAGCTCCGGCCAGTCGCCGGCCCGCAGTGCGACCTCGGCGTAGCGCGACAGCAGCCCGATCTGCTGAAAATAGTGCATGCGCACCGGCCGCTCGGCCAGCCAGGCGCGCACCCGCCCGTTCACCTCGCTGGTCGCCGCGATCACGCCGGTGTTGCCGATCACCAGGCGCATGCCGGGGGCAGCGTGGATCGGCTCGCCTTCGCGCGCCGCAGTGTAGCGGATCGCGCCGCCGTAGAGCGATGTCTGCGTATCCAGCCCGGAAGCGACGCCGCCGTGGGCGATGATGTCGCCGCGCACCGCCCAGCGCGCCAACAGCCGCGGGTCGCCGGCGTGGCCGGTCGCTCCGGCAAGCGCCGCCGCGAGCGCCACGAACGACGCACCGCCGGACCCGAGGCCCGCCGACTGCGGGATCTCGGACTCGAAGCAGATGTCGAGCGCGGCGGGCAGCTCCGCGCCGAGCGCCGCAAGGACGTACTTGGCCGGCGCGAAGAAGTCGCCGGCGGCGAGCCGCTGGATGGCAGCGTAGTCCTCCGCGGCGCGCCAGGCATCGACCTGCGCGCCAAGCGCCAGGATCGCCTCGCGGCCGATCTCCTGCGCCTGGCCGCCGCCCGCCAGGCGGTAGCCATCGGCAGCCGGCGCGACCCGGCAGCGGGCGTACAGCCCGACGCTGACCGCCAGCGCGGCCTGGCCACGGTTGACCGCGTGCTCGCCGAACAGGATCGCCTTGGCGGGCGCGGTGGTGGTGAATGCGGGCATAGGCTTCCGTGGGTTCGGTGGACGATAGGCGAGAACGGAGCGACGAGACAACACGATGAGCACAGCCTCAAGGGTTCGTTGTTCCTTTGTTCCCCTCTTCCCGTGTTCTTTCCCGCCTACCACTGGCTCCCGGCAGTAAAGCCGCCATCAACAAAAAACGTCTGCCCGGTGGTGTAATCCGACGCGGGCGACGCCAGGTAGATCGTGAGGCCGACCAGATCGGACGGCTGGCCACTGCGCCTGAGCGGGATGCGCTCAAGCATCCAGCGCCGGCGGCCCGGATCGCCCCACAGCGGCACGGTCAGCTCGGTCTCAAAGAAGCCAGGGCAGAGGCAGTTCACCTGGATGTTGTGCTCGGCCCACTCGATCGCCATGGTTTTGGTCAACTGCGCCACCGCGCTCTTGGTCATGCCGTAGACCGACACGTCGGCCAAGCCGATCGCCGAGGTGAGCGAGCCGATGTTGATGATCTTGCCGCCGCCCTGTCGGACCATCTGCGGCACAGCCGCCTGGCTGAGGAAATAGAGCCCGCGCAGGTTGGTCGCCATGATCTCGTCGTACACCGCCGGCGTCATGTCGGTGATCGGCATCCGCCGGTTCATCCCGGCGCAGTTGAGCAGGATGTCCAGCCGGCCGAAGCGCTCGACAACCGCCGCCACGAGCGGCGCGTGCGTGGCGAGATCGCTGATGTCCGCCGGAAAGGCACCGGCAGCGCCGCCAGCGCGCTGGATGTCCTGCTCGACAACATGCAGCCGCGCCGCCTCGCGCCCGTTTAGCGCGACTGTCGCGCCTGCTGCAGCCAGCCCCTGCGCCAGCGCCCGGCCGATCCCGCCGCTCGCGCCCGTCACCAGGGCGACCGCGCCGTCGAGTGAGAAGAGAGACAGCAGTTGCTCAGCATTCATGGACGTTGTTCCCTCAGGCGAGCGGCTGATCGCTGATATTGGTATGATGTCTGATTATCATACGTGAAATCGGCTCGTTGTCAATGGGCATCTTCTCATCCATCGGATGGGTCAGTTTGATGGCAGGCAGAGTCTTGTGTTGACAATTGGCCAGAGAGTGGTATGATGTCGTACACTCCCCATCAGATACGGCGCCAGTTGCGACGAGGCAAGGGATGAAGGTTCTCATCATCGGCGGCACGGGCCTGATCAGCGCCCCCCTGACCCGCCTGCTTATGGCGCGCGGTGATGATGTCGTGCATTATAATCGCGGCCAGCTCGATCTCTACCCGCCGCCGCCGGGCGTGCGTACGATCCACGGCGACCGTACCGATTACCCGGTGTTCGAGCGGCAGATGGCCGACCTCGGCACGTTCGACTGCGTGATCGACATGGTCGGCTACCAGCCGGGCGATGCCGAGAGCGCCGTGCGGGCGTTCCGTGGGCGGGTCGGCCAGTACATCTTCTGCAGCACGGTGGATGTTTATCAGAAGCCGGCGACCCGCTATCCGTACGTCGAAGACGAGCCGTACGGCGGGCTGAACGATTACAGCCGCAACAAGGTGGCGCAGGAGCGGACGCTGCGGGCGGCGCACGCGCGCGGCGACTTGCCGGTGACGATCATCCGGCCGGCCTACACCTACGGCGAGGGGCGCGGCCCGCTCAACCCATTCGGCGGCGGCACGGCCTATATCGACCGGCTGCGCAAGGGCAAGCCGATCATCGTCCATGGCGACGGCAGCTCGCTCTGGACCGCCTGCCACTGCGAGGATGTCGCCAGGGCGTTTGCCGCCGCGGCGGGCCAGCCGCGCACCTTCGGCCGGGCCTACCACACCCCCGGCGAGGAATGGATGACGTGGGACACCTACCACCGCCGGGTGGCGGCGGCGATCGGCGCGCCGGAGCCGGCACTGGTGCATATCCCGACCGATGTGCTGGCGCGCGTCGCGCCACAGCGGGCCAGCATCATCGCCGAGAACTTCCAGTTCAACAATATTTTCGACACCGCCGCCGCCCGCGCTGATCTCGACTTCCGCCCGGCCATCGCCTGGGATGAGGGAGTGCGGCGGATGGTCGCCTGGCTGGACGCGCGCGGGCGCATCGAGGACAGCGACGCCGATCCGTTCGAGGACCGGCTGATCGCCGCCTGGGAGCGGCTCGGCGCGCAGCTGGAAACGTCGTCGTTGCGAGAACCGGTATGAGCCAGTCTGCGACATTCCCGGAGATCGAGCTCTTCACACGGCTGCGGCGGCTGGAACCGCCGCGCGGGCGCGTGCCGATTGTGATCGATACCGACCCATACAACGAGATCGACGATCAGTTTGCGATCACCTATGCGTTGCTGTCGCCGGAGCGGCTGGACGTGCGGGCGATCTACGCCGCTCCCTTCGACAACGAGCGCTCCGGCAGCCCGGCGCGCGGCATGGCGCTCAGCGCGGAGGTCGCGCGGGCGATCCTGGCACGGCTCGCGCCACACGGCCTGGCGCTGCCGGAGGTCTACACCGGCGCGGATCGCTGGATGACCGACGCCGGCGGGCCGGTCGCCAGCCCGGCTGCCGAGCACCTGATCGCCCTGGCGGAGGCCCAGCCGGAGGGCGAGCCGCTGTACGTCGTGGCGCTGGCCGCCATCCCGAACATCGCCTCGGCCATCCGGCTGCGCCCGGCGATCATCGACAAGATCGTGATCGTCTGGCTGGCAGGGCACCCCCACAGCCATGGCGACACGACCGAATTCAATCTGCGGCAGGATCCGGCCGCGTCGCGCACCGTGCTGGATTGCGGCGTGCCGCTGGTGCTGGTACCCTGCGCGAATGTCGCCGAGCACCTGCGGCTCAGCGGCGAGGATGTGGCGAACCGGGTGCGTGGGCGCGGCGCGATCGGCGACTATCTGGCGGACGAATTCGAGAACTACGCCCGGCACGTCGGCGCGCTCTCCCGCCCGATCTGGGACATCGCCCCGCTCGCGTGGCTGATCGAGCCGGCGTGGGTCGCGACCGCGCTTGTGCCAACGCCGGTACTGGCGCAGAGCGACGAGCCACGCCCGCGCTTCGGTTGGATCCGCGACCCACGGCGGCATCTGATGCGCGAGGCCTACGGGGTGCAACGCGATGCGGTGTTCGGGGACTTTTTCGCCAGGCTGGATACCGTGACACATACCGCCGCGGGAGCACACGGATGAGTACGAACACCGTCGCGCCCGGCGCGGCGCGCCAGGCCGACGCTCCCGCGCGCCGCACGCTGTGGCAGCATCTCCGGCGCTTTGTTGCACGCAATGGCGCCCTGCTGCTGATGGCGCTGCCGGGCCTGAGTGTCCTGTTTGTCTTCTCATACATGCCCATGCCCGGCATTGTGCTTGCATTCAAAGACTACAAGGCAGCCCACGGTATCTGGGGCAGCGCCTGGGTTGGCTTCTCGAATTTCCAGTTTCTGTTCGGGACGGACACTGCCTGGCGGATCATCCGAAACACGCTGTTCATCAACGCGCTCTTCATCATATCGACGTTAGTAGTCGCTCTCACACTGGCGTTATTACTCAACGAAGTGATCGACTCATTCATTGCTAAAGTGTATCAATCTATTCTCTTCTTCCCATTCTTTGTTTCGTATGTCATCGTTGGCTACTTTGTATTTATTTTTCTTAGCAGCGACGCAGGGATCATCAATAGCTGGCTGGTGCAAATCGGCCTGAAACCGGTCAATTGGTTCAACTCTCCACAGTACTGGCCAATCATTCTCGTTATTGTCAATTTATGGCATAATGTGGGCTTCAACACAATTATTTATCTTGCCGGCCTGATCGCAATCAACCCCGAATATTACGAAGCAGCGCGGCTCGATGGCGCAAACAAGTGGCAAGAGATCCGGTATATTCAGCTTCCACTGCTTCGACCGCTGATCATCATCAATGTCTTACTGGCGATCGGTCGCATCTTCTTTGCCAACTTCGACCTATTCATCAACTCGACGCGCATGCAAGGCTCGCTGTTGTCCACTACCGACGTGATCGACACGTATGTTTTTCGTACGCTGACTGCCCTTGGCAACTTCAACATGGCGTCGGCAGCGGGGCTGTTCCAGGCAGTTGCCGGCTTTGTACTGATCGTTCTGGCAAACTGGATCGTCCGGCGCGTCGACCCGGATCAAGCCCTGTTCTAACATCAGCACGTGGCAGCGTTTGCGATACTCCAAGGAGCGAGCGATGGCAGTGCAGACAGCCCGGGTACGTCCGCGAACGCGGCGCGTGGCCAGCCGCGCGCTCATCCACCTTGTTCTGATCTGCGTCTGCGCGGCATGCCTGCTGCCGCTGATCCTGATCGTCTCGGCATCGTTTACGGAAGAGAACGCGCTGATCGACAACGGCTACCGTATTATCCCCTCGAAGTTCAGCCTCGGCGCGTACCAATACCTGCTGCGCGACCCGTCGCAGATCGCCCATGCGTATCTGATCTCGGGGTTCGTGACAATCGTCGGTTCGGCGACCAGCCTGCTGCTGATGGCGCTGCTGGGCTATGCCCTGTCACGGCGCGACTTCGCCCTGCGCAAACCGCTCACCTGGTTCGTCTTTTTCCCGCTCTTGTTCAACGCCGGCCTGGTGCCATTCTATATCTTGATGTCGCGTACCCTCGGCCTGAAAGACAACCTGCTCGCGCTGATCCTGCCGCCGTTGGTGCTGCCATTCTATGTTCTGTTGCTACGGACCTTCTTCCAGGCGCTGCCGATGGAGCTGCTCGAGGCGGCACGGCTCGACGGCGCGAGCGAGTGGCGTATCTTCTTCCGAATCGTCGTGCCACTCTCGACGCCAGCCCTCGCTACGGTGGGGCTGTTCTCGATCCTGTTCTACTGGAACGATCTATACCTCTCGCTGCTGTTCATTAACAACCCACGCCTCTATAACCTGCAGTATCTGCTGTACAAGATCATTGCCAATCTCTCGGTGCTGGAGGATGCCGCGATGCAATCCGGCATCACCGCCCCGCTCCAGTCGGTGCGCATGGCGATGGCGGTGCTGGCGATGGGGCCAGTGCTTGTTTCGTTTTTGTTCGTACAGCAGTACTTCGTTCGCGGTATCACCCTCGGCAGCGTGAAGGGAGATTGACCGGCTGGAAGTCTGTCGCTCGCCGTTCGTTGCGCCTCGGAGGGCACGCACGGCGCCTGCCGCACAACGGCCGGTTTGAAAGGAGGTGCGCGCTCGATCGTTCACGCATAGTCGATCCATGTTGGCTCGACCAGAAACAATGCTGTTGCAAGGAGAAGCCCCATGTCTACCCGAACCAAGATGCCCACAGCCTGGATGGCGCTTATCGCCGTGCTCGCATTCGTCCTTTCTGCCTGCGGCGGCGCACCCGCAACTCCAGCCCAGCGGTCGACCATCGCGCCCGGTACTCAACCGACCGCCGCGGCAGCGGCTCAGGTCACGGCCACCCCCGCCGCCAGCGGCGAGGTGCCCGTGCTCGAGTATCACTTCGCCGCGAGCCAGAACGCCAATGCCCTGAAAGACCAGGCGATGGTAGAGGAGGCTATCAACGCGATCCTCGTGCCAAAGATCGGCGCCAAGCTCAAGCTCCATCCGTACGGCTTCACCGAGGCGGCCCAAAAGATTCAACTGATTCTGCAGGGTGGTGAGCCGTGCGACCTGATCTCGGTCAGCGGCTTCGTCCCCTACATCCCGGCCGTCGCAACCGGCGGACTCGCTCCACTCGACGATCTGCTGCCGCAGTATGCACCGAATTTGTGGAAGCGGCTGAAGCCGGAGTGGTGGGACGCAGCCCGCGTCAACGGCAAGATTTATAATGCGATCAACTACACCGGCTGGACGAGCTACGCCGGCTTCTGGGCGCGCTCCGACCTGATCGAAAAGTACAAGTTCGACTGGAAGAACACCAAGCGATGGGAGGACTGGGAGCCGTACTTCGACCAAATCGTCAAGAACGAAAAGGACGTCACGCCGCTGCTGTCATCGGACTACTGGGGCCAGTTCTGGTATCCAACCTACTACGGCTACGATCCAATCGACGAGTCGATCGGCAGTGGGCGCGGTGGCAGCCTGCTGGGCGTGAAAGTTGGCGACACCAGCCGCAAGGTACAGCTCGTTCTCGACACACCGGAATACCGTCAGGCGTTGGAGCTTGCGAAGCGCTGGTACAACAAGGGCTACCTGCTCAAGGATATCATCCCCGACAACGACATGAGCGCCAAGCGGGCTGCGCTCAAATTCGCCGCGTTCATGTTCCCGGCTACCGGCGACTTCTCGACCAAGGCGATGGCTGACACCGAGTGGGCCGGCGTGCCGATCTATACGGCTCACCTGCAGCAAAGGACCCTCCTGACCACCGGGATCGGCCGCACAGGCTACGCTGTCTGCACAACGTCGAAGCACCCGGACCTGGCGGTCAAGTTCATCGAGGAGGTCAACCAGAATCCAGATATCTACAACCTGCTGAACTACGGCATCGAGGGTAAGCACTGGGTCTGGAAGGACAAGGCGAACAAGGTCATCGGCATGCCCGACGGCGTGACCGCCGACACCAACACCTGGCTGCCGAATGCCTACTGGGAGTTCGGCGATCGGCGCAACCTGTATCTGACCGACCCGACCGATATCGGCGTCTGGGACCGGATCGATAAGGGGATCGCCGAGGCGGATATCTCGCCAGTCATGGGTTTCACCTTCGATCCGAAACCAGTACAAAACGAGATCGCACAGGTCAACACCGTCGCGAAAGAGTATGAAGCGCTCAACCGCGGCATGGTCGATGATATCGACGGCAAGCTGGCTGAATACAAGGCCAAGCTGAAGAATGCGGGTATCGATACAATCATCGCCGAGGTGCAGCGGCAGATCGACGCATGGGCCAAGGCGAACGGGAAGTAGCCCTTGTGAAGGCGGTCAGACGGTCGAACACCAGGCAGTCAGAGATCCCAGAACATCGATCTGGCTATCTGGCCATCGGACCGTCTGACCGCCCGCATTGCTGCAGGAAGTCGAGCATCGCATGACCGAAACAATTGTACCGCGCTGGGGCCGCTTCGAGCGCGCCTTCACGAGCGCGACCGACTACGACAACCCGCTGCAGGACGCCACGTTGCGCGTCACCTTCCGCGGGCCGGGCGGGCAGGAACGGACGGTCGATGGCTTCTGGGACGGCGGAACGACCTGGCGTGTCCGCTTCATGCCGGATACGCCGGGCCCATGGGCCTACACCACCATCTGCTCGGATGCCGCGAACACCGGCCTGCACGGCCACTCCGGCACCTTCACCTGCGGCGAGGCGCACGGTGCGGGGCGATTCGGGCAGCACGGCCCGGTCGGGCTCGCCGCGAGCCGCCGCCACCTGGCCCACGCCGACGGCACGCCGTTCCTCTGGCTGGCCGACACCGCCTGGAATGGCCCGCTGCGCGCCAGCGACGACGAGTGGGACGATTACCTGCGCGAGCGGGTGCGGCAGGGATTCACCGCCGTGCAATGGGTGACGACTCAGTGGCTCGCCGCATCCAGGGGCGACCGCGAGGGGCGCGTGGCCTTCACCGGCCGCGAGCGCATCGCGGTCGATCCGGCGTTCTACCAGCGGCTCGATGCCCGGCTGGAGGCGATCAATCGCGCCGGGCTGCTGGCGGCGCCGGTGTTGCTTTGGGCCGCGCAGTGGAGCGACCCGGCGCTCAATACGCTGAACCCTGGCTACACCCTGCCCGAAGACCAGGCCGTGCTCCTGGCGCGCTACATGGTCGCGCGCTGGGGCGCCCATCACGTGGTCTGGATTCTGAATGGCGACGGCAATTACCATGGCGCAAACGCGGAGCGCTGGCGGCGCATCGGGCGCGCGGTCTTCGGCGGCGGGCCGCACGCGCCCGTCTCCCTGCACCCGTGCGGCATGAGCATCCCGTTCGATGAGTTCCGCGACGAGGCATGGCTGGACATCATCGGCTACCAGAGCGGCCATGGCGACGACGCCGACACGCTGCGCTGGCTGGTCGCCGGGCCGCCAGCGCAGCTCTGGCGGCACGACCCGCCGCGGCCGTTCATCAATCTGGAGCCGCCCTACGAGTACCATATCTCCTACCAGAGCCGCCAGCGCATCACGCCCGCGATGGTGCGCCGGGCGCTATACTCGAGCCTGCTGATCACCCCGCCCGCCGGTGTGACCTACGGCGGCCACGGCGTGTGGGGCTGGGACGACGGCACCAGCCCGCCGGAGGCCCACGACGGCACCGGCGTGCCGCTGCCGTGGCGCGAGGCGCTGCGGATGCCCGGTGCGGAGCAGGTCGCCCACCTCGCCGCGCTGTTCAACGCGTTCGACTGGCCGCGGCTGCGCCCCGCGCCGGAGCTGCTTGCCGCGCAGCCGGGCGAGGCTGACCCGGCCCGCTTCCTTGCCGCTGCGCGGGCCGACGAGGGCGACCTGGCGCTGGTCTACATCCCCGTGGATCGAGAAATCGCGCTACAATTGAACGGTCTGCAACCGGGCCTGCGCGCCCGCTGGTTCGACCCACGCACCGGCGGCTTTGCACCCGCCGCGGCCGCCGGTGACGGCCAGACGCAGCGATTCACCACACCGGCCGAGGGGGATTGGGTCTTGGTGCTTGAGCCGGATGCAGCACGCTGATCCCCGGATCGCGCGCCGCGCTCCGGACGAAACCGCCCGGGGCGCATCGCGCGATCAGATATGGAGAGAACTGCATGACTCAGCCGCCACAGCTTCAGCCGCTCACACGCACCGACCGCCTGTCCGACCAGCTCGCCGCGCGCCTTCAGTCGCTGGTGCTCGACAGCGGCATCAAGCCGGGTGAGAAGCTGCCATCGGAACGGGAGCTGTGCGAATTACTCGGCGTCAGCCGCACCGTCGTGCGCGAGGCAGTGCGCTCGCTCACGGTCAAAGGGTTGCTCGAGGTGCGGCGCGGCGGTGGGACGATCGTGCGCGCCCCGAACCCAGCGCTCGTCTCCGAGATGATGACGATGATGCTGCGCTCCGGCGGGAGTGGCGTGTCGTTCACGCATGTCCAGGAAGTGCGGCGGCTGCTGGAGGTCGAGCTGGCGGGCCTGGCCGCCGAGCGGCGGACGGATGAGGATCTCGAGCACATGGCGGCGCAGCTCGACGCGATGCAGACGTACGAGCGCGAGCCGCGCCGCTGGGCCGAGGCGGATGTCGCCTTCCACGCGGCGATCGCCGAGGCGACGCACAACCCGCTCTACCCGGTGCTGCTCAGCTCGATCGCCGACATGCTGATCGAAGTGCGGCTCACCGGCATCAACCTGCCAGATACGCCGCCGCGGGCCTACCGGCACCACAGTACGATCTATGAGCGGATCAAGGCGCGCGACCGGATCGGGGCCCGCAAGGCGATGCAGGATCACCTGCGCGAGTCCGAAGAGACCTTCCAGCGGGCGCGCTTCTCGCAGGCGGGCCGGTAACGAGAAGGAGCAGGGGAACACAGGAATCAGGGAACAGGGGGCAAGCGCACGGTTTGTTCGCTGTTCCTTTGGGTTGCTGGACGTTCCTGCGGCATACGGCATGCGCGGCGCCGCCCTTTCCACCTGCGCTCAGTAAAACTACACGCTGCCGTGGCTGCGCTGTTCGCGACGGTTGAGATAGCGCCGGTAGGTGAGGTATAGGCTCGCGGCGACGTAGTAGGCCACGAAGAGCAGCGAGATGTTGACCACCAGCGGATCCGGCGCCGGCATGCCGAGCAGGATGATGATGTAGCAGATCATCCAGATCGCCGAGGCCGCCAGCGTCAGCCGGCGCAGCACGAGCGTACGCGAGGGATACAGGTAGCAGATCGGCACGAATGCCAGCACCGCGAGGACGATCAGCGCAATGCTGGTCGTCCGTGGGTTGAGACCGAGCACGATCACATAAAACGCGACGACGTTCCAGTAGCTCGGAAAGCCGAGGAAGAAGTGGTCGTCGGTCTTGGCGTCCACCCGGCAGAACTGGTAGGCCGAGGCGAGCAGCGGCAAGACAGCGATGATCAGGCCGGCCGGGCCCTGCGGCAGGTAGCCGCAGGTCCACAACAGCACCACTGGCGCAAACACATACGTCAGGTAATCGACGATGTTGTCGAGCGTCGCGCCGTCGAACCACGGCAGGCGCTCTTTCACCCGGAAGGTACGCGCCAGCATCCCATCGGTGCCGTCGATCACCATGGCGACCAGCCCCAGCCAGAGCGCCAGCGTCACCTCCTTCTGGATCGCGGCCATCACCGTCAGAAAGGCGAGCACGACGCCGCTAGCGGTATACACATGCACCCCCGCCGCCGCGACATACGCCGGCACCGATGTTTTGTTGTAGTTCATGGTGCAGTCCTCATGCGGTGATGGCAGCCGGCTGCGCCACGTGGCGGGCGGTTTTGGCGGCCGGTGCCGGTATAGTACCAGATTCCGCGCATCCCTGCGAAGACACACCAAACGTGAACGAATTGTCACACCCATGCCCGCCCGAATTCATTGCCCGCTTCAGCCGGATCGGCTATGATTACAGGCGGCTGTGCGCCTCTGTGTAGCACAGGCGGTGTTAAGACTGACTATCCCACACCTATGCTGATCACCTTTGCCACGCTTGCGCTGCTGACCCTCTTTCTCGGCCTGGCCGCCTGCGGCGCCTGGCTGCTCTGGCGCGGCCGCGGCCGCTGGCGGCTGGCGGGGGCGGCTTTGTTACTCGAAGGGTTGCTGGCGCTGGCAGCGCAAGCGCTGCTCAGCACCTACCCGGTGGGCATCGGCGAACCGCTGATCCGAGTGCCGTTCGCTGCGACGCTGCTCCAGGCGGCGGCGACGCTCGCGGCGGTCATCGGCGTGGGGGCGCTGGTGGTGTGGCTTGCCCGCTGGGCAGCGCGGCGCTTCGCGACTGGCGGCCGGCGCGGCGCGGCGTTCGGCGCGCTGCTGGTGAGCCTGCCGCTCATCGCTGGCCTGGCCCTCTACGGCCTGGTGGTCGCCAGCACACCGGTGCGCGAGCGCGAACGCAACCCGGGCAAGCGCCAGATCACCCTGCCACGCGGCTTCACCTGGAGCATCTACGCCGAAGGGACGATGGACAACCCGACCTGCATGGCCTTCGGACCGGACGGCAACCTGTACATCGGCGACATCGCCGGCGACCTGTGGCTCGCCAAGGACACCAACGGCGACAAGCACATCGACTCGATCACGAAGTTCGCCGATGGCTTCCAGTTGCTGGTCGGGCTGGCGTGGCGCGGCAACGATCTGTACGCTGCCAGCGCCGGCAAGATCGAAGTGTTGCGCGACACGAATGGCGATGGGGTGGCCGACCAGCGCCGCACGATCGTCGAAGGGCTCCCGTCGATGATCCTGCGGCCGCACACCAACGGTGCGATCGCGTTCGGGCCGGATGGGCGGCTGTATTTCGGCGTCGGCAGCACCACCAACGGCGACTACGAGCCGAACCCACTTGCCGCCGCCGTGCTCTCGGTCAACCCGGACGGTAGCGACCTGAAGGTCTTCGCCCGCGGCTTCGGCAATACCTTCGGCGTCGCCTTCAACCGCGACGGTGCGCTCTTTGGCGGCGACAACAGCAGCGGCGACGAACCGGATGAGTTCAACCAGATCGTCGAGGGCGGCAACTACGGCTACCCGTACTTTTACGGCGACCCGCCGAAGAACCTGGGCACGATCGGCCCGCTGGCGACCTTCCCGGCGCATTCGTCGCCGACCGGCGTGGCCTTCTACGGCGGGGCGCAGTTCCCCAAAGAGTATCGCGACAATGCCTTCGTTGCGCTATGGAACCGCGGGGAAGTCGCCCGGATCGAGGTGGCGAAAACCACCGGCGGCCAGTACCTGAGCCGCACATCCACCTTCGCCAGTGGCTTCCTCTACCCGCTGGCGGTGACGACCGGGCCAGACGGCGATCTGTACGTCGCCGACTTCGGCACCACCGCGATTTACCGCATCAGCTACACTCCGGGGCCATGATGCGACGGTTCGTGCCCTTCGCCCTCGCGCTTCTGCTGCTCGCCGGATGCGGCGGGGGCCTGCCGCCAGGTGATCCGGCGCGCGGCGAGCAGATCTATACTGGCGCGATCCGCATCCGCGACGGCAACACCCCGGCCTGTATCATGTGCCATCCCGTCCATCCTGGCGAGGTGGCAAAGGTGATGGGCCAGAATCTCTCGAACATCGGCAACCGCGCCGCCCGCGAAGTGCCGGGGCAATCCGCCGAGGAGTACCTGCGCGTGTCGATTGTCGAGCCGGACGCACACCTGGCCGGTGGCTTCCAGGAAGGGATCATGTACCGCTTCTACGGGCGTGATCTCACCCCACAGCAGATCAGCGACCTGATCGCCTACATGCTGACGCTGAAGAGCGGGGTGGACCAGTAGCGCGGTGCGCCGACGACGCGGCGGGGCAGCTATCGGGGGCGGCGGCCCCCGCGTCCCGTGCCGGAGGAGGTTCACCCGCCGAGTCAGCGGCTGTCCGCCGCCAGCGCTTCCGCCAGCGCCGCCAACAGCGCATCGTTCTGCTCCGGCGTGCCGACGCTGACGCGGATACAGTCCTCCAGCCCCGGCTTGCTGAAGTAGCGGATCAGGATACCCCGCCGCGCCAGCCGCTCCTTGATAGCGCGGGCGCGCTCCGCCGCACCAGACGGCGGACGCTGGACCAGCGACAAGCGAGCCTCGTCCTCCGTCGTCCGCTGTCCATCGTTCATCGTCCGTTCTTCATCCAGAACACGACAGAGCACAAAGTTCGCCGCGCTCGGGTAGACGCGCAGCCCCGGCAGCTCCCGCAGCGCCGCCGCCAGCCGGGCGCGCTCGGCGACGATCCGCCCGACCGTCGCCATCCGCTCATCCAGGTCCTCCAGCGAGGCCAGCGCCGCGGCCTCAGCGGCGACGTTCACGTTATACGGCTGCTTGATCTTCCACAGATGCGCCAGCAGCTCCTCTTGCGCCAGCGCGTAGCCGACGCGCAGCCCGGCCAGCCCGGCCCACTTGCTGAACGTCCGCAGGACGACCAGGTTCGCGTGCCGCCCGACCAGGTCGGCGACGCTGGCGCCGGCGAACTCGGCATAGGCCTCGTCGACGACGACCAGCAGCGGCAGGTCGAGCAGGCGCAGCAGATCGGCGCGGCGCAGCGGCGTGCCGCTCGGGTTGTTCGGCGCGGCGATGAACAGCAGCTTCGCCGCCGTGCGCGCCGCCGCCGCCGCGATGCCCGCCAAGTCGAGTTCAAAGGCGCCGTCGCGCGGTACGGCGACCACCCGGGCAGCGCACAACCCGGCATCGAAGGCGTACATCCCGAAGGTCGGCGGACAGTCGATGATCGCGTCGCCGGGCCGGAGGCAGGCGCGCATCAACAAGTCGATCAGCTCGTCGGAGCCCGCGCCGCAGATGATCCGCTCCGGCGGCTGGCCGGTGTAGCGGCTGAGCGCGGCGCGCAGGCGGGTGTGCTCCGGATCGGGGTAGATCGCCGCGGTCAGCGCGCCGTCGCCCCCGAGCGCGGCCAGCGCCGCGCGCGCCCGCGGCGAGGGACCGTAGGGGTTCTCGTTGGCGTCCAGCTTCACCAGCCGGTCCGCCGGGATGCCCAGACGCGCGGCGAGCACCTCCAGCGGCACGATCGGCGTGTATGGTTCGAGCGCGGCGATATCGGGCCGCAGCAACTGCGAGATCATCGGTCGCTCCGTGCAGCGTGTGAATTGCGCCCGTATAGTACCACGGCCGGCGCGAGCAGGTCGAGGCGCTGCGGCGGCTGACTCCCTGGAGCGATGGCCTCGCCCAACGACGAAGGACGAACGATGGCCACACCCGTTCGGACGCCGGACGAACGCTGAGTAGCGCGGGGGAGCAGGCTTCCGCATCGAGCGTTGCCTGCTTTCATCGTCTGCCCCGGTCCCCCAACACTAGACAAACGCCTGGTACAGCGGCGTGATCACCAGCTCCGGCACGCAGGCCCGCGGCGGCAGCGCCGCGACGAACAGCGCCGCCGCAGCGACATCCTCCGGCTGCAACGCGCGGGCGCGCTGCCCGGCGCTCACCGGCTCGGGCCGCTGATCGAGGATCGGGGTATTCACCTCGCCGGGGTGCATGTTGGTCACGCGGATGCCGTGCGCGCGTTCCTCCTGGGCGATCACCCGCCCGAGCGCCGCCAGCGCGTGCTTCGCGGCGCTGTAGGCCGCACCGGCCAGCTCGCTCGCCCGCACGCCCGACGTCGAGACGATATTAATGATCAGGCCGCCGCCCCGTGCGCGCATATGCGGCAACACCGCCTGCGCCAGATGAAACGCGCCGGTCGCATTCACCGTCAGCAGCCGTTCCCAGTCCTCGGCCGCCAGCTCGGCCACGCGCCGCGCTCGGACGTTCGCCCCGGCATTGTTCACCAAGATATCGATGCGCCCATAGTCGCCGGCGACCGCCTCAACAAGCGCCCCAACCGCGGCGCGGTCGGTGATGTCCGCTGGAGCGACCCGGGCCGGGTGGGGGCCGCCAAGCGACGCCCGCACCTCCTCCAGCGCCGCGGCCCGCCGACCGACGAGCACCACCTGCGCCCCAGCGGCGGCGAACTGCCGCGCGATCGCCGCGCCGATCCCACTCCCCGCCCCGGTGATGATCGCGACCTGCCGGTCAAGCTGCATGCCCCCCTCCGTTTGCCGCAGCGCGGCGCGAATGCTACAATAGCGCAACAGTCGATCTCACACGGCCTGACAGCGCCGCGGTCTGATTGCCTGTGAGCCCTGTGGTCCGACCAGACACGAAACCACGAGCTATGAACCGGCTTTTCCCCGCTCTTCTCACCCTCTGGCTCCTGGCGGGGTGCAGCAACCTGGCCGCGCCCAAGCCCGCAGCACCCCAACCGAGCGCCGCGCCGGCCACCACCGACGCGACGCGCCAATCTACCGACCTGCCCGCTACCATCACGCCCCAAGCGAGCGCCGCGCCGGCCACCGCCGCCCCGACCGTCGAGACCCGCGAGGCGCGCTACCTGCGGCTGGCGCAATCGGCGATGCGCGGCGTGGATACGCGCCGGATCATGCGCATCCCGCAGGGCCGCTGGAACGTGCAGTTCGCAACCCTCCCCAGCGGGCCGGCGGTGACGGTCGTTGTGCCGGTGCAGCCGGCCTTCACCGATCGTGGGACTGGCACGCAGGCCAAGCGCGAGCTGGCGCAGGTGATCCACGCGCTCTTCGGCGGGGACGCGACCCTCATGAGCATCACCGCGATCGGGACGCTGCCGTCCGCGCCGCAGGAGCCGGAGGCCGAGATCATCCGGATCACCGTCGAACGCCGCGCATGGGCTGCGTGGGACGGCAACCCAGGCCGGCTCGGAGCGTGGACGGTCAGCCCCCGCTACCGCTAGCGCCACGACAGACCGCTCGGGCAGCGTGCTGACGCGGTGCGCGCATCACACGCAGCCAGGCAATACGGCCCGCCTTCCAAAACGTACGCGGTGGGAAAGAACCGCGTGGCGGCCCGCAGGCCCGCCATACCTCCCGCGATGCGGGCGACCACGTCAGCCCTGTGCCTTAAGGGACGACAGCGGGCGGCGGCAGGCCGGCGGGCAGCGGATGCACCTCCGGGTGCAGCGCGTGCGCCAGAATCTCCAGGCTATCGACCAGGCGCGGGCCGGGCCGGCTGAAATACTGCGAACCATCCACCACGTACACCCGCCCTGCGCGAGCCGCCGGCAGATCCCGCCAGCCAGGGACCGATGCGAGCCGTGAGATATCCTGAAGCGTTCGCTCCACGCTGAAGCCGCAGCAGGCGATCATGACGGCCTCTGGCTGCCAGGCCAGCACCGCATCCCACGTGAGCGTACGGCTGGGTTGCCCCTCGCGGCCAAGCCCTTCCACGCCACCCGCCAGCCGCACCAGTTCTGGGCTCCAGTGGCCGCACGAAAACGGCGGGTCGAGCCATTCGAGGAGGGCCACGCGCGGCCGATACCGGAGGGCGGCGCTGCGGGCGACGACGGCCTCCACACGCGCCATCAGCCCGCCGATCACTTCCCTTGCCGTGCGCTCGCAGCCGGCGGCGCGCGCCACCGTGCGTATGGCGTCGAAGACCTCGGCCAGCGTCTCCGGCTCCAGGTTGACCACGCGCGGCGTGCCGGGAAGCGTGCAGGCCGCGGCGCGCACTTCTTCCTCCGCGACGGCGCACACGTCGCACAGCGCCTGGGTGACGATCAGATCGGGGCGGAGCGCCTCCAGCGTCGGCAGGTCGAGCGTATACAGCGCCCGCTGGCTGCGCAGGCGCTCGCGCACCAGCCGGTCGATCTCGGCGCTCGTCGCGTCGGCCGGGATGAGCGTCCGCGTGACCTTCGGCAGCGCGCGGACGAACGCCGGCTCGTCGCATTCGTGCGTCACGCCCACCAACTGATCGCCAAGGCCGAGCGCGCAGATGATCTCCGTCGCACTGGGGAGAAGGGAGACGATGCGCATGCTGGCTCCTCTGGGTTGGAGATGCAGCGGTGTGCCATGGAAGGGGCGAAGGCTCCGGGCGGGCCATGTTCCGGCCGCCTGCCCATATGCGCCCCTGAACATCCGTGTACGAAGCGGGGCCACGTTGCTCAGAGATCTTGCGGTGCATCCTCGGGAATGCGCCGGCTCGACACGCACCTTGGCACATCGGAAGCGCGAGCCTTTGCTCGGCGCCATCGGCTTCGGCGCGAGGCAGCGTAGCCGATCAGGCGCCGGTTGTCAACTGAACGGATGGGGCCAGCTGTGGCGTAACGTGCGCCCAAAGGCGCCGGCCTCGTTGAGCGCTTAGCCCCCATACGCCCGGCGCCAGCGGGAGAAGGTGGTTTCCGTGATCCCGTGCTCACGGCAGACGGCGCCAATGGTCTGCTCCCTTGCTCGGCCTGGTCAAGGATCTTGATGATCTGCTCGCGCTGTACTGACGAATCGGCATCGGGTCTTCTTGATGAGAGCATCCTACGAGACTGTCTGACAGGCTCCCGGCGGGGGTGGTGGGGGCCTGCGGCCCCCAGAAGACCATCCTACCCCGCCACACGGCTGGCGGCTGCGCCGCCGACTGTGCGGCGAAACATCAGGAGTCTGGAGGGCGCTGCCCGCCAAACCTCCCCGTTGCAGACAGCTTCTTAGAGCGACGCTGCTCTCCAACCGCCCAAGGCTTTCTCGAGAGAGTGTGCCACCGCTAAAGCCACATCTTCGCGCCACGGACGCGCCACGATTTGGACACCAATGGGCAGACCCTCGGGCGAGGTGCCGCCGCGCACGACGGCAGCCGGCCAACCTGTGAGGTTATAGGTCTGCGTGTATGAATATCCGCGCAATCCTTCGGGGCTATAGGAAGAGCCATGAAGTTGTGGACTGCCTCCCGGTCTAGTCGCCCGGCCCGGACTTCGCGATTCAGTTCATCGGCGGCCTGTTCAGGCGTGCGCGGCGGACGATACGGGCGTGGTTCGATGAGGGCCTGATACACATCAGCGGCGGCGAGCAGGCGGGCAGCCGGTGGCAAAGTCCGCAACCCACGATGATAACCGCTCCCATCGAGCCGTTCGTGATGCAGTGAAGCGACCGCGCCCAAATCAGCTAGCGCTTGCGGGCGAGCCAGAATGCGTTCGGTGTAATACGGATGAAGCCGCACTTTTTCCCATTCGGGGTCTGAAAGTGAGCCGGGCTTTCCCCAAATCCCTGCCGATACGGCAACGCGACCGATGTCGTGCAATAACCCTATTCGCCATGCTGACCTCCGCTTCTGGTAGCCGCTTCGGCGCGCGGCGCCCGAGGCCAGCCGAGCCACGCCCGTCGAGTGGCCGAGCAGGTAGGGCGATTTGATATCGGTGAAGTCGGCTATGGCCTCGCAGGCCGCATCGAACTGGGATGCGGTTAAATAGCGGCGCGGGCCCGGCTCGAGGCGAATCACCGCCTCCCACACCGAGTCGGTCTCTAAACCGGTGAAAAGCTCTGGGGCGTACTGCGTAAAAACTTCGACGTGCTGGGGTGCGTACATTCCGCCCCGACGCTGCTTCGCCACCGCCACCGCCGCCTCGAGCCCACCCAGTTGATAGAACGCTACCGCATCCTGCGCCAGTGAGACAACCAGCATCCCTGGGGCGATAGCCTCTCCTTTGAGCGGGGGGATTCCTTTGCCATCCCAGCGCGCATACACCTGGCTGATGGCGAGAATGGTCGAGTGGTCCAGTTCCAACCGTTGCGCCAGCCGCGCGGCGACTTCGCAATGGCCGACAAAAAACTCATTGACCTGACTCGTCATCTGTGCGAAGCCGCCCACGATCGCCCCCAGCATCTGAAGGGGGGATGCGCCTGCGTTGGCCTGCCGGATGAAGTGCGTGAGGAGTTGGAAATAGGCGGGGGTGGTGGGGTCGGTGTGAATGATCTCAGTACACAGCGCTAGTTCGTCGCCGAAGACTGCGGCGAGCAAACGGGTCTCGGCATTACAACCGATGTACCGCAACAGCGACTGGTAATACACATCGCGCATGCCGTTTTCATCGAAGCCCAGTTTTTCGGCCAGCCGCAGGGCGACTACGCACGATCGCAGCGCGAACTCCAACGGCTGGCCCATACCGAAATCGGTGGCTAGCGAGAGGGCACCTATGAGTTCAGCAAGGCGAATCTGTGGGACGGAGAGGTCCATTCGCGATTTTAGCAGAAATGAAAACGGCCCAATGGCGAATGATGATGCCGCTCGATAGAAATGCGGTGGCGACTCTGCCGTTCCCACACCGGCAGCGGTTCGCCGCAACCGCCACCCTCACTGACGCACATGGCGCACGTGTGTGGCGAGGGGAGTATCGATTACCTGCGCAACGGCAAACTCCGGCAACGGTTCGCAGAGGTTCTCAAACAGGCGCCGACCGCCCCCAAACAGCACAGGCACAAGGGCGATCTCCAGCTCATCCACCACGCCCAGGCTCAGGTACTGTTGGATTACGTTCGCACCGCCCGAAATGCGAATATCGCGCTTACCTGCGGTTTCCCGCGCTAGCTCCAAAGCCCGTTCGGGCCCGTCGGTGACAAAGTAAAACGTCGTCCCGCCCGGACGCACCCAGGGTTCACGCCTCTGGTGGGTCAGGACGTACACGGGGGTGTGGAACGGTGCCTCCTCTGGCCAACCGCGCTCGCCGCCGTCGAACATACGCTTGCCCATGATGTGCGCACCGGTGCGCTCGAAGGTATAGCGAAGCATGTCGTTCACTGGACCGGTCTCTCCCCCCGGTCCGAGCTGAAGTTTTTCACGCAGGTATTGTTGATTCAGGGACCACATCATCAGCGCGCCCCATTTGGCCCCCCAGTTCTTGTACTCAGGCTGGTTCCAGTGCTCCATGGTCATGCCTTCCGGCGCCAGGTAGCCATCGAGGCTCAGGGCGATGTTGACGAATACGTTGCTCATGCTTCTCCTAGGGCATCTTCTCGGCTCGGTCGCCGTTCGCCCGCCGGTAGTGCAGGGCAACCGCACCGTTGCGGAGTGGCTTCACTGAGATTTGCTCGAGCTGTCGTGTGCTGGGTAGTCCGCCCCCGTACAGGTACGGGCCATGGCCCGCGATCCGGGGATGTACGAGGAAAATATACTCGTCAATCAGGTCGAGTTGATCAAGCTCGGTCGCAAGCTGGCCGCTACCGAGGAGCACACCGGCCGGGGTCGCGTCCTTCAGCTTCTGCACGCCCGTGGAGAGGTCGCCAGCGATGGGGTAGCTATTTGTCCAGGAGAAGTGCTTTCGAGTCGAGGAGACAACGTACTTCGGCTTTGCCTCCAGCTTATGCGCCCACTCCCGCATCGCTGGCGGCACATCCATATCGCCCTGAGCGACCGCTGGCCAGTAACGCTCCATCATCTCGTAGGTAAGGCGGCCCCACAGCAGCGCTCCGGCCTCGTCCATGAGGCGGGTGAAGAAGGCGTGGGTCTCGTCGTCGGCGATTCCCTCCCGGTGATCGACGCACCCATCGAGGGTGACATTGATGCTGAAGGTCAAGAGTCCCATGGCAGCAAGTCTACTCCGAGTTGGGAAAACCGATGGACTGTCGCTTATCGACGAGCAGCTCGCAGCGGCCTGACGCCCCGGTTCAGTGGCGAGCCGCGCAGCGCAGCGGCGTCAGGTGCAAGCGCGTGTTAGCTAGTTAGATCCTGTCTGAGAATTATTGTGAAATAGTTGATGTGCCACATCCTGTCGTGCCACACTGCCGACTGTATACTATGGCATTCCCAATCCGGTAAAGCTGAATCGTCAGATGGGGTCTACTGTCTTAAAGCGGCTCACTAGGTACTCCTTCAACGCAACTGCTTGGTTATGTTCCGGATCGTGGGCTGAATACAACAGTGTCACGGTACGTTCCCTCGCCACTTTAAGAAGCACACGCACACTGTCGGGATTCCGATCAAGTTCTGCGAAGTAGCGTCTCTTGAATTCATCCCACTTTGACGGGTCGTGAGCAAACCACTTTCTCAAAGCAGTACTCGGCGCTATGTCCCGTAGCCATAGTTCAGCCCCAACTTGTTCCTTTGTCAGTCCGCGAGGCCACACCCGATCCACAAGGACACGAAAGTCATCTTGGGCCTCCGCCGGTTCATAGACTCGCTTTATGCGTATTGTATGCAGCATGTGATTGGCTAGCTAACGCCCAAGCTCAGCGGCCCGTCGCTTTGGGCGGGTCCGCTGCAGCGCCTGGTTCGGCGTGCTTTTCGATCAGCCGCCGGATAGTCCGCCAGTTGCGGGTTGTCACTGGCTGGCCGGCCCGCCGCTCGACCACCGGGCCGGCCGTCCCGCACCGGCCGGCGATCAACCGGGTGACGCTGTACGCCTCGCGGCCGGCCACCCGGAAGATGCACACGTCCCGCCGGCCGGACTCGATCGGGAGCGGGCCGACGCCAAACAGCTCGCCCGCCGCGAAGCTGACGCACTGCTCGTAAACGTTGTCCGTCGGTGCGGCGGCGAACGGGTCGGCCACGTAGATCCGCTGCAGGTCGGCGAAGCTGCGGACGAAGATCGGCTCGCTCAGCCCGGTCGACGCCCTCAGCAGGTCGGCCGCCGCTGCCGCGACCGACTCGGCGTCGCCGGCGGTGAACACGATGTTGCCGGTGGCCAGGACGGAGGCGACGTCCGCACCGCCGGCGTCCTCGAACGCCCGGACCAGCACCGCACGGGTCAGCCCATTCCGGCCGACCATGATGTTCCGGATGAATGCAGCGTGCCTCAAGCGACTCCTCCGCTTCCGTCGCCGAACTAGTGATTAAATGTCACGCTGTCATATAACACCCCGTACTAGGATGTTATCTGATATGTCGGATGTGCCTAATGACCAAAAAAGGTATTCGTCCAAAACTTCCCCCTTTCTCAACGAGGTTCGCAATGTTCTGAGACTCAAGCATATGAGCCGACGAACGGAAACCTCGTATGTGTATTACATATTAGACTTCATTCGTTTTCACAGCAAGCGCCACCCGAACGAGATGGGGGTCGAGGAAATCCGGGCTTAGCTATCCCACTTGGCTACCAAGAACAACGTGGCGGCCTCTACCCAGAACGTAGCCCTATCGGCGTTGCTCTTCTTGTACCGCCAGGTGCTGAAAGTCAACCTACCCGACATCGAGAACATTGAAAGGGCCAGGCGCTCTCGGCGGGTTCCGGTGGTGTTCACCCGTGGCGAGGTAGAGCAGGTTTTATCTCGCTGATTTTGAGCCTGCTGTATGGAACCGGATTGTGCCTGATGGAGGGCTTACGATTGCGCGTCAAGAGTATCGACTTTGCCCGTGGGGCGTAACAGGTTATGGAGACGCCAACAGCCGTGCAACGTGAAAATGCCGACGACGTGCGTCTGCGTTCATGCCGTTGTTATGCCAACCTTTCCACCACCCTCCAGATCGACAACCTGAATGCCTTGCCCCCACCGACCTCCTGCTCATAAAAGCTTTGCCCCCGGTGCCACCGCTTTGTCCGGCACGCACAGCACCACGGCATCGTCCTCCGTATGAAAGCCTGTAACCAGACACTCCGAAAGGAAGGGACCGATCTGTTTCACGGGCAAGTTCACGACGGCCACAACGAGCTTACCCACCAGTTCTTCGGGAGTGTACAAGGTGGTTATTTGCGCGCTCGATTTCCTGATCCCAATAGTTTCGCCGAAATCGATGCGCAGCTTGTAAGCACGTTTACGGGCTTCGGGGAACGGTTCCGCCGAGAGGACACGTCCCACGCGAAGCTCGACTTTGAGGAAGTCATTCCAGCTAATTTCATCCATTTCATCTGCCTTCTTCGGCATAACTATATTTGTTGCCGCATCCTACCGCCTATCAATGTTCACATGCACAGTATACATCATCGCCATGCAGACCGTCAAGCGGCACCAGAACATTTGACCGCGCTGCGGTGCGAACAACGAAACACCGCGCTGCCAGCGCACCTCCCACGGCCAACACTGCATCGCACCTGCTATGCCGCCGCGATCTGGTTCAGTCAACGTGGCAGGGTCATCCCCTATGTGCTAGCTACCTTTGGACAGATCGGAGCCGGAAACCCGTTGCAAACGAGAGGGCGGTAGGAAGATAGCATGAAGGATCCCAAGCGCACCGCCTCCAAGGCGACCACGGCTGAGCGTCCCTCCACCGAGACCCTCTCACGGCCGGGGCAGCGGCGCGCTGCTCCGTCGGGAGGGCGCCTACCCCTCCCACAGCTCCACGTGGCGTGCCCAACGTGACCGTGGCACCCTCACCAGTCACAAACAGCCGGCCTCCGGCCGTCCGGTCCAGCCCCGCGACCCGCAGCAGGAGGAAATCACCCATCTCCAGCGCGAGAACGCCCACCTCGCGGCCGAGCTCGATAACGCTCCATTCGTGATCACCATGCCAAAAAAAGGGGCGACGCTGCTTTGCATGACGCCTGCGAGCCTGCCGAACGACGACGGCTGATGCTTGAGGTCGCCCGCGACCTCGCACCCGTCGTGGGCGTGGCGGCAGCCTGCAACGCCCAGGGCGTGCCACGCTCCAGCTTCTACGCAGCCCAGCAACCGCCCTGTCCGGCCCCTGCCCCAGGCCCACGCTCGCGCTCCCATCGGGCCCTGAGCAAGGAGGAGGAGCAGAGCCTACGTGACCGGCTCAACAGCGAACGCTTTGTCGACCAGGCGCCGCGCCCATCTACGCCACGCTTTTGGACGAAGGCCGTCATGACGGCTCCTGGCGCACGATGTATCGCATGCTCCAGCAGGATGCCGCCACCCGTAAGCGGTGGGCGCAGCGCCGACGACCGGCCTACGCAGCGCCCGAAGTGCTCGCCACGGTCCCCTGCCAGGTCTGGTCGTGGGACATCACCACGCTCCGCGGCCCCCAACCAGGGCTCTGGTCCAACCTCTATGTGGTGCTCGCCAGCGTCTCACGCACGATCGTCGGCTGGCGGATTGAGCCGCGAGAGGACACGGAGTTGGCCGAAGCCTTAATCGCGGAAAGCTACCCCCGCGAGGGCGTGCAGCCCCGCCCGTTGACCCTCCACGCTGACCGCGGGGCTCCGATGACCGCACAAACCCGGGCTGAGCTGCTGATGGCTCTAGGTGTGGCTCAGGCACACCGCCGCCCGAGCAGCTCGGACGAGAACCCCTACGCGGAACGTCAGTTCAAGACGATGAAGTACGGGCCGAGCTATCCCGAGCGCTTTGCCAGCCTGCAGGCCGCTCGCGCGGGGATGCGCTGGTTTGCCGACTGGTACCACCACGAGCATAAGCACAGCGGGATCGCGCTCCTACCGCCGGCGGTCGTGCCTAGCGGGCAGGCGCCCGAGGTGCTGGCCAAGCGCCAGGCGACCCTGGATTCCGCGTATGCAACTCACCCGGAGCGTTTTCCGCGCGGCCGCCCCCACGTGGGGCAGCTCCCGAAGGAGGTTGGCATCAACCTGCCCTGCCCTGTCACCGTTGCTGAACCCACCACAGCCACATCGGAGGCCCAGCCGGCGGCACCTCCGGGGTCAAGGGTCTCAGCCGCGCAGCGGCCCCTTGACCGTGGGGGCGCCGCAGGACTCCCGTCGCATCGTGCGATGGGGGTCGGCATTGACCACATGCAGCGGGGGCGTTCGTCGGAAACGCCCCCGTTCACCGCCCGTTATTGCCAGTGGAGCAACGGCCCGCGCTCTACGCATCCAGGCTTATGTCGAGCCCCACCGCAGCGTCACGCCGAGGAACGCGTCGCGCTGATTGAGGAGCCCCTCGTACATCGCACCCAGCTCGGCGGCGTGGACATGATGCGTGATCAGGTCGTCGAGGGGCAGCTTGCCGCTTTCCAGCAGGTGCACCAGCAGGCGCATCGCGCGCGGCAGGGTGAAAGGGAACGCCTCGCGCGGCTCCGCGCCGATCGCCGAGCCGTGCGCGCCGATCAGGCTGAGCGAGCGGCCGTGCAGGTCCCAGTAAAAATCGACATCCCCGGCGATGCCGCGTGGGCTGCCGACCATCACTACCCGCCCGCCATCGGCCACGGCGCGCATCGCATCGCGCACGGCGCTCGGCGCGCCGGTGGCGTCCACCACGATATCGGGCGCCGCGCCACCGTTGTGGGCGCACAGCAGCTCGCGCAGATCGCCGTCCGCCGGATCGAGCGCGACGGCGCCGGGGGTGCGCTCGGCCGCCGCACGCCGCGCCGCCACCGGGTCGATGCCGAACAACGGATAGGCCCCAGCGGCGGAGAACAGCCGCAGCGCGATCTGGCCGATCATGCCGAGGCCGAGCACCGCCACCGCCTGCCCAAGCAGCGGCCCGGCGCGCACCAGCGCGGTGAGCGGGAAGCGCGCCAGCACGGCGCAGGCGGCCACCGGCGCCGCCACGCCGCCGCCGATGCGGACGAGCAGCGGGTTATTGGCGGCCTCGACCAGCGCGTGCGTCTCGTGGCGCCCCGGCCAGACCACCCGCTCGCCAATGGCGACGCCATGCACCCCCTCACCCAGCGCAGCCACCCGCCCGACGGCGCTGTAGCCCGGCGTGACGGGGAACTTCGGCCAGGCGCGCGATGGGTCGGCCAGCCACTGGTGGATGCCGGTGTAGATCGCCAACTCGGTGCCGGGACTGACGGCGCTCGCCTCGGTCTCAAGCAGCACCTGGCCTGGACCGGGCACAGGGACTTCGAACGCCTGCACCGTCACCTCGCGCGGGCCGGGCATGATCATACGTTCGCCACGCGTCATCTGGGTACTCCCCGGTGTGTCGTGCGCACGACGGTACGCCTGGCCGCGATCCTGGTCATCCCGTTCCTGCATGACCTGCCGTCGTCCGTCGTCCACCGTCTGTGGTCCGTATCACCGCGCCGTCCACCCTCCGTCGATCGTCAGCACCGCACCAGTCATGAAGCTGGAGGCGTGCGAGGCCAGGAAGACGATCGCCCCGCCGAGCTCCTCTGGCTCGCCCCAGCGCCCGAGCGGGATGTTGGCCACGAACGCCTGGTAGGCGGCGGGGTTGTCGAGCAGCGGGCGGTTCAGCGCGGTGCCGAACGGCCCCGGCGCGAGGGCGTTGACCGTCACGCCGTGCGCCGCCCACTCCAGCGCCATCGTGCGGGTGAGCTGGATGACGCCGCCCTTGGCCGCGGTGTAGGCCGGACGCTCCGCCAGCCCCACCATACCGAGCATCGAGCTGACATTGATGATCCGCCCCCAGCCGGCCTCGATCATGCCGGGGGCCGCCGCCTGGCTGCACAGCAGTGTGCCGGTCAGGTTGATATCGATCACCGCGCGCCAATCCTCCAGCGAGAAGTCGAGCGTCGGGCGGCGGATGTTGATCCCGGCGCTGTTCACCAGGATGTCCAGCCGGCCAAGCCCGGCGCGCACCTGTGCCACGGCGGCGCGCACCTGCCCCGGGTCGGTCACGTCGCCGGGGACGGCGAGCACGCGGCGGCCGGTCGCGGCGCCGATCGCCCCGGCGGCCTCGGCCAGCGGCGTCGCGCGGCGCCCGAGCAGCGCGACATCGGCCCCGGCGCCGGCCAGCGCTCGTGCGCAAACCGCGCCGAGCCCGCCGGCCCCGCCGGTGATCAGCGCCACCCGGCCGGCGAGGTTGAATTGGTCAAGGGGAAACGGCATGGTTCGTTCCTCTCGTCACCAGGACGTACGTGGTGGGGAGGTTCAACATCCATCCTCCGGCGCGCGCACGCACGAAAACGAGCTCCGCGGCGGGCCGCACGCCATCCGCACCGCCTGCGTTGCGGGGGATCGCCGCGGACGGCAGACCGCAGGTGTGCCCGCCGCACCAGCCACCGTCCGCCGTCCAGCGTCCAGCGTCAGGGCAAATAACCCCTGATGCGCATCTCGTCCAGAAACCGCACGCTCTCCGCGAGCTGCGCCAGCTCCCACCTGCCCACTTCCTCTGGCGGCGCCTCCAGCTCCCAGGGCGTCTGCCAGGGCGCACCCGGTGGGCGGGCGTGCAGCGCCAGAAAACGCAGCCCTGGCAGCGCGGCGCGCAGATCGCAAGCGGGGAAGCCGTCCCACCACTCCGCCTGCCAGACGCGGATGTGCCGCCCGTGGAGCGCCGCCAGCTCGATCTGCTGCGGCGCGCCCGGCGCGGCCGCGGCAAGCGTCGCCAGCAACTCGGGCCACGGCAGGTCGCCCGCGCCGATGGCGGCGCGCACCAGCCGGTAGCCGCTCTCGGTGGCGTGGATGGTGTAGTCTTTCAGATGAACGTTGCGAATCCACGGGCCGACCTTGCGGGCGAACGCGAGCGGATCCTCGCACACCGCCAGCGGGTTGGCGACATCCAGCGTCACGCCGACGCAACCGCCGCCGGCCTCGCACAGCAGCAACAGGTCGTCGGATGTGGCATCCTGGTGATTTTCGAGCGCCAGGGTGACGCCGTGCCGCTCCAGGTCGGGCCGCAGCGCGACGATCCGCCGGCGCATCTCGGCCAGGTGGGCCTCCCAGCCGCCGGGCCAGCCGGCGCGGGCGCCCTCCAGGATCGGGCTGAGCGTCGCTCGCACCACCGCCGCGCCGGCGCGGGCGGCGAGCGGCAGCAGCGCCCGCAGCTCCTCAACATCCACCACGCCGCTGTCCACCACCAGGCCGAGGCCGACCTCCGCCAGTGCGCCCCGCAGCCGGTCGATCGTCGCCGGGGCCAGGTCGGGCAGCACGCCGGCCAGGGGGATCTCGATCCGCGCCAGGCCGTAGCCGCTCGCCAGCTCGATCAGCCGCCAGGTGTCCATCGGGGTGTCGCAGGCGCGGCGGCCGTTGCGCTGAAGGAAGCCGCAGCCGAACGGGAAGCTGTAGGCCGCCAGGCCGATGGGAAGACGGCCTCCTGAGGTATGGCGCGTCATGGGTGCCCCTCAATCGCTGTTGCCATCGCGCCGTGCGCATGCCATGCACGCGGGGCGGACGCGATGCGCCCGCCCATCGGAGGCCGGCTGAACCCCGCCCGGCGGGGCCGTTGGGGCCGCGGGCACCCGGACGCGTCGGCGGCAGGCGGGGAGGTGCGTGCCCGCAGCCCCGAAAGCGATCCTGCTCCGCTCTGCGGCGGAAAACGGAGCGGGCTGCGCCCGCCAGACCTCCCCGTTCCAGGCGGCTTCTTGCGTCGCCGTCACCACCGCGGCCGGCGGTAGGTCCACCCCGGCTCGATCTTCTGCATCTCCGCCGCGTCGTCGCGGCGGGTAAGGCCGCAGGCCAGGTATTGCGCGTGCATCCGCGCCAGGGCATCCCGGTCGAGCTCGACGCCGAGGCCGGGGCCGTCCGGCACGGGCAGCGCGCCGTCCGCGAAGCGCAGTTTGCCGCCGACGATGATCTCCTCCGCTTGCCAGGGGTAGTGCGTGTCGCAGGCGTAGGTCAGGTTCGGCACCGCGGCGGCCAGGTGTGTCATCGCCGCCAGCGAGATGCCGAGGTGCGAATTGGAGTGCATGGACAGCCCGATGCCCCAGGTACGGCAGATGCGCGCCAGCTCGACCGAGGCGCGCAGCCCGCCCCAGAAGTGGTGGTCGGCCAGGATGATCTGCACCGCCTGGAGACGGATCGTCTCCGGCAGATCGACGAACGAGACACAGCACATGTTCGTCGCCAACGGCAGGCCGGTGCGGCGGTGCAGGGCGGCCATCGCCGCCTTGCCGTCCACCGGGTCTTCGTAGTATTCCAGCAGCTCCTCCATCTCCGCGGCGCAGCGTACGGCGGTTTCAACCGACCAAGCGGCGTTCGGGTCGATCCGCAGCGGGACATCCGGGCCGAAGGCCGCGCGCAGCAGCCGGATCGTACGCACCTCTTCCGCCGGCTCCAGCACGCCGGCCTTGAGTTTGAGCGAGCGGAAACCGAACGCGGCGACCATCGCCCGCGCCTGCTCCACCAGCGCCTCGGCGCTGAGCGCCTCCTGCTGGCGGGCGCGCGCCCAAGGGCCGCGGGCGTCCGGGTCGGGGCCAAGGCCGTGCGCGCCGCCGGCCCCGGCGTGCTTGTAGAACAGGTAGGCGCTGAACGGCACACGGTCGCGCACGCGGCCGCCGAGCAGGTCGCACACCGGGCGGCCAAGCGCTTTGCCGGCCAGGTCGAGGCAGGCGACCTCGACCGCGCCGAAGGTGCGGGGCGGCGAGCGGAGCGCGCCGTTCCAGAGGCGCGCCTCCAGCTCGGCCAGGCGCAGCGGGTCGCGCCCGATCACCAGGTCGCGCACGGCGTGCAGGTCAGCGACGACCGCCGCGCCGCCATGCGTCTCGCTGACGCCGGTACGCCCGTCGTCGCCGACGACCTCCACGATCGTGCGGAGCGCCCACGGGGCGTGCAGGCCGGAGGCGGCGCGCAGCGGCGGGTCGGCGAAGGCGATCGGCGTGACGCGATAATCGACGATTTTCATCGAGCAACGCTCCACGTGACACGGTGAATGAGGCGCGCGTTCACTCATCTGGTCATCAAATCATCTTGTCACCGTGTCAGGAACTTATCCCTTCACGCTTCCGGCCGTCAGCCCTTCGACCAGGTAGCGCTGGGCGTAGATGTAGACGATCACAACCGGGATGGCCATCAGCAGCGAGGCGCCCATGAGCTGGCCCCACGGGTAGACATCGCCGAAGACCAGCAGTTGCAGGCCGACCGGCAGGGTCTTCAGGTTCTCGCTGGTGACGAACACAAAGGCGAACAGGAACTCGTTCCAGGCGTTGGTGAAGGCGAACAGCGTGACCGACAGCAGCGCTGGCGCGGCCAGCGGCAGGGTGATGCGCCAGAACGCACCGAGCCGGGTCGCCCCATCGATCATCGCCGCGTCCTCCAGGTCCTCCGGGATCGAGCGGTAGTAGCCAAGCATCACCCAGGTGGCGAACGGCATCAGGAAGGTCGGGTAGGTGGCGATCAGCGCCAGGTGGGTGTTGATGATGTGGAGATTGGTCAGGATACGATACAGCGGAATGAACAGCAGCGAGCCGGGCAGCAGGTAGGTGATCAGCAACGCGGTGGTGAGCGCGTTCGCACCGAGGAACTTCAGCCGGGCGAGCGCGTAGCCGGCCAGCGACGCGAGCATGATCGAGATCGCGGTGCTGGCGGTCGCCACGATCACCGTGTTGCGGAACCAGGTGAGATACGGCGTTTTGAACAGCAGCGTTTGAAATTGCTCGGTCGTCCACGGATTCGGCCAGAAGATCGACGCGTACTGCTGGATTTGCAGATCGGTCTTGAACGCCGTGATCACGATCCAGTAGAACGGAAAGAGCACGAACAAGAGGAACGGCAGCAACAGCAGCAGCCGCAGCGCCGTGCCGACGCGCTGGCGTTGCGCCATCCTCAGCGGGGCCAGCAGCCGCTCCATCCCCCAGACGGCCAGGCGCACCAGCAGCACCATGCCGAGGGCGGCCAGCGCCCAGGTGGCTAGCCGCACCAGCGTCGCCCCGGCCGTGCCCGTCCACGCCAGGAATAAGATCAGCACCGTCCCCAGCGCCGGGACGATCCAGCGGCCGATCCAGGCGAACAGCCGGTCCACGCGGGTATCGTTGGCGCGGGCCGCGGCGTCGTGCCGCATGAAGCGGGCGAGCAACAGGATGACGAGCGCGAGCAGCGGCGCCATGCTCAGCGCCACCGCCGCGCCCGGGCCGAAGCGCAGCCCGATGATCGCCCGCTCATAGGCCAGGATGGAGTAGAGCCGCGTCGCGCCGCCGGGGCCGCCGCCGGTCATCAGGTAGACCAGGCCGAAGGTGTTGAAGGTCGAAATCGTCGAGAGCAGCACGGTGACGAGGATGACATACTTCAGCCCGGGGAGCGTGATATGGCGGAAGCGGGCGAGCGGGTTGGCGCCGTCCACCTCGGCGGCTTCGTACAGCTCGCGGTCGATCGCCTTCAGCCCGGCGAGCAGCAGCATGGTGTAGAACGGGATGCCCTTCCAGATGTTGACCGAGATGACCGCCGGCATGGCCAGCGATGGCTCGGAGAGCCAGCCGCGCGGCCGGTCGATGATGCCGAGGCTCAGAAGGATCGGGTTGAGCCCGCCGAAGAGCGGGTCGTAGATGCTGCGCCAGGCCATCGCCGTGACGACCTCGGGGACGATCCAGGGCAGCAGCATGAGACCGGTGAGCACATTGCGAAACGGGAGCCGGCTGTTCAGCAGCAGGGCGATCGCCATCCCGACGACAAACTTGCACCCCACCGAGACCGCCGTGAAGACCACGGTGTTACTGACCGCCGCGCGGAAGTCGGCATCCCGCCACAGCAGCACGTAGTTCCGCAGGCCGACGAACTGGTCGGTGCGGGTGACGATGTTGCGGGTGGTCATGCTGAGCAGGATCGCGTTGATGAACGGCCAGACGATCAGCCCGGCCATGAGCACGACCAGCGGCAGGATGAACGGCAGGGCCACCATCCAGTCGCGCCCCAGGATCGCCTCGGCGTACCGGGGGCGCGCACGGGGCGCCGGCGCGACCGCCGCCGCGCCCCCTGCGACTCGCTTCGCCATAGCCCATCCCCCCTTCGGGAAGTTCCGAACGTTGCGTTTTGAGGTTTACGCTACAGCACGTACGCAGCGGGGAGATCTTGGCGCGCACAGGCCGTGGCGCACGTGCGCGCGCAACAAAGAATCGCGTGGAAGGCCTGCGGTCCGCCACACCTCCCGCGCTGTGGGCGGCCGTGCACGCCCCGGACGTTACCGCTGGCACCTCAAAACCCAACGCCCAGTGCTCAACATCTGGCGCTAGCCCTGCGGCAGGCCGGATTGCTCGAAGATCTGCACGATCTTGTCGTGCGCCTCCTTAACCGCTTCCTCGACGCTCATCTTGCCGGTGGTGATATTCGCCATCATCTGGCTCGGGATGGCCTCGGCGAAGACCGCATCCACCGCGGGGTTCGGGTCGGCGGGGTAGGAGAAGCCGGTGTATTGGGTCGGGTTGAAAATGATCTCCTTGAGCGTGGTGAAGTTCGGGTCGACCTTGAGCACGTCATCCGTCCACAGGTTCTTGTACGCGGGCAGGAACAGGCCGCCGCCGCCCTGAACCATGGGCATGAAGTTCTTCGGGTCGAGCATGTAGAGTATCGCCTGCTTGGCAATGTCTGCGTTCTTCGCGCCCTTGAAGATCGTGAACCAGCCGTTGCCGCCCGATTCGAGCCGTTGGCCGTTGTTCGCGACCGGCACGCGCAGCACAGCCGTCTTGTCGAACACCGGGTTCTTGTCCTTCTTGGCCTTGCCGTACACGGTGAAGGCGTTGGCGGTGAGGGCGATCTTGCCGCCCAGATAGGCTTCGTTGTTGCTCGGGTCGGTCCAGCTCTCAATGCCGGGCGGCAGCATCGGCTTGTAGGTGTCGCTGGTGTAGGTCTCGGTGAGCCACTTGACGCCGGCGATCGTCTCGGGCGAGTTGAAGACGACCTTCTGGCCAGACTTGTCGACGATCGCGCCGCCGAAGTTCTGGATGGCGAGCATGATCATCGCGTGGCCGTCGCCGCTCTTGTTGATCGTGATCCCCCAGCCCCACATCTGCTTGCTGGCGTCGGAGGCCTTCAGCGCCGCGTCGCGGTAGCTGTTCAGGTCGGTGAGCTTGGTCAGGTCCACGCCGGCGGCCTCGAAGACATCCTTGCGGGCGAACCAGGCACCGGTGTTGCTCATGAACGGCACGGCGTACCACTTGCCGTCGAACCTGGCGGTCTTCGCGGCATTCAACGGCACGACATCCCCATACTTCTTGACCGCCTCGTCCACGACATCCGTCACGTCCTCGACGATGTCGAGCGAGTGCATCTGCGGCACGCTGAGGGTGTGATAAGCCAGATCGGGTGGGTTGCCGGCCTGGACCGCGGCCTGCATCTTGGCCATGAAATCGCCGAACGCCTCCGGGTTGGCGGTCGAGATGTCAAGCTGGGTACCCTTCTCCTGCGCGAACCTGGTCATGGTATCGCGGAAGAGCTTCTGCGGCTCCTCGAAGTACTCGGTGCGGTGGATGACGGTGAGCTTCCCGGCGGAGCCCTCCGGCAACGGCAGCGGGGTGTTGGTTGGGGCGGCGGTCGGGGCGGCGGCCGTGCACGCCCCGGACGTTACCGCTGGCACCTCAAAACCCAACGCCCAGTGCTCAACATCTGGCGCTAGCCCTGCGGCAGGCCGGATTGCTCGATGACACGCTGAGAGCGCTTTGCTTGCCAGTCCCCCTTCACCATTGCGATGTTTGCTTTCGCGCCGGTGTTCGTTGCAACACGCTGAGGGGCGGTTTCAGCCTCTCTCGCCGGGGAGATCTCTTCCGCCGATCTCTGCCCTTT